>CP054180.1:1286713-1930070 GCA_015709635.1 Gammaproteobacteria bacterium
TGCGACAGTGGAAGTACAGAAGGCGTTATCCTGCGTTTATCGCACCGGGCAGACTTTCGGCGCGGGGCATTTGATTGATGTTTTGCGCGGCAACCCAACGGAGCGGGTCAAGGAATGGCACCACGACCGGCTCAGCACTTTCGGTATCGGTAAGGATTTGCCGGAGAGTGCCTGGCGCGCGGTTTTCCGTCAGATTGTCGCGCTCGGTTTGCTGACAGTGGATAGCGAAAGTCACGGCTCATTGCATCTGACGGAAGCCAGCCGTGCCGTGTTAAAGGGGCAGCGAACCGTACAATTGAGGCTGCAAGCCAAGCAAATGCAAACATCCGGAAAACGGCACAGCGGGGATGTCGCGCTACTGGATGCGACCGAACGGTATTTGTGGGAACAATTGCGTAACTGGCGGGCAAAAATGGCCAAAGAACACGGTGTCCCGGCGTATGTGATTTTTCACGACGCCACCTTGCGCGAACTGGCGCGGCAGTGTCCGAAAACGGAAGATGAACTGCGTTTGGTGAGTGGTATCGGTGCGCGCAAGTTCGATAAATACGGCGGTTATCTGATTGAAATTCTTCGCAGTTGTGAGTCCGGGCCAGGGCAGTAAACTACTTGTTTGAATATTTGACATTCTGTTATATACTCGAATCCCTGATTAAATTTGGGTATTTTAAAGAAAGGAACGATTAGAATGATGAAAAAAACAATTTTTGCTGCAACTTTATTAGTTTTCTTAGCCGCTTGTTCAAACGCCAATATGGGTGATCCCAATGCGAGCACAGATGATTGTAAGTTTGGCGTTGGTGGTAATGGTGAATGCCTCAAAGAAGGACAAGATCCACGGCCTTATGGCGGTAGCAGCAAACCTGGACACTAATCCTCAGGTATCACAAGCAAGTAAGATAAAAAACCGCCCGAAGTGGCGGTTTTTTATTGTTGAGAAAACTGATTTCCATATGTGATATGTGCATGCAAATTAAACTTGCCTGCGGCGTACGGTAAAGCTCACCAAACCCGATCCAACTAGCAGTAGTGCGTAAGTATCCGGCTCCGGTACGGGGCTGATGGTATCGAAAATATGAGTAATGGGCGTAAACGGGCTGGAAATTACGGAATCGACCGAAAACACCAAATCACCCCGGGTGTAATTAAGGCCTTCCCAGTTCACGAACAAATGATTCGAATCAAAGCTTATTGTGGGTGTTCCGCTCACACCGGTATTGGAAATCAAGGTAAAAGACGTGAACGGATTGATGTTTGCGGTCAAATCGCTGATCACGAAACCGTTAAACGCAGTGGGTGAAAAAGTACCGCCATGTGAAAAAGAAACAGTGAATTCGTTGCCACTGAAATCGATCGTGCCGAGACCGTCAACGACATTCGATATCTCCGTGCCGGAACCCACCAAGTAATTCCCGTTACCTGCCGCAGTATAAGGGCTGCTTAAGTTCGGAAAATAATACTGGTAATTCACTGTATGTCCGTCAAAAATCCCGGCAGTGGCAACACCTACGTTTGAACCCAACCAAAGTGCACCAGAAACCGCCATTAATCGTAAAAAATTTCGCATTTTCGCTCCTTTGCAATTTAACCTGCGTATTGAACAATTCACCGCTAAATCATGGTGCGTATCATGCAGTAAGCACTCCGGGTTCAATAGAGAAAAATGTCATGAAATGAATGAGATAAATGCACCAAAGTTGCACTAGGCGGTTTGTAGGTAAGATGAACCGGGAGCCGATAGTCCGGATCTCTTGTTTTCTTGAGAAACTGCTGACTGCTTATGTTGTATAAGTAGTTAAATTTATGGAAGAAGATTGGCAGGAATAATGTCATAGTCACTGCTTCTAGGGCCTGTTAACACTACCTAAGTGCTTCGACGATGAGAGCGAAATGGATGAATGAGAGAAAAATGACATCCAGTTTGTCGAATCTGGAGAATATTCGACGGAATCCCTTGAGTCTGCGGAATAATCTTTCGATCTCATTGCGTTTTTTGTACATGGCGCGGTCATATTCCCAGAGCTCCAGCCGATTAGTTTTGGGTGGGACAACCGGGATATAACCGAGCTCCAATGCAAGCTGTCTGGTTTGATCACCCTCATAAGCGCGATCCATCAGCAGATGAGTAGGAGAAGAGACGGGGCCGAGTGCTAACAGGAGTTGTCGTCCTTCCGGTGCGTCATGTGTATGCCCCGGAGATAAGGAAAAAGTTATGGCTGTTCTGGTATCTGCGGCAACCAGATGAATTTTAGTGGTCCAGCCACCTCGGGATTTGCCGATGGATTGCGGGCCGTTTTTTTTAATGCACCAGTACCATCAGGGTGCACTTTGATGCTGGTGCTATCCATCGAAACGGCTTCAATCTTGATGCGAATGATTTGTTGATGCTGCAGCTGCTCAAAAACTTTTTGAAGCACGCCGCTTTTCGCCCATCGATTCATTCGAGTGTAGATGGTATGCCAATTACCGAAACGCTTGGGTAGTCCGCGCCACTTGCAACCATGCTCGGTAACATACAGAATAGCATTGAGAATTTGTAGATTGGAATGACTGACATTGCCACGCTGGCGCGGCATGCAGTGTTCGATCTGTTGATATTGAGTTTCGGTGATTTCCATCACCGTATTATATCAAATAGTGTTAACAGGCCCTAGTTTTATCAAATAATGTCAACGATTTGTTCTTCAAAACTTGAAGATGGTGCTGCATGACATGAAATTTGATGATGGATGGTTTCGTTTTTGCGCGGCTTCCTTGTCGAGCTTTCTCGGTCGATCCAGTGAGGGAATGCTTTTAAGCGATACTTATTTATCCGGGTCTGCGTCTTTTTCCTTACTATCGGGAATAACCGTGTCGGCAATGGCGCCAACCGCTTTGACAGTGACTTTGGCCGCCGTCGCAGCGGTAGTGACCGCGGCATCGGCAACCGCTAGGACGGCGCATCCTGTCAAGTGAAGCAGGACTAGAGATGCTATAAGCAATCGGAAAGTGGAAAACATAGAATTATAGTTCACATTTATTTTTCGCGATCTGGCCTTGGTGCGGCAATTATCCATCCGAATAAATGAATTCACCGGTAAACCTCGCGGCGATGGCCGATTCGAATAACCAAAACCGTCAATTGTGCATCATGCACTTCGTATACGACGCGATACGAACCGATGCGAATGCGGCGCAGTCCGGAATATTCTCCCTTGAGCACGCCACCGGCTGCCGGGTTTGTTTTGAGCTGATCAATCGCTTCGATAATGCGAAGCCGATCTTCATAGGTTATGTTTTTTAATGATTTAAGCGCGCTTTGCTTAATGCTGACGGAGTAAATCATGCTTTGCGGTTTCCCAATCTAATACCGGGTCAGCCGGATCGCGCAAAACTTCTACGGCACGGGAAATGTCTTCAAAATCGTCGAGGTAATATTCGACCGCCTGTCTGATCACATCGGCACGCGTGCGATGCAATTTTGTAGCCGCCTCATCGAGAGCAGCTATCAATTCATCCGGTAATCTTGCAGATATTTGACTCATTTAAGGTCCTTCACTCCAATTCTTAATGTCAACGAAATTCACTGAATGTCACGATAGCGTAAGCTTATACATTTTGCAATTAAAATTTGGTTGATGCGCCATTCTGGTTTCAATTGTTGATCCTGGATGACGCAAGCTTATCCAAGCTACTTGCTGTACCTTACTGATTAGAACCGCTTATCGAATCTAACGCGAACCAGATATTCCTTCTTCGATGCGGTGTGAATGATTCCGCAATAGAAGTGACCATCAGTACCAGCTTTCGCCTCTACTTCCTTTTGGTCGATTAGTCCTACCCAGCGTTTACCGGGCCCAAGTTCAAATGGCAGTGGTTGTGAGTGCCACCTGGCAATGCGACTAAGCCCCGCATTGATGTCTTGCCCCTCAAGCGATCAAACGGCTTAACTACAAGGTGCGTGATAGTCGTTGTCTTGCCACTGTTGTTTACGGCTTCAACGAAAATGTTGAGGTTGTCATCAAGTCTTACCTGCGTGCGTCACGGTTTGCATATTTGCCTGAGCTAAGTCCGGAGGTTGACTTGGTTTGCACGCCATTTGAAGATATCCCACAAAAGCACGACAGATGCAACGATCGCACCCCACCACGCTGCAATATCAGAAGCCGTCATTGTAGCAATCTCGTCCATCCGGTCTTACTAGAATTAGGCGTCCGACATAACGCAAGAATTACGTCACAAACGAAATCCAACACGGTATCGCTCATACTATCCTCTTATTTATTGATCGAATTATCCAATTTAGTTGTCATCATACCAAGCCTGATTATATCCAAGAGCTAAATGGCGTAACGTTATCGGCGTATAGTCCGTTGGATATTTTTCAGTACCCGCAAAACCGTCTTCCTCGGCGTCCCAATATTCAACCGCATAAACCCGCTGCCTTCCTGGCCGAATTGCACGCCGGGATTCAGGCCGACACCGGCTTGGTGGATGAAGAAGTGTTTCAGTTTGGCGTCGGTCAGGTTCATGGCGCGGCAGTCGAGCCATAGCAGGTAGGTGCCTTCGGCTGGGATGACTTTGATTTCCGGTAAGTGTTCAGCGAGATGCGATTCGACGGTATCGCGCGTGTCGCGAAGATAGAGCTGCAGTGCTTCCAGCCAGGTTTCCCCGCCGCGGTAGGCGGCTTCGAAGGCGGTGACGCTGAATGGGTTGGAGGCGCTGACGTGCAGGCTGTTGAAGACCTGGATGACGGCATTGCGCATGGTTTTGTCGGGAATGATCAGTGCCGACAGATTTAAGCCGGGAATGTTGAAGGTTTTGCTCGGTGCGACAGCGGTGATGACGGAAAGGTGATTACGCGCCAGCGCAGCGAGCACGTGGTGTCGATGACCGGGGTAAATCAGGTCGTGGTGGATTTCGTCGGAGAGAATAACCAAATTGTGTGTTGCAGCGAGTTGCAGCAATCGATCCAGTTCTTCCGGTTGCCACACGCGTCCGACTGGGTTGTGCGGCGAGCACAGCAGCAGGAATTTGGCTTGCCGGGCGCATTGTTCCAAGTGATCGAAGTCGATGCTATAGCGGCCGTTGTCGAGTCGCAGCGGGTTTTGCAGCAATTGCCGGCCGGTTTGCGTGGCAACGGAGAAAAACGGGAAATATACCGGCGGCTGGATGATGATGGTGTCACCCGGTTGCGTCAGCGCCATCACGGCAGCGTTGATCGACGGCACCACGCCGGGGCACATGACGATCCATTCGCGTTGTATTACCCAGTTGTGCCGCCGCTGCAGCCAAGCGATCAGTGCATCGTACAGGCTATCGGGAAACAGCGTGTAACCGTAGATGGGGTGCCGGGCGCGTTCGGTCAGCGCGTGCGTGACGACAGGCGGAGCGGCGAAATCCATGTCCGCCACCCACGCCGGAATGACGTCGGCCTTGCCGAATACCGCTAAGCAGCTGTCGTATTTAACGCTGTGCGTGCCTGTGCGATTGATTTCCCGGTCGAAATCGAACGCGTCGCTCAAGCGGTGCGCTCCCAGATGGTGACTTCCGCCAGCGTGTGCTGGAATTTACGCTTGGTTTCGCGGATCACAAACGGCACGGCTTGCGGGCCTTGAATCAGGCGGAAGTGCTTGCCGAGCATTTCTTTCAAGCCGTCGAGCGTGGTGAAATTCTCACCGTCGCGCTTGAAGCCGCCGATCCACGCCTCTTTTTTCGTATGTTCGGTGAGCCAGGTATACGGCGATGTGATCATCAGCAAACCGCCTGGATTGATGCGCGTGTGAATGCTATTCAACAGCTTGGCCGGATCGTACAACCGGTCGATCAGGTTGGCGGCGAGGATCAGGTCGTAGCCGGTGAAAATCGGCTTCAGATTACAGGCATCGCCTTGGAAAAACTCGACCTTGTTCTTGACGTGATCCAATCCTAAATTGCTGAGTGTGCGTTCCTTGTACGACACCAGCTCGCCTTCGTCGGTCAGCGTATAACGCAAAATGCCTTGCTGCGCGAGTTGCACGCCCTGGCCGATGAAACGCGCGGAGAAATCGATGCCGGTGACGTGATCGAATACTTTCGCCAGCTCGAAGGTCGAGCGGCCGGAGGCACAGCCCAAGTCCAATGCGGTGCGGTGAGGGCGGTCGCCCATCGCGGCAATGGCGATTTCGGCCAGCGCTTTGGAGAAATTCGGCACGTCGAAGTAGGTATCGCCGTAATGAAATTCGGCGTATTCGGACAGCAGTTTGTCGGTTTCGTAGTTGGAACTTGGCAAGGTGGCCGGGGCGTTTGATACCACGTAGCGAAAACCGGCATGCTGGAAAAAATGGCGGCGGAACGCATAACGCGAGCTGCGTATCGATTCGTTGCCGCAGGCGATCCATGAGCCGCCTTTGATCAGATTGTGCTGATTATCGAAGGTTGGTGTGGTGAAGTCGTCGTACAGTGGGTGCACATCGAAGCCTTCAAACGGATACGTTGGTGTTTCGGTCCACTGCCAGACGTTACCCACGATATCGAAGAATTCACCCTGCGGAAATTCCGTGACCGGGCAACTTGACGCGTAATAATCCAGGTGCAAATTGCCTACAGCTTTGCGGTCATAAGGCACTTCGCTGAGACCGGCAACATCGTACAACCGGTACCATTCGTCCTCGGTTGGTAGTCTGATAGGTTTTTTAGTGGTAGCAGCTTTCCAATTACAGAACGCTTTCGCTTCATGATAATTAACATCGACCGGCCAGTCCCACGGCATCGGCACTTCTTCGGTCATCAGCCGTAAACACCAATCATTGCCTTTTTTGATCCAAAACGTGGGGTGCTCGGCTTGTGTGAATTTTTGCCAGGAGCGGCCTTCTTCCTGCCAATAACTTTCGGTACGATAGCCGTTGACTTCGACAAAAGCCAAGAATTCCCGGTTGCTGACTAAATATTTGCTGGCCTGAAAAGCCGGGATATCCGCAGTGTGCAGGCCGTATTCGTTATCCCAGCCGTAGTGTTGATGATTGGTTTTGGTTTTTTGCAGTGTGATTGTTCCGGGAGCGACATCGACCAGTGAATTTTGTGGCGCGGCGCCGGTTTTCCGGTACGGTTGCCAATCCGGGTGCGGTTGCACGAAATGCAAGGCATGCTGGCGGATCAATACCGACGATGTTTCCAGATGGATGCGCTCGTGCTCGATTCCCATCACAATCGGCCACCACGAACTTTCCCACGTGATCGGCAGACTCAGCGGCATCGTCGTGATCAGTTTGTCGACCATGGTGCGCATGGTTTTGCGGTACGCGCGCACTTCGTCGACGGTCGGCCAGTCGTAATGCGTGCTATCGAGATCGTCCCAGCTCATTTCGTCGACACCGACGGCAAAAATGGATTCCAGTCTGGGGTTGATGCGTTCGCCGATCAATCCGGCAAGAATCAGTTTGTTGACAAAAAATGTGGCGGTATGGCCCAGATAAAAAATCAGTGGATGACGCAGCGAGATGGGTTTTTTGTAATAAGCTTCGTCGCTGCGCAGCGTTTCGAATAATTGTTCGTAGCGATCCAGCGTGGTATGAAAATAATTGCGGATTTCTTCACGTTTCAGGTTGATATCGTCGCCATCCAGCAGAGGTGTTCTTTGGAATAAGGTTTGTGGCATAGGGTAATGTTTAGTAGTTTACTCAGTTATTGACCGGTATTATAACGCCTTGCGCTTTTCAGGCTATACTTTGACCGGGATAAATGTCATTAAGCTTTGATATTACGCTAAAAAGATAACGAAAATATTAACACTGACTGGTTTTTTGCAGTGAAAATGATTGATTTGCATCCCGGATTTTTGCGATCAATGCAAAGCAAACAGCCCGTTCTCTCTGGCCGCATGCGCATTAATCGTAAGGGTAGCTGGGAGTATGCGAATTTATAGCGTAACAATCGATAAAAATTCCGGAATGCTCGCATTCCAGTGCAGTTTCTTCTGGATAGCATCGGCCAGTGCTTGGGAATTGCTGAATTCGCCGTGCACAACAAAAATCTTTTCCGGCATTTTCTCGAAGTGACTCAGCCAGTTGAGCAAATTGGCTTGGTCGGCGTGCGCTGAAAGTCCGCCGATGGTGTAAATGGTTGCCCTAACTTGAACTTCCTGACCGAAGATCTTGACCCGTTTTGCGCCGTCCACGAGCCGTCTTCCCAGCGTTCCTTCCGCTTGGAAACCAGTGATCAGGATGCTGCATTCCGGCCGGTTAAGGTTATATTTGAGGTGATGCTTGATACGCCCGGCATCGCACATGCCGCTGGCGGATATGATGATAACGCCGTGCTTGATGTGGTTGAGTTGCATTGATTCCTCGATATCCTGGACGAAATGGATGCGCGGTTTTTGCGTAGCGCTGTTCATCCATTGCAAGGCTTCGGTGGATTCGCGGTCGAGTAACGCAATGTGTTTGAGCGTGATCTCGGTAGCCGCTTGCGCCATCGGTGAGTCGACATAAATCGCCATTTCTCCAAGTTTGCCCTGGCGGTACAAATCGATCAGCAGAAACAGCAGATCCTGGGTGCGGCCGACGGTAAAGGCCGGAATGATGATGTTGCCGCTCTTGCTAATCAGCGTATCGTTGATCGCATAAACCAGTTCATCCAGTGTCTCGGGCATTGACCGGTGCAGCCGGTTGCCATAAGTGGATTCGATCAGCACAACGTCGGCATGCCGGATGATGGCCGGGTCGCGTACGATGGGGTGGCCGGGTTGCCCCAGATCGCCCGAGAAGACAATTTTCTTATAACCGCCCTCTTTTTTTACCCACAGTTCGATGATGGCGGAACCGAGAATATGGCCCGCGTCGCGGAAGCAGCAACGAATCGATGGATGCGGGTTAATTTCCACATTATAGTCGATGCGGTGTAATTGCTTCAGCAGTGCTTCCGCTTGTGTCACGGTGTAGAGCGGAGCGAGTTCCTGAGCGGATTGACTATTGCGACGGCGGGTTTGATTGTGCCACTCGACTTCCTTTTCCTGAATATAGGCACTGTCTTTCAACATCACCTGAAGCAGATCCGCCGTTGCCGTGGTGCAATAAACCGGGCCGCGGAAACCCCAGGCGCTCAACCGCGGCAACAACCCGGAGTGATCGATGTGCGCATGGGTCAGCAAGACAAAATTGATGGTTTTGGGGTCGAATTTGAAAGCCGTGCGATTCTTTTTATCCGCTTCCCGCCCGCCTTGAAACATGCCGCAGTCGACCAAAAAACGGACCGATCCGGTTTCAATCAGATAGCTGGAACCGGTAACTTCGCCAGCCGCGCCTAAAAAAGTCAGCTTCATAAATGTGATCTTATAAATTAGAGGGCATTCAGCACCTGCAACGTACCATTGACCAGCACATCCATTTCCTGCTCGTCAATGATATACGGCGGTATGAAATAAATGGTTTTCCCCAGCGGGCGCAGCAGAATCTGCTGGTTCAAACCGGCCTGGAAACATCGGGCGGCAAAGTCGGCGTCGTTCGTTTCGACTTCAAATGCCCAGATCATGCCGCAGTTGCGGAAATTTCTGACCTTGGGATGCGCTGCGAGTGGTGCGGCGATAGTATTCAAATACGCTGCTTTATTTTTGTTGGTTTCGATCACCCGGTCGTGCTCAAAAATATCCAGCGAGGCTAAAGCCGCGCGGCAAGCCAGCGCATTACCGCTATGCGAATGCGAATGCAAAAAAGCGCGTGCCATTTTGTCATCGTAAAAAGCCTGAAAAACCGTATCGGTCGTCATCACGGCGGAAAGCGGTAAGTAACCGCCGCTCAATCCTTTCGACAGGCATAAGAAATCCGGGGCGATGTCAGCCTGGTTGCAGGCAAACAAGGTTCCGGTGCGGCCGAAACCGACCGCGATTTCATCGGCGATCAGGTGCACCTGATAACGATCGCAGATTTCCCGGGCGCGTTGCAGATAAACGGGGTGATACATTCCCATGCCAGCTGCGCCTTGAATGAGCGGCTCAAGAATCAGCGCGGCCGTTTGCGCATGACGTTTAGCCAGATGATTCTCCAGCGCAGTTGCGGCACGCAGCGCGAAATCCCGGGCCGATTCGCCGGCTGCGGCGTAGCGCCAATCCGGTGTCGGCACATGGGTACACGGTCTCAATAAAGGTGCATACGTTTCGCGGAAAATAGCCACATCGGTGACCGATAATGCACCGAGCGTTTCGCCGTGATAATCGTTTTGCAGGCTGACAAATCCGTTCTTTTGCGGCTGTCCGCACAACAGCCAGTAGTGAAAGCTCATTTTCAGTGCGATTTCAATCGCCGAAGCACCGTCGCTGGCATAAAAGCAGTGGCCGAGCGAACCGGGCGCGATACTTTTGAGCCGTTCCGATAATGCGACTACCGGCTCATGGGTAAAACCCGCCAGCATGACATGCTCGATTTTTTCCAGTTGATCGCGGATCGCGGCATTGATGGCTGGATTAGCATGACCGAATAAATTGACCCACCACGAACTGATCGCATCGAGGTAACGATTGCCGCCGGCATCGTATAACCATACACCTTTACCGCTTACAATCGGCACCAGCGGATGGGTTTCGTGTTGTTTCATTTGCGTGCAAGGGTGCCAGACTGCGGCAAGGCTTCTGTGCTGAAGTTGAGCTGAAAATGCCGATGTTTTGTATTGAGTATTTGACATGTCGTTGTGTTAACTGAAAAGCAGAAATTCTGAAGACATATGCAACCGGAAATCTTCAGGTAGTGAGCGTTCATTGTAGACGATGAAGGGGTGTTTTTCAGTGTTTTTGACGGGCTATTTGATCCTTGGTACAGTCAAGTTTTCCAACAGAGTTGCTTTTTTATGAGTGTAATGATTGACGCTGATCTGAGTGATTGGCTACCCGGCGACGATCCGCTACGCACCAAATTGCACAATGAAGTGCATGCCCGCCCCAGTCAACGCATCCGGCTGCCCGCATTGATCATTTATGTCGTGGTGATTAACGAAGGTATCGCGCGTGAGCAAGAATGCCAGCACTTGCAGCGGCTTCCCGGTCAGCAAACGCTGATGCTCGAGCAGTTGCAGAATAATTTTCTACGCTTACGATTGCAGGGCTATACCTTGCGCTGGGAGCGCCATAGCGAATTCACACGCTACTCGCTGGTGCAACATTTGCCCGAAGTGGCACAATTGGGTGCGACCGATCCGGAACTGCTTTCTTACTTGGCCTTGCCGCGCGGCTGGCTGGCGGAAATTCCCGGGCGCACATTTGCAGCGGTGGAAGTGGCGCTGGTGCCTGGCGATTTGAACCGGCTCGATGAGTTGCTCGTGCAAGCGCGCAAGTGGTTTGGCGGAAATCCGGTGGTAGCTTCGCTGATCGGTAGAGAAACGCATTCCTTGGCGGTGACGGATTTTATGCTGCGCCCCAGCGGTTTTGAACGCATGCTGGTGATTATGCCTGCTGATTCTTCCGAGACACGCGCCGGGCGGGTTTCGCAGCGCTTGCTGGAAATCGAAACTTACCGCTTGATGGCATTGCGGGGTTTGCCGGTTGCCAAACGGTTGATTCCCGAATTGACCGGTGTTGAGCAGCAGTTGGCTGAAATCACCGCGCAATTGGAAAATAAAGCCGCTTCCGATCAGGAACTGCTGGATACGCTCACGGCATTGGCGGCGCGGGTTGAACGTGCGACGGTCGAGCATGGTTATCGTTTTGCTGCAACGCAAGCGTACAACAAGCTGGTGATGCAACGTATTGCCGAGCTGCGTGAGAAAGCCATACCCGGCACGCAGACCATCGGGGAGTTCATGCAGCGGCGTCTTTCTCCCGCCATCGCTACGGTGGAAGCCACCGCGCAACGCATGAATTATTTGTCGGCGCGTGTTGCGCGCGCCAGCGCATTGTTGCGCACCCGCGTCGATATTCTGGCGGAAACGCAGAATCAGCAATTGCTGGAAAAATTGACGCGCGGCCAAGAGCTGCAACTGCGGCTGCAAAGTACTGTGGAAGGCTTGTCGATTGCAGCGATTTCGTACTACGTCATCAGCTTGCTGCTGTACGTATTCAAAGCGGGTGCGGCGGCCGGATTGCCGATTCACCCGGAACTGGTGACCGGCGCGCTGATTCCACTGGTGCTATGGGCGGTATGGCGAACCACGCGGCGCATTCACGACAAATTTTTCAAGCCGCACTGATTTTTTACACAAGAAACTGATTAACTGCAGGTTTTCCGGCAGATTAATCAGTTTTCCGTGCGGCTTTAATGCGGCAGATAACTTTCAAATGGCAGCAAGGCATCGGTTCTGCCTGCAGCACCAACGGCCGGAATAGCGATAAATTCATCGGAGGCCAGCGCGTCGCTCAGCGGGTTAGTTTTGGAACTTGCGCCGTGACCGTGAGGAACCGGCAGTTCGGGATGATCGAATGGCGCTTTTTCATAACGCACGCGATCATCCGTCAGGCTTTTTAGGAAATTCAACAAATCCTCGCGGCTTTGTGGTGAAAGCCGTAGATCGACCAAGGCAAAAAGCCTGCCGAACTCTTTCGGCGGCGTTTCAAAGTTGCCGCCGCGCGTATAAAACTCCAGCACTTCTTCCAATGTCGCCATGCCGCCATTGTGCATGTACGGTCCGGTCAGTTCGATATTTCTTAACGTAGGGATTTTGAAAGAACCTTTCGCGGCACTCAGAAAACGCTTTCTATTGGTTTTCTTTAGTTCAGCCTGTGCAGTTGCTACGGTTGGAATAAAAGTGCCGGCCGGATTAAAGCAATCGGTAGTACTCTGCGGTTGTTTCTGAATACCGTCTACGCGGGTGAATAACATTGGGTGCGGTTTGTCGCGATCGATTGCGATGGCGGTATCGAGATCGCACGGCCGCACATCTGCAACATAGTGGTCGACAACCGCAGCCGTATTGCCGGCTAAAAGTTGCATATATTGATCGGCGAACGATAGCGGGTTACTAAAGGGATCGGCGGCGCCGAGACCGGGATCATCGGCTACCGGCCTGACACCGGTGCCGGAAAAACCGGTATCTTGGAACATCATGCCGCCATTCACCGATAAATAGGTCACTACGGTGGTGGTGCTGACACGGAAAGCCTCGTTGCCGAAAGCATGCGGATTGATTTTTTGCAGTATCCCATTGGTTACCACAGCAGCTGCGGTAAAGTTTGGTCCGATATGGCAAAGCGCGCAATGAGAATCACGGAAAATATCCAGGCCGCGCTGCGCCGATTCACTCAGTCCGATCGGCGTGCCATGCTCGTCGACTTCACTTTGATCGAACGGAGAATCGTCGGAAATCAAAGTAGAGATATACATTTGCAGCGATAATCCGAAAAATAGGGCGAAATTTGCTTCCGTTTGACTGTAAGCCAATGTATGGGTTGACGATGCTGCCGCAGGAAAGCCGAATTGCTCGTTGGGAATCGCACTCCAATATTTCGGATTGAATGCTTTCTGAATCAGTCGATAGTATTTGGTATTTAATCCCAGCTGCAGATTATTGGGAGTGCTGAAGGCCAAACTGCTCAGAACGCTATCGTTCCAGTGCACTTGCTGATGTTCCAACGGTTGGCGGTACTGTAATTTGCGGCCCAGATCGGCAAAGGTGCGGCCATGGCAGCCCATTTCGAAGTCGTCCAGCGGTGGAGCGACTGCTTGGGAAGCAAGCGAAGAATTGATGAGCCATAAGCGTTTTTTTATAAATGTGCCGTCGCTTTTTTTAAACCATACGCCGGCATTGGGATCGCGATCCCCCCAAGGGCTGCTGCCGTTAAAAATATTGTTGGCGCGGCCGTCCCAAAAATTGCGGAAATTGAAAACGGCATTGATAACCGTCGGTGTATTGCGCGGCTCGACTTTGCGCGTGCCTTTGCTATCGATATGGAAAACTGCATCGGCGCTGCGGTCGCACACATCGTTTTTTTCCTGAAACCATTCGACATCGCGATAGGCGCCGCCGAAAGTTCCTGCCGATGCCACGACATCATTGCTGTTATAAATCGGAACGCCGAGCGGATTCATCGGATCATCGGTCTGGAAAAACGGAAAATCGCTTTTTTTCAATGCGGTGTTGGGGGCATGCATGGAGCCGTCGCTGGCTGCGGAGAATTCTTTTGGCAGTATGCTGTTTCTACCGATGGGTGAAAGCTGATTTTTTGTGCGCCGGTCGGCACCGGCATGAAAATGACAGCTGGCGCAGGCAATGCCGTCGCTGCCTACATTAATGTCCCAAAATAAGGCTTTCCCCAGTGCGATCGCTTTTTCTCTGTCGATGATGATCGGGTCGGGACCATCGAGTAAACCGGGTACTTCGGGGACCGGCACGCCTTTCAGTGTCATCGGCATAGGGCCAAAGTCGGCGTATAAGGTTGAACAGGTAAGCAGCGTAAGACAGTATGCCTTTGTTGTGTTGATGATATATTTTTTAATTGTTATTAGCATGATAAAACTCCTGACATTTCCATAACCCGGCGTTCATGCTCCTGAGTATCCGAATTTTTCCGTGTCATTTTCTGCGCAAATGCCGGCACATCTTTCTACCTTATCAACAGCAAAATTCTTCAGTAAATTCTTATGGCAGCGTGGCCGAGCGTACTCTTTAAGGAGAAACGAAGGGAGGTTGAAAATCGGCCTCTGTTTCTCCTCTGGTTATAATGGCTTGCAGATTAAGCGATAGCCCGGACCGAGTCTTTTTGATAGTTGCGCATGCGCCATCCGATCAGACCCAAACCGGCCATCAACATAGCCCAGGTATCCGCTTCGGGTACCGCGCTGACGGTCAATTCAAACGCGCCGCCCGCAGTCGCATGATCGGTGCCGCCGATATAGACGGTATACCAGCCTGGCGCTAAATCATTGAATGTCAGCGACACGAGATGAGCGCTGGTGCTGCCGGTAATGCCGTTTTCAAAGGTATTGGTCAGACTGACGTCATGCGCGCCGGTCAAAAAGGTTTCGTTCCAACCGGTTGTTGCGGCGGCATGAGAAGGACCGGAGATAGCATAACCTAGAGTCTCGATCATGTTACCGCCTTGACCATTGGCCATCCAGAGCGTACCTGCGTCGCCCATTGCTCCGGTAGAATTGAACGAATGCGGTGTTTCCCATCCGGCATTGCTGATTTCTGAGCCGAACCCGGTGGTGCCGCCGTCAAATTGCGCGGCGCCGCTTGCCCAGATGGTCACACCGGGTGAAAAGCCGGAATCGCCGCTGACTGTAACGGTGACATTTGCGGTGGCATCGTTTCTGAATGTCCACCAATCACCAGTGTGCGCCCAAGAGGAATATAGAAGAGCTGGATTGTCGGAGTAGGCGCTTTTCAAACCGGTCTCGGAAGCGGAAATAGAAGAGTGACCGGCATCAAGAACGTTACCGCTGCTGCTCCAAGGCTTAAATCCTACAGCACCGGCAGCGTAAACATTACCGCTTGACAAAGCAACTGCTGAAAGAATGGCAGCCGATACCAGTGCATTGGTTTTGTTGTGATATGATTTTGTTTTCATATTCATTTCTCCAGAATTGTTACTATTTTTAAGATTTCAAGGCGCCGTTGATTGCTTATGAAATTGGGAAAGGGCAAATCGGCAGCGCCTCTTTTTTTGAATGATGTTCTGAAAAACGGGTGACAGTTTCGTACACTCCGATTCAGTTACTCCTCATCATTCGTAGGAGGCAACCCGGCTATCTCCGTGATGAGATCCGCTGGCTTTCCGGACCTGCCTTGCGGCAAGCGTGGCTTTGTTTGTATCTCTTTCAAATAAATTACGTTTTTATATTCTATGGGAATATTCCGACAAAACAATGTGACAAATTGTCGCTGCGGCAAATTGCCGCAGCGTAGGATCGATGCGGATTGCCTTGAAAATCCTGCAGGGATTTGTTGAAAAATTAACCACCTTCAGCGCGGAGCAAGCGTGATAAAATCCGCCCTTCAAAAAATAGCAAATACTATGAATTCCTCAGTCATTACCGCCTTATCGCCGCTGGATGGCCGTTATCACAGCAAAGTTGAACCGTTACGGTTTTATTTCAGCGAATTCGCTTTGATCCGTTTCCGCGTACAAGTGGAGGTTGCTTGGCTTAAAGCATTGAGCGATGAGCCTCGGATTGCCGAAGTGCAATCGTTTTTACCGCAAACTCGTGCGCAATTGGATAATCTGGTGGCGAATTTTTCGGTTGCCGATGCGAAAGCGGTGAAAGCCATAGAAGCGACGACCAATCATGATGTCAAAGCGGTGGAATACTGGTTGAAGCAGAAACTGGCGGATAACGAGGAAGTCGTCAAGGTAACTGAGTTTATTCATTTTGCCTGTACTTCCGAGGATATCAATAATCTGTCGCACGGTCTGATGCTGCAATCGAGCTTGCAGCAGGTCATGCTGCCGGCGCTCGATAGCATCATTGTCCGACTGGTCGAACTGGCGCATTTGCTGGCGGATGTGCCGATGCTGGCGCGCACGCATGGACAACCGGCTACGCCGACCACCTTGGGTAAGGAAATCGCCAATACCGTTTATCGCCTGCAGCGTGGTAAAAAACAGCTCGAGGCAGTCGCGATTCTGGGCAAAATCAATGGCGCGGTGGGTAATTACAATGCGCATTTGTCCGCATATCCGGAGCTGGATTGGGAAAAATTTGCGCGTGCGTTTGTCGAGAAACTGGGATTGGAATTCAATCCCTACACCACGCAGATCGAGCCGCACGACACGATGGCCGAGCTGTTTGATGCCTATGCCCGTATCAATACAATTTTATTGGACTTAAACCGCGATATCTGGGGTTATATTGCACTCGGCTATTTCAAGCAAAAAACCAAAGCGGATGAAGTGGGTTCTTCCACGATGCCGCATAAAGTGAATCCGATCGATTTTGAAAATTCGGAAGGCAATCTGGGAATTGCCAATGCACTTTTGCGGCATTTAAGCGAGAAGTTGCCGGTATCGCGCTGGCAACGCGACCTGACCGATTCCACGGTATTGCGCAACATGGGTGTGGCGCTAGGGCACACGTTGTTAGCTTATGACTCATGCCGCAAAGGTCTGTATAAACTGGATGTCAATACCGCGCAATTGGCTGCCGATTTGGATAACGCCTGGGAAGTGCTGGCGGAACCGATTCAAACGGTGATGCGGCGCTATGGCGTTGCCAATCCCTACGAGCAACTCAAAGCACTGACACGCGGCAAAAGTGGAATTACCCGGGAAACCCTGCATCAGTTCATCACCGGTTTGAGCATTCCGGAAGCGGAAAAAAACCGTTTGCTGGCGATGACACCGCGAAATTACACCGGAAAAGCGCGCGATCTGGCTGAACGGATTAAAAGCTAGAAATTATTCTGACAGATAACACACTGAACTGGCGTGTTAATTCAGTAGAGTCGTAGGGAAGGCCGGATAAATTTCACAGTGATGGCTTGAAATTTATCGCAGCTATCCCAATATCGCTTCCACAGTTTATGAGGAGATACGATGCAAAGCTCAGAAAATTCGCAAACCACGGAAACCAATCAAACCGCAATGTCCGATTCGCAAGAGATCAAAATACCGGGCGTGACCGGTGACGCTACCATTCAAACCGGGGAAGTCGCCCCTGCTCAACCCGATCTCGAACAGTTGTTGAAAGAGGCCGAAATCAAAGCGGCCGAGCATCACGATGCTTGGATACGCGCCAAGGCTGAGACTGAAAATATCCGCAAACGCGCACAAACCGATATTACCAATGCGCATAAGTATGCCGTGGAAAATTTTTCAACCGAGCTGCTGACGGTAATGGATAGTCTGGAAGCTGCATTGGCTGTTGAAAATGCCACGGTTGAGAATTTTAAAAACGGCATGGAATTGACGCAAAAACAATTGACCAGCATATTTGATAAATTCAACATCAAAGCGATTGATCCCAAAGGAGAGAAATTCGATCCGCATCAGCATCAGGCGATGTGCATGGTGGATTCCGAACAGCCGGCCAATACCGTGGTTCAAGTCATGCAAAAAGGCTATAAGCTGCATGACCGGATTATCCGTCCGGCACTGGTTTCGGTTTCGAAAGCGAAAGACTCTTGATTTTTTTCCAAGTATCTCCATTTTTATACCAATTTAATCTCTAAAAGGATCTAGACATGGCAAAAATCATCGGTATCGACCTGGGTACCACGAATTCATGCGTAGCCGTTATGGAAAACGGCAGCCCGAAAGTCATCGAAAACTCGGAAGGTGCGCGGACAACGCCTTCGATCGTGGCTTATACGGACGATAATGAAATTTTGGTGGGTGCTTCGGCTAAGCGCCAGGCAATTACCAATCCAAAAAATACGCTGTTTGCAGTCAAGCGCTTGATCGGACGCCGCTTTGACGAAGACATGGTGCAGCGCGATATTAAAATGGTGCCATATAGCATTGTCAGGGCTGATAACAGCGATGCGTGGGTGGAAGTGCGCGGTAAGAAAATCGCACCGCCGGAAGTGTCCGCGCAAGTGCTGATGAAAATGAAGAAAACAGCCGAGGATTATCTCGGTGAAACGGTAACTGAAGCCGTGATCACCGTACCGGCGTATTTCAATGATTCGCAGCGGCAAGCGACCAAGGACGCCGGACGTATTGCCGGTCTCGAAGTCAAGCGGATTATCAATGAACCGACCGCTGCGGCTCTGGCATTCGGTTTGGATAAAAAGGAAGGTGACCGCAAGATTGCCGTTTATGACCTGGGTGGCGGTACATTCGATATTTCCATCATCGAGATCGCCGAAGTCGAGGGCGAACACCAATTTGAAGTGTTGGCGACCAATGGCGATACTTTCCTCGGTGGCGAGGATTTTGATTCGCGTGTGATGGAATATCTGGTCGATGAATTCAAGAAAGAAACCGGCATTGATTTGAAAAAGGATATGCTGGCCTTGCAGCGCTTGAAGGATGCCGCGGAAAAAACCAAAATCGAATTGTCATCGAGTCAGCAAACCGAAGTCAACTTGCCGTACATCACGGCCGATGCCTCCGGACCGAAGCATCTGGCTGTCAAGATAACCCGGGCGAAGCTGGAAAGCTTGGTGGAAGACTTGATCGAACGTACCGCCGGACCTTGCCGCACGGCGATCAAAGATGCCGGTTTGACCGCATCGGATATCGACGACGTCATTCTGGTGGGCGGACAAACCCGCATGCCGAAAGTGCAGGAAAAGGTAAAGGAAATATTCGGCAAAGAGCCGCGCAAGGATGTTAACCCGGACGAAGCGGTGGCCGTCGGTGCGGCAATTCAGGGCGGTGTGCTGAAAGGTGACGTGAAGGATGTCTTGTTGCTGGACGTAACGCCATTGTCGTTGGGTATCGAGACACTGGGCGGTGTAATGACCAAGCTGATTCAGAAAAACACCACGATTCCGACCAAGGCGCAGCAAGTATTTTCGACTGCTGATGACAGTCAAACGGCGGTGACGATCCATGTGTTGCAAGGTGAACGGGAAATGGCTTCGGGAAACAAAAGCCTGGGGCAGTTCAATTTGAGCGATATTCCACCGGCACCGCGTGGTATGCCGCAAATTGAAGTGACGTTTGATATCGATGCCAATGGCATTTTGCACGTATCGGCGAAAGACAAAGCGACCGGCAAGGAAAACAAAATCAAAATCCAAGCGAGCTCCGGATTGTCGGATGATGAGATCGAACGCATGGTGAAAGACGCCGAAGCGCACGCCGAGGAAGATCATAAGGCAGTGGAGCTGGTTTCCAGCCGCAATCAGTGCGATGCCATGATCCATTCGGTCAGGAAATCGCTGAAAGAGCACGGCGATCAATTGAGCGGCGACGAAAAAGCCAAAATCGAAGCGGCGTTGAAGGATGCCGAAGATGTGCTTAAAACCGACCGGAAAGAAGATATCGATGCAAAAACACAGGCATTGACCGAAGCGGCGCATAAGCTGGCTGAAAAAATGTATCAGCAAAATGATCAGCAAGCTGGTCAGCAAGCACAACCGGGACCGGAATCTGCAGCGTCCGGCCGCAGCGAGAAACCGGTCGAAGGCGAAGTCGTCGACGCTGAGTTCGAAGAAGTTAAAAACAAGAAGTAATTGTCGTTAAACCATCAAACGCAGAGGCGTGTCAGGAATAACAAAGGATTCTTGTCACGCACTCTGCGTTTTGGTGTTTTGATAAAGCTTGAGGAAGCTCTGAATTCAACCATTAAAGTGATGATCTTTATCATACGAGCAGGAAGTCAATATGAGTAAGCGAGATTATTATCATGTACTCGGTGTCAGCCGTGATGCCGACGAAGCGGCCATCAAGAAAGCATATCGCAAATTGGCGATGAAATATCATCCCGACCGGAATGCCGGCGATATGAAATCGGAAGAAATGTTCAAGGAAGCCAAAGAAGCTTATGAAGTATTGACGGATCCGAATAAACGCGCCGCTTACGATCAATTCGGTCATGCCGGAGTGGATGCCAGTGGAGGGGGAGGCGGTGCGCATGGATTCAGTGAGGCGTTCAGCGATATTTTTGGTGATATTTTCGGCGGGCGCAGCGGACGCTCCAATATGCATCGAGGCTCCGATTTGCGCTACAACCTGGAAATTTCCCTGGAGCAGGCAGCACACGGAACGGAAACAAAAATTCGCATTCCTACCATGGAAAAATGCGACACTTGTAACGGCAATGGCGCCAAGCCGGGCACTTCGCCGAAAACGTGCCCGACTTGCAACGGTCATGGTCAAGTCAGAATGCAGCAGGGATTTTTCTCTATTCAGCAAACCTGTCCGAAATGTCAGGGCAACGGCAAAATCATTTCGCATCCGTGTGCCAGTTGCCATGGAGTAGGGCGTGTTAAACAGCACAAAACACTCAACGTAAAAATTCCGGAAGGAGTGGATGACGGCGATCGCATCCGTATCTCCGGCGAAGGCGAAGCCGGGTTGAACGGTGGTCCGCCCGGTGACTTATACGTCGTGATTCATTTGTCCGCGCATTCGGTTTTCCGCCGCGACGGTGATAACTTGCATTGCGAAATTCCGATCAGTTTTACCGTGGCTGCGCTGGGCGGTGAAATCGAAGTACCGACGCTGGAAGGTCACGCCAAAATCAAAGTACCGGCCGAAACGCAGACCGGCAAGGTTTTCCGTTTACGCAGCAAGGGAATCAAAGGTGTGCGCAGTCATGACAAAGGCGATTTGCTGTGCCATGTCGTTGTGGAAACGCCGGTCAAGCTGACAGCGCGCCAGAAAGAGCTATTGGAAGAATTGGAAACCATCAGCCTGAAAGACGGTTCCCGGCACAGTCCACGGGCAAAATCGTGGATGGATAAAGCGCGTGAATTTTTCTCCGAATAACAATTCATAAAACTGCTTATTATTTAAATTTTATTATTAATCAAAATTATATAGAATATTCTTGCACTGTATTGCCGCCTATTTTTCTAATTTTGACTGACATTTAACAAAGAGTTTGCATTGTCTCCACAATTGGGTTGGTTTCTGAGTTTATAGTTACTCCTGTGTTCACAACAACAGCGACTACTGAATAAGGGTAGTCATTACAGGATTAAATTCAGGAGACGATCATGGCAACAATATCATTCTTAGTTAACGGTACGACAGCACAACAACAAACAAAACCGGTGGCATGGGTAACGATCGAAGAAATGGCAAACGGTTCTTTGTTTTTCAAAGTCAAGCAAGCGGGCGGCAGCATGAAAAATTTGCATGGCGTGTATTTTGATATTGCCGACGAAAGCATTACCAACACCCTGAGAGTGATTGCTGTTTCCAACGATGTCAAAGTAAGCGAAGAAGAAGTCAGTTACCTGAAGAACGGTACCGATACCAGTGAAGCCTTAGTGAGCAGCCAAAGCTGCAGTGCTGATCAAAATGCGACGAACAACTATAGTTTTACCTTACGTAGTACCGGGCGCGCGCTCAGTCTCAGCGATTTTCCTCAAATTCAACTGGATTATTCCGGAAACGGCGGCGATGGCAATGGTAAAACTAACGATGATTTCAGTCACCGCTGGTTATATTTAGGATTGTTTTAACAGTGAAGCCATGCTGAATAGTCAGCATTTTACTAAGTTTATGCATATGTTGTTGTGTTGAACCCCAATACCGCCGGCTTTGCTGGTGGTATTGGATTAAGTAAGATCACACCGACATGACAAGTTTCCCAACCGGGTGAGTTTGCTCAAGGAATTGCTGCGCTGCTGTAGCATCCGGAAGTGCAAAACCGCGCGCGACTTTTACCGTCAATTTGTTTTCATCAAACAACGCAGTGCACTGCTGTAATATTTTGCCTTGATGGCGCTTGGCATCCGCCAGTTCCATCAAAACAGGCGACAACATCAATTCCAGACTGAAACGCACATTGCGTTTCCGTGCTTCACTCCAGTCCGTATCCGGTGACGGTTGCAGTATGGTGACCACATCGCCGTACGGTTTTACACAATGAAAACAGCTTTGCAATACTTCCGGACCAACCGTATCGAACGCAATATCCACTCCCTTGCCGTCTGTCCAGCGTAATACTTCAGCGGCCACATCCTGTAAGCGGTAATTGATAATCTGATCGGCACCCAGCTGCCGGGCAAAATCCGCTTTTTCTTCGCTGCTCACCGTGGTAATCACTTGAGCACCGGCTAGCTTCGCCAACTGGATCGCAGCGTGACCGACACCGCCGGCGCCGGCATGAATCAGCACGGTTTGCCCGTTGGCGATGCGCGCCCGGTCATGCAGCGCTTCCCATGCCGTGATGAAAACCAGCGGCGCCGCAGCAGCTTGTTCAAACGATAAAGTCTGCGGCTTGAGTGCGGCCAATTCAGCGTCAACCAGAACATACTCGGCATAGGTGCCTTGCCGGTTATTAAAGCCGGGTTGTGAAAAGTAAACTTCATCGCCAGCTTTAAAGTTTTTTACCTTCGAACCAATGGCAGTAATGATTCCAGCACCGTCGCAACCGGGAATGACTGGAAAAGTAAGCGGAAAACGCTCCGGTGCCGAACGGATTTTACAATCGATCGGATTGATACCGGCTGCCTTGATGTGAACCAGAATTTGATTCTCGCCGCACTCGCCGGGCGATG
Organism: Gammaproteobacteria bacterium; assembly: GCA_015709635.1. Lineage (NCBI taxonomy): Bacteria > Pseudomonadati > Pseudomonadota > Gammaproteobacteria > Gammaproteobacteria bacterium. Next base: position 1,309,712 of record CP054180.1, read on the forward strand.
CGATATCACCATACTGCAGTACGTTTGCTGTGCCGCCTGAACTGAAATATACCGCTTTCATTTGTTAGTTTTTACCTTTTGAATGCCGTCATAAATTCGGATTTTACCGGTGTAAGTCATAATTTTGCACACGATATTGATGCACAAAATGGTCGTTTCCGGTTTTCAATGCATGGATGCCGCTCTAATATTCAGGGAATCCAGGGTATCAGCATGTTAGTCGTTTGTGAGCATGTTCTTCATCATTTAATGGAATATAAAAACGCTATTAAAGATCAGAATTCTAGCGGATCGACATCCAACACCCAGCGCACTTTTTGACCGGATAATGCCGCAAGTTTGGCGTACCACTCGGTCAGAAAAGATTGCAAGTGTTTGCGCGATGGGGATTGCACCAGTATATGGCCGCGTTCGAGGCCTTTCAGCCGCACCATGTGCGCCGGAACCGGATCGAATAATTCTACGCGAGCGGGTGGTTTGGCAAGATGCACCGCCTGACCGAGAAAATCCAGCACGGCTTGGATGTCGTGCGCTTCCGCTCGCAGCAGCGCTTGGTAGACATACGGTGGAAAGCCAGCGCTTTTTCTTTCCGCCAGCAGGGTTTGCGCCAATGCATCGTAATCGTGCCGTTGCAATGCTTGATACAACGCATGATCAGGAAATTCGGTTTGAATCAATACATGTCCGGCCACCTGCGCGCGCCCAGCCCGGCCGGCAACTTGCATCAGCTGTGCAAACAGCCGCTCGCTGGCGCGAAAATCGGTGCTGTAGAGCGCATTATCGGCATTCAGGATACCGACTAATGCGAGATTCGGAAAATCATGACCTTTGGCGAGCAGTTGCGTGCCGATCAGAATATCGACTTGCTGTGTTTGAACGGCATGCAGAATCTCTTGCCAGGCGTGCTTGCGGCGCGTGCTGTCGCGATCGATGCGCAGAATCCGCGCCGCCGGGAAATGCGCCGTTAATGTTTCTTCAATGCGCTGCGTGCCTTGTCCGAAAGGGGCGATATCTTGATTGCCGCAATGCGGGCAGGCGCGTGGAAATTGTTCTTGATGACCGCAATGGTGGCAGCTTAATTTTTTATCGCGCAGATGAACGACCAGGCGGCTGGAACAGCGCTGACAAGGGGCGGTCCAGCCGCAGGCTTTGCACAGCAACACCGGTGCGTAGCCGCGCCGATTAAGAAAAATAAGGCTCTGATGTTTTTCTGCCAAACAGCGTTGGAGTGCTTGGAGCAGCGGTTCCGATAAGCCGTCCTGGGTTTTGTGGATGCGCGTGTCGATGCAGCGCACCGAGGGTAGGGCAGCATTTTGCACGGCACGGGATTGCAGGCGGATATGCCGGTAACGGCCGGTGAGCGCATGATAGTAGCTTTCCAGCGACGGCGTGGCGGAACCCAGCACTACCGGGATAGTCATTTGCTTACCGCGGAAAATCGCCAAATCACGCGCGGAATACCGCAACCCATCCTGTTGCTTGAACGAACTGTCTTGCTCTTCATCGACGATGATCAATCCCAGATCGGGTAACGGGGTAAAAACGGCGAGGCGCGTCCCCAGTATGATTTTGGCTGCACCGCTTTGCGCGTGCAGCCAGCCGGACAAGCGTTCCGTATCATTCAACCCGCTGTGCAAACTGATCAGCGGAACGGTGGGAAAGCGGTTACGGAAAATGGCTTCCAATTGCGGTGTTAGACTGATTTCTGGGATCAGCACCAGCGTTTGCTTGTCGTGTGCCAGCACTGGTTCGATGATTCTGAGGTAGACCTCGGTTTTGCCACTGCCGGTTACACCATGCAGCAGCCAAGTATTAAATTGATTGATCCCGGAGACAATCGCATTGACCGCGATTGTCTGCTCGGCAGTCAGCGCCGGGATTTTCGCGTCAGCCGTTACGGGTGTAACAGTAACAGGCTTGGCGGTTATCCATCCAAGCTGAATCCATTCTTGCAGCACTTTATTCGCGCGCGGCGAAATCTGCTTGACTTGCGCGGCAGTCAGTGCCGTCATACGCTGAAATTCACTTAATAGGTTCCGTGCTACACGATTGCGTGGCGGAATGACGGATACATCAACGCTTGCTCCCACTGCAGTCAGAGCATAGTGATAGTCATACGAGCTTTTTTTGAGACTGATTATTTTGTTGTTGCGTAATTTGACGGGTAAGCCATTCATGATCACCATGCCGAGCGGATGATGATAGTAATGACTGCAGAAATGAAATAAATCCAGCAATGCGGCCGATAGCGGTTTTATTTCCCTGAAGATGCCATGCGCAACTTTAAGTTTCTCAAGCGGAATCTCAGTACTGGCACTGATCGTAACGATAACCCCGGTGACTCGTTTTTTTCCGAACGGTACGCAGACACGCGCGCCGATATCGTGTTCACTGACATCGTCGGCTTGATAGTCAAACAGCGTGTCAACCGGAACATTGAGCGCGACACGGATGACCGGCATAAGTGCTGAAAAATTAACCCAAGCTACCCGCCAGCCAGCTGAAAATCTGGCGAGCCGCTTGGCAGATCAAGAATTGATCCGGTTATTTGGAGACGCGATAAAGCGTGACGGATTGTTCACCTGATTTATCCAATTTAGCGGTTTTGCCGTCCGAGCTGATCGCAAAACCAATGCCACCCTCGATATCGGAGAAGCCGGCGCAACCATTGGTGTTATATGTGTAGCTCGATAAGTTTAATTTGCTGCTGCCTTTATCATACGAGTAGGATGCAAATTCAATTCCGGGTTTTGCACATTTTGCTTGATCTTCACGCTGCGTAGCGCCGGTCGGGTCGATCATCATATATTTGCCGTTGGGAAAGAAAACCAGGGTTGTTGTTTTGATCGCTTCGCCGTCAAAGGCCCAGGCACCGGTAATACCATTCGCATCGTTATCGATTTTTGAGTAACGGGATTCTTTTACCTCTTTCTCGACGACTTCGTTTTCATCGCTGAGCTGAATGGGTTTGGCGATATGGAAAAGCTCACCGAATACGCTGCTTTGTTCACGCGCTCTTTGCACCGTGACGATGTCGGAATTAATCAATTCAAAACCATCGGTACGTACGCGCCGGGTCGGACCGGGATTTGAAAATCCGGCTTTCAGATTGGTATCGACACTGGGTGTGCTGACCAGTTTGAAGCCACGATTATCAAAATCGGTAGCTTTGGCAACACCGTATTCAACACCGGCCTGGAATACGGTTTTGCCGCCACAGACGCGGTTCTCATCGCAGGAATCATCCGGTCGCGCGTCACCTTGCAAGTATTCTCCGCTGCTATCGGCGGCTACCCGTAATACGCTAGCGGTTTGGTTGGTATAACTGACCCAGATTTGCGCGCTAAGCAGTGCGACACCTTGTGAGAGAAAATGTGTGCGGGCGTCTTCGAGTGTTCTGGCTTCACCTGAAATGCCGCCGGCTGACATGATGTCTTTTAAGCCGGCCGATTCGGCAAATGTTTCCGGGTTGCTATCTAAATTAATCGAACCTTTAACAGCGGCTGAGGTTTCGCGAGAAATAGCGATACCGTTGGAAAGGTCACTGTCGGAATCCAGCGATTGCAGCAGAACCAACAGATTTTGCAGTTTATTGTTGTTGTCACCAGCTAGCTCGATCGGTGTGACGATTTGTGAACCCTGAATATTGCCCAGTGTCAAATCGCCCAATTTGAATTCGATTTTGTCGCCATGCGTGAAGCTGAAATTACCTTTTTCATCGGTAGTGCCGGATTTTCCAGAAGTCGCGGCATATGTTACGCCGGAAACGGCGGAATCGACTAAAATACCGGTAGCGGGGCCAGTCGGCGCATTTCTTTTAACAGCGGCTACTGCCGATGATGTTGATGAAGCGGATGAAGTTTCGAGGTTTTTTTCACCGCCGCTGTCACAAGCAGCTAGACCGACAACAAATACTGTGGATAATACGGATATCCATGATTTTTTTCTTAACAACTGTTTAGATTTCATTAAGATGCTCTCTTTTTGATTAATTAGATAATTCAATCTTGTACAATTTACTTCTTTGGCTGCGTAATGTATCGGTAAAAGCTGATATTTTACTATCAAGACTACTATTATAGCCAAGCATTCGGCTTTTCGTTCCTGACTTGCTTAAATAGGTTTTAAATTTTTGTCTTTTCGTGTATTTTCGCCGCTATTTTTTACTTGGGAGATATAAGGTATTTATATGTCTAACATGGCTGAGATTCCACAACTGACGGAGATGTCAGCACAACTTCCCATCAGCTGGTACTTGGATCCCAAAATTCTGGAGATTGAAAAACATTTACTGTTTGATCGCGGGCCAGGCTATGTCGGTCATGAAGTCATGGTGCCCAATGTGGGTGACTATTATGTACCGGAATGGATGAACAATGCCAAAGTGCTGGTACGTAGCGAACAAGGTATCGAGTTGTTATCCAATGTCTGCCGTCATCGTCAGGCTCTTTTATTAGCAGGCAGAAGCAATACCAAGAGTATCGTATGTCCGATTCATCGCTGGACATATGCATTGAATGGCAAATTGCTGGGTGCACCGCATTTCGACCAGAATCCCTGTTTGAATTTAGGGCAAACCGCATTGCAGAACTGGAATGGTTTGTTGTTTAGCGGTGAGCGCACTGTTTCGCATGATATGGCGAATCTTGGAGTGCTGAAGGATTTTGATTTTTCCGGCTATTTGCTCGATCGAGTGCAAATCGATCACTATGATTGCAACTGGAAAACCTTCATTGAAGTTTATCTGGAAGATTATCACGTTGATCCGTTTCACCCGGGATTAGGTCATTTCGTCGATACCAAGAAACTCGATTGGGAGTTTGGTGATTGGTACAGTGTGCAGACGGTAGCCATCGATAGCGCGCGCCTGCAAAAACCGGGCAGTCCGGTCTATGCCAAATGGCATGAGCAGGTGCTGCAGCAAACCAACGGTAAGATGCCACCACATGGTTCGATCTGGTTGCTTTATTATCCCAATATCATGCTGGAATGGTACCCGCACACCCTCATTATCAGTACGATATTGCCGACCGGCGTGGAAAGTTGCACGAATGTGGTTGAATTTTACTATCCAGAGGAAATCGCGCTGTTCGAGCGTGATTTTGTCGAAGCTGAACAGGCTGCGTATAAAGAAACCGCGCTTGAAGATGATGAAATTTGCAGATTAATGACTGCCGGGCGGCGTGCTTTGTACGAGCAAGGCTTAAATGAGACCGGGCCGTATCAAATTCCAATGGAAGACGGCATGAAACATTTTCATCAGTTTCTGCAACGGGAAATCGGTTCGCACATCCGGTAACACATTATCTGCATTCTGTTTTAGGGAAATTAATCAGTGCGTTCTTTGTGGATGCTGGTAGCGGCATTTATGTTTGCTTGTATGGGCGTCCTGGTCAAACTGGGCGCCGTTTATTTTTCCAGTACGGAACTGGTATTTTACCGCTCGCTGTTCGGGGTCTGGATAACTTACCTGGTTATTCGCTATTACCGCTTGCCGGTGGCTACGCCGCACTGGCGGGTTCATTGCTGGCGCGGTATTAGCGGTTTGGTGAGTTTGTTGATGTTTTTCTACTGCCTGACGCAATTGCCTTTGGCTACTGCGATTTCGTTGAATTATACCTGGCCGCTTTTTGTCGCGATATTTGCCGCGCTGATTCTAAAAGAGCACATTCACTGGTCTTTAATTTGCGCCATTGTGGTCGGTTTCGCCGGAGTCATTTTACTGCTGCAGCCGACGTTGCCCGAAGAGCACTGGATCGCGGGATTCATCGGTATGGCTTCCGGTTTCTTTGCTGCGATTGCCTATATCAATGTCAAGCAATTGGGCAGTCTTGGCGAATCGGAGTGGCATGTGGTGTTTTATTTCACGCTGATCAGTACGTTGGCTACCGGTTTGTGGTTACTGTTCACGGCATTCAGTCCGGTCACCTGGGATGGTTTATTATTGCTGTTGGGTACCGGCATAACGGCAACATTGGCGCAGCTTGCGATGACGCGTGCCTATCATAAAGGCGCCACACTGGTTGTGACTTCGCTGGGCTATAGCACGGTATTGTTTGCCAGTCTGTGGGGTATCGTGTTGTGGAATGAACTATTGTCGCCCGTAGCTTGGTTCGGCATGGGATTAATCGTGCTGGGCGGATCGTTGAGCGGTATTTTAGGTATTAAGCTGGCACCTGCTGTAGTGCGAAAGTGACTTTACAATTGCCGGAAGACAACTGACAGGGGAACGGCAAAATTTGCACCATTGCGCTTAATTCCCTATGATGAGGTTGTTACCATTTGAGGTGAAGCCATGATTACGATTCAAAAGAAAGACAATCTCGTTATTGTTGCGGTTATCGGTGAGTTTACGCTGGCTGATTACACCGAATTTGAGCAGCAAGTGCTTTATCAAACTCATTTTGACGGCGCGGCGAATCTCCTGTTCGATTGGCGCGATATGCTGGATTACACCGTCGATGTGGCCTGGGAGGAAATCAAATTCATGCGCGCTCACGGTAGCGAATTTAATCGGGTGGCGGTGGTAACCGACGATGAATGGCAGACTTGGGGCGCGTGGGTTTCCAATCTGTTCATCAACGCAAATGTGGTGGTGTTTCACGATTACGAAGAAGCTGAGAAATGGACTCTGGAAGGCGAGTAGGGGGTACGCTGGTTTTGTCGAAGCAAAAAAGATGGCTGCGGAGGAGAACCATCATCATGTGCAATCAGCTTTTTCTTTCATTATTTCCAATTTTGTTTTTAATCAATCAGAAAAATTAAATGGATGATATCGTTTTAGCCCGAGTATTGCATATACTGGGTGTCGTGTTGTGGATTGGCGGAGTGGCGATGGTGACTTTTGTATTGTTGCCGAATTTGGCGCGTATGCAATCGGCTACGGAAGCAATGGCGTTTTTTTCCCGCTTCCGGCAGCGCTTTGCCGCACAGGCGCGCATCTATACCTTAATTGTCGGTTTGAGCGGTTTTTATATGGTGTATGTACTGGATGTTTGGCAACGTTTTGCGCAGTGGCAATACTGGTGGATGCACACGATGGTTTTTATTTGGTTGTTGTTTAGTGTGATGTTGTTCGTCATGGAGCCGCGTGGCCGCCGGCAAGCCGCTGCATCGGTGCAAAAAGATGTGTCACCGGAAACATTTGCCAAAATTCAACGTAAACACTTGTTCTTGCTGATACTCAGCTTGATTACCATCGCCGGTGCCGTAGCAGGAAGCCACGGTTGGTTGATAGCCGGAGTCTGAACGTGATGAGTTATGCATTGTTGAAAATGATTCACGTCAGCAGCGTGATTTGCAGTTATTCACTGTTCTTTCTACGCGGTATCTGGTTGATCAGCGATTCAACCAATTTGCGCCAGCGCTGGGTCAAAATTTTGCCGCACGTGATCGATACCGTTTTGTTGACAAGCGCTATTGTGCTGGCGATGACAATTCAACAAAACCCGTTGCAAAATTCCTGGTTAACCGCAAAAGTTGTCGGCTTATTGCTGTATATCGGTCTTGGTATGGTGGCGATGCGCTTTGCTAAAACCAAACGGACAAAAATTATCGCTTGGGTGGCCGCGCAGTGCGTATTCATTTACATTGTACTGGTAGCGATCACTAAAAGCCCGTCATTAGGAATGGGTTAGGGAAACTCTGAGAAAGGTGGTGAGCAGCGGACAGGTAAGGTGAAATCAGGCGAAAAAGCGCAGCTCACGAATGATAATGGATTTTTCCGCTTTTCGTTTTGAAAAAGCCGATCTCGGTCAAGCGCAGGCCATCAGCGATCTAATCAATCTAACCTATCGTGGAACTACCGGTTGGACTACGGAGGCCGCGATTATTCAAGGCGATAGAACCAACCGGCAGGAAATTGAAGCTGCTATGCTGAATCCGGGGGCTTGTTTTTTTGTCGTCAATCAACTATCCACACTCGTCGCGTGCATTTACATTGCCACAAAAAAAGAACAAGCATACCTCGGTTTTTTCTCGGTTCATCCCCATTTGCAAGGTCAGGGACTTGGAAAATATATGCTCACACAAGCGGAAATGTTTGCGCGTAACACCCTGGGTGTGCATAAATTCGTTCTATTTGTGATATCGCAACGATCTGAACTGATCGCGTTTTATCAACGCCAGGGTTATCACCGCACTGGGCGAATCGAGGCTTATCCATCGTATCTTGGCACACCTAAGATTGCCGGTTTGACGATTGAATATCTTGAGAAGAATGCTTCGCTTTGTTGAGCTTTGCCGTGAGGTTACAGAAAAAATTCTTCCGGATTTGCTTTCTTATCACGCACTGTACAGTAGTTTTGATTTTATTCCTTAGCCAGGATAATTCTTCATCCGAATTATAATAACATTACTATTAGTAGTTGTTTTAGTTCACATTTTTTTCACAAAAAATACGAATTTCCTTGACATTTTATTGACATTTACCATGCTATCGTGAGCGTTCATGCAGTGAAATAGTAATCAAATTTCTATATAAACGAGGGGATTATGCTGATAAAAATATTTTTGGCTATCGCAATGAGTTTAAGTGTTTCGTGTTTTGCTCAATCCGGATCGGATAATTCAAAGTCATCCACCGATTCGAGTCAACAAACGCAAACACAAACATCACAATCGGGTTCATCGACCACGAAAGAAAGTTCTCAATCGACTGCGGAGTCCGATAAGGATAAGAAACCGTCGATGGTGGATTATTGTAAAAAACATACGTGCTAACCGAATTACGATTTGAAAACTGGAGATAACCAATGAATAGAAAAGTATTAAGAAATCTGGCTTCAGCAATTTTCACATGTTATGCGACCGTGGCTGTTGCCGCTCCGCATTGGACGCATGAGGAGCAAGCCACGTGGGGCGCGATTCAGGATACGTCGCAAACGGTTGTGCCGCTAAATTATCCGTATGCGGAATGCAGTATTGGAACACATCAATCACCGGTCGATTTTGCTGCGGCAAAAATTGATAACAAACGGAAATTGAATGATCTGCAAGTTTGGTATGACGTGGATGTACCGGTATTTTTTAATACCGGCCATGCGGTTCAAGTGAATACCTCGACTAATTACAAAGGGGAATTGAAAATTGGCGAAGAATCGTTTCCGCTGATTCAGTTTCATTTTCATGAACCCAGCGAACACGTAGTCGGTGGAGTGAAGTTCCCAGCCGAATTACATTTCGTTCATGTGGGTCAGGATGGAAGACTCATTGTATTGGGTGTTGCTGTAAATGTCGGGGAAGAAAATGCAACATTTCAGACTATTTTAAATAACATGCCAACCACAGGAGGTGATCAAAACAGCAATGCCAGCGGTATCCAAATCGATCCGACAACATTATTACCGCCGCTTGGCCATAATTCGTTTGACTACGTAGCGCTAGCCGGCTCTTTAACAACGCCGCCTTGCAGCGAAGGTGTGCAATGGTATCTGCTACTCGATTCCATTACGATATCCTCAGCACAGCTTGATCAACTGAAGGGATTCTACGCCGGCAATGCCCGGGCGCCGCAAAATGTCAACGGACGCACCGTTTCCTCAACGCGATAATAAACTTTAAGGTATACCCGCGCATTAGCTAATGGTCTCAAAGCTAATGTGCGGTTCTGTCGCATTGTATTTGCGCTCGACTCTCCCAATTTCTTAATTCAGCTTTGTGTGGGATTGCTCATTTTTGAGAATTCTACGATCGCAGCATCGATAGGATATGGTTGGGCGATCCAATATCCTTGTGCATAGTCGATCCCCATATTTTCCAGCAATTGCAAGGTCTGGCCGTTTTCAACCCATTCGGCGATGGTACTTAATCGCATGACATGTGCGATATGGTTGATCGATTCAACCATCGCCCGGTCGATTGGATCGGAAAGCATGTTTCGAATCAGCCGGCCGTCAATTTTCAGATAATCAAGTGGGATGTTTTTCAGATAACCAAATGATGATAAACCACCAGTGAAATTGTCGATCGAGAAACGGCACCCGAGTTCTTTCAATGGCGCAATAAACCGCATAGCATCCGTCAAATCGGCGCAGGCGATATGTTCGGAAATTTCAAAACAGAAACATGCAGGATTCAGTTTGCCAGCTTTGATAGTACTTACGGTAAAATCGAGAAAGTCGGCATTTTCCAGCACTTGAGCGGATAAATTGATGGTATACACAGTGCGGGGGTGGTGATGCGCATGTGCTTCGATTAGTTTAAATGCATGCTCCAGTACCCAACGATCAATCATCAGCATGTGATCGTGCCGCTCTGCGGAGGGTAGAAACGCTCCAGGCATGACTAAGCGGCCGTGCTCATCTTGCAGGCGCAGCAAGATTTCGCCGTGTTCCATCACATTACCGTTATCCGAAAGCGGTCGGATCGGTTGAAAATAAAGGCATAAGCGTTGCTCTGCCATGGCTTGTTGGATACGTGGCAGCCAATGAGTTTCGACTGGTTTTTGCTGCGCTTTATCTGTTTGGTATACATGCACGCGGTTGCGGCCTTGTTCTTTGGCTGCATAGCAGGCGCTATCCGCGGCATTCAAAGCAAAAGTGAGGCCTTTGTTTTCATGTGTGATTGGGAATAATCCAATGCTGACACCAATGGTGAAAGTCCTGTCCTGCCAGTGAAAGCGGAAATTTTGCACCAGTTCACGCAACGTTTGTGCGACTTGCAACGCTTCATTTTGCGGGCAGTGTTCCAGAATAACGCCAAATTCATCGCCACCCAGCCGCGCCAGCGTATCGCGTGCACGCAGTTTGGCATGCAGTAGCGCTGTCACTTGCCGCAATAATTCGTCACCGGCACTATGTCCGCAGGTATCGTTGATGATTTTAAATTGATCCAAATCGAGATATAACAACGCATGCGTATCATTTTTACGCGTTGCTGCCAGAATTTTGCTGAGCCGGGTTTCGAATTCCTTGCGGTTTAACAAGCCGGTCAAAGCATCGTGCGCTGCTTGATAAGCAAGTTTTTGTGTCAATTTGCGTTGTTCCGTGACATCGCGGAATGTAATGACGAAGCCGATGGCTTTTTTCTGCTCGTTCTGAATCGGTGCGACGGCATAATCAATAATCCACTCCTGCTTGTCTCTACGGATGAGCAAACATTCGCGATGCCCTTGTATGTTTTCGGGCGGGGTGGTTTGACTGGCAAGCGGATCGGATACCGGTGACCGGTTGACCGGATCGAGAATGTTAAACACGTGCAGTAGCGGCAAACCGCTGGCATCTTGATTGCGCCAGCCGGTAAATATCTCCGCGATCGGATTCAGAAAAGTGATCCTTCCATCGGCACCGGTAGTAGTGACAGCATCACCGATACTCGCCAGTGTGACTTGGAATAGCTCCTTTTCCTGATGCAATACGTCATTAGCCAGTGCCAGCGCCTCGGTACGTTCTGAAACACGTTGCTCCAGTTGTTCCTTGACGTTTTTCAACGCTTGCTGGGTTTGGTCTTTCTCGGCGATCTCAGCTTGCAGTGCTTGATTGATCATTTTTTGATGATTCTTCGCTTGCACCAAACGCTTTAACAAGTCGAAGTTATCAAAACGGAATTTGAGGGATTCCGCGACTGTTCTGTACAGCCGGTGCGAAATGCCGCCCATGGCAAAAACGAAGAGCAAGTAGGTCAACGCAATCGCAAGGTGCGTATCGCTTTCGTGCGCAATGACTTGATAGGTGAAAGGAATGACAACCGGTATCGAGAAGGCCAGAAAAGTACCGCGATAAGACGATAAAGTGGCCATGGCACCGGCAATCATGCCGGCCAGCAGATAAGCGAGAAATAGTTGATGTGTGGCGCTGTCATCGATAAAGAAAATACTTCCGGCCAACCCCCAAAGCACACCGGAGAACAGTGTGCCGACGAAGAACCGGCGTCCCCAGATCACCGCTTCCGAAGCCACCGGATGTTTGCGGAAATAGGATCTGATCAGAAGAAATCTGCCGAGAGTCAAGAAACAGATAGCAGCCAGCCACCCCATGATCCATTCTTTAGTCACGTGATTCCAGAAAACAAAGGCGAGTGCTGCGGCGATGATCAATGTTACAACAAGCGCTTTGGGTGCCTGCTGATAAAGCAGTTTTACTTGTTCCGCCAGTAATGCAGTAGAGTGATTGTTTTGATAAAGATGAGAGCCCACAGGATGGGTTTTGAAATTGGACTCACCATGATCATTTTTCATTGCGGACAGAGTATGAAAATTGTTCGCAGTTTGTCGGAAAGTTTTCCGAAGAGTTTAGGGTTATTTGTCGAGTAAAAGAATAACCACAAGGCAATATGAGCCAGTTGATCAATGAAGATTTGTACACATTTTATTTCAATGACATAATGTTGCTTCGATGGCGAACGAAAAGTGCTCATTTCTGTACGCGTCGGAATATTCTTATTGACATTCAGAAAATTATACTTAAAAAATTTTTTAAGTAAAGCAAGCCTTTATGGCATCACAGGTACCGAAATAAAAGTAACGAATCTTCAATTATTCTAGAAAATGACAGGGGTGAATTTATTAAAACGCACCGTGTAGTTGATAGTTTTTTTTGTCGATATATTCTCCGCTTTATTGGTTTGTTTTTATCGGTGGCTGCAATTCCGACATGGAGTGCTGGTATCGCCGTGATGGAGCAAAGTGTCAAGGAGCTGGGACAAGCATTCTCAGGTGCTCCCACCAACATTGATGACGGCAGTATGGTATTTTTTAACCCGGCTGCGATGAGTCAGGTGCGCGGCAGATTGGTTTCGGTAGCAGGCTATGTCATTGCACCTTCCGCAACGTTTCACGACAGTGCTTCACATATGAGTCCGTTGCTGGGGGGAGCACCGCTGAAAGGCGGCAACGGCGGCGATTCGCCCAATCTGGTTTCTGCCCCTAATGTATATTATGTGCAAGAGCTGACAAACCGCATAGCCTTCGGATTCGGATTCAATACACCGTTTGGTATGAGCAATAGCTATCAACAGGATTGGAAAGGGCGCTACCAGGCGCTCGATTCGGAAATTTTGACTTTTAACTTCAATCCATCGCTATCGTTTAAGGTAACTGAAAAATTTTCATTCGGCGCCGGTTTTAATGTGCAGTATATGCAAGCCAGATTAACCAACGCAATAGATCTCGGCTCTGCGTGTTTTTTGACGTTGGGACCAACGCCTTGCACCAGCCGCGGAATTTTGCCCCAGGCTGCGGACGGACATGTTTCAGTGAAAGGTGACAGTGTTGGATTTGGTTATAACTTCGGTGCTTTTTATGCACTGAATCAAGATACCCACTTGGGTGTCAGTTATCGTTCCCGGGTAGTGCATGATGTCCATGGCAATGCCGATTTCTCAGTGCCGGACAAAGCCATCGCACTGACGCAGGGCAATACTCTGGTTGATTCTAATGCGCGCACGTCGTACTCTGCCAGACTCCGTGCTGTTCGGTTTTACGCATCGTCTCAATCCGCGCTGGGCTGTTTCTGCGGATGCACTTTGGACGCACTGGAGCTTGGTGCGGGAGTTGCGCACGAGTTTCTCATCGGCGCAGCCGGATGACGTGCAGAATTTGAATTGGCGCGATACCTGGCGCTATGCCTTGGGTATCAATCATTTTTCTGAAAATAATAAATGGGCATGGCGGTTGGGATTTGCTTACGATGAAACACCGATTTCAAGCACACAAAACAGCTCGTCACGAATTCCCGATGCCAGCCGCTACTGGCTGACCGCAGGCCTGACTTACGCGGTCATGAAGAATATCAATATCCATGCGGCATACGCGCACTTATTCATGAACGATGCCGCCATCAACCGCAGAGGCTCGGCAGTGGACTTTCTCGTCGGCCAATATTCCGAGCAAATCAATATCGGTGGTTTGCAACTCGACTGGCGTTTTTAATTGAAACCGTAGCACTGATTGCTTGCTGCAACTTATGCTGGTTTGCGGTATCTTATGACGGCAGTTGACACTGGCGTTATTCGCGGTACTTCTTACCCACAAAAATTGAGGTCAAGCAATGGACAAACAAACTCACTTCAGCGTCTGGTATGTCATAGTGGCGTTGTTAAGCATACTGCTGATACAAAATCTGTACTCGCAATACACCCAAGTAAAACCCATTCCCTACAGTCAGTTTCATCATTTTCTGGAGCAAGACAGCATTGCTGAAATTGCGATAACGCAAAATCAAATTTTTGGCACATTGAAAGAAAGAAATGCCGATGGTTTGAAGGATTTTGTCACCACGCGCGTGGAACCCGGTTTGGCAGAAATACTGGATAAGCATAACGTGGTGTATACCGGTGTGGTGCAAAGCACGTGGCTGCGCGATTTACTGTCCTGGATCATACCTACGGCGATTTTTATCGCGATCTGGCTGTTTGTAATCCGCCGCATGGGCAGCAGTATGGGCGGCGGGCTGATGTCGATCGGTAAAAGCCGTGCCAAGGTTTTTGTCGAGAAAGAAACCAAGGTTACTTTCGATGATGTGGCCGGTGTGGATGAAGCGAAAGAGGAATTGGTCGAGATCATCAATTTCTTAAAAAATCCGGCAGATTACGGCCGCTTGGGCGGGCGCGCGCCGAAAGGGATTTTGCTGGTAGGTCCGCCGGGGACGGGAAAAACCTTGCTGGCGCGCGCGGTTGCCGGAGAAGCCGGTGTGCCGTTCTTTTCCATCTCCGGTTCGGAATTTGTGGAAATGTTCGTCGGTGTCGGTGCGGCGCGCGTGCGCGATCTGTTCGAGCAAGCGCGGCAAATGGCACCTGCGATCATTTTTATCGATGAATTGGATGCGCTAGGCCGTGCTCGTGGCGCTTATGGCAGCTTTGGCGGCGGCCATGATGAAAAAGAACAAACGCTGAATCAACTTCTGGCGGAATTGGATGGTTTTGACCCAAGCAGCGGTATCGTTCTGCTGGCCGCAACTAACCGGCCGGAGATTCTCGATCCGGCATTACTACGGGCAGGGCGTTTTGACCGTCAGGTGCTGGTGGATCGTCCGGATAAAATAGGGCGCGAACAGATTCTTGCCGTTCATGCGAAAAAAGTGAAACTGAATACCGATGTCAAAATTGAGCAGATCGCTGCTTTAACGCCCGGATTTACCGGCGCGGATCTGGCGAACTTGATCAATGAAGCAACGCTACTCGCGACACGTCGCGCTGCCGCATCGGTGACGATGGATGATTTTAATAATGCCATTGAACGTATCGTGGCCGGATTGGAAAAACGTAACCGCCTGTTAAATCCCAATGAGCGGCGTGTCGTGGCATTTCATGAATTGGGTCATGCCATGGTGGCGCTGGCTTTACCCGGTAGCGATGAAGTGCATAAAGTATCGATCATTCCACGAGGTGTCGGCGCATTGGGCTATACCATTCAACGTCCTACCGAAGACCGTTTTTTAATGACACGTGTAGAATTGCTCAACAAAATGGCGGTGTTGCTGGGTGGAAGAGCGGCTGAACAGGTGGTGTTTCATGAAGTATCCACCGGCGCCGCGGATGATCTGGTGCGTGCCACGGATATCGCGCGCGCCATGGTGCTGCGTTACGGTATGAGCGAAGCATTGGGTAATGTGGCATATGATCGCGAGCAGTCGGCTTTCTTGCAACCCAATATGGTACTGCCGCAGAGCCGCAATTACAGCGACGAAACCGCGAACAAAATCGATATCGCAGTGCGTGTGCTGGTTGATCAGGCTTTGGAACGCGCCATCAATATTCTGCAAAATAATCGTGCACTGCTGGATAGGACGGCGGATGAGCTGCTTAAAACCGAAACACTAAATCAACCGGAAATAGCCAAACTGAAGCAGGCGATTAGTGCCAGCGCACAACAAGCTTAACCGCGAAAATGCAAGTAAAGATCGCTTGCGGAGACAACTATTCAGCGTTTCCTTAATTCGATGACAAATTGCCGGCAGTTTGCTGTGCCTCTATATTCAGTGCCGGTGGAATGAGTACCCGGATTGGCCTCTCGCTAACACTGAATTCAATGGTGCTTTCAGCTTCGATATCGCGATTGCGGAAATAATCGCCGTCGACTTGCAGTGGGTACGCTTTGTCGTGCAAGGTGCACGTAATATGTTTGCCGGAAAAATACTGCATCGGCAGGTTAGCCGGTTTGCGTTGCAGAATCCGCATGGCCTTGACTAATTCATGCTGAGGCCGCGCACCCGGCAAAAAGCCGGCGACCAGTTCATTTTTTGACGGATTGGCGCTGGGAACGAGCTGCAAGTTCTTTGCATACGCTGACGTATTGGCCACGATGATATAACCGGCTCCATGATCGACGGCTGGCTGGCCATCAACGCTCACCGATACAGTCGGATGATGCAATGCGCACAACGCTTTCAAGCCATGCCACAGGTAAATCGAATCATTGAGCGGACCTTTTCTTTTACCGATATTTTTCACGGTTAATGAATCCAATCCCATCGACGCCATGTGAAAGAAAGGTTTTTCTCCACGAATTCCATTGCCGCTGATCACACCGTAAAATTGCTGCAAACAGATCCCAGAAGCAATGGCTTGCAGTAAATCGCCGGTATCGGTACTCATGGCGTACGAGCGTGCAAAGAGCGATTCGTTTCCGCCCGGAATGGCATAAACCGGCGTGCCGGTTTTATTGATGAGACCCAATAACTTTCTGACCGTGCCGTCACCACCCACCACGACAACGAGCTCACTCGCTGCAATGTTGTCTTCAATGCGCGTATAGCCTTTCATTTTTTTCTCGGAAGGGCACACTTCAACATTTTTGCCATGACCGGCGAGCACCGTTTCCAATTTGCGCGAAAGCGATTCGGTATTGCCTGCGCTGGATATCGGGTTATAGATGATGAGGATTTTTTCCGGCGAAGGTATTTTGCTGATTAATGGATGGGATTGAAAAAAAGAACTGTCATTCATGGAATTAAGCGCATTTTCTGATTCAAGCATTGTTGTTCAAACTCAGGATAATTCAACCGGAATAACTTTCACTTCGGACCAGATCTGATTGCACCAGGATTGTTCCACCGGCGGCATGCCGTCTTTTATCCACTGCACCAGATGCTTCGCCGTATTCGGGAAGGTAACGCGCAGCGCTTTGGTTTCGTACAACCATTGCTCAATGCGCGTGGCATCGACAGTCTGCATCATATGTCCGTAACCCAATGTGCTTAGTGCAATCGCATTGGAGGCTTGTTCCATTTGCGCATGCACCGGTTTTACCAGAATTTTCTTGCCTAACTGCAGCGCTTCACTGGCCAGTTCAAAACCGGCGTTACAAATGATGCCGACGCAATCTGACAAATCTTTCTGAAATCCGATCAGTGACAATGGTTTGCAATGGATATGGGGAAAAGGCGATGGTGTTGCTTCCGGTGAATAGATGTGAAACTCGAAGCTTTTGAACGGCGCAAGCAGTTGGATAATGTATTGTTGGTTCTCGAATGGCAGGTAGATGACAATTTTGTTTTTTTGTATTTGCTCGGAAACAAAAGGCGTTTCGATCACCGGCGGTAAAATAGGCTGGTCGAAGTGATGCCAATGCAAACCGATACTGAGGTCAACGGGAGCAAAATTTTTTAATACCGCTTCCGATATCGGATCGCCTCCGGCGCGCGGTATTTTATGCCGGAAAGCGCATTGATGATTGATGCCAATGGTTTTTTTCTTTTGCCGCCGCGCCGCCCAGGCGGTAACCGGTTCAAAATCGCAAATCACCAGATCGTAACTGCTTAAATCCAATTGCCGGATATCGTTGAGAAAACGTACCGGTTTTGATTGCAATACTGTCCGGATGTGATTGATTTTGCCGTTTTGCGTGCTGAAGGTCAGCCCTTCCCGCCATTGATGATCATTGAACACTTCCATATCGAAAAATTTATCGTGCGGCCTGCCGGTAAACTGATAGGTGACCTCCAGATCCGCTGCGCGCAGCTCCCGTGCCATAATGCGGCCGCGCGTGATGTGGCCGTTGCCGGTTCCTTGTATGCCGTAAAAAATT
Organism: Gammaproteobacteria bacterium; assembly: GCA_015709635.1. NCBI lineage: Bacteria > Pseudomonadati > Pseudomonadota > Gammaproteobacteria > Gammaproteobacteria bacterium. The sequence continues at coordinate 1,327,674 of CP054180.1, forward strand.
TTCATAATGCTTGAGTTCCTGGACCGATGTCTGCAATGTTGATTGCAAAGCCCTAGATGTCAGGGCCTGAAAGAATCGGGCAAAGTCTAGCAAGCCGGTGTGACAGAAAGATGACAGTTTGATGGATTAAATCCGGCGTGCCGGATTTAGCAACAAACGATCAGTGAGATTACAAATGATTGCTTGTTATGCTGCGGTAATATCCCGATTGAGCATGCGTATGGAGAGTTTAGAGATTCTTTTGTTAGAACGGAAATCTTGCGCTGTCATGCCGTTGCCGTAAATATCCAGAAATTTTCCGTGAATAGGATCAAAAATATGTTCACGTAAGTAGCTTTCTTGCTTGAATCCGAAGGCAACGGTGTTCTTTTGCGATATGAAATTGTCAGCATAGACATTGCTGGTCAATTTATTTAATTTGACCCGGTTGAATGCATAATCAAGAATCAGCAGTGATGCTTCGAGTGCGATGCCGCGGGTATGATCTTCGGGATCCGGTAATCCGATCAAAAGCTCGGCGCGGCGGTGCGGTAGGTTGATGTCCACCAGGTTCGCAATACCTGCGGGTTGACAGGTATTTCTCCGCACGATCATCCATTCGACCGATTTTGTTTGGCAAGGGTGCATTGCGTGTACCTCACGCAACTTTGCCGCCAATTCACCAAGAGCTTGATTGCGCGGGATATATTGATTGTATTGCGACATGAAGACATCGTTCCGGTGACAGTCACGAAGGTAAGCGGCATCTTGTTCTTGATAACGGCGAAGATATAGTTTTTTCCCTTCGAGCGGTTCCAGCCAGTTTGAATCGACTTCGGCAAGATTGTGACTTGCCTGGATGAAGCTGGGATTGAGTTGCAAGGCCTTGCGGAAATGCGCCCTAGCTTCATCGATCTTGCCCAGTGTTTTCAATGCCAGGCCAAGGTTGTTATGGGCTTCGAAATAATCGCCTGTTAACTCAAGTGCACGCTGATAACAGGAGACAGCTTCGGCGGAGTTATTCGCTTTCTGTAGCGCATTTCCGAGGTTATTCAGTGCATGCGGAAACTGGGGGCGTATTTGCAATGCTTGACGGAAACATTCGGCAGCCTTTTGATGTCGGTTTTGCGCCGTATAAGCACTGCCCAAAACGTTCAGAACCTCTGCTTGATTGGCCTTGAGCGCGAGCGACCGTGCACAATAAGCGATCGCATCTTCGATCAGGTTTTGTTCCAATAATGCATTCGCGTAGTTGCCGAGGAAGTCTGCTCGCGTCGGCGTCTTTGCTATCGTTTTTTGGAAATAATCGTTGGCAAGCTGAAAACGCTGGGTTTGGGCGTAAATGATGGCGAGCAAATGCAGCGTATCGGGGTGGTCCGGTAGCGTCGCACAAATTTTGAGACAAATTGCTTCCGCCTCGTGAAATTGCCCGGATTGCTGAAAACGAACGGCACTTTGAAGGGCTTCGGAAATCTGTCGCATAACCAGTTACTTTGGATCAGTATTTCATGGTGTTATTGCAGCATTCAAGTAATTATCTTGGGTTGTAAGCAGTATCATCAAATTGTGCAGCGTCTTCAAATTGAGATGGTACTACTTACAACGATGCAATTTAAGCGTTAGTGAACTGGAAAAAACGACTCGCTAATATCCGATACTCCGACGATTGCTGGAGTGGCAAGAGCCAATCCAGTGCTATCGGCCGTCGTGAAGTTGAGTGTGGTGTCATCGCTGATTCCTGCGTAATGATTTCCGGCAGTATCGGTAATTGCGCTTGCATCAATTTCAATATGATAAGCCGTATTGGGAATCAAATCGGCAGTCGGATTGATGAAAATTTGATTGCCACCAAACTTACTATCACTGAATGTTATTTGACTCGAATCATTGATCGAAATCGTTCGCGTATCCGAACCATTACTAATCACAATGTTCCCGCTTGCCGGTTTTATCTCTTCATTGAAATTGAGAACAACATTGTCACCCACTGCAACACCGCTGGTATCATCTGCCGGTGAACTGCTAATCAATAGAGGATTGCTAGGTATTGTCGTAAAGTTGAGCGACGTATCGTCACTGATACCAGCATAAGTATGGCCGTCTAAATCGGAAATGGCGCCGTTGTCGATCTTAATGCTGTAGCTAGAGTTGGCGATCAGATCGGCAGTAGGATTAATAGTGATCTTACTACCATTAAAAGTTACCTGGCTGGCATCATTAATTGCGATAGTGCGTGTGTCAGTACCATTGCTGATAACGATATTGCCAGTATCTCCAGCCTTGACTGCTTCATTGAAATCCAGCTCGATATTGCGATCGACCTGAAAGTCTGCAGAATCATCAGCAGGATCACTCCAAGTCAGGAGTGGATCGGTTGGAATTGTCGAAAAGTCCAGTGCGGTGTCATCGCTGATTCCGGCGTACGGGTTACCATCCAGATCGGTGATAGCGCCGTTATCGATCTTGATGCTGTAATGTGTGTTCGGCACCAGATCAGTTGTTGGATTGATGATTACGCCACTGTAACCATCAAATGTCACTTGGCTGCTGTCATTGATCGAGATGACACGCGTATCGGAGCCATTGCTGATGATGATATTGCCAGTGCTGCCCGGTTTAACGGCCTCATCGAAGAATAACTCGATATTGCTGTCCATCTGAAAATCGGTGGCATTGTCCCCCGGGTTGCTCCAATTCAAAATCGGACCGGGACCGATCGTACTAAAGCTCAGTGCATCATTGATTCCCGCCCAAGCATTGCCTGATGTATCGGTAACGACACCAGCGGCAATCTGGATGCTATAGGTAGAATTAGAAATCAAATCTTCGGTAGGGTTGATGGTGATTGAACCGTAATTGACTGTGCCGAATCCGGTGGGGTTATTGATGGTTACTTGACTGGCATCATCAATTGCGATGGTTCTGGTATCAGTTCCGTTGCTGATGATGATGTTACCGGTCCCCGCCATGATTTCTTCATTGAAATTCAGGGTGATACTGTCGTCGATCTTGAATGATTGCCCATCAAATGGCCAACTCCAATTCAGTGTCGGTGGGGCGGTATCGGGGGTCGTGGTAAAGTTGAGCGTGGATGGATCATCAATTCCGGTGTAGGGATTTCCGGAATAATCGGCAATCACGCCATTGGCCATCTCGACATGGTAAGTAGTATTGGGCACCAGGTTGGTGCTGGGATTAATGATTACCTTGCTGCCACTGAATGTGACCTGACTGCTATCATCCACAGCGATGAGACGAGTATCCGTGCCATTAGTGACGACGATGTTGCCGGATCCTGGTACGACGTCTTCGCTGAAATGCAAAAAATATTATTGGCAACAGGAACTGCGGTAGCGCCATCGGTAGGCTCGGCAGATAATAAGGTCGGTGGATCCGTATCCACGAACGCGGGTTCCAGTGTAAATTTAAGAGTTGCATCCAGACTTCCGCCGTGACCATCCACAATGTCATAGTTAAGTTCAATTTCACCGGTAAAGTTATTTTCCGGTGTGAAAATCCAGCCATCAGCGGTTTGAGTTAATGAGCCATGCGTAACCGTCAGATTCGCAATCGACAACTCATCATGATCAGCATCCGTGAATCCATTCAGCAGATCGCTGGTAAGAATTTTATAGTCTGTATTTTGAGTGCCATTAGGGAGAATCGCGGCGGTTCCTGTCAGTTCCGGTGCATGATTGAGACCTTGCAGTTTTACCGTCGCCTTGGCCCAATTCAGCGGGCTGTCCCCTTGACCGACTTTCATGGCGTAAATGAAGGTATCGGTCAGCTCTTCATTAGTTGCCACATCTTTCAGTTTCAATTGCAATTCTGGCGTTAGGACATAAGACACTTTGCCGTCTTGCGTAATCGAAATTTGCGCGCTTAATTGACTGTAATTGATACTGTTGATGTCATCCTTGCTGATTAAATCAGCCGGCTCATTCCATCTTCCGCTGCCTTCATCCAAAGACCACAAAACTTTCGCTTGACCGCCTTGATCGTTTGCCAACACATTCAGTACATAATGATCCTGATTATTTGGCAAATCATTGAAATTATCATTTTGAGCTTTTGAATTTTGCGCAAATGTATTCGCACCTTGGGCCGATGAGTTAACAGGCATTGCATTTTCTCCCTGAAATGTAACCACGTCTAGAAAGGATAAGTTCGTTGGTAATGCCAACTAGCGCGGAAGTATACGCTAAAAGAAATTGTATTAATGTGACAAAAATCACTTTCAAATTAACTAATTTGAGTGATCTGTTAAATCAGATTCTAAGGTCTTTTGCCGATAGTGAAAGTAGATTTTGATTTGCGATTATCAGAGTTGCAGCAACGCATGAATTTGTTCGCGATGCAGGGCATACCAGCGTTTACCGATGTTCAGCGCCTTCTGTTGCACGATGGTGCTATTGGCCGAATCCATGTGATCCGGCATGTCATAGTCTTTCAAATGATGATTGATATATAGCGCTTGATTGCCGAGAACCTCCGCGGTGGTTTTTACATTGGTCATCATTTTTTCCCGCAAGATGATCGAGGCGATACCTTGCACCGACCATTGCAATCCGCCGTAACTACGGGCTTTGGTGCCGTTAATGGCAAAACTGCGCCAGCCCGATCCGATCGAAAGCAGTTTGATGTCATGCTGATGCCAGCAGCGTTGTGCGTAGAGATAAGCACTGAAGCCGGGATTGTTCATACCGACGCCACCGTCGATGCGCCAGCCGCCATCTTGCATTTGCACCGGCGGATAATAGGAGGGCGCGGCTGTGCAGGCATCGGCAATTTCGCTGAGTAAAAAATCCGGTTGACTGCCGTTGGTAAAAATTTCCAGTTGATCTTGATTGAGATTGAAACAGGGAATAAAAATCCGCTTGGCGAGGGACGACAGTTTCACATCACCTAGTTCCCGCTGTAACGCCAGTTTCTTCGGGATTCCTTGATATTTGGGCCGGACTTGCAGGGTGCGCAGCAAACGGCCGAAACGCTGCTCTGTCATGATTTCTTGCAGTAACTTTTCCTGCAAAATTTTTTCGATGATACGGTTTGCGCTGAATTGCCGCCCGAGAATCAAACAGGTGATCAATCCACCGGATGAAGAACCGGCGATCAGATCGAACAAATCGTAAGTGGAAGCGCCGGTATCGTCTTCCAGACAAGCCAGCACACCTAATTGAATCAGCAGGTGGCTGCCGCCGCCGTCCAGGCTTAAAACGGTTTTCGCTGACGATGGATGGTTCAAAAGAATTTAAGCCGCTCTTTTACTGGCCAGCAATTCCGCTTGTACGAGATTTTTGTGCTGTTCAAACCGCTCGGACCAGAACACCAGTTCCAGCGACCCGTCGAGATGTTCCAGCAAAGTGGAACAGCTTTCCACCCAGTCACCATCGTTGCAATAGAGAACGGAATTGATTTCCCGCAATTCGGCGTGATGGATATGGCCGCAGACAACGCCATCGACACCGCGGTCCTTGGCCAGATGTGCCAATGCTTCTTCAAAACTGCTGATGTAACTGACCGCGTTTTTGACTTTTAACTTCAGGTAAGCCGATAGAGACCAATACGAGTAACCGAAAAATTTACGCAAACCGTTGAAGTAGTGATTCAGATCGAGCAAGGTGTCGTATGCGATATTGCCCAGCTTGGCAAGCCAGCGGCTGTTTTTGATGATCATGTCGAATTCATCGCCGTGCATGACCAGCAGCTTTTTGCCGTCGGTGGTGGTGTGCACATAATCCTGGTGAATTTCGACATTGCCGAATACGTGACCGACACAATCCCGCAATGCTTCGTCGTGATTACCCGGTACATAGATCACTTTGGTGCCGTGCTTGGCTTTTCCCAGAATGGAGCGGATAACATTGGTATGATGTTGCGGCCAATAGGGGCTCTTTTTGATACTCCAGAAATCGACGATATCGCCGACCAGAAACAGATAATCGGTTTCCACCGAATGCAAAAAGTGTAGTAAGGCTTCCGCCTGACAACCGCGAAATCCGAGATGCACATCCGAAATCCAAACGCTTCGTACCTTGATAGGAGCCTTGTTCTTAATCATAAACGCCTTTTTAAATGGATGAATGATGGTTCGCAGCATAAAGGCTGTTTGTTAAGCTTCGTTGAAGCATTTGTTACATATTGATGAAATCTTTATGAAAAATAAGTAACAGTGCGGTTTTCTTTGATACTGGCGAGAAGATTCGAGTAACATGCAGCTCTTATCGCTAGCAGGATTCCAGTCACACATTCCTTATCAATAATGCGTGCACCGCCAATAACCAACCAGCCGTTTCCGGAGCTCGAGCAGATCGAAGCGATTATTCAGGAGAACTACGCCGGGCATTTGCGCAGCCAAATACTGTGCCGGGTGCGGTCCGGCGATGACTCGTTGCCAATCTATGCGCTGACATTGGGCAATCGCGGTCCGGCGGTGCCGTGCGTGACGTACGTTGCCGGTGTTCACGGCTTGGAGCGTATCGGCACGCAAGTGGTCATCGCATTCCTCGAAGGGTTGCTGGAGCGGTTGAAATGGGATCGGGTGTTGGCGGACATTCTGCAGCTGGTGCGCATTAATTTCCTGCCGATCGTCAATCCCGCCGGGATGTTGAGCAAAACCCGCGCGAATGCGCAAGGCATCGATTTGATGCGCAATGCGCCGGTCGATAGCCGAGAAAAAACCATTTTGCTGGCTGGAGGCCACCGGATTTCACCGGCGCTGCCGTGGTATCGCGGCAAAAGCAACGAACCGATGCAAGCGGAAGCGCAAGCGCTGTGCGATTTCATCATGCAGGAAGTGTTTCCCGCGCCGTTCAGCCTGGTGCTCGATTGCCATTCCGGTTTCGGTTTTCGCAATCAAATCTGGTTTCCGTACGCCCGGAGCCGGTTGGAACCGATCAAGCACTTGAAGGAAATCTGTTATTTACGCAATTTGTTCATGCAAACCTACCCGCATCAGGATTACTTGTTCGAGCCGCAATCGCAGCATTACCTGGTGCACGGTGATTTGTGGGATTTTCTGTACTTGCAGTCGCTGGAGCATCACACGATTTTTCTGCCACTGACGCTGGAAATGGGATCGTGGCGCTGGATTCGCAAAAATCCGTTGCAATTGCGGCAGCTGCTCGGTTTGTACCATCCGATCAAGCCGCACCGGCTCAATCGTGTGCTGAGAAGCCATCTGATTTTGATGGAGTTTTTGCTGCACGCCACGTTGTCATACCATAATTGGCTTGAGCGTAGCGATGCGAAGCAACTGGAGCAACAAGCCCTGGCGCTGTGGTACCCATGAACCGTCCGCCGCATTTCGTGCTGCTGCGCGGTTTATGGCGCGAAGCGCGGCATTGGGGCGGTTTTCCCGGTCATTTGCAGCAACGATTCCCCGGTGCGTCGATCAGCACACCGGATCTGCCCGGCAACGGCCTGCGCAATTACGAAACCAGTCCGGCTACCATCGCCGGGATGACCGATGCACTGCGCCAGCAAATTGATCTGAGCCAACCGATCCGGCTGATTGCGTTGTCGATGGGCGGCATGATCGCCATCGACTGGATGACACGCTATCCCGCCGAGATTGAAGCCGCGGTATTGATCAACACCAGCGCCAGACCGCTATCGCCGTTTTACCATCGCCTGCGCTGGACGGCTTATCCTTATATTTTGCGTATAATGTTTCATTCGTGTGTGCAAAGGGAAGCGGATATTCTGCGATTGACTTCCAATCGCCATCAACACGATACAAAACTGCTCGAATCCTGGCAGCAATGGCAGCGGCAGAACCCGGTATCGCCAATCAGCGCGAGAAACCAATTCCTCGCCGCCATGAAATTTTCAGTCACAACAAAACCGCAGCAACCGCTACTTGTCGTCACCAGCCCAACGGATCGGCTGGTGGATTACCGTTGCAGCCAAAAGTTCGCGCAGACCTGGAATGCTGATTATGTGGAGCATGAATCGGCCGGGCATGATTTGCCGCTGGATGAGCCGGAGTGGTTGGTTCAGGTCATCTGGCAGTGGTTTGATTGAAGATGGAATATGAACAAAGTTATCAAACCGAAGAATTTACAAAAACTAAGAAGGAAACAATAGAGTTATATTGCTTTCCAGATACCGTAGGTAACAAACGAACCACCGCCTAAAGCAAATGTTGCGGAAGTGATTAATATCCCCCAAACTATCTTTTTCCACTTCATTTGCGTATTTGTATCTTGGTATGTGCGATAAACATAGCCATGATGAAAGAAGAAAGTTATGGCAGCAAGAAAAGCACCTAAAAGGAAACAGATTAAGGCTCTAAGTGCATATGTTTTGAAGCATAAGCATAAGTATTCAGGTTTGTTAATCAAAGCCTGAACAGACGCAAGCATAGCGATTACAGCTCCTCCATTCAAAATTGCTAAGTTTTTAGCACCTTGAACAATTATCTCGTCAAGTCGATCTATAATTCTCATTCGGCGATCATGATTGGGTTGTTGGTTTAACATGTCGTGTTGCGTACCTGTTTCTCTCGTCAATTTATTCTCCCTCATTTGATTCTTAGAAAATTTTACTAATAAATCAAATAAAAATACTCAGTTGTCATCATCTTGTCACAAAACTTCACTATCGTACTCATCAATCAATTTCATAGTGGAGTCAACGAATGCTGGATGTCGATGCGATGTTGAAAGATTATTTTCCAGGCTCGGATGTGCAGAGCGATAAGCCGCTGATGAAAGCGGCATCTTCATTATTGAAGAAAGTGCTGCATCAGGATGAGATCAATCGCTTCATCGAGACGCACCGGCATTTGGAAGGGTTGGAGTTCAACGATGCCGTGCTGGAGCATTTCAATTTCTCGTTCCAGGTTTCCAGTAAAGACCGGGCGCGGATTCCGGATCAGCGCCGGGTGTTGATCGTGGCTAATCATCCCCTTGGTTCGTTGGATGGCTTGGCGTTGTTGAAACTGGTGTCGGAAATTCGTACCGATGTGAAAATCGTGGCGACGATCTTGCTGGATTGTATCGATCCGCTGAGAAGTTTGCTTCTGTCGGTGGATAATTTTTCCAGCGTGGCGAAGCACCGCGACAACATGAATCAGATTGTCGCCGCGCTGGAGGCGGAACAAGCGGTGATCGTGTTTCCCACTGGTGAAGTGTCGCGTATTTCACCGCTTGGCGTGCGTGATGGCAAATGGAAATCCGGCTTTATTTCGCTGGCGAAGAAAACCCAAGCGCCGATTGTGCCGGTGCATATCGGCGGCAAGAATTCCGCGGTGTTTTACGGGCTATCGAGTATCTACAAACCGCTCGGTACGATGATGCTGGTCAACGAGATGTTCAACAAGCAGGGCGGTGAGATTTCGTTCCGCATCGGCAAGCCGATTCCGTGGGAATCGATTGCGGCGATGGATTTGTCGAAAAAAGACGTGGCCAAACTGATGCGCAAGCAAGTCTATTTGCTCGGCAAGAAAAAGAAAAAAGAGCTGTTCAAACCGATCGAGAACATCATTCATCCGGTACGTACCAAACAGATCCGCAAGGAATTGAAAGCGTCGCAACTGATCGGCAAAACGCAGGATGGCAAGCACATTTATCTGTTCGATTATTTACCGAATTCCAGCGTGATGCGCGAAATCGGCCGCCTGCGCGAACTGTCGTTCCGCCAGGTGCAGGAGGGTACCGGTAACGCGCTGGATATCGACAGTTACGATCGCTATTACCGCCACTTGATTTTGTGGGACGAAGACGAACTTGAGATCATCGGTTCGTATCGTATCGGCGAAGCGGCGGAAATTCTCAAAACGCGCGGTGCGGATGGGTTGTACACGCACAGTTTGTTTGAGTTCAGTCCCGGTTTCCTGCCATATTTGGAGCAATCCATCGAGCTGGGCCGTAGTTTCATTCAGCCTCGTTACCAGAACAAGCGTAGTCTGGATTACTTGTGGTACGGTATTGGCGCCTATTTGCATCAGCATCCGCAAATACGTTACTTGATCGGGCCGGTGTCGATGAGTACGTCACTACCTAAACCGGCGCAACAGGCGATCGCCAGTTTCTATCACACCTTGTTCGGTAACAACGAGCAGCTGGCCGCATCAAGGCTGCCGTTCGAATTTGACGCGGTATCGGATTTTGCGGCTTACCGCAATATTATCGGTGAAGCGGAGTATAAGAATGCCGTGGCATTGCTGAAAGAAAAACTCGATGTATCCGGTGTCAAGGTGCCGGTACTGTATAAACAATATGTGGAATTATGCGAACCGGGCGGTTGCGAATTTCTGGGATTCAATATCGATCCGCAATTCTCAAACTGCGTCGATGCGCTGATTCTGGTGCATGTCGATGCCATCAAGGAAAAGAAATATCAGCGTTACATCGAGAGTCATGCAATTGCCATGCTGGAGCAGAATTCCGCCTAGCGGATGCGGAAACCCGAGATTGTATTATGGATGGTATACGAAAACCTGATTACATCCGCCGGATTTAGACCGCTCGACCGCTTCCGTGGCGGCTCTCAACAGATCGGTGAAGCCATTGCATGAATTGGATTGCAATTCGGCTACGCCCAGACTTGCGGTGATATCGATACCGGATGGTTGCAGATTCTCGATCGATTGGCGTATTTTTCCGGCGATAACCGCCGCGCCGGAAATATCGCAATAAAGCAGCAGCAGCGCGAATTCCTCTTCGCCATAACGGACAGCGATATCTTCTCTGCGAACAGAACCGGTGAGTATCGCGGCTATTTCCTTCAATACCTTATCTCCGCTGGCAAGACCGAATTTTTCATTGATGGATTTGAACCGATCGATGTCGATCATAATCAGGCTGCATGGAATGCTATGCCGGGCAGCTTCGCTCAGTTTCGATGGCGCCGTTTCCAGCAAGAAATGGCGGTTATATAAACCGGTGAGCGGATCTTTCATCGTCAGTTCGTGCATTTGAGCCAATTGCGAGATTGCCTTGCTTGACAGTTTCTTATTACTGATCAGCGTATTGATTCGTGCCAGCAATTCCTCTTGGATTAGCGGTTTGCTGACGTAATCATTGACACCGGAACGCAGCAATTCCACTTTGTGCGTCGCATCGTCAAGAACCGAGAAGACCAGCAGCGGTACATTTCTTCTATCGTTTTCAAGGTTGCGGATTGTTTTTACAATCGCCTGGCCGTTGAATTTTCCTTTCAGCAAAGTGTCGGCGAGCACCAGATCGTAATCATGATCCTGGAATGCTTGTAATCCTTCCTCGCCATTGCTGAAATGATCGACCGTGTAGCCGCAATCCGAGAGCAACGAGGTTACTGTGCTTGTCATGTATGAGCTGTCGTCAAGGTATAAAATTCGCCCGCTCATTGCCTTGCTGCATCGTTTTCTGGAGAACTGCACGGTGTAGCTGGTAATTTTATCCAGTTCGTGCTTGCAAAATATTTCGGTGACACCGGCGGAAAACGCCTCATCCTGGAATTGCTTATCATCATTTGCGGTAATCATCACCAGCGGAATTTGCCGGGTGCGGGAATCGGCGCGCAATTGCGACGAAAACATGGGACCATCCATATCTTGCAAGTGAGTGGCGATGAAAACCAGATCAAAAGGCTGTTTCTGCAGTAGCGATAGCGCCTCACTACCGGTTGATACCTGCTTGGTTCCTAGTCCGCCCGATTCAATCGCAGTTGACAGCAATTTTTGGTAAGTTCTGGATGGTTCAACGATAAGTCCTTCCATGTTGTGATACTCCTCCAATGACATCAATCGGATTATGATCGGTAGAATTCCGTGGATTGCCTGTTTGCCAGGAGCATGGTTATCGACATTTCCACTGGGTTTTTGAGGAAATTTCTTTTTCAGCGCGTCTTGATGCTGATAATCCGCTCGTTTATGCACAATCCCTTTTATGAGCATGGATTTGTCTGATGAGCTGTGAAGAGGTAAACTGCTGGGGAATTTTTGCTTATTTTCTATGTTGAGCAAAAATCAATTGCTAAAATTTCTAAAACTATATAAAGGAGATTTTTTAATGAGGAGCATTGTTAAACTGTCTTTGGTGCTTTCAATATTGTTCCTTTTCTCGTCCCAGGCTGTCGCTTCCGATAGTTATGTGAATAACTCGGCTGAGAAACTCGCGAGTGGTGTTGCCAATGTAGTAACTGGCTGGTTGGAGTTACCCAAGAATATTATTTTAACCAGTCAAAAAGACGGGCCGGTTTACGGTATTACCATCGGACTGGGAATGGGAGTGATGCATTCTGTCGGGCGCACCTTGGTGGGTGTGTTGGATGCAGCTACTTTTCTGATTCCTACTAAACCATCGGTTAATCCGCCTTTTATCTGGCAAGATTTTTCACGGGAAACTTCCTACTGATAATAGCTGCAAAGTTTTTTGACTGGTTTTGGCAAAGCGGCAACCGCCGCAACATAAAATTATAAAACGCCGCACGAAGTAATCGTACGGCGTTTTTTTATACCCATTAACGTGAAGATTGCTTATTACTGCATCTCTAAAGCCGCGATTCTTTCTTCCAAAGGCGGATGCGACATGAACAAGCGTGAAAATCCGTTACTGCCGCCGGAAATACCGAAAGCAGCCAGTTGATCGGGCAAATGCGCTGGTTCATGAATCATCTGCAGGCGCCGCAAGGCGGCAATCATTTTTTCCCTTCCCGCTAAACTTGCTCCGCCGGCGTCGGCGCGAAACTCGCGTTGACGGCTGAACCACATGACGATGATGCTGGCCAGCACGCCGAGCACGATTTCAGCAATGATATTGGTAACCCAGAAAGCGGGGCCATGGCCTTCTTCCGTTTTGAAGATGACGCGATCCACGGTATGACCGATAACACGCGACAGGAAGATGACAAATGTGTTGACGACGCCCTGGATCAACGCCAGTGTGACCATATCGCCGTTGGCGATATGACTGACTTCATGCGCCAATACAGCCTCGGCTTCATCCTGACTCATGGTATTCAGGAGACCGGTACTGACTGCAACCAGTGCATCGTTCCGTGACATGCCGGTAGCAAAAGCGTTGACGTCCGGCGCATCGTAAATCGCCACTTCCGGCATGCCGATGCCGGCTGCTTGCGCTTGGCGTTGTACTGTGGTAACCAGCCAGTGTTCTTGTGCATTGCGTGGCATTTCGATGATTTGTGCGCCGGTAAAACGCTTAGCAGTCCATTTGGAGAGCGCAAGCGATATCAGAGAACCGCCGAATCCGAATACCGCTGCGAATACCAACAGCGAGTTGATATTCAAGCCAGTTCCTTGTGCATCCAGTATTTTCTCAACACCGAGTAACCGTAACGTAATGCTCAATACGACGACGATCGCCAAGTTGGTTGCTAAAAAGAGAATGATTCTTTTCATTTTTTACTCCATGGTTTTTATCTAATTCAAAACGAAACGAGTCTGATATATGAATCACTTGCCGCTTTTCAAGCGAATTATAGGTGAAATTATCTAATGACCGGATGATCCGGTGCTGCTCGGCTCGCAACCGCCCGGTTTGATTTTAGGCGCTTAATTTTCCGAGGAGTTCACGGAAATTATTGCGCTGGCTTTTGCTGGGAATTCCTGACGATCTGAAAGAGTATCTCGCCTTCCTTGATCATGCCTAAATCGCTGCGGGCGCGTTCTTCGATGGCTTCGAGGCCTTGTTTCAAGTCATTGACTTCGGCCTCGAGCTTATTATTACGATTTTGCAGTTGCAAGTTTTCCGCCCGCGCCGCGATTACTTCCTGATCCACTTGCCAGACTTTTAGCCAGCTCGCTTTACCAAGCCATAACGGATATTGCATTGCAGCAATCAACAGGAGCAGGATGAAACTCAGCAGTTTCATTATTTGAGCTGGTAAAACGCTCTCCGGCCGGCATAACTTGCCGAATCTCCCAGGTCCTCTTCAATCCGCAGCAATTGATTGTATTTCGCGAGCCGGTCGGAACGGGACATTGAGCCGGTTTTAATTTGCAAGGCGTTGGTGGCGACCGCGATATCCGCGATGGTAGTATCTTCGGTTTCACCGGAGCGGTGCGAGATGACGGCGGTATAGCCGGCGCATTTCGCCATTTCAATCGCTGAAAAGGTTTCGGTCAATGTACCGATTTGATTGACCTTGATCAGAATGGAATTGGCGATATCGCGCTTGATACCTTCCTGCAGGATTTTTGTATTGGTGACGAAGATGTCATCACCGACCAATTGAATCGATTTGCCTAACTTGGCGGTCAGCAGTTCCCATCCGGCCCAGTCCAGTTCGCTCATACCGTCTTCGATACTGATGATCGGGTATTTATCGACCCACGACGCCAGATAATCGGCGAATTGTTCGGACGTCAGGTGCAAGCCGTCGGATGCCAAGTGGTATTTGCCGTCCTGGTAGAATTCCGAGCTGGCACAGTCGATACCGATGGCGACATCTCTACCAGGTTGGTAACCGGCCTGGTCAATGGCTTGAACGATCAGTTGCAATGCGGCTTCATTGTTTTCCAGATTGGGCGCGAATCCACCTTCGTCACCGACAGTGGTCGGCATGCCTTTGCCATGGATGAGTTTCTTCAACGTGCTGAAAACTTCTGCGCCGCAGCGGATGGCATCGCGAAAATCGGCAATTCCCAACGGCACGATCATGAATTCCTGCATGTTGATGTTGTTGTTGGCGTGTGCACCGCCATTGATCAAATTCATCAAAGGCACCGGCATCGACATCGAAGCCGCGCCGCCGAGGTAGCGGTACAATGGCAGGCCGGATTCCTCCGCAGCTGCCTTGGCAACTGCAAGCGATACTGCAAGAATCGCATTGGCGCCGAGTCTGGATTTGTTTTCGGTACCGTCCAAGTTGATCATTTCCTGATCGATGAAATTCTGCTCGGTGGCATCCAGTCCCATTAATGTTTCGGAAATTTCAGTATTCACATTTTCCACAGCTTTGAGCACGCCTTTGCCGGAGTAACGTTGCGCATCGCCATCGCGTAATTCCATTGCCTCCCGCGTACCGACGGATGCTCCGGATGGAACCGAGGCGCGCCCGAGCACGCCGGATTCGAGCAGAACATCCGCTTCAATGGTTGGATTACCGCGAGAATCAAGAATCTCGCGAGCGATAACATCTACTATTGCGCTCATACTACATTTCCCTGTGTTGACGATTATTTTTTAAGTTTTACTACTGGAATCCGGTGGATCAATTGTTGTGCACGGCATGTATTTTTTCGTCCCCGGCATGCTGGTGGCGTTCATTAGCAAAGCGGATAGCGGCCTGCACGTAGGATCTGAACAGCGGATGACCGAGCCGCGGCGTTGAAGTGAATTCCGGGTGAAATTGGCAACCGAGAAACCACGGGTGATCAGCTTCAGGAAGTTCGATCATTTCGCATAAATTCTCTTCCTTGGAAAAGCCGCTGATGCAAAGCCCCGCTTTTTCCAATTTAGGAATATAAAAGCTGTTGACTTCATAACGATGGCGGTGGCGTTCGATAATGGTATCCACCCCATAGGTTTTCCAGGCGAGCGAATCTTTTTTCAACATACATTCCTGCCCACCCAGACGCATACTGCCGCCGATATCGGAATTTTCATCGCGCGTTTCGATTTGCCCGTCGCGCGTGCGCCATTCGGTGATCAAACCGATCACCGGGTAGGGGGTATCCGGATTGAATTCCGTGCTATGCGCACCTTTCATGCCGGTTTTATTGCGCGCATATTCGATGACGGCCAGTTGCATACCCAAGCAAATGCCTAAGTACGGGATGCGGTGGGTGCGGGCGAAATTGATCGCCATAATCTTCCCTTCTACACCGCGTTTACCGAAGCCACCGGGAACCAGGATCGCATCCATGTCAACCAAGCTGTCCGTACCTTCTTTTTCGATTGTTTCGGAGTCGATATAGGCGATATTAATCCGGCTGTTGGTATGAATACCGGCATGAATCAAAGCCTCGGACAGCGATTTATACGATTCGGTCAGATCGACATATTTGCCGACAATGGCGATGGTGACGGTGTGTTTCGGGTGCTCCAGCGCATGCACCAGCTTCTTCCACACGCTTAAATCCGCAGGTTTGGCTAGGATACTCAGCTTATGGCAGATAATTTCGTCGAGCATCTGTTCATGCAGTAATCCCGGGATCTTATAGATACTGTCGACATCGATCGCGGAAATAACCGCTTCTTCCTGAACATTAGTGAAGAGTGCTATTTTTCTGCGCTCTTCTTTCGGCACCTCGCGATCCGAGCGGCATAATAAAACATCGGGTTGAATACCGATTTCGCGCAATTCCTTGACCGAATGTTGGGTCGGTTTGGTTTTCAATTCACCGGCCGAACCGATATAAGGCAACAGGGTGAGGTGGATGAAACAGGTATCGGTGCGCGGATTTTGCACCGCCATTTGCCGGATGGCTTCCAGAAACGGCAGTGACTCGATATCGCCGACCGTGCCGCCGATCTCAATAATCGCAATCTGCGCATCGCCTACACCCATTTGAATGTAGCGTTTGATTTCATCGGTGATATGCGGAATCACTTGCACTGTGCCGCCAAGATAATCACCGCGCCGCTCCTTGCGAATCACGCTTTCATAAATCTGACCGGTGGTGAAGTTATTGTGCCGCGTCATGCGCGTGCTGATGAAACGTTCGTAATGACCCAAATCCAGATCGGTTTCAGCGCCATCCTCGGTGACAAACACTTCACCATGCTGGAACGGACTCATGGTCCCGGGATCCACGTTGATATAGGGATCCAGTTTGAGCATGGTGACTTTAAGACCGCGCGATTCCAACAACGCACCCAGAGATGCGGCAGCAATCCCTTTACCCAAGGAGGAAACAACACCACCAGTCACAAAGACATACTTGGTCATGAGCGGTTATCGTAACAAGAAAAATTCATGAGATCAGTGAGATTGGTTTGTATGGTTTTGAGTAAATAAATAATGTATCAGTATATTAATGAATTTCAGCAAGCAACGTATTTATTGTATGTTCGGCTTGATGGCGATAACCGCTGCCAAAAAGATTCAAGTGGTTCAGAATATGATAGAGGTTATAAACGTGTTTACGGGTATTATAACCGGAATCCAGCGGATAATTATAGCGGTAAGCGGAATAAAAATCGGCTGGGAAGCCGCCGAAAAGTTCGGTCATGGCAATATCCGTCTCGCGATCGCCGTAATAGACTGCAGCATCGAATAATACCGGATTTCCGCTATCATCATAGTCATAATTGCCACTCCACAGGTCGCCGTGCAACAGCGATGGAGAGGGCGGCGCATCGGTAAAAAATTTATCCAGATCGTTTAATAACTGCTTGCCCAATGTTTGTAACCTCCCGATGAATCCATTCCGTTGTGCCAGATTGAGTTGATACCCCAATCGTTGCGTGCGCCAGAATTCTACCCAATCGGAAGAAAATGAATTTATTTGCGGCGTTTGTCCGATGGTATTGTCGCGATACCAGCCGTACTGCGAAGAAGTCACGCGATGCATGGCAGCCAGCTGTTCGCCCAGAACGGATGCTTTGCCACGCGCACTTTGGCTGAGATTGAGATATTCCAGCACCAGCCATGCCATCTCATCGTTGTGTCCGTAGCAAATGGGCCGCGGTACACGTATCGCAGCCGATTGCCGGATTTCTTCGAGACCGGCGGATTCCGCTGCAAACATATCAAGATTATCCGCGGAATTCAGTTTCACAAAAAAACACTGCGATTCGTTGGCTATACAATACGTTTGATTGATGCAACCGCCGCTGGTCGGGTGGGATTCTTTGACCTGGAATGGTTTACCGGTCACGGCGGAAATTTGTGCACTGATTTCATGCCATACGTGCATGTTTTAACTCTTATAAAAAATTAGGGTCTGTAGTAGATTAGCTTAGATGCTAAGCTAATTGAATGAAGATAAGCTATTGTAGATTATTAAAGAAAACACAATTAAAGCTGCTGGAATACTTTGTGTTGGAGGTTACAGCAAGATCGGCAGCCGATATACTGGACAACCGAATAGTGCAGTCCTGTTTTATCGCAAAATACGCGAAGTAATTGTTTACCATTTGGAACAGGAATCTCACGAAATCTTTGATGGTGTGGTGGAGTTGGATGAAAGCTACTTTGGCGGTATCCGTAAAGGTAAACGAGATCGAGGCGCTGCAGGTAAGGTTGCGGTGTTTGGCATATTAAAACGTGGTGGCAAGGTCTACACGAAGGTCGTTGGAGATACCAAGACAGAAACGTCGATGCCGCTCATTACTAGAAAAATAGCACCTGACAGCGTAGTTTATACAGATTATTATCGCAGTTACAATGCGCTTGATGTGAATCATTTTTACCATGAACGGATCAATCATTCCACACTCTTTGCTCAAGGTAAGAATCACATCAATGGCATTGAGAACTTTTGGAATCAGGCTAAATGCGTCTTAAGAAAATACAATGGCATTCCTAAAGAATCATTCCACTGTTTCTCAAAGAATGCGAATTCAGATTCAATTATGGAACACTTAAACAACAACTAAAAATACTCAAACTTTGGACTCAGATTTAACCTGATCTACTACAGCCCCAAAATCAATGAGTGCAAGCCAATGTCACGCGTGGCTTGTACTCGGGGAGACCTTTGCAAAAGGTCGTAACCTTATCATTCCGGTGTAATTCTGGGTTTATTTGTAAGGAGATCGGGTGTTTTTTAACTATTTTTTTGCACATGAATCAGGAATAATCACACTCAACCGGCCATTTCCGGTTGAGAGGATGCAGTATTCCTATATTTGCGTCATCATTCGACGATCGGCAAAGAGTTTGGGTAACCTTTTCAGGTTATACGCCATCGCCAATAGCATATGCCAGGCATGCGCCAAGGCCAGACCGCGATAACGCAGGATTTTAGCATTGAACCAACGTGCCTGACTGCCGAAGGTGCGTTCAACAACATAGCGGGATTTCGTGATCAGACTATTGCGCTGCAACTGTCGACGCGCCAATGGGTTATTCTTTGTGGCCTTATCCTGAATGCCATTTTTAATACCGCGTGATTTCAAAGCATCGCGATGTTTCTGGCTGCTATAGGCCTTGTCGGCATGAATGCGGACTCCCGGCTGAACATTGGCTTTGTCGAGCAGATCCAGCAGCGGCTTACTGTCGTGGCATTGGCTGCGGTGGTGATTACTGCCATGACCAACCCGGCGCTATCGACCATCGTGTGTTGTTTATAACCAAAGACCGATTGGCCACCTTTCCTGACCCAACGTGCCTCAGTATCCACGCCCGGTTGGGTCACCTCAATAACCCGCATCGCCACTTGGGTATCCGGCTCATCATCCCGTTCTTCCCGGTCATTCACCACTTCATAAGCAGGCCGGGTTTTAGGTTTACGCGGACTTTGCGTAATGCTCGCATCGACATGACAGCCTTTTCTGACCGCGATATCGTGCGCTTGTATTTGCTCATTTATCCGCGTTAACAAACCATCCCAAGCGCCTGCCGCCGTTAATCGCGTTCTGAAGCGCGACAATACTGAGTGGTCCGGCACATCGTCTTCCAGCGACAATCCTGGAAATCGCATCACATGCAGATTCGAATTCGCCATGTCTTCCACCGATTCATCACTTAAACCTCCATTCCAGATTCCTGTCAGCAGCATCTTGAACAGCAGCAATCCCGAATACGCCGGGCGGCCTGCCGCATCCGATACCGGTGCGTAATGAATTGATATGCAATTGCCGAACTGCTCCGCATAATCTCAACTCAAAAAGGCAAATTGACATGATCCCCTTCAATACAAAAACTACCGGGCAACAAAAAGCACATTCGGGTCGTCCAGATGGTGCGCCGTATTCGTCATTCTGCTGACAGCTTTGTGATCAATCGTATCGAATGCAATATCGGCTCCTTTACTAAAAGACGGTTCCCGGCACAGTCCACGGGCAAAATCATGGATGGATAAAGCGCGTGAATTTTTCTCCGAGTAACAATTCATACCCCTGCACATTTTATGAATGATGTTATTAATCATTAGGATATTCAATATTCTTGCACTACATTGCCGCTTATTTTGTTAATTTTGACTGACATTTAACAAAGAGTTTGCATTGTCTCCACAATTGGGTTGGTTTCTGAGTTTATAGTTACTCCTGTGTTCACAACAACAGCGACTACTGAATAAGGGTAGTCATTACAGGATTAAATTCAGGAGACGATCATGGCAACAATATCATTCTTAGTTAACGGTACGACAGCACAACAACAAACAAAACCGGTGGCATGGGTAACGATCGAAGAAATGGCAAACGGTTCTTTGTTTTTCAAAGTCAAGCAAGCGGGCGGCAGCATGAAAAATTTGCATGGCGTGTATTTTGATATTGCCGACGAAAGCATTACCAACACCCTGAGAGTGATTGCTGTTTCCAACGATGTCAAAGTAAGCGAAGAAGAAGTCAGTTACCTGAAGAACGGTACCGATACCAGTGAAGCCTTAGTGAGCAGCCAAAGCTGCAGTGCTGATCAAAATGCGACGAACAACTATAGCTTTACCTTGCGCAGTACCGCGCGTGCGCTCAATCTCAGCGACTTTTCTCAAATCCAACTGGATTATTCCGGAAGTGGCGGTGATGCTCATGCTAAAACTAATGATGATTTCAGCCACCGCTGGTTATATCTGGGATTGTTTTAAAAGTGAAGCCATGCTGAATAGCTGGCATGGCGAACTATAGTCAACATCTTTTTAGGTTTGTGCTTGTGTTGTTGTGTGAGATCCAATACCGCCGGTTTTGCTGGCGGTATTGGATTACGTGCGATCACACCGACAAGAAATGATATTGTGCGGAACGCCGTGAAATCACTATCGACATTGTACTCAGATTGGCGCGATATTTTGGCAACACCGCCAGCGTTATTGCCGGCGCTGTCATTCTCGATGGTAAAGAAAAGGAGAAAACACAGATCCGGAAAAATGAATATCGCAATCTGATTGTCGGTGCAAAATTACAGCGGAATCCCTCTCAATTGGCATTGAAAGATAATCTATTCCCCTATTTTTACATCTTTTATTCTGATCGCTTCTAAGGCATCAAATTTTTTGGGATCCATCATTTCTTCCAGTAATTTCTTGATGTCCGCAATACTGGTTTTATGCAGACTTATCTCTAATTCAACTGTCACCTCGACTTTCATAAGTTACCTCCACTTATTTGCATTTGATAAATAGATTCCGCGTGATTGTTGTAGCGGAATATGTCGAATATCCGACTGATGCTAATTGTGTATTTGCATCAAACTCACTGATTGCTTGAGAGAAAGGAACAACATCGCCTTGCTGATTCAGCAGGTGATACCCGCGCGCACCGCAGATCTCGCCCGCTTTCTCAAGGCAATAGCTATAATTCAATCCGGAGCCGCTGCAGTTGATGTTGTGTCCTCTGGTTCCATCAGCCAGAAACACCTCTCTGGAGGTGACGCACCCTTGGAGCATTGCAGCAAAGACGATAAGAATAAAAAGTGATCGAGACATATTTGTTCCTTCCAATTATTTGATCGCATAACCGCTCTGCGGAAACACACCGCTTC
The DNA here is from genome assembly GCA_015709635.1 of Gammaproteobacteria bacterium. Lineage (NCBI taxonomy): Bacteria > Pseudomonadati > Pseudomonadota > Gammaproteobacteria > Gammaproteobacteria bacterium. The sequence continues at coordinate 1,349,190 of CP054180.1, forward strand.
CTAATTTGATTTTATACTACATCGCAATGGCGCTGTCAGGTATGAATGCCAATGAACGGTCCGTCCTAAGAGGCGATAAACCCGGTAGAGATTAAAAAAATAGCAAATTCTTTCAAACCCGCTTCAGCGGATTATTTAGTCGCCCCTGCAAAATTCACACAGTCATGCCGACAAACGAACGTTTTGTGTAAAAGGTGTTGATCAGTTGCAGCAGCGCAAGTCGCAATAAAGAATTCTTGATGCCCAAACGGTGTATAGCTCTCATCAGCCAGCGCAGATTGTAGCCAGCCGCACATAACACAGCGTGCAGTGCATCACCCAACTGACCTGGTAACCAGCAGCGATTCATTCGGTGATCCGACTTCAGATGCCCGATTGCAGGTTCCACGGCCTGCCGGCGCTTGAGCCAGCGCCGCTGCGGTTTCGTCAGCGACTTGTACTTGCCGCGATGGATGATTTCCACTGCCGGATTGTCAGCATCCACTCCCCGGAACCCGAGATCGGCAATAACCTGCTTCGGTATTGATCCGGTATCTTCGAGTAGCCTGTGCGTTTGTTCGAGCTGTTGGTGGAGAATATGACCATCGTAGGGATTGCCAGGAAAGGTTCTGGCACCGACTATCAGGCCGCTTTTGTGCGTAACAGCAATGCCGGCTTTAACTCCGAACTCGTAAGGTTTGCGTGCTTTGCCCTTGCCGATGCATTCGGCTTCCGGTGCGTGCAATGCATAGAGTTTGTTATTGTCCTTGTTGCTGCTTATGAATCCGTCCTGCCCGTTCCAATAGCGTGGTCAATTGCTGCAGCGATGCGGCACAGACCGTCGTCACGGTTGCCAGTTTGCGCTGGATCTCCCGCAGCACGATACCAAGGATCGTGCGTTGGCGTTTAACGGTTTTGTGCAGACGCCGCAATTGCCTGGCGTGGGCATAGCCGCCTGCCCTTCGGCGCAGCGCCTTGCCTTCTTTGGCGTAGGTTTGCTTCAAGGTGATGCCAGCCCGTCTGGCTGCTTGCACAATCTTGCCGCGAGCAATTTCCAGTAACCGGCTATCCACCGGATGCGCAATTGCCTTTTCCTGAATTGTCGTGTCAACAATCACTCGTTTGAATTCAGCCGGTTTGACCGCCTTGGTGTGCACCGCAGTGTCAATCGTTGCCTTCAGCAGCTTCTCAACACCAGCTTCACCAATGGCGGTGCGGAAACGGCCAATCTGGGTGGCATCACACGGCAACTTCGATGTGTAATATTCCTCGCCGCTGAAATACTGCCACACCACATTCTCCGGCCAGCGAACCACCAGCTCTTCGTCACTGAGGTTGAACGCATGCTTCAGATACAGCAACGATGCCATCAACCGGATCGGCAAGCGGGGCGACCCGCAGTGCTCACGCCCCCACTGGCAATCGCCAATGTTGTGCCAAAAAGAGTCGTTGATCTCCAACACTTCACCCTGACGGTTTTTACGCTCAAAAGCAGGGACAAGTGCTGCTTCAATATCAGCCCACGGCAGTCGATTCGACAGCACTGCCAGGGGATGACGCAGATCAATTATCTGATCGAGACGCGCTCGGAAAAAATCATCGGTCGGCATTTCAGTTCCTCTTGATTCTCTCAGTGTTTTGATGCGAATAGTATAAATTCTCAGGGATCAATGCCGTCTAAAATTTGATGATTCCTGCAGTTCATGCAGGCTCTAAGTGTTTTGCAGGGATGACTAATTAGGGCCTGTTAACACTATTTGATATAATACGGTGATGGAAATCACCGAAACTCAATATCAACAGATCGAACACTGCATGCCGCGCCAGCGTGGCAATGTCAGTCATTCCAATCTACAAATTCTCAATGCTATTCTGTATGTTACCGAGCATGGTTGCAAGTGGCGCGGACTACCCAAGCGTTTCGGTAATTGGCATACCATCTACACTCGAATGAATCGATGGGCGAAAAGCGGCGTGCTTCAAAAAGTTTTTGAGCAGCTGCAGCATCAACAAATCATTCGCATCAAGATTGAAGCCGTTTCGATGGATAGCACCAGCATCAAAGTGCACCCTGATGGTACTGGTGCATTAAAAAAAAACGGCCCGCAATCCATCGGCAATCCCGAGGTGGCTGGACCACTAAAATTCATCTGGTTGCCGCAGATACCAGAACAGCCATAACTTTTCCTTATCTCCGGGGCATACACATGACGCACCGGAAGGACGACAACTCCTGTTAGCACTCGGCCCCGTCTCTTCTCCTACTCATCTGCTGATGGATCGCGCTTATGAGGGTGATCAAACCAGACAGCTTGCATTGGAGCTCGGTTATATCCCGGTTGTCCCACCCAAAACTAATCGGCTGGAGCTCTGGGAATATGACCGCGCCATGTACAAAAAACGCAATGAGATCGAAAGATTATTCCGCAGACTCAAGGGATTCCGTCGAATATTCTCCAGATTCGACAAACTGGATGTCATTTTTCTCTCATTCATCCATTTCGCTCTCATCGTCGAAGCACTTAGGTAGTGTTAACAGGCCCTAGTTAAAGTTTGAAGTTTATGTGATACTAATGAAATAGATTCTTTTGAAGGAAGATCAAATGAATACAAACACGTCCAACATCCTTCTTTATTCCTAATGGACTTCGGTATGAGATGATATGATGCCTGCAATTGACCAGATAAATTCCTGATTTTCTCATAAACATCATTTTTTCTTTCTTTATCAAATTCATCGTTATTTGAAATAACGACATTATAAGTTATTAATACATGTGATATTTCTCCAATAGTTTTTCTAAAGCCTTGAATTGGTTAGATTACTAGTTTAAGTATATATTGACCTACAACAAAACCAAAAAGAGCAAATATAGCTCCAAAAAAAGCTATTAAAAATTCCATATTTACTTCTCCTTGTGTCAATGAGACTTGATTATCATCTATTTAAATTCTTTATCTAACCTTCAAATTTCTTTGATACAGATGAGCAAACGATTTGAAGCACGAAAGCAATAAAGGCGTACGTAAATGCGTCAGTGATCTCGATACATAGTCATCCCTGCAAAACACTTAGAGCCTGCATGAACTGCAGGAATCATCAAATTTTAGACGGCATTGATCCCTGAGAATTTATACTATTCGCATCAAAACACTGAGAGAATCAAGAGGAACTGAAATGCCGACCGATGATTTTTTCCGAGCGCGTCTCGATCAGATAATTGATCTGCGTCATCCCCTGGCAGTGCTGTCGAATCGACTGCCGTGGGCTGATATTGAAGCAGCACTTGTCCCTGCTTTTGAGCGTAAAAACCGTCAGGGTGAAGTGTTGGAGATCAACGATCTTTTTGGCACAACATTGGCGATTGCCAGTGGGGGCGTGAGCACTGCGGGTCGCCCCGCTTGCCGATCCGGTTGATGGCATCGTTGCTGTATCTGAAGCATGCGTTCAACCTCAGTGACGAAGAGCTGGTGGTTCGCTGGTCGGAGAATGTGGTGTGGCAGTATTTCAGCGGCGAGGAATATTACACATCGAAGTTGCCGTGTGATGCCACCCAGATTGGCCGTTTCCGCACCGCCATTGGTGAAGCTGGTGTTGAGAAGCTGCTGAAGGCAACGATTGACACTGCGGTGCACACCAAGGCGGTCAAACCGGCTGAATTCAAACGAGTGATTGTTGACACGACAATTCAGGAAAAGGCAATTGCGCATCCGGTAGATAGCCGGTTACTGGAAATTGCTCGCGGCAAGATTGTGCAAGCAGCCAGACGGGCTGGCATCACCTTGAAGCAAACCTACGCCAAAGAAGGCAAGGCGCTGCGCCGAAGGGCAGGCGGCTATGCCCACGCCAGGCAATTGCGGCGTCTGCACAAAACCGTTAAACGCCAACGCACGATCCTTGGTATCGTGCTGCGGGAGATCCAGCGCAAACTGGCAACCGTGACGACGGTCTGTGCCGCATCGCTGCAGCAATTGACCACGCTATTGGAACGGGCAGGACGGATTCATAAGCAGCAACCCAAGGACAACAACAAACTCTATGCATTGCACGCACCGGAAGCCGAATGCATCGGCAAGGGCAAAGCACGCAAACCTTACGAGTTCGGAGTTAAAGCCGGCATTGCTGTTACGCACAAAAGCGGCCTGATAGTCGGTGCCAGAACCTTTCCTGGCAATCCCTACGATGGTCATATTCTCCACCAACAGCTCGAACAAACGCACAGGCTACTCGAAGATACCGGATCAATACCGAAGCAGGTTATTGCCGATCTCGGGTTCCGGGGAGTGGATGCTGACAATCCGGCAGTGGAAATCATCCATCGCGGCAAGTACAAGTCGCTGACGAAACCGCAGCGGCGCTGGCTCAAGCGCCGGCAGGCCGTGGAACCTGCAATCGGGCATCTGAAGTCGGATCACCGAATGAATCGCTGCTGGTTACCAGGTCAGTTGGGTGATGCACTGCACGCTGTGTTATGTGCGGCTGGCTACAATCTGCGCTGGCTGATGAGAGCTATACACCGTTTGGGCATCAAGAATTCTTTATTGCGACTTGCGCTGCTGCAACTGATCAACACCTTTTACACAAAACGTTCGTTTGTCGGCATGACTGTGTGAATTTTGCAGGGGCGACTAATTATCTGTATCCACGTTCAGACGAAAATCTGAATCTTTTTTATGCAAAAAGTAGAGAATTAAAAAAAGATATCTGTGAAAATTTAGATATTTTTAATCCTGATGATTTGGGAGCGATGAAACACTAACTAATAATATCATTGGTATTGATTTAATTCCGCTGTTGTTTCTTTTTTATTCCGGATTTATTTTCTTTCTTACATTCCGGGTTTATTTTCTTCCTTACAACAATAAGTTATAAAATATTTCCATATACTGATCTTGAAATTTTTCATCACAATCCCTATTATTAGCACTCGTGGTTATTGAGTGCTAATAATTTTTTATATTAGACCCCTGACTTCTTTAGAAATATATAAGTGAAATGCAAGGTATTTCATAAATCTTGATTTTTAATTCTTACGGGAGAAAACAGCATGAAAATTCGTCCTTTGCATGATCGTGTGATTGTCAAGCGATTGGAAGATGAGCGTAAAACCGCTTCAGGTATTGTAATTCCAGACAGTGCCGCAGAAAAGCCTGATCAAGGTGAAGTATTGGCCGTCGGTAAAGGAAAGGTTGGCGACGATGGAAAAGTGCGTCCATTGGAAGTCAAAGTCGGCGATAGAGTATTGTTTGGAAAATATGCCGGACAGTCTGTTAAGGTTCAAGGCGAAGAACTTTTGGTTATGCGGGAAGAAGATATTATGGGTGTGATTGAAGGCTAACTAAGCGCGCCAGTAGATTGCTCACTGAAGATAATGTGTTGTTAAGAAATTAGGAGAAAAGTTATGTCAGCAAAAGAAGTGAAGTTTGGTGATTCAGCACGTCATAGAATGGTGGCCGGTGTCAATATTTTAGCTGATGCGGTGAAAGTGACCTTGGGCCCCAAAGGCCGCAATGTCGTCTTGGATCGCTCTTATGGTGCCCCAACCATTACCAAGGACGGTGTTTCAGTTGCTAAAGAGATCGAGCTGAAAGACAAATTCGAGAATATGGGCGCCCAGATGCTGAAAGAAGTGGCCAGCAAAACATCCGATGTCGCCGGTGACGGTACCACTACCGCGACTGTATTGGCGCAATCGATTGTCAAGGAAGGGATGAAATATGTTGCTGCGGGCATGAACCCAATGGACCTCAAGCGCGGTATCGATAAAGCCGTGAGCACTGCAGTTGGAGAATTGAAAAAACTATCAAAACCTTGTGCAACAGCAAAAGAAATTGCTCAGGTGGGCAGCATTTCTGCAAACTCCGACACCGAGATCGGCAAAATCATTGCGGATGCGATGGATAAAGTGGGTAAAGAAGGTGTGATCACGGTAGAAGACGGTTCAGGACTGCAAAATGAATTGGAAGTCGTCGAAGGTATGCAGTTTGATCGCGGTTACCTGTCACCTTATTTTGTCAGCAGTGCGGAAAAACAAATTGCGCTGCTCGATAGTCCATTTGTTCTGCTGCATGACAAAAAAATTTCCAATATCAGGGATTTATTGCCGGTATTGGAACAAGTTGCGAAAGCCGGAAAGCCTCTGTTAATCATTGCGGAAGATGTCGATGGTGAAGCATTGGCTACGCTGGTGGTGAACAATATTCGCGGTATTCTTAAAACCTGCGCGGTTAAGGCTCCCGGTTTTGGTGATCGCCGTAAAGCCATGTTGGAAGATATTGCCATTTTGACCGGTGGTACCGTGATTGCGGAAGAAGTCGGCCTGACTCTCGAGAAAGCGACACTGAACGATTTGGGGCAAGCAAAACGCATTGAAGTGGGTAAAGAAAACACCACCATCATTGACGGCGCCGGCGATGCCAAGGCTATTGAAGCGCGTGTCAAACAAATTCGCACGCAAATCGAAGAAGCAACCAGCGATTATGACAAGGAAAAACTGCAAGAGCGTGTGGCCAAATTGGCGGGTGGTGTAGCCTTGATCAAAGTTGGCGCGGCGACCGAAGTTGAAATGAAAGAGAAAAAAGCGCGCGTGGAAGATGCCTTGCATGCAACGCGTGCAGCTGTAGAAGAAGGGGTAATTCCTGGTGGCGGCGTCGCATTATTGAGAACCTCGCCGGTGGTGAAAAACACCAAAGGTGACAACCATGACCAGGATGCCGGTATCAAGATTGTGCTGCGGGCATTGGAAGAACCTTTACGCCAGATCGTCACGAATTGCGGCGATGAGCCATCGGTAGTTGTCAATAAAGTCACCGAAGGTAAAGGTAACTTTGGCTATAATGCGGCAACCGGTGAGTATGGTGATTTGGTTGCGATGGGTGTTCTGGATCCAACCAAGGTAACTCGCTCAGCATTGCAAAACGCTGCGTCTGTGGCAGGTTTAATGCTCACCACGGATGCTATGGTGGCCGAATTGCCTAAGGAGGAAGCGCCAGCCGGCGGTGGTATGGGTGGCATGGGCGGTATGGGTGGCATGGGCGGAATGGATATGTAAAGCCAGCCATCGCAACACACTCAGTGTTTTGATACTAAACAGACTCCAACATTTTTGGGGTCTGTTTTTTTATGCTGATGAAATTCCGATTGGAGGAATAGAGATACTTATCCGGCGTTATATTTTCATCTGAAGATAGATTGTCGTGATAAATTCTATGCTATGAATAAAATTGAAAACTACTCACCGTCCAAAGATTTGTTACTTAATCGCGTTATTCTGGTGACGGGTGCAGGGCAGGGGTTGGGACGTGCAGCAGCCTTAGCCTATGCAAATCATGGTGCTACAGTGATTTTGCACGGACGCAAGGTTAAGAAGCTGGAAGCCGTTTACGATGAGATTGAAGCGCTAGGAAAAGCACAAGCGCTTATTTATCCACTCGATTTTGAAAAAGCCGAGGACAAAGATTTCGCAATTCTGGCACAAGCGATTGCGGAACAATTGGGGCGGCTCGACGGAATTTTGCATAATGCGGCTTTGCTGCCTGGCTTAAGTCCGCTGGAACATCAATCGGTTGCGCAGTTCCGGTCGTTGTTGCAGGTAAATTTAATTGCACCTTTTGCGATAACCAAAGCGTGTCTGCCATTATTGAAAGCTTCCTCGGATGCAAGTGTGATTATGACTTCGAGTTTACACGGCCTGAATCCCGCCGCATATTGGGGTGGTTTTGCCGTAGCCAATGCAGGGATTCAAGCGCTGATGAAAATACAAGCGGATGAGTGGGAAATATTACCAAATTTGCGCATGAATTCTATTGTGCCGGGAATAGTCAATTCGCCACAACGCACTATCACACATCCTGGTGAAATTAAGCAAAGAATGCAGCGTCCCGAGGATTTAATGGCTACTTATCTTTATTTGATGGGGCCTGATAGCAAAAATGTGCGAGGGCAAACCTTATTTTGCTCATGAATCCGAGTGAATGATCCGGCTGCAGCTGGCGGAATTAAAAGGTATAATTGCTCGGATGAGCTGAATTGCGAAAGTGGCGGAATTGGTAGACGCACCAGATTTAGGTTCTGACGCCGAAAGGTGTGGGGGTTCGAGTCCCCCCTTTCGCACCAAACTGTATTTATCGAAAGTCTTTTGTCCGGTAATGTATAAAAATGATCGGATAATATCGTAATATATTGAAAAATAATTTAATCAATCAGGAACTTGAATGGGATCAAATGTAGAGAACCTCGGTGCACTGGAACGTCGTTTTGATATGACAATCTCTTTGGAGAAATTGCAGGATGAGATTAATAAACGTTTAAATCGACTGGCGAAGACGGTCAAACTGCATGGTTTCCGCCCTGGAAAAGTTCCATTAAAAATAATAACCCAAATGTATGGTGTGCAGATTCAACAAGATGTATTGAACGATGCAGTGCATAAGGAGTTCAAAGACACTGTACAGCAACAGAATTTGCAAGTGGCTGGTTATCCGCGATTTGAAGCAAAAGTATCCGATAATAACGGTTCTCTTTATACCGTAAGCGCAACATTTGAAGTTTATCCTGAAATCGTGCTAAGTGATTTGAGCAATCAGAGTATCGAGCAGCCAAATGCGCAGATTAGTGAAACGGATATTGATAAGACACTGGATATGATATGCAAACAGCGTACGGCATATAAACCGGTTGATCGAGCAGCTCAAAAAGGCGATCACGTTAAAATAGATTATCGCGGTACAGTCGATGGTAATGATTTTTCGGGTGGAAAAGCTAAAGACGTGCACTTGATATTGGGTGATGGAAAATTTCTCAAAGATTTTGAGGCTTCACTGATCGGTATGCAAATTGGTAGCGACAAGTCATTTGATGTTGTTTTTCCAGAAGATTATCATGGTAAAGATATTGCCGGAAAGACCGTTACATTTGAAGTTAAACTGAATGAGCTGAAAGAGCCGGTATCGCCGAATATAGACGCTGAGTTTGCTAAATCGCTAGGCATTCCGGATGGAGATCTTAAAAAATTACGCGAAGGAATACAAAAAGATCTTGAACGTGAAGTTTCTAAGCGAGTCAGAGCAAAACTTAAAGAACAAATCATGCAATTGCTGTTGAATGCAGCACAAATTGAAGTGCCTACTATATTGGTTAGCCAAGAAAAAGAAAGGCTGCTGCAAAACGCAAAAAGCGATCTTGAAGCACGCGGAATGAAAACTAATGAGGTATCCCTGACATCAGATCTCTTTAAAGAAAAAGCTGAATATCGCGTTAAATTAGGTTTGATATTGGCTGAATTGGTGAAAGTGCATGCCCTCAAAGCTACACCAGAGCAGGTTCGCAGTGTTATAGAAGATGCGGCGCAGAGCTATGAGAATCCAGAACAAGTTGTTAAATGGCACTACGCTTCTCCAGAGCGTCTGCAGGAAGCGGAGTCGTTGGCACTGGAAGAAAATGTAGTTAATTGGGCGCTCGGAAAAATAAAATTGATTGATAAAACTGTGACTTTCGACGAGCTGATGGGGATATCCTGAAATGATTCAACTGCCTGAGAATATGCGTGATCTGGAACCTAGAAACCTGGGATTAATTCCTATGGTAATCGAAACGAGCGGGCGCGGTGAACGTGCCTATGATATTTATTCACGCTTATTAAAAGAAAGGGTCGTGTTCCTGATTGGCCCCGTTACTGAAGCCAGTGCAAATCTGGTAGTTGCGCAATTTTTATTTCTTGAGTCTGAAAATTCAGAAAAAGATATTCATTTTTATATTAATTCACCGGGGGGAATAGTATCCGCCGGTTTGGCTATTTATGACACAATGCAGTACATAAAGCCGGATGTAAGTACGCTGTGTATTGGCCAAGCAGCAAGTATGGGAGCGCTACTTTTAACCGCGGGCGCGAAAGGCAAACGTTATTGTTTACCGAATTCACGCGTCATGATCCATCAACCGCTCGGAGGTTTTCAGGGTCAGGCTTCGGATATCGAGATACATGCACGTGAAATATTGTATCTTAAAGCGCGATTAAATGAGATTATGGCGAAACACACCGGACATCCGGTGTCAGAAGTAGAAAAAGATACCGATCGTGATAATTTTATGAGTGCAACAGAATCTGTAAATTATGGTTTAGTTGATGCAGTATTGGCACAAAGGGAAGAAAGCGCAAATTAAGGGAAATGCGTGTGCGAAATTTATTTAAACACGAGTAACCAAACTCGATTACGGTGAGATAAAGATATGCCAGACAAAGCTAGTAGCGAGAAACTTCTGTATTGTTCTTTTTGCGGCAAGAGTCAGCATGAAGTGAGGAAACTGATTGCGGGCCCTTCGGTTTTTATTTGCGATGAATGTATCGATTTGTGTAATGACATCATACGCGAAGAAATGCAAGGCGACGAGGCTACCAAGTTGGTTAAATCGAATTTACCTGTGCCTCGCGAAATCTGCCAGATACTTGATCAATATGTAATTGGGCAAGAATCTGCAAAAAAAATTCTTTCTGTAGCCGTTTATAATCACTACAAGCGACTGAGAAATGTGGCGAAATCAGACGAAACGGATGATATTGAATTATCAAAGAGCAATATTCTGCTTGTGGGGCCGACAGGCTCAGGTAAAACATTATTGGCGCAAACCTTGGCGCGGTTACTCGATGTTCCTTTTATTATGGCGGATGCGACGGCTTTAACCGAAGCAGGCTATGTTGGTGAGGATGTTGAAAACATCATTCAGAAACTACTGCAAAAATGTAATTATGATGCTGAAAAAGCACAGCGTGGTATCGTATACATTGATGAAATCGATAAAATTTCACGTAAATCCGATAACCCATCTATTACACGCGATGTTTCAGGCGAAGGGGTGCAACAAGCATTATTGAAATTAATTGAAGGCACTATTGCTATGGTTCCGCCTCAAGGTGGACGAAAACATCCTAATCAAGAATTCATTCAAGTCGATACAACCAACATATTGTTTATTTGCGGTGGCGCGTTTGATGGTCTCGATAAAGTGATTAGGGCGCGTACTGAGAAAGGCGGTATCGGTTTTGGTGTTGATGTAAAAAGTCATACCCGGAAGGATGTGAATAAAGTGCTGCAGCAAGTAGAACCGGAAGACTTAGTGAAATTTGGTTTGATCCCAGAGTTTGTTGGACGATTGCCGGTAGTAGCCACATTGGAAGAACTGAATGAAGCGGCATTAATTCAGATTTTAACGGAGCCCAAGAACGCACTTGTTAAACAATATTGGAAAATGTTCAATATGGAGGGAGGGGTTGATCTGGAGTTTCGTGAGGCGGCATTGAAAGCAATAGCAAAGAGGGCTTTGACTCGTAAAACAGGTGCACGTGGATTACGTTCGATTCTGGAAGAGATATTGCTGGATATCATGTACGATCTTCCTTCATTAGAGAATGTTACAAAAGTAGTTATTGACTTTAATGCAGCGAATGATGATATCAAGCCAATTTTGATTTATTCAGATCAACCTAAAGTTGCCAAGCGCTCAAAGTAATTGAAAAAATTTAGTCGGTCTTATTGTCAATAAAGAAAGTATGCGCATTTAATATCTTTATTTGAATGATTCACAGACGGCGAGACATGGTAGTGTATGGTTTATTCTCATCGTCATCTTGAATTTTTGATTTGTGCATATATTTCATCGAACAATTGTAAATTTTTAATGAGTTAATATGACTTCTTTGGTTGAAGATTCTGAACAGTTGGTGTTGCCGCTTTTACCTTTGCGGGATGTTGTTGTTTTTCCGCATATGGTTATTCCGTTATTCGTCGGCAGGCAGAAATCCATTAAAGCACTTGAACTGGCAATGGAGTCGAATAAAAATATTCTACTGGTTGCACAGAAAGTGGCGTCAAAGGATGATCCTGCACCTGAGGATCTTTATGACGTATGCAGTATTGCCAGCTTACTGCAAATGCTGAAATTACCCGATGGAACTGTCAAAGTTCTAGTGGAAGGTAATCACCGCGCACGAATCCAGGAGTTAATTGACTCTGATACTCATTATTCCGGAAGGGCGATACAAGTTCGATCCGATGCTACGGAAAATCCTGAAGTAGAAGCGATGCGTCGCGCTATTCTGAATCAGTTTGATCAATACGTAAAACTTAATAAAAAAATTCCCCCGGAAATCATTACTTCGCTTGGCGGCATAGATGATGCCGGTCGATTGGCTGATACCATTGCGGCTTATTTGCCACTGAAATTAGAGCAAAAACAAGAAGTATTGGAAATATTTGATGTTTCTAAACGACTGGAACACTTGCTTGGGTTATTGGAAACCGAATTAGATATCTTACAAGTAGAAAAACGTATTCGCGGTAGAGTGAAGCGCCAGATGGAAAAGAGTCAGCGTGATTACTACCTCAATGAGCAAGTGAAAGCTATCCAGAAAGAATTAGGCGAAGGTGAGGATGGCGCGGATATCGATGAAATTGAGAAAAAAATCAAATCTGCTCAAATGCCGAAAGAAGTGCTTGTCAAGGCCGAATCGGAGCTAAAGAAACTGCGCTTGATGTCGCCAATGTCTGCCGAAGCTACAGTAGTGCGCAATTATATTGATGCGCTCGTGACCTTACCTTGGAAAAAGAAAAGCAAAATTAATCACGATTTAAAAGCAGCGGAAGCAAGGCTTGAGAAAGATCATTATGGTCTGGAAAAAGTAAAGGAACGAATTGTTGAATATCTTGCAGTTCAGCAACGTGTAAACAAATTGAAAGCGCCGATTCTTTGTTTAGTCGGACCGCCCGGTGTTGGTAAAACTTCTTTAGGACAATCGATAGCTCATGCAACCAACCGGAAATTTGTACGCATGTCACTTGGTGGTGTGCGTGATGAAGCTGAGATTCGCGGTCATCGCCGAACCTATATAGGATCCATGCCTGGGAAAATTTTACACAATATGAGCAAAGTGGGTGTCAAAAATCCATTATTCTTGCTTGATGAAGTCGATAAGATGGGTATGGATTTTCGCGGAGATCCCTCTTCAGCGCTGCTGGAGGTTCTTGATCCAGAACAAAACAGTACCTTTGTCGATCATTATATTGAGGTTGAATACGATCTGTCGGACGTGATGTTTGTTGCCACGGCTAATACGCTCAATATTCCGCCGGCGCTGCTTGATCGCATGGAAGTCATTCAGCTTTCAGGGTATACGGAAGACGAGAAATTGAATATAGCCACACGGTATTTGCTCACCAAGCAAATGCAAAATCATGGCCTTAAAGAAAGCGAATTAACTGTTTCAGAATCCGCGTTACGTGATATCGCACGCTATTACACAAGAGAAGCCGGTGTGCGTGCAATGGAACGGGAAATTTCAAAAATTTGCCGCAAAGCAGTAAAAGCGATGCTGCTTAAAAAAGGCAAAGACAAAATCACTGTTACTTCTCGCAATCTTGATAAATTCTTGGGCGTTAAACGCTTTACTTATGGCGTTGCGGAAGAGAAAAATCAAATTGGGCAAGTTACCGGCTTAGCATGGACGGAAGTTGGCGGCGAGTTATTGACTATTGAAGCTGTGGTTCTTCCCGGGAAAGGAAAAACTATCACGACCGGGCAACTCGGTGAAGTGATGCAAGAGTCTATCCAAGCAGCTCTCTCCGTGGTTCGAAGTCGCTCTCATCTCTTGGGGATATCTGAAGATTTTTACCAGAAGAACGATATTCATGTTCATCTTCCGGAAGGTGCGACACCTAAGGATGGACCGAGTGCAGGGATTGGTATCTGTGTTGCGATGGTATCGGTTCTCACGAATATTGCTGTAAAAGCGGATGTCGCCATGACGGGAGAAATTACACTGAGAGGAGAGGTGCTTCCGATTGGCGGTCTAAAAGAGAAGCTATTAGCAGCGCATCGTGGCGGTATTAGAGCGGTCATTATTCCAGAAAAGAATGTGAAGGATTTGGTTGAGATACCGGCTAATGTAAAAAATCAATTGACAATTTATCCCGTCAAATGGATAGATCAAGTGCTTGATCTCGCATTGGAACATAAACCAGAGTTATTTTCTGCACCAATTGCACAGCCAGTTTTACAATCGACTACTGAAGAAAATTCAATAGAATCTGTTATTAAGCATTAAAACCTATCACTATGAAATTCGTTCCATGAATCGCCCTTGGATTTTCCAGAAACTTATTTTCTTGAGTCAAACTGCATCAACCAATCCCTCCAATTGGCGGTAATTAATTTAGGGAGATCTTTGCAAGTCACGTAACTTATTTCAATGTAATTGTGGGTTCGCATGTAAGCGATAGGAAATTTTTAGCCCTTTTCTACGAACGAGCTGGGAATAATCACTCTAAACGGGTCATTCCAGGATCGGCAAAGAGTTTGGGTAGCCTTTTCAGGTTATACACCATAGCCAAGCATGCGCCAAGGCCAGGCCGCGGTAACGCAGCGTTTTGGCATTGAACCACCGCATCTGGCTGCCGAAGGTACGTTTAGGTTTGCGTGGACTTTGGGTGATACTCGCATCGACATAACAGCCTTTTCTGACCGTGATGTCGTGCACTTGTATCTGCCGATTGATTTGGTTTAATAGTCTATCCCACGCACCCGCCGCCGTTAACCGCGTTCTAAAACGCGATAGTACGGAGTGGTCCGGTACATCGTCTTCCATCGACAATCCCAAAAATCGCATCACATGCAGATTTGAGTTCGTCATGCCTTCCACTGACTCATCGCTTAATCCGCCGTTCCAAATCCCTGTCTGCAGCATCTTTTGCACAGCAGCAATCCCGAATAGTTCTGGGGGGCCGTGCAAAAAGGTCTCTCGGGTTGTTTGTGATGAGTATTCAAAATTTAGCGGCAATGCCTTGGATTGAATATCATTACCTACCTGCGATGCAGAATTTACCGCTTTTGGTGCGGTTAAAAGCAATCGCCATCGCCATCGCCATCGTAAATGCGTTACTTGCCAGAGGTATGGGCGAGTCATCCGCAGTGTAATAGCGCGAGCTAAGAAATAGGTTTAGATGCATTTATATTTTTGCTAATCAGTGGTATGAATTGTTGCAAGCCAATTCTCGAAAGCTTGATGATGATTCAAATCGTACTGCCAGCAAAGAAATCCTGATTTCTGACCGGAAATAATATTTTGCGGTTGATCATCGATATAAATCGTTGCCAATGGATCAAGCCGATATTTGTTAATCGCGTATTGATAGATGGCAGGATCCGGTTTCAGGATACCAACTTCAAATGACAATATTTTGCGTTCAAAATAAGAAAACTCAGGATATTTTGTAAATATCCACGGACAATGAATCGCATTAATATTCGAGATCAGAATTAAAGCGTGATTATTGTCGGCGAATTCACGCACACACTGCCACATTGGTTCATTGACAGTAAAAATTTGCTGCCAAGTTTGATAGAACTGTTCCCGTGTAGCCTCGCTTTCCAAGATTCTCAATGCCCAATCGGCAAAGCTGGCTGGATTGGTTTGTCCGTATTCCAACGCATCTTTACATTGCAGCACTTGTTTAATTCGCTCATCCGGCTTGTCGATTCCTTTGGGAATTAATCGCATCAGCGATGATTCGAAATCAAAATCCAATAAAACGCGACCGATATCAAATAAAAATGTTTTTGTGGACAATGGTGAAATTCGGTTTCTTTGCTGTATGAAAGGATTATGCAAGTAGAGACAGGATATGCAAAAACGAAAAGGGACAAGAAATGTAGAATAACAATTCCTGTCCCGTAAGAGCTCCCCACATATGCCGTCAGACCATCATCTTGAACCATAAGGTCCAAGGCGGCTGTTTCATGGATACATCAGGCACATCCTAAAAAGGCGCGCACAACAGTATCACTTAAATCTACAGCCATTTTTTAACAATTGGTTCAAAGAATATAAGTCTTAACAAACATCGCAGGGATTAACTTTATTCAAGCATTACTCTAATTTTCTTTCCGAGCAATTGCTCCATCAATCTTTTTTCTCAGTGCAGCAATTCTACGCCGAAATTCATTGATGTCAAAACCAGTTCCATCTCGCAACATCAGCAATTCATGCGTAATCCGTAATGCTGCGATTAGTGCAATGCGATCAGAATCGACAATCTTTCCTTCCGCTTTGATTTCCTGAATTTTTTTATCAAGGTAAGTAGCGGCGAGCAGAATTTCCTCGCGCTCGTCATCGGGACAAGCAATACAAAAATCTCGTCCCATGATGCTGATGTTGAGTGGATCGTTAGTCATGATCGGGAATATCTAGCAGGAGTGATTCAAGCCGATCCGCAGCCACATGTATTTTTTCATTTAACTGCTCACAATGAGCGTGCGAATCTGCAAGTTCCTTACGCAACTTTTTATTTTCGGTATTTGTATCCTGATATAAGCGTAAAAGCAGATAAACTTTCTCTTCTAAGGATTTCAGTTCTGTTTCCATGGGAGCACTGACTTATGAAGTCTATCAAAAGGTTAATAGGTAGCCAAATATTAAATTCTTTTATTTTTGTGCCCCAGTATCTTTTACTGAAATAATTATTGTTATTTTATGAAATTGAATGCAGCTGGGTACTTACAGTTTGAGATGAGTGCCATCGCAAAAAGGTGCATTTCCAGTTTTCTTGCAGGTACATAACCAAGCCGTTTTATTCTCACTAACACTAAATTTTTTAGGTGTAAATTCTGTATTCTTATGTGAGCCATCACAAAACGGTTGTGACTTGCTACGACCACAGGTACACCAATAATAATCTTTTTCCGATTCGAGCTTAACCTCAATAGGTGAAAAAGACAGTTTTGTATCCGAGGGATTATTCATTATTATTTCTTTATAAAATAATTAGTTAACGATTTCTTGATAACTTTTCCTGGGAGTAAGGTAAATTTTATTTCCTGACTGAAATATTGCTCACTACTATAGCTATCATCTTACAATTATTGCTTAACAATATCCGCTAACTATTTATTGTAAATGCTATTTATTGGAACGGTTGGTAGCTTTGATAGCGATTACGGATACTCCAGTATTTAACTTTAATTTTTATTAAAATTTATTTACACAAACAAACGTAAAGCGCTCGGGCCACCGGCACTGATGTGGTTTTTTTTCATTGCAGCTTGTATTTCGACAAGCTGTTGCTTGCTTCTTTGAATTCCGCTATCACTGAGCGGCACACGATTATCGTCGACCATAATCCCGCCAAGCGTATTAGAAAAAATCTTTACCAGGTGCGTCATTTGATCGAACACTCTTTCGCCATGTGCAACTCTTGGTACATCCAGTAAGAAAGTTACGCCATGTGTTGTCAACGACTTCATGTTATCGGGTAAGAATGGAGACGATTCATAATTGCTCAGTGTGAACAATATATTATTACTATCATCGCGATATTTGAACAAACCTTCCGGCTCAAGTTTAAATCCGGAAGCTTCCGCCAATGCGCGAATTTTGGTGCCGACAAAAGCGCCATTATCTTTGCTGATGATGTTGATACCAATCATGACATCCACTTCGGCGCAGAATTTATCGAGCATGACCGCTTTTTCATGCGTACTGACGATATCGGGACATTCCGCTGTCGCATGGATTTGTGAAGCAAAATCTTGCACCAGATCGCGGAATTTGGATAAATTGACTTCGCTGATAGGGCCGGCTCTATCGGCAAGCTGCAAACAACCTTTTAAGTGACTGTAGCCATCGCTATCCACGTTGGATTCGTTGGTAATTTCCTCCCACGGTTCATTTTTGTTTTGTTGACCAAGCCAATAAACGGGTTTTCCGAAATCGAATTTTCTTTGCAATAACTTGGCAATATGGGTATTGGGAATAACCGATTCGGACCGGACGTTGACAATGTAATTGGCAGTGTTGTCGTAATCCAATAATGGAGAAGCTGCCGATGAAGTTGCAACAGTACTCACCGGAATATTGACCGCAGTCTGCGCAGGAGGTGTGATCGGCGTTCTTTTCGGCTCGTCGATCGGTGCCTCAACTGGGGCAAAAGCGTCAAACGATGGATCGACCGGTGCTTTATTGAATTTTGGCTCAATGCGCTGAAAAGATTCTTCGGGAATTTGATCATCCAGCAGAATGTCATCGTGCTTATGATCAAATGCGGCTTGTACTTTTCGCCGGTAACGCAGTTGTTGCATCCAGTTGAAGACAACAACACCGGCAATAACGATGATGCCGATGATGATCAAGCTTATCTGCAAGTCACTCATACTCAATATCTCCATATTATCTCCTCGCTGTTTCGCGAAATTGCCATTGCCTACACCGCAGAAAACCAATTATGTCAGTTTTGTTTGGCTAATCACAGTTATCCAATCGCCGGCTGTTTTTCACGTTTCCCCATTTTAATCGCAGCCGCAAGATCGACCGCCACTATTCTTGAAACCCCTTGTTCCTGCATTGTAACCCCAATTAATCGCTGCGCCATTTCCATGGTAATTTTATTATGGCTGATGAATAGAAATTGGGTTTGTTTCGCCATATTTTTTACCAATTCGCAGAAACGGTTGGTATTGCTGTCATCGAGTGGCGCATCAACTTCATCAAGCAAACAAAAAGGCGCCGGATTCAGCCGGAATAACGAAAAAATCAATGCCAAAGCCGTTAACGCTTTCTCACCGCCGGATAGCAATTGAATGGAACTATTTTTTTTTCCGGGCGGTTGCGCGGTCAGTAATAAGCCGGCATCCGAGATCTTGTCATCACAAAATTCGAGCTTGGCATTTCCCCCAGCGAATATGACTGGAAAAATCTCGTTTAAATAGATATTTACTTGCGTGAATGTTTCTTGCAAACGCATTTCGGTTTCCCGGTCTATTTGCTGAATGGCGTTTTCCAGTGTCGCGATTGCGGCATTTAAATCCTGTAACTGCACCAGTAAGCCGGATTCTCTGCTGCGGGCAATTTCAAGTTCTTGCAATGCGGCAAGATTGACAGATCCTAATGCTGCGATTTCCGCATTCAGTTTTTGAATTTCTGCTTGCCATGCACTAACACTCTTTTTTGCCGGGTGAAGCAATGCCGATTCCGTATCGGCATTTGCTTCTCTGATCAATTCATCAAATTGAGCAATGGTCAAGCTGGCTGCTTGCTCTTTGAGCCGGGCTTGATTGATTCCCTCGCGTAAGGAGTGCGATTTTTGTTCGGATGCCAGCCGCACGCTTTCAATTTCGCGCAAATTACGAGCGGTGTCTGCTACTGTCTGGCGTGCTTGTCGTGCGGTTTGTTCGATCGATTTGCGCTGTAACCGGGCGGTTTCTAACTGTTCATTCAGCGCTGCTGGATTTAAGTCGTGTATTTCACTGAGCAAATTGGCGTGGTTCTGCATCAAACTTTTCAGATCTTCATCTATTGATTGAATATTCAGTTCTATTTCACTGATTTTGTTATGACAAGTTTGAACATGGAAAGCAGTTTCCTGCACTGCTTTTGATGCTTGCTGAATATTTTGCCGCTGCTTTGCCAGTGATTGATTGGCGGTTTCCCAAGCAAGCTGTGCTTGTTGCACTTGTTCTCTAAATGCAGCAATTTTCTGCTGATTTTCCGTCAAGCTTGCATTTGCAGATGCTTGCAGAGATTTCTCATGATCCAACGCTTGCCGGATTTCCGTCAACTCGGCATCGATCTGATCGCTGCGGTGAGTTGCGCGCTCGTTGGCCTGCGACAGCTTCACAGTTTCGAGTTGTAGTGTATGCCATTGCTGCTGCAGTCGCTTGCTGTTGTCGTCACTGATCCGGACGGCATCGCGTAATTCGGCGCACTGCTGTTCGGTTTTTGCCAGTAAATCACGTTGCACGCAGAGGGAAGATTCAAGTTGATCAGCTTCTTTTTGCAGTTGAATGAGCTCTTGCTGCCTGGACAGAACGCCGTGCAATTGCGAATCGGGCGCGTAAAAAATGACGCTCGCCCACGTAATGATATGCCCTTCGCGGGTGACGAGCGTATCGGCGGAGCTTAACAGCGCTTTTTTATCGAGACCTTCAGCGATATCTTTTACTATGTATACATTGCTTAGCCAATGGTTGAGTACAGTCTGAATCCCGGGTTGATCGACTGTGACATGAGTCAGTAATTTTTCACACGCAAGGCGGTCCTTGAAGGGGATGGGTTGATCGCCAACAACAGTGAGGGGAACGGGTTCTTCAAAAATCGCCCATTTTCCGGCCGGTGCCTCGCCGATCCAATTGCGGATAGTATCCAATTGCGCTAATTCAATGCTGTTGAGTCGTTCGCGCAGAATAGCCTCCAGAGCGTTTTCCCATTCGGGGTGGATTTGAATTTTTTGCCATAAGCGCGGCAGAGTATCGAGTTGTTGTTTGCGCAACCAGGCAGTTAAATTTTGATTGGTTTCCAATTTTTGCTGCAAGCTTTGCAATGCAGTATGACGGGCCGTAGCTTGGGACAACGTATGCTGGAATTTTTGCAGTTCACCGGTAATTTGTTGCTTGGCGTTAGTTGCCACTAAAGATTGGCTTTCGAGTGCCTGCTGCTTTTGCCGCTCTGCTATTAAAGTATTTTCAATGTGATTCATCTCACGCTGCAATTCCGCCATTTTGGCCGGATCTATGGCGATAAATTCATTTCGCTCTTGCTGCAGACGTGCGGCGCGTGCTTCAAGCTGCTGAATATTTTTTGCGGCGTGCTGGAGATGATTCTCTTCAAGCCGGCTGGCTTGTTCGATGAGCAGCAGATCATGCCGGGATTGGTTTAATTCTTCCTGGCATGCAACAAAATTGGCTTCAATAGCCGGGAGCTTATTATTTTCTTCCTGGCTTTTCTGAATGCTTTCTTGTTGCGCGGATTCGGCTTGTGTCTTTTCCTGGCGCCAATGCGCCAGGTTTTCCAATTTGATATCTTTTGACTGCGTGCTTTTTTGTTGCTGATCCTCGATTTGCCGGATTTGCTGCAGCAAGCGTTCCTGCGTATTTTTCAGGTGATTAATTTCTTGCTCCAGGCGTCCTATTTCAGCATCGGCGCCATAGAGCCGGCCTTGCACCTGAAGTAATGCGTCATTCACGGCATGTTCTTCTGCACGAGCTTCTTCATAGTTTTTTTCCGCATGGCGCTGAGTGGACAGTGTGGTTTCCAGTTCGATTTCAAGTGTCCGGATCTCCTGGTGCGCATGATCGCGTTGCTTTCCGGCTTCAGTTCTGCGTAACAGCCATAACTGCAATTGCGCGTGATGCAATTTTTCTTGTAAATCGTTAAACAGCTGAGCGGTTTTTGCTTGTACTTCCAAATGCCGCAATTGCGCTTCCAATTCCTGGCGGATATCTTCCAGCCGCGTGAGATTTTTCCGTGATTCCGCAAGCCGTGTGGAAGTTTCCTGTCTTCTTTCGCGATATTGGGAAATTCCCGCCGCTTCTTCCAAGAAATTTCTCAGTTCATGCGGTTTGGCCTCAATGATCCGGGAAATCATGCCTTGCTCGATAATGGCGTAACCGCGCCCGCCGACTCCCGTACCCAGGAAAAGATCGGCGATATCGCGCCGCCGCACTTGCAGATTGTTAATGTAATAACTCGAGATGCCATCACGCTGCAAAACACGTTTAATGGCGATCTCGGCATAACTGGACCATTGTCCGGTTATTTTTTTTAAATGATTGTCAAAAACGATTTCTACGCTGGCACGCCCGACGGCTTTACGGTTATCCGATCCGGAAAAAATGACGTCCTGCATCGAATCACCCCGGAGTGCGGATGCCTTCGATTCACCCAGAACCCAGCGTACCGCGTCGATAATATTCGATTTGCCGCAACCATTGGGACCGACGATACCGACCAGGTCTTGGGAGATGGGAACTAAAGTGGGATCGACAAATGATTTGAAGCCTGCAAGCTTGATATGAGCTAAGCGCAATTTTTTGTTTATTGGATAAGGCAGTTATAATAATACGAGCGTATAACGCTTTTTATCATTGTAACCGAATTACTTTCACCATGAGCAGGAAGAATGGCCAGCACACCAGAAAAAACACTTGAAACTTTTCCGAACCCGTTTATCGGGCGGGATTATCATATCCACATGGAAATTCCTGAATTTACTTGTTTATGTCCGAAAACAGGACAACCGGACTTTGCCACTTTGATTCTGGATTATGTACCGGATAAAAAATGTATTGAACTAAAAAGCTTGAAACTTTATATCTGGTCGTACCGCGACGAAGGGGTATTTCATGAAGCGGTAACCAACAAAATTCTCGATGATCTCATAGCCGCTTTGAAACCTCGATATATTCGGATAATTGCTCGTTTTTACGTGCGTGGCGGCATTTTCACCAATGTGATTGTCGATCACCGAAAAAAAGGATGGCAGCCCAAACCTATGGTTTTGCTTCAGGAATTCAATACACAATCGAATATTCGAGGATAATATCTCATATTTTTCTCTAAGATATATAGACAACGCAATGATAATAAATATATTTTTATAATTAGGAATATTTTTTCATGTAAAAAATAGTTTGCAAATGTTGAAAATTTATATATCCTGTAAGTCGATATGGATATAAAAAATAATATATGTAAATGATTATAAAAAGAAATGGCCTCTTTATTTTACTAATATCACTATTTTTTGGGACTTGTTCATTAATATCGCTAAATGCATTTGCAGACAAATTAGTTCAAGACAGAATACAGTACCATGCAAATTTATGGAGCCGTTTACAAAACGGCTTTGCCTTAGCGTTACCGCCCGATAGTAAGATAATTCGCAAAATAGGTATATCCTATACACAGAATCCTCAGCTGTTTGAACGCATTATTGCAAACAGCGAACGGTATTTGTTTTATATCGTTGAGGAAGTCGAGCGCCGCGGCATGCCAATGGAAATTGCTCTGATCCCCGTCATTGAAAGTGCATACAATCCATCGATTAAATCGAATAGTCAAACAGCGGGATTGTGGCAATTTCAACCGGAAACAGCCAAAGTTTTGGGATTAACGCAAAATGTATGGCATGATGACCGGCGCGATATTGTCGCATCAACTCAGGCTGCACTGGATTACCTGCAGTATCTGCATCAGAAGTTTGATAATTGGAAGCTGGCAATTGCAGCTTATAATTTAGGTGAAGGCGCTGTCAGCAAAGTGCTTTCCAGGAATATTCATAAAGGCAGATCCGGTAATTTTTACGATTTAAACCTTCCAAGCGATGTCAAGCACTATGTCTACAAGTTATTGGCAATTAAAGACATCATCATTAATACTAAGAAATATGGCATTCAGATTCGACCGATAGCGAATCGACCGTATTTTGATACTATCAAAATACATGAACACATCGACATTCCTCTCGTTACCCGCCTTGCCAATATCTCCGAAACCGAATTCAACGCATTAAACCCCGCTTACAATCGTTATGTAATAAAAGTACTCGATGAACCTCGTACCTTGTTATTACCGAAGAAAAATAAAGATATTTTCCTGAAGAATTTAGAAACGTACCAAGATCCCAGAATTTCATGGCAAATTTATCATGTGAAAAAAGGGGAAAATATCAACGAAATTGCAGTACGCCATCGTACTACTGTAAAGCAATTACAAACGATCAACGGTATCGCTCGCAATAAAAATCTAACCCTCGGGCAAAAGATATTGGTTCCACATATGGTGTCGGAGTATCAGGAGGATAGTGTTGCGTTAAAGAAAAGACAGCTGCAGAACTACCAATCGAATGTTCATATAGTAAGAAAAGGGGATACCCTATATGAAATCGCCAAGCGGTACGGTACGACGATCAACCAACTTAAGCTTTGGAATAATAATGATGAGAATCTATCCATTGGTCAGAAACTGGTTATTGTGAAAAGCTAATGGCGCAGTCTCAGTAAACCCCAGTTTCTACTGAGCGTGAGGGGGGCAAATATTTTTTAAAAACTCAATCGCCCAACCGATTCCGAATCCAGTGATTTCGCTATCGACGGCACCTAAACCGCCCTTATGGCTGCTGGCGGACAAATCCATATGCAGCCATGGCGTATCGTCAACAAAGTGCTGCAGGAAACGGGCAGCGAGTATATGATCGAACTCCCCATCTAATTCGCATTGTTTGATATCGGCAACCGAGCTTTCCAGACTTTCTTCGTAATCCGAATCTATCGGAAAAACACAAACACGCTCACCGCTTTCCTTTCCTGCAGAAACCGCTTGTTGCGACAGTTCGTCACGGTTACTGAATATGCCGCTATAGCGCGATCCTAGTGCGATTTTCATACTGCCGGTCAAGGTGGCGAAATCGATAATCAAATCGGGTTTCGATTTATTCGCCAAGACCAGCGTATCGGCTAGAACCATTCGCCCTTCCGCATCGGTGTGAACGATCTCAATGGATAATCCGCTGAGTGCCGTAATAATATCGTTTTGCTTATAGGCACGCGGACTGATATGATTCTGCGCAATTGCAAGCCAACAGTCTATCTTGATTGGAATTTCAGCGCGCGTTGCCGCCAGCAGTATGCCCAATGCCACCGCAGAACCGTTCATATCTTCATGCATTCCCTGCATATGCCGGGCGGGTTTTAAATTATGACCGCCGGTATCAAAACAGATGCCTTTGCCAACAATTGCGATGGTTTTGTTGTGTGAATTTTGTTTACAGCGATACTGTAAATGAACGATAGCGGCATCTTCAGTATCGCTACCTTGCGCCACAGCGACAAAAGCACCCGCGCCCATTTCCTTCAGCTTTTGTAAATCATATTCCTGATATTTCCATCCTTCATTCTCAGCTAATCTTTTGATTTGCTGGCGATAGGTTTGCGGTGTCAGCTCGTTGGCCGGCAATGCGGTCAAGCCGCGTGCGAGTAAATTACCTTCCGCTTGGGCGCGCTGTAAAGTAAAGTTGCCGGCATCTTTGTAACCATACAAAAAAATTTTTACTAGTGGTTTTCTGCTCGGTTTATTTTTGCGGACCGGCAGCACAGCACCATTGACCCAGCTCACATAAACAGCCAGTGCGGAAAAGTTTTTTCTTTGCGGTGTTGTGCCATACACTGCGATATGCAACTCGGCAGGGTTCTCTTCCAGCAACAGTTTGACAGCCTTGCGCAGCGTGGTTTGCTGCTCGAATACCGGTTGATTTGTATCGATCATGACCCAGGCGCACAATTCTCCATTCGAGAGATTAGCACTGACCGGCGTCGTAGTGAGATCAGTCAATTGCATCTCGCGCCGCGAAAGCAACTTACTCAATGATTCTTCGCCAGGAATATCATACTTCTTGGGGAGTTTTTCTAACTTCGGGAGGACTACGAGAGTGTGTGATGCTTTAACGGATTGATCGAGAGCGGATATGTTTTGGAAAAGGGATGCCAGCATTGAAAGCTTTCCTGTCGAATAGTATTTTTTGAATGACAATAGCGTGCGTCATTGCATAAAGAATGATTGTTGTAATATTGTTATTATATACGTCTTATCAGCTTTATGGCTGGCATAGCCCTGCAATAAACGGATTTATTCTGAACTGAATGAGGAGGAGTTCCAAACTAGGATGCGCCAATATCTCGAATTAATGCAACATGTCATCGATCGCGGTCATCGTAAATCGGATCGCACAGGGACTGGCACGCTTTCGGTTTTTGGTTATCAAATGCGCTTCAATCTGGCGGATGGTTTTCCTTTGGTGACAACAAAAAAATGCCATTTGAAGTCGATCATTCATGAATTGCTGTGGTTTTTGCGCGGTGAAACCAATATCAGTTATTTGCATCACCATGGCATCACGATATGGGACGAATGGGCGGACGCAAAAGGCGATCTTGGTCCGATATACGGCCATCAGTGGCGTTCCTGGGCAACTGCGGATGGTCAGCATATTGATCAGCTGCGGCAAGTAATCGAGCAGATAAAAAACACACCCGATTCGCGGCGCATGATTGTTTCCTCATGGAACGTAGGAGATTTGCATAAAATGCGGCTGCCGCCATGTCACGCTTTTTTTCAATTTTACGTGGCGGATAACCGGTTGTCGTGCCAGCTCTATCAGCGCAGCGCGGATATTTTCCTTGGCGTACCTTTCAATATCGCATCGTATGCTTTGCTGACGATGATGATTGCACAAGCGTGCAATCTGCAGACAGGGGATTTTGTGCATACCTTGGGCGACGCGCATCTTTATTTGAATCATCTGGAACAAGCCCGGGAACAATTATCGCGCACTCCAAGATCGCTACCTATAATGAAATTAAATCCCGGTATCCGGGAGATATTGGATTTTAAATATGAAGATTTTGTTTTGGAAAATTATGATCCTTATCCTGCTATTAAGGCGCCGGTAGCCGTATGACATCATTCCATCTATCCATTCTCGTGGCCATGGCGAAAAATCGGGTGATTGGCCGCAATAACCGGTTGCCGTGGCATTTACCAGCTGATTTGAAGCATTTCAAATTCCTGACGATGGGGCAAACTATCGTCATGGGGCGGAAAACTTACGAATCGATCGGTAAACCCTTGCCCGGAAGAGCTAATGTTATTATTACCCGCCAAACGGATTACGAAGTGCCTGGAGCAATTGTCGTCAATTCTCTGGAGGATGCATTGCTGATATGCGAGGAGACCAGCACCGGTCATAGTGAAAATTTCATCATCGGAGGTGAAAAACTATACCGGCAAGCGCTTAAGATGTGTCAGCGCATGTACATCACGGAGATTCAGAAGGATTTTGACGGTGATGTTTTTTTTCCGGAATTTGATTGCAACGAATGGGAAGAAACGCAGCGCGACAAGCACATTGCGGAAAACGAGAGTAACTTAGAATATCATTTTGTCATTCTTGATCGCAAAGTCAGCACGATTTGAATGGAATTTTGATGAGTTTTTCATGTGGCTTACGATAAAAATGGTGAAGCGTGCTGCTGCTCTTCACCATTTTTATTTATGTTGATCGATCAATATACACTCAATGACAAAGTTTTAAATTACTTTTACATCCGGTAACGGAAAACCATTGAAATTGCTGGCGTATGCAGTCGTGTAGGCGCCGGCATTCGGTATATAGATAAAGTCACCTTCTTGCATATCGTTGGGCAACATCAAGTCATGTGTCAGGATATCGACTGAATCACAGGTTGGACCGGCAATCGACCAAGGTATGTTGCTTCCTTTCCGGTCAGTGAGAATTTCATATCGTAAACCTTCGGTCATTTCGATGACACCGCCAAACATACCGGCATCCCAGTACATCCATCGTTTACCATTGCGTGTCGCAGTACCCACCACGCGGCAAACGAAATAAGCTGAATCCGATACCAAGTAACGGCCGGGTTCCGCCATGATGCGGATATTATCCGGCAAATCGGCGATGGCTTCATTGATTACTTCGGCAATGATTTCAATCGAAGGGATCGGTTTGACATGGCGAACCGGATAACCGCCACCCACATTCAATAAACGGGGGTTCAAACCGGCCAGCTGCATTTCAGCGAAGACTTTTTTTGCACGTTCAATACCGACACGCCAATTCTGGGGATTGCGGCATTGCGAACCGACGTGAAAGGTAACGCCGGCCAAATCCGCTTTGAGTTTTGCAGCTTCTTGAATAATTTCGTTGATGTCGGCAAGGTGGGTGCCGAATTTGCCTGCTAACGGCCAGTCGCTGCCGATATTGGGGGTATCGATGCGCAGGTACATTTTTGCATCCGGTTTCACACTGAAGATTTTGCGCATTTCTTCGATGCTGTCGAGTACATACCATTCCACGCCTTTGGCGGTGGCATATTCCAGATACGCTCGGGATTTCATTGGGTTGCTGTAGAAAATTTCAGCAGCGGGTACGCCTAGCTCAAGTAATAGATCAAGTTCGGCAATCGAAGCAATTTCAAAACCAGCGCCTTCCTCGATCAGAGTTTTCAGCACGCGTGCATCGGGATTGGCTTTAACTGCGTAATGCGGATGAACTCGCGGCATTGCAGCTTTAAAACGGCGCATTTTATTTCGGATAATATTGCTATCAACCAGCAAAAAAGGTCGTCGATAGCCTTCTTTCAAGGCATTCTGAACGTGTTCAAAATTCAGGCTGATTTCAGGATGGGTATCAAACAGAACTTCAGATTGATCGTGCTTCTGAAGGGTAGATGAGAGTTTGGACATGCGTTTGCTCCTTTAAGAACCGCTACGTTTCAGGAATATGGATGTTGACTAAATCGGCTGGAGCAAAAAAGTTCTTGGTGCTTCTCATGATGACCTCCTTATCGGTAAATTTGCTGGTTTTAAATTTGCACGCATTATAGTCTGCATTCCGGGTAAATCAAGTATTTTTTCTGGTTGATGATTTATATTAATAAACAATGATTTGTGTATATACAATTTCTGATGCATTTGACGGGTATTTTGATAAAAAGTTTAGGGAGTTTTCGCAGTTTGTTTTATGGTCATGAGTAATCTCAATGTGTGTAGGCGGTGATTCTTATCAAAGCTCAGTTTTGCATCACGATACATTGACTAGTTCCACTGCAACTTCAAATAACCATCTGTTTTCTCGTTAAACTTAAAGAAGAATCGATTTATTCCGCGACGAATTGATTGCGGCCGTGAGACCGGTTGGAACGGTCCGGCGGCGGAGAGTGATTTCTCAATTTTCAATCGTCCGGTACGGGGTGAAAAAATCTTCAATTCGAACCGATCCGGGCTTATTTCCCGCAATAACGGCGCAAATGGTTTCGCTAGCGGTTCGCCGATAAATAACCCTTGCCCTGGCCAAACGACGCTTTTCCAGTAGGCTTCAATCGCACTGGCTCCCACTGCGTAGTGAAACATGGCCACTGCTGGAGCAGGGAATTTTTGCGGGAAACTGCAAGGTTCGACTACAGTACCATAACTCGCTGTGGCGCCTGCTTCGAGCCAGCGTAAACTGCTCATTTGAATAGAATCGGTGAGCATGCCGCCTGCTGATGTCAAGTGGTCTGCCAGTGCACCTGGGACAAACTTGAGCGTTTCCAGCTTGGATACACTCACTAATCCGGTAAAATAAAAAAGCACATCCTGGCGCTCCGAAATGAAATCAGCTTCCAGCACTTGTACAGGAAAAACACTGGTGAATTCTTTCGCGGTTTCTGCAAAAGTGGTTGCCCGCGTATTACGGGCTTTGTCCGAGGTACTCAAGAGGTAAGCTTGACCTTTCGGAAAAGTATGATCCGATGCAATACCGCGGTCGATTAAATCTTTAACTTGTGCAAAAGTTGTGCCGGCCAGCATCATGGCTGGACGTAACTTATAATCATCAAACGGGTAGGGACCTAAAGCATTGAAATAGGAGCTTGGTGCCGTCGGTTCACATTTATCGGAGCAGTATTTTTTATCGAAACCAAACGCCAAAGCGGAAGTCAGTGACATGCAATCCACCCGGTACGGAGCTGACCAGGCAACAGCAAATGCTTGCACATGCGCTGGCGTGAGTTGATCGATTTTAGTTTTAAGTTCCATGAATTCTGTGGCAGTCATGGAATTGCGTTCGGGCGGGAAATTTAAATGGATGACATTGGCTTTCGGTATTTGCCGCGCACGCTGGTAATAATCTCCTATTTGCCGGGACAGAGGATCATCGTCATTGACGATGACGGCGATATCTTCGGGCATTAAGCCGGTTCGCGGCAGAGAAATGTGCGGATGAGCTTCTGCGGAAAACGCTACGGAAAACGTAAGCAGCGCCAGAAAAACAGGAAACCATTTCACTGGCTTTAAGCATATTGGAATCGGCATCAACTGGTCTCCACATCGTTGTTTGTCTTTCGACCTCAAATTTTTGGCAATGTTACGCCATGTTGTCCCTGATATTTCCCGCCCCGGTCTTTATACGATGTTTCGCAGACTTCATCCGATTCGAAGAAGATCACTTGCGCGACACCTTCGTTGGCATAAATTTTGGCGGGCAGGGGGGTCGTATTGGAAAATTCCAAGGTGACGAAACCTTCCCATTCCGGTTCGAACGGTGTGACGTTGACGATGATGCCGCAGCGCGCGTACGTCGATTTACCCAGGCAAATCGTCAGTATATTGCGCGGAATGCGGAAATATTCCACCGTGCGTGCCAGTGCGAATGAGTTGGGCGGGATGATGCAGACATCGCTTTTAACGTCGATGAACGAATTGGAGTCGAAATTTTTCGGATCGACGATGGTGGAATTGATATTGGTAAATAACTTGAACTCGTCCGAGCAGCGGATATCGTAGCCATAACTTGAAGTACCGTACGATACGATACGCTGATCGTCCTTGCGGCGGATCTGGTCAGGCTCGAACGGCTCGATCATGCCATGCTCCCGCGCCATGCGACGTATCCATTTATCTGATTTAATCGTCATCCTTCAGGTTTTCCTAGTCATTTTCCATTACGATTTTGGCGAACAGATCGGA
The DNA here is from genome assembly GCA_015709635.1 of Gammaproteobacteria bacterium. NCBI lineage: Bacteria > Pseudomonadati > Pseudomonadota > Gammaproteobacteria > Gammaproteobacteria bacterium. The sequence goes on from CP054180.1 coordinate 1,379,510, forward strand.
GTGATCTTCGGCGGATTCCGCAATCTTAACGGCAACCCGGCGCGCGATCAGTTTATAAATTTCCGCGATTTTTCCGTCCGGTTCAGCAACCACGCTGGGTTTTCCGGCGTCCGTATGCTCACGGATTTTAATATCGAGCGGCAGCGCGCCCAACAATTCGACGTTATAGTCCCGGCACATTTTTTCACCGCCGCCGGTACCGAAGATCGGCTCGGTATGCCCGCAGTTCGAGCAGGTGTGCGTGCTCATATTTTCCACGATACCTAAAATCGGAATACCGACTTTCTCGAACATCTTCAGACCTTTGCGCGCATCAAGCAGGGCGATATCTTGCGGTGTGGTGACGATCACGGCGCCGGTGACCGGAATCTTTTGCGCCAGCGTCAATTGAATATCGCCAGTGCCGGGCGGCAAATCCACCACCAGATAATCCAGATCCTTCCAGTTGGTATCGTTGAGTAATTGCTGCAAGGCTTGTGTCACCATCGGTCCGCGCCACACCATCGGCGTTTCGACGTCGACCAGCATCCCGATCGATATCGCCTGAATGCCGTGTGCAAGCATCGGTTCCATGGATTTACCATCGAGCGATTCGGGGTGGCCGGTAATCCCCAGCATTTGCGGCTGGGAAGGGCCGTAAATATCGGCATCCAGAATACCGACGACAGCGCCTTCCGCCGCCAAAGCCAGTGCCAGATTGACCGCGGTCGCCGATTTGCCGACCCCGCCTTTGCCGGATGCCACGGCGATGATGTTTTTGACGCCGGGTATCAGTTTGACGCCACGCTGCACGCCATGCGAGATGATTTTACTGCTGACCGTGACCTGAATGGCACCGATACCCGGAATCGAGCGCAATGCTTCGGTAATTTGCTGTTGTACCTGATTCTTCACGCTATTCGCCGGATAGCCCAGTTCCATAGCGATGGCTACGTTGTTTCCGGTAATTTGAATGGTGCCGACCGATTTGCCGGTGACATAATCTTTGTGGGTGGTCGGATCGATGGTTTGTTTCAGTACGGACTGAATCTGTTGTTCGGATATGGTCACTACAAGGCTCCTTTAATACTACCGCCGGGCGGTTCACGAATTAATTCGGAAATGGTAACAAATATCGGGAATGCACACACAGTTTGTTACAATTAGGGTTTATTTAATCCGATGCATTAGAGCCCATGAGTAAGCGAAAAATTCTGGTGACTTCCGCGCTGCCCTACGCCAACGGCAGTATCCATTTGGGGCATTTGGTGGAATATATTCAGACGGATATCTGGGTGCGTTTCCAGAAAATGCGTGAGCATACGGTGCATTATGTCTGCGCCGACGATACTCACGGTACGCCGATCATGCTGCGCGCGGAAAAAGAAGGCATCACGCCGGAAGCTCTGATTGCGCGCGTGCATGCGGAACACTTCGGCGATTTTACCGGCTTTCATATCCAGTTTGACAATTATTACAGTACGCACTCGCTGGAAACACGGTATTTCTCCGAGGATATCTACGGCAAACTCAAAAGCGCCGGCTTGATCGCGATACGCGGCATCGAACAACTCTACGATCCGATCAAGAATATGTTCCTGCCGGATCGCTTCGTCAAAGGCGAATGCCCGAAGTGCGGCGCCAAGGACCAATATGGCGACTCCTGCGAAGTCTGTGGCGCGGCGTACGCGCCGACGGAATTAAAAAATCCGTATTCGGCGGTATCCGGCGCGAAACCGATCAGCAAATCATCAGAGCATTATTTCTTCAGCTTGTCCGATGCGCGCTGCGCCGATTTTTTGCGGAAGTGGGCGTGTGAGGGCGATCACTTACAACCGGAAGCCGCTAACAAAATGCGCGAATGGGTTGGTGAAGCAGGGGAAAACAAATTGTCCGACTGGGATATTTCGCGCGATGCACCGTATTTCGGCTTCGAGATTCCCGGTGCACCAGGAAAATATTTCTACGTCTGGCTCGATGCACCGATCGGTTACATGGGTAGCTTCAAGAATCTGTGCGAGCGCGAAAACATCCCGTTCGACGATTACTGGCAACCGCAATCAGATGCGGAACTGTATCACTTCATCGGCAAGGATATTTTGTATTTCCACGCATTGTTCTGGCCGGCAATGCTGAAAAATGCCGGTTACCGCACGCCGACCAAAATTTTTGCGCATGGCTTCCTGACCGTGAACGGTGAAAAAATGAGCAAATCGCGCGGCACATTTATCACCGCCGAAAGCTACCTGAAACAAGGCTTGAACCCGGAATGGCTGCGCTATTACTACGCCGCCAAGCTCAACAGCACGTTGGAAGATATCGATTTGAACCTGGACGACTTTGTCGCGCGTGTTAATTCCGATCTGGTCGGCAAATTCATCAATATTGCCAGCCGCTGTGCCGGATTTATCACTAAACGTTTCGATGGCAAACTGGTTTCCGGCGAACAATATCAAGCATTGCACAAGATGGTCGACGAGCATTTTCTGAGCTGGCGCCCCGATGCAATCGAGCAAGCATTCGAAGAACGCGAATTTTCCGCTGCGATCCGCCAAATCATGAAATTCGCCGATGAAGCGAACGAAATGATCCACCACTTGGCACCATGGGAAATCGCCAAAAATCCGGAACGGACTGACGACTTGCACCGTGCGTGCAGCCTGGGCATTCAATTGTTTTATTTGCTCGCACGCTACTTGAAACCGATTCTGCCTCATACCGTGCAGCAAATTGAAGTTTTTCTCAATTGCGAACCGTTGACTTGGCCGCAATTATGCACCGATCAAACGGTATCGAGCCTGCTATTGCCTGCCGGGCATGTGATCAACGCGTATCAACATTTGATGACGCGCATCGACAGCAAACAAATCGACGCGCTGATCGCCGCCAATACGCAAAGCCTGGCCGCACCGCCGCCCGCATCACCGGCGCGCCATGGAGAAAAACAACAGCACGCAGCAGTATCGATTGCACCGATTGCCGAAACCATTTCCATCGACGACTTCGGTAAAATCGACTTACGCATTGCCAAAATCATCAATGCCGAACATGTGACCGGAGCGGAAAAGCTGCTAAAACTGACGCTCGATATCGGTAGCGAACAGCGCACTGTCTTTGCCGGCATCAAATCCGCGTACGATCCGGAGCAACTGAAAGGGCGCCTGACCGTGATGGTCGCCAATCTAGCACCGCGGCAAATGAAATTCGGTTTATCGGAAGGTATGGTGCTGGCTGCCGGTGGCGGCAATCCAGGTGAATTGTTCATCCTATCGCCGGATTCCGGCGCGCAACCGGGCATGCGGGTTAAGTAATTTGCGTGCAATGGAATCGAGTGTAACCGCCGAACTGATTCAGCAACTGGAACTTCAATTGTTGCAAAGCGATCTGAACGCACATCCCGGATTGATCGATGAATTGCTGGCGCAAGATTTCGAGGAAATCGACAATTATGGGCATCTGCATAGCCGGGCCGATGTGATCGATTGGTTAAAACGCAAAGACCCGGATCTGCGTTGGGCATTCCGGGATTTTCGCATCAAAGCGCTGAGCAATGATCTGCTGCTTGCGATTTACGCTTTGCAAAAACCGGATCAAGCCGGTAACCAAGTGTCGGAATCGATCCGCACTTCGCTATGGCAGCGCCAAGGGGACAATTGGAAAATGATTTTTCATCAAGCTACAAAAATAACAGGAGCATCCGCATTATGAATCAGGAGACCGCCGTGGAACTCAACGCTGAGCAGCAACTCGCCGACATCAAAAACAACCTTGCTACCGTCAAACAACGCATCGTCGATGCGTGCAAGAAAGCAGGGCGCGACCCTGCCAGCGTGCGGCTCTTGCCTGTGACCAAAACCGTATCGCCTGAGCGGCTGCGTATCGCTTTTGCTGCCGGTGTCCATGAAATGGGCGAAAACAAAATCCAGGAAGCGCGCGAAAAATCCGAAGTACTCGCCGATTTAGGCATCAAATGGTCGATCATCGGTCATTTGCAAACCAACAAAGCCAAATACCTGGCGCGCTTCGCCAACGAATTCCAGGCACTCGACAGCCTGAAAGTCGCCGAAGAACTCGACAAGCGCCTGCAAAATGAAGGCCGCGCCATTGACGTCTACGTGCAAGTCAACAGCTCTGGCGAAGAAAGCAAATTCGGCCTGCCGCCCGAAGCCGTGCGTGATTTCGTGCAACACTTACCGCAATTTTCATCGCTACGCATCAAAGGTCTGATGACACTGGCGATCTTCTCCTCCGATCATGACCGTGTGCGTGAATGCTTCGTCAAAATGCGCAACATCCAGGCTATGCTGCGCCAGGAAGCGCCTGCAGGACTATCGTTCGACGAACTGTCGATGGGCATGTCGGGCGATTACGAGCTGGCGATTGAAGAAGGCGCCACCGTCGTGCGCGTCGGTCAGGCGATCTTCGGCAAACGGCCGTTGCCGGATAGTCATTATTGGCCGGGATTGGGGTGATGCAGGTGTAATAAGCATGGTGGAATACGCCTGCAATACTCAAATTCGGTGCTTACCGGTTCTTTTTTATAGCAACGAAAAAGGCGAGCCACCGCACATTCATGTGCAGCGAGAAAATTTTCTTGCTAAATTCTGGTTAAATCCAACTGCACTGGCAAGTTCAAAGCATTTTTCGATTGCCTCGCTCGTAGATGGAAGAACAATTGCGGTTCCTCTGGTGTGGTTTCCGCGTTTGGCGTCAGCCAGCCAAAAGCAACTTGCCAATTACGAATTGCTTGGTGGCGGTGAAGGTATTCATTGGCAGGATGTGGATGAGGATATTAGTGTAGAGGGATTGTTGCGCGGGAATCGTTAATTGCTTTGTGGCGAACGGCATCGGAAAATGTTGGGCTTCAAATGTTGGGCTCCCTTTGCCAGCCCAGCCTACAATAAATTCTCATCGCCTATCAATACCCACCTATTTTAATCATATCGTCAAGAATCCATACGAATAATTTGAAAAAGAGGTTTAAAACAACAATAAACAGTACGAGTTCCAGGATGATTTTCATTGGCCGTGTGGTAGTTAGTTGTTCAAAAAATGTTGAGTTTAGATTGTCAGTGTATTTTGCAGCAATTTCATTTTCCGGACTTTCCTTTTCAATCTGATTGGGCAGAGAAGACCATCTTTGGTTTCAATCGCGCTCCCGGGTTTTTCTATTCATTAATGGCAAGTAGCGAAGTCAGCAAATTCATTTGAGACTGCAGAGTTATTTCAATTTTTTGTTGAGCGGGGTTCTTATTTTGATACTCCGGAAATAAAGGAGAAATCCCCTTTTGTTCTCAAAATTGAATTCAGGTATCAAGTTAATAATCTGAACTATCATTCTGAAAGGCCGTTACAAATGTACCAAGTAAAACGTTAGGAATGTCCTAGCGAATAGGGAATGATTGCTTATAGTCTTGGCCAGGTAACCAACTTATACTGTGTTAGAAGGCTAGGAGTGTAGCTTGATGTTTTGCGTTAATTTTAGGAGATGGAAAATGAAACGAATTCTGTTGATTGCATTGCTATTGATTAGTTCGCATGCATCAGCTTTGTCCACAAAGTGGATCCCTTTGGAGACAACAGAAAAAAATGGCAATCCAGTGAGAGTCGAAGGAAATCCCGTCATTGAATATCGCAATGCCGGGAAAGGTGGAATCGATTGGGTTGTGACCGGCGACGGACCAACCGGCGGCCGGGGAATAAAGGAACTGTGGTTGTTTGATGACTCGGCTGCGGGAATACCGGGAACAAGTCAGGCGGCCACGTCATTTTCCGTGGCTAGCAATAGCGTCGGTTTTGTCATGGCGGGCGATCATAACGACGGCTTTGCGCAGTTTTTTGTCGATGGCATTGATGTCGGCACCTACGATATGTACCGGGGAGGAAATAGAATTTTAGTCGTGAACGGATTGGATTCTACTGCCCATTCTTTAAGAATTGTACAGCTTGGATTGCATAATCCCCATTCGACCAAAGGCGATGTTGCAATTTTTGGCGGTGCGGCATTTAATGCACCGGTTAGTTCGATCCCAGAACCGGAAACTTATACAATGCTGCTGATCGGTTTGGGTCTGGTGGGTTTCGTGATGCGTGGTAAAAAGCAAGCATGAATTGACTGCGCGGCATGTCAAATAACCCCGTCTTGTGTGGCGAGGGTTATTTTTCCAGTACAGTACCGGTTACCCGATTATCAATATGCTTATTGAATTCATCGGCAAATTACAAAACCTCAATAGCAGTTCTCTTTTTCTACTTCACGGTACAGGTTTGACTGCTGTACAGCGCTCACCGATCCATCGTGCATCGGTTTGCGCCGATGCGTGAACCGGTGCGCCGCTAACTGTACTATCGAATTCGGTACTTCCTGAGAAATTTTCCGGGTTGGTAAAAGTCCCTTGCGCGAATCCGGTTCCCTGGAAGTGCTGATTTGAACACACGAGATCCAATTGGTAGTTGTTGCCTTTACGGATTGCATTGTGTACTGTGCAGCCGGAGCGGTTCTCATAAAAATATGCAGGAATTTCTTGTTTTGCCATTTCCGCGGTGATGCAGATTTTCGATGTGGCCGCACCATTTTCTATTTTTGGTAGTTTAAAACCATACTGGCGCGCGAGATCGTTGAGTTGTTGCATGTGTTCCGACGGGATATGCGGCACCAGCGCCAACAGATCGGAGCGCGTGGTAATTTCCCATAACCCCGGCCGGATGTGCTGATGCGCCATACCGGAAGTTACTGGCGATAGGGTAATCAAGATAGAAACAAGAATTTTATGCATGGAACTTTTGTATAACGTTGTATGAGATCAGGTTGTGCAAATCCACTGGAATGGCTTGTGAATTTTGAGTCTTGGCTAGTTTAGCCGATTACCGGAAAAATCACTGGGGATTTCTTCGCGCCTATCAATTGGCGGTTTTACCAATTGAAGTAAGTGTTACTCCTGCAAATCGAATTTGAATTCCTCGAGCCTTGGATAAAAATCATTATTCAATCGGTAATTTTTCACTGCTGAGTAGTAAAGAGACTACATTTCTATTGGATATTAAGATAATGAAAAAGTAAGAAAATAAGAATGATAAATTGCTAATTCCGAAGGAAAAAGCATCTACTCCTATCGGATTGCTCAATAAGGCTGTGGATAATAATTTTAGAAATAGCGGATAAATTGGGCATTATTCTGTCTTATTATTCAGAATGGTGAACATTACTATTCCTAAGGGCCACGTATCAAAGTCAATTGCAGTAAGTAAGCATCGGATGATCGATTGTCATCTCGATCAAAGATTGTAGGAAAAAATTGATTGATTATATATAGTGCTCGGCCTATCTGCAGGTTAATACATTCACTAAGGGGGATAATAATGAGCAATGAATTTTCAAAATTTAAATACAGTGCAATTTTTCTGACAGGAACTGCTGCAATTTCAGTTCCAACAATTGCAATGGCGGATTGGTCGATTATCGGCCTGGGTGCTCTTAGTGGAACATACAGTACGGCGCAAGCGGTTAACGACTTCGGGCAAGTGGTAGGCAACGGCAATGGAGCCGATCGTGCCTTCATCACCGGCCCGAATGGCATAGGAATGAGTTATCTGGATACTTTGGGCGGAGTCAGGAGTTATGCCTCCGATATCAACAATGCCGGACAGGTGGCTGGTTATTCCGCTACGAGCGATGGTTTCATGCATGCTTTTATTACCGGTGCAAACGGTATGGGGATGACGGACTTGGGTACCTTGGGCGGAGATTACAGCATTGCATACGGCATCAACAGTACCGGACAAGTAGTTGGAGTTTCTTCGACAGCGGGGAATGCTGCTTATCACGCATTCATTACCGGCCCGAACGGTTCCGGAATGACCGACCTGGGTACCTTGAGCGGAGATTATAGCACGGCATATAGCATTAACGATTCCGGGCAAGTAAGCGGAGTTTCCTCTATGGCTGATGCAACTGGCCAGCATGCATTCATTACCGGCGCGGGTGGTATCGGGATGACCGATTTGGGTACTCTTAACGATACCACCGATAGTATTGCCAGGGATATCAACAATTCGGGACAAGTTGCAGGATTTTCCGGGTTTTATAATGATTTCTTTGGTTTTTATTCAGCGCAAGCGTTTACCACGGGTGCGAATGGTGCGAACATGGCCGGTTTTGGCGCTTTTCTAGATAGTCGCGCCGATAGTATCAACGATAGTGGACAAATAGTGGGAGGGATTAATAATTTCTGTGATAACTGTATACACAGTTCTTTTCTCTATAGCGACGGCACCATAACTGACCTCTCATTACTTGCACCGGTCATTGCAGCCGGATGGAGTGAACTTTCGGCTGTTGGTATCAATAATCATGGACAAATTGTCGGATGGGGGCATCTGGAAGGAGCACCTGGCGGCGGATCTCGGGCATTTTTACTTTCTCCGCTTGCCGCAGTTCCGGAACCTGAAACCTATGCCATGTTCCTGGCTGGTTTAGGATTGTTATGTTTTGTGTTGCGGTCTAGAAAGCAAAATCATTGATTTGAAAGCATCTGGTGAGCGGTCATAGTTCCTTGGCAAACTCATCGGGTTTCCCCATCAGTGTTGTTCTTCTGATTCTTTTGGTGGTGCGTCGAAAGATACAATATGAGGCTGTAGTAGATTAGCTTAGATGCTAAGCTAATCTACTACAGCCCCAAAAATAATATATCCCAAGAAATTCAAATGATGCCAAAGATTTTAAATATTTTTCCCATTTGCAAGAACTTTTTTCAATCAATTCCTCGCGTAAAATGTTATATCGGAATACCCAACTGCGAGAACCGGAATCTCTTACCCGTAAAAGCAGATTATCGCCGTCGGAGTGAGTACCGGGTGGAAGTGAATTGATTTGTACTGCTTTTAGTCTTTTGACTTCCTTTGCCATCTCGTCTTGCCCTAGAAGTTGGATGACATTATATTCCACGAGATTCCTTTGGACAAACTTCAGATAGAATCTATTGATTTATTAGCTTATTTTTATTTTTTGGATTTCTTTGGATGGTTGGTTGGCGGAGAGAGAGGGATTCGAACCCTCGATAAGCTTTTTGAGCCTATACTCCCTTAGCAGGGGAGCGCCTTCGACCACTCGGCCATCTCTCCGTTAGTTATTACGATATGACGATTGTGTTGAAAATGGATATTGCTTTCTCTTAGAGTGCTTGCTCAAGGTCAAACGCTTTATGAAGCACTCTGACGGCTAATTCCATGTATTTTTCATCGACGACGACCGACACCTTGATTTCAGAGGTGGCGATCATTTGGATGTTAATTCCTTCTTCCGCCAATACCCGGAACATCTTGCTGGCGATACCCGCATGTGAGCGCATACCGACACCCACTACCGATACTTTTGCGATTCTATCACCTCCGAGCACATCGCGTGCGCCTATGTGAGGTTGAATCTTTTCTCTCAGAATGTTCAATGTATTTTTAAACTCATTGCGATGAACCGTAAACGAGAAATCAGTTAAGCCGTCATGACCTACATTCTGGATAATCATGTCCACATCGATATTGGCATCGGCTACAGGACCGAGGATTTGGTAGGCAATGCCAGGATGATCGGGAACGCCCAGCACAGTAATTTTCGCTTCGTCACGATTGAATGCGATACCTGAAATAACGGCTTGTTCCATATTTTCATCTTCCTCAAAAGTAATCAAGGTGCCTTGACCTTCTTCCTCAAAGCTCGATAAGACTCTCAACTTTACTTTGTATTTTCCGGCGAATTCAACCGATCGCAATTGCAATACCTTCGAACCCAAACTTGCCATTTCCAGCATTTCTTCAAAGGTTATCGTGTTTAATCTTCTCGCTTCAGCGACAACGCGGGGATCGGTTGTGTAAATTCCGTCAACGTCGGTATAAATCTGGCATTCATCGGCTTTCAGCGCTGCCGCTAAAGCAACACCGGTGGTATCCGACCCACCGCGGCCGAGCGTCGTGATGTTCCCTTTTTCGTCGACACCCTGAAATCCTGCGACGACGACGACATAACCGGCATCCAGATCTGCGCGGATTTTTGCTTCATCGATGCTTAAAATTCGAGCCTTGGTATACGTGCTATCGGTCAGTATCTTGACTTGCGGTCCGGTATAGCTTTTCGCTTTGATATTCAATTCCATCAAGGCCATAGCCAATAGTGCGATGGATACTTGCTCACCGGTCGAAATCATGACATCCAATTCACGTGAGCTTGGATTTTCTTGAACTTCATGCGCCAATGCGATTAACCGGTTCGTTTCGCCGCTCATGGCTGAAACGACAACGACAATCTGATGTCCTTGCGAATGAAATTTTGCTACTCTGCGGGCAACGTTTTTTATCCGTTCGGTACTGCCTACCGAAGTACCGCCATATTTTTGTACGTAAAAAGCCACGAATGATTATCCGCTAAATTGTAGAATAGGAAAGCCGCGTAATTTTACACACTTCGTTTATAGAAAACCAGATAAGCCGTTCCAAAGAATCGTAAGCTTTTTACACACACACTTGCCGGACAAAATCTTTCACAAGTATTTCTGCGATTTCTGAATGTAGATTGATTTTTGCTAATCCTTCCAGATGCTAAAAACTCCGGAAGGATAAATGGAATAGTTAAAAACACATGCAACTATGATTCAGGTTAGTTAGCTGGATTGCAAAGGAGAACTCGTTTCACGAGCTGATAGTACTGAAATTTACTGATCAACTTCAGCCAATTTCAACGGGTGAGATTTTAAATGAAAACGATATTTTGCCAAGATTAATCAATCTCTTTCAGTGCGGCGAATGATTTTATGTTGCGGATTTGCTTCTCAGTTTATTTAATAAAATGGCTTGCAATTCACTATTAATCCAAGCTTTGCTCGGTATTGCCCAGAGTCTGCCATGCGCGAACGCTTTACATTGCAATGCGCTTTCTTCCGGCATGAGGACGATATCAGTTTCCGCAAAATCAATATCTTTCTGCACGAAACGGTGATTTTCCGCATACGAATGCAGCTCAGCATTAAGACCTGCTTTTTGCATAAGTTCGAAGAGCCATTGCGCATTATCATCGTCGGTAACGACATGGATCGACTCATTTCTAAAATCGCGAATGGTTTTATGCCTTTCCGGATCAAGCACATTGTAGGCCGTTTCATTGATCAACTTCATATTGTAAGTTTTGCCTGATCGGTTTGTATTAATGTGACGATTCTGCGCATTATTTGTGACCATAATGCCGGTTTCTCCCGGGTCGCTCAAAGGCGCGCGTAAAGGGCCTGCAGGTAGTAACAGTCCGTTGCCGAAGCTATGCTCGCTGAAATCGACAATAACGAACTCAATATCACGCTCCAAACGATAATATTGCAGCCCGTCATTGCTGATGATGACATTGCATTCGGGGTGTGCCTTCAGAAGCGCCTGAGCAACTGCGATTCTGTCGCTTCCGATCCAAACGGGGCATGATTCGCCGCACAAATGCGCCAATAGCATTGCTTTGCTATCGTTACTATGCGGACCGCTACCATTCAACGTGACTGCCGCCGGTGGTCCGGAATGTTCCGCATGACCTCGTGTGATAATTCCCGGGCGATAGCCTTGCGCCTGTAGTAGATCGATCAGCCAGAGCAGCAGGGGTGTTTTGCCGCTATCGCTGACACTGAGGCTGTCGACAACAATGACAGGCACCGGTAGCCTGATGGAAGGAAAAATATCCAGCCAGTAACATAATTTTTTTAGCAATGTGAAACAGCGGTACAAAACACTCAACGGCCACAACAGAAAGTGCAGCGGGGTAATGCGGTGCCAATAAAGCTCTGATAGTTTCATATTTTGCTTCTAGCGGGATTTCGATTGGTAGAAATAGTACATGCGATTACAATTGCTATCCAGATGTAGCCGAGTGAATGAAATTTATACATGATCTTCTTATGATTTGTGTGAATATCCGGCATAATCGTTTTCTTTTTGATTCAGCCTCCCGTCTTTATAAATGTAGCCGCATTCTTAATTGGAAAAGAGCAAAAGAATCATGAAAATATCTGTAAATCGATTGCTTGTTCCTACGCTATCGGGTGATGGAAAGCCTAAAAAGCCGCACCATATTGCATATACCGATTGGGGAGATGCGAAAAATCCGCATGTGGTTATTTGCGTGCACGGATTGACGCGTAATTGCCGCGATTTCGATTATCTCGCACAAGCGCTGCAAGCGGACTGCCGGGTGATTTGCGTTGATGTCGTCGGGCGCGGCCAAAGCGATTGGCTCGAGCATGCGCATGACTATGATTACTATCCGCTCTATCTATCCGATGCGATATCGCTGGTGACGCATATCCAATCTCACTATCAAGAGAAAATCACCCTGGACTGGGTCGGCATTTCCATGGGCGGATTGATCGGCATGATCCTGGCGATACAACCGAATCAGCCGGTAACCATCAATAAACTGATTTTGAGCGATATCGGCCCATTGATACCCGCCGTTGCGTTGCGCAGGATCGCCGATTATGTCGGCAAGGATCCACGTTTTGGCAGTTTCGAAGAATTTAAGCAGTATATGAAAGCGATTTCTGTATCATTCGGACCATTGTCCGAAGCGCAATGGAATCATATGGCGATTCATACTGTGCGCGAATACCCGGATGGTACTTACGGTTTCCGCTACGACCCGAGGATTGCCGTCAGCTTCAAAGAACATGAGATCACCGATATCGATTTGTGGGCGCAGTGGGATCAGCTCGCTACGCCAACATTGGTTCTGCGCGGTGTGGAATCGGATATTCTGTCGGTGGAAACAGCAGCGCAAATGCAGCTGCGCGGCGCAAAAGCCAAAATTGTCGAATTGTCCGGTATCGGCCATGCGCCGATGTTAATGGATGACCATCAAATAAAAATCGTGCGGGATTTTATCTTGGATAAGCGCAACAATTTATCTTGAACGATCCGCTATGCACCTGCATTCACATTCAGTTTTTTTCAACACGCGACGCATAGCACTAATTTTTTCCCCCTCGTTTTTCTCTTTATCAGCTTCTGATCAGTAAGCAATAAGCTTCTATTTATCAGAAACAAATTCTGTTTCTCCGCTGCATCGATTCCGTCAGGCAGCAAACAAATCAAGCCTGTGACAAATTGCCGCGCGGCATTTTGTCACATTCCCAACGGCGTTTGTTTAATTTAAATTCCGCGAAAACTGATTGCCGCGAATGCTTCCGAAACGATCGGTGCGCGAATAAAAAACGCCAATCGCTCTCTTTCGAATACCGCCGGCGTACGGTCAATCGGAATAAATAAATCCACATGAAATGAAAACAGGGAGTTTGTATGCGTTTACCACCGTTAGTTAATCCTGTAGAAGAGCTGAGCAACGATGAGATTTTCCGCTACAGCCGTCATTTGCTGATTCCCGAAGTCGGTTTGGAAGGCCAACGCCGGCTCAAAAGCAGTAAAGTTCTGGTGATCGGTGCCGGCGGATTGGGGTCTCCGGTATTGCTGTATCTCGCCGCGGCCGGTGTCGGCACGTTAGGCATCATCGATTTCGATGTGGTCGACGAATCCAATCTGCAACGGCAAATCATTCATGGCCAATCCGATATCGGCCGCCCGAAACCGGAAAGCGCGCGCGATGCGATCAATGAATTAAATCCTTACGTCAAAGTCCGGCTTCACAGGGAACGGCTTGAAGCTATCAATGCGCAAACCATCATCGCTGCCTATGATTTGATTATCGACGGCACGGACAATTTCGCCACGCGCTATTTGGTGAATGATGCCTGTGTGCTGGCAGGGAAACCGTATGTGTGGGGATCTATTTTCCGTTTCGAAGGCCAGGTTTCCGTGTTTTGGGAAAATGCACCTGGCGGGAAAGGATTGAATTACCGCGACTTATATCCCGAACCGCCGCCGGCAGAAATGGCACCATCGTGTGCCGAAGGTGGTGTCCTGGGGATTCTGTGCGCTTCCATCGGCGCGATGATGGTGACCGAGGCGATTAAGCTCATCACCGGTATCGGTGAAACCATGCTGGGACGCCTGGCTGTTTACGATGCACTGGATATGAGCTACCGCTTTATTCCGTTACGCCGCGCGCCGGGCAGAACTTTGATCGACGGGTTGATCGATTATCAACAATTTTGCAATGCCAGCCGCCCGGCAACTGGGAATTCCCATGCGATACCGGTGATCAGCGCGCGCGAACTGAAAGAAATTAAAGAGAACGGCATGAATGTTCAGCTCATCGATGTGCGCGGCATCGAAGAATGGAATATCGTGCATATCGAAGGTGCCAAGCTTATCCCCAAAAACCAAATGATGTCGCAAGAAGTGTTGGCGGCGATGAATAAAGAAGACTTCATTGTGCTGCACTGCAAAATGGGCATGCGTTCCCGCGATGTGTTGCTTGAAATGCAAAAACACGGCTTCACCAACGTCAAAAGCTTGGACGGCGGCATTCTGGCGTGGATAAAGGAAGTCGATCAATCGCTGCCGACCTACTAGATTCTTCATCAGCAATAACTCATAACAATCAATCGATTTTAAATAGCCAGGAGACAAAATCATGCTGACAATCCATTCCAAGTTGATCGCTGCCATGATCACGCAAGCATTAACCGATCATCCGATTGAAACCTGCGGCATTATCGCAGGCCCTACCGGATCGAATTTGCCGCTGCGCTTGATTCCGATGCGCAATGCTGCGCAAGCGGAGAATTTTTTTATGTTCGATCCGCAACAGCAACTGCAAGTTTGGAAAGAAATGAGCGCGCGCCACGAAGAGCCGATCGTCATTTATCACTCGCACACCAATAGCCAAGCATATCCCAGCCGCAGTGATGTGGAATTGGCGACAGAGCCGCAAGCGCATTACGTCATCATCCCCACCTACCACCTGTATAACGAAGAAGTTCGCAGTTTCCGCATTGTTGATCAGATGGTTATTGAAGAAAGAGTGCGCATCGTCCAGCAATACCAACCCGAACTCGAATTGCAAATGGTGGCTTGACGGTTGAGTAATTTCACCAAGCAATCTTATTTTTTTATCGTAAAAATTTTTCATAGAAGGTTTATTCGTATGTCCATCACAGTCATCATTCCAACCATATTGAGGCCGCTCACGAATGAGCAAAAACGCATCGACATGGAAGGCGCCAAAGTCTCAGAAATCATCGATCATATGGAACAGCAATACCCGGGAATCAAGGAAAAACTCGTTACCGGCGAGAGCGCCCACCGCTTCATCAATATCTACGTCAACGATAACGACATCCGTTTTCAGGATGGTCTGGCAACTAGCTTATGTGATGGCGATATATTAACGATTTTGCCTGCCGTGGCGGGAGGTTGTTAAGCAGAATCAATGTTGCTGTCCGTACCGTACGATAGTCATGAATAAATCATTAAACGATTGCGCAATTGCAGGGGCTTTTCAAAATGCCGCCGCACCTTTCGCCGCAATGGCATTCTCATTGTTTTATCAATCCAGTACGTTAGGATTGAAGATTGCCAGCAGTGGCGATCAAGCAGCCGATGGGATGTTTTCCTTTGCGTTCAAAACCCCGCATACAGCGCCGGTTAATTGTGTGGTAACCGGCTGGGGTGATTGCGATCACGCAGAAATGGCCACTGAAAACATGATTCAGGCCGTGTGCGGTTTGATGTCGGTGCATGGGCGATCGAGCGGACAAATCCAGCCGCTCGGATTGCCTTACGTTTCAACTGTAACGGCTGCATTGGCATTACAAGGCGGTATTGCCGCCGCACTCGGTCAGTTGCGCGGTGTTGCGTTATCGCACAGCCATGTCTCCATGTCGGCTGCGGCTTTACTCAGTGCTTCACAATATATTGCCGATGCGACCGTCGCTACTCCAGCGGAAAATTTGCCGCCGGTTGCGGCAAATCACTTCACGTCACCGCCTTTCGTATCGGCCGATGGCGTCGTTTTTGAACTCGAAACACTACATGCGGATCCTTGGTTACGGTTCTGGATGCCATTGGGTATCAGCGCCGCCTTGGCAGGGAAGGGCTGGACAGCTTTCTTGTTGCGTTACGCCAAAGCCGCCGCGCCGATTCCGGACGAACTCGTCAGTGTGCTGGCGAAATTAACTTATTTGCAGATTTCGGAATTATGCGCGGATAGCGGCATGTCAATATGCCGCGTGCGTGCCATCGCGGAAAGGGTTGATGACGAGCAGTTCAAATCGGAATGGCTGAAAGGTCCGTGGACATTCGATTTTGCCGCATCTTGCCAAGATATGCCGTTAAAACCGGCCAGCGATTCACTGCCGCTGAGTGGACTCACCGTGATCGAATCCTGCCGCCGCATCCAAGGCCCCTTGGCCGGGCATTTGCTGGCATTGCTGGGAGCTGACGTTATTCGCATCGAGCCGCCGGGCGGTGATCCGCTGCGCGGCATGCCGCCGGTAGCGCAAGGTTGTTCGGTGCGATTTGATGCGTTGAACCGGTTTAAAACCGTGCGCGAAATCGATATCAAATCCTCCGCCGGACAGGAAGAAATCACCGAACTGGCAAGGCATGCCGATGTGTTCTTGCACAATTGGGCGCCTGGCAAAGCGGCGCAATTGAATCTGGATTATAGCAACCTGATTCGTGTGAATCCGGCGCTGGTTTACGCCTATGCAGCCGGTTGGGCAACAGACGGAGGTGCCCATGTGCAATCGCCCGCGATGCCGGGAACCGATTTCATGGTGCAAGCCTATTCCGGTGTGGCGCAGAAAATCTCCCAGGCTTGCGGTACGCAGGGTGGAACGCTGTTTACCATCCTGGATGTGCTGGGTGGCGTCATCGCAGCGCAAGGTATTACCGCCGCCTTGCTCAATCGTCAGTTGAGCCGCGCCGGTGCGCGAGTGACTTCCTCGCTGTTGAGTGCGGCGGCGGTGCTATGCAGCGATGATTTTCAAAACCAGCACCGCTTCTTCGACATCGCAACAGCTGCCAAAAGCTTACTGAATCAAGTTTTTGAGACGAAGCAAGGAAAAATCGCGATTGACTGCTATGACAACGGCGCCGTGCAACGCTTGATCGATGCACTGGGTCTGGCAACGCATCCTGAGCAGGAAAATTTTCAGCAACGGTTGAGTGAAATACTGCAAAGTAAAACAGCGGCCGAATGGATTGGCATTTTGCTGCAAGCCGATGTTCCAGCCGCGATCGTGGTCGAAAATCTCAATAACCTGCACAGCGACTCACGCTTGCAACCGCACTTGGAATTAGGGTCGTATACCAAAGTTACTTCACCTTGGAGTTTTCAATGAATCATGCCGGTATTATCGATTTGGTTCCCGCAGAGGTTCGCGCGCAATGGATACACAATGGAACTTATCCTAACCAATCCTTATTCGCCCTGTTTTGTGAGCAAGCCCGGAAGAATCCGGACAAACCGGCGGTTGTTTCGCCGGATCACGCGATAACGTATGGCGAATTGCAGCACAAAATCGCCTGTCTGGCTGCCAGCCTGCGTGATTTGGGCGTTGTCGCCGGGGATGTCATCGCCTATCAATTGACTAACTGCTGGTATCACTGCGCGATCGATTTGGCCGCAGCAGCGCTGGGTGCGATCGTTGCACCTTTTCCACCCGGCCGCGGACGGCTTGATATTGAATCGTTATTGCGCCGCTGCGATGCGCGCGTCATTATCGTTGAACCCAAATTCGTGCAACAGGATTTGTGCGAGCTGATCGAGTCGTTAAGGCCCTCGCTATTGTCGCTGCGGATCCTGGTGGTCGATGGTGCGGCGCGGGCGGGCTGGTATACGCTGGATGCTCTGTTTCAATCCCGGCCGGTTGCGTCCGGTCAAATGCCTTCGGTGGATCCCAATTCACCGGTACGGTTCTTGATTTCATCCGGCACTGAGTCGGATCCCAAATGGATTGCTTATTCCCACAATGCCTTGGCAGGCGGGCGCGGACGGTTTTTGCAACGTATCCATGCACCCGGCAGAGATTTCCGCGGACTTTATCTGATGCCGTTAGGAACGGCTTTCGGGTCGACCGCCACCTTCGGCGTGCTGTCCTGGCTGGGAGGAACCGTGCTGGTGTTACCGCAATTCGATGCCGCAGCAGCCATTCGCGCCATTGCTCTCCTGCAACCGACGCATATTTTCGGTGTTCCCACCATGTTTCAACGCATTGTGGCCGATCCGGCATTAGCGCAAACGGATATTTCCAATCTGGTTGCGATTGTCAGCGGGGGGGCAAAAATCGATGAAGCGTCGATCCGCCGCTGCAACGCGGCCTTCAAGTGCAGTTTCATCAGTCTGTACGGCTCAGCCGACGGCGTTAATTGCCATACCATGCTTGATGATGACTTGGATACGGTTTTACACAAAACGGGACGACCTAATCCCGATGTCTGTTCGATCAGAATCGTCGACGATCAAAAGCGTGAAGTGGCACAGGGCGATATTGGAGAAATTGCCGCGCGCGGGCCGATCACGCCGATGCAGTATGTCAATAACCCTGATCTGGATACACTGTACCGTGATGCGCAAGGCTGGGTGTATACCGGCGACCTTGGCTTTATCGACAGTGACGGTTATCTGGTGCTAACCGGACGGAAAAAGGAAATCATTATTCGTGGCGGCGTCAACATCAGTCCGGCGCAAATCGAAGAAATCGCCGCATCGCATCCGGCGGTTGTCAGTGCGGCGTGTATACCGGTTGCCGATGACGACTTAGGGCATCGCATTTGCCTGTGCCTGGTCATGCGCGAAGGCGCCGAGCGGCCGTCGTTAGCGCAGTTCACCCGCTTTTTGCTCGATCAAGGATTGGAAAAAAACAAATTACCCGAGTATTTGCGCTACTTAAGGCAATTGCCGCTCAGTCCTGCGGGAAAAGTCGATAAAAAGCGCCTGATCACAGAACTGGAGAATACGCGGTTCAAAAGTAACGCTGCTGTGATAAACAGGGCCGATTTAGCGCAGAGGGCGCACTGATGCAACCGGCGTTTAATAAATCGGCGCACACGGAAACGGCCAAAGCATTGGCGCGAGAAGTCAGTGTTTTTGTCGACAAGATGATCATACCGAACGAACCGATCCTGGCGCAGCCAGGGGAGCAATCTTTGCAGTTGCAATCCGATTTGGCGCATAGGGCGCGCCAGGCCGGTTTATGCGGTCTGTTTTATCCGTTATCGCACAGCGGGAAAATCGCATTGCTGGAAGATTATTTGCTGGTTGCCGAGCAGGAAGGACGAACGGAATTTTCGCAAGCGATTTTTGCCAGCCACACTGCACTGGATGCGCATATGTTGCTGAAATTCGGCAACGAAGCGATCCATGAGCAGTTTCTGCAACCCATGGTAAGCGGAGAGGCATTACCTTGCTATGGCATGACCGAACCCGGTCACAGCGGCTCGATTCCGGACTTGATAACGACAACGGCCTATTTGTCCAACGGCAACTGGCATATCGACGGCAGGAAATGGTTCATTTCCAATGCCGACCGCGCCACTTTCATGACCGTTCTGGCGCGCACGGCCGGTAAAGAAACGGCGCTCGGCCAGGCGCTGTCGATGATCATCGTACCGACCGGTACGCCGGGTTTTAAAATCGAGCGTCAACTGACGATGATGGGACATTCGTACGGCCAGGGTGAAGTTTCCTTGACTGCGGTGCAAGTGCCGGAGCATTACCTGATCGGCACGTGCGGCGGCGGTCTGGATTTAATGAGCAAACGGCTCGGCCTGGGCCGGTTGCTGCGCGCGATGAACTGGATTGGTCTGGCGCAGCGCTGCATGGATTTGATGGGTGCGCGCATTCATTCCGTCCGTGGAAAATTCAGCCGCCTGGCGGAAAAACAACTGGTGCGCCAGCACATCTTCAATACCTATCAGGCCATCGCCGGCGCACGCGAACTGATTCGCATCGCCGCGCGCGGCGTTGACGCGCAAAATCCCGACGAAATCGCGATCAATGTCGCCAAAATGGCCGCTTCGCATGCACTGTGCATTGCTTCCGATTGCGCGATGCAACTCTACGGCGCCGAAGGCCTCAGTGATTTGACCCCGCTTTACGGTATCAATCGCATCGCCCGTACTTCGCGCATTCTGGACGGCAACGACGAATCGCTGATCAGTTCGGTCGGGCGCCGCCTGATTAATCATTATCAGCGCCACGCGGTGTACTCATTCGACTGATTTAGTCTTGATTAAACCGTGATCATGGCACTGAAAAATATTCCGCAGAGGCTCTCGTATGGCCATTGATTCCGGTAAATTGCCGCATCCGCTCATGGCCGGCGGCTTGCTGCAAGTGGTTCTGGTTTTTGCCATGACATTGCCGATGCTCATTTTATATGCCACCAGTACACTTGGGCCGTTGCTCAGCCGGGATTTGCACTTCGAGCCGGTTGCAGTCGGTTATTTGGTGATGAGTTCATTCGGTTTGGCGGCTGTTTTATCGCTATGGGCGGGCGCAATCGTGGATTACATCGGGGCGCGTAGTGCATTATTGGCGCTTTTTGGCGCGATTGCGGCGGCGTTTGCGCTGCTCACGGCGGCGCAGACGTTATATAGCCTGATCGCCGCCGCTGCAGTTTGCGGTATCGCACAAGCATTGGCGAACCCGGCGACCAATTTGCTCATTGCGCAACAAATCCGGCCTGAACAACGGGCCAGGGTAGTGGGGTTGAAACAAGCCGGCGTTCAATTGGCGGCGCTGTTTGCCGGATTGGCGTTGCCGGCTATCGCATTCCAATTTGGCTGGCGTGCCGCGTTCGGTGTTATTGTGCCGGTCGCATTTCTATTTGGCCTTGCGGCGCTTTTCGTTACCTCTGGGCAGCACACCCGAAGCAATAGAAGCCTGACTTTCACGCGCCCGAGCGCAGTGCTGTCATGGTTGATGGCGGTGCAGTTTAGCGTCGGTTTGGCACTCTCCGCGTTTGTCACTTTCCTGCCGGTTTTCGCCACGCAACACGACATGCCGCTGCTGCAGGCGGATAGGTTAATCGCCGTATTCGGCGTTGCCGGCATGTTGTCCAGAATCATGCTGACGCCGCTGGGGGCGAAACTAAACGACGAATCGTATTTGCTGTTTACCCTCATTGCCGTTGCCGCCGCTGCCATCGTGCTGACGATGCAAACCGATTCCGGCAGCCATTGGCGGCTGTGGATGGGTGCTGCAACGATGGGGTTGTCGGCGGTGGCGACCAACGCTATCGCGATGAGCATGTTGATCAGGGACTCGGCTTTCGGATTGGTGACGGCGGCATCCAGTTATGTGTCCGTTGCGTTCTTTTCCGGCTTTGCTTTGGGGCCGCCGATTTATGGTGTGCTATTCAGGCAATCCGGCGATTCGTCGCTGGCGTGGAGCGTATTGACCGGCGTGATGTGCTTGGCTTGCATCATGACATTGCGATTGGCGTCGGTGCGCAAGCAGCGCGCGCAAGCGTCGGCACAGAAACCCAATGCTGTTCTGCGGTGATTACTGCGCGGTTTTAAGAAATTCCAGGATATGCTGAACAAACAATTCAGGTGCGGTTCTCATGGCGCTGTGTTGCTGCCCGGGAAGAATGCCGATGCGGTTATTGGGCAGGCTCTGTTGCAACATTTCCGCAGTCGCGTAACGGCGCGGATGGCTGTTGCCACCGATCAGCAGCAACACCGGATTGTGCAGTGCCTGGAATCGTTGCGGCGAGAAAATGTAACGATCGATACTTTGCAGCTCACGCAGAATGGTGTGCGCAGCGGCAATCCGCACAGGCCAGTTCGAACTCAAGCGCAATGCCGCCAATTCCTGATCGGATGTTTTCAGCAAATCACGAAGGAACAGCAGCAAGGATTCTTCCCGCTCGCCTTTATCCAGCAACGCTTGCAGACGTGCTTCAAGCGCTGCCGACCAGCCGCTGCCGGTTAATGAAATCGAGGGTTCATAGACCATGAGTTTGTTGATGTTTGCAGTCAGGAGCGCGGCTTCCAGAGCACAAAGCCCGCCAAACGAATGACCGAGAAGATTGACACCGCCGCCGATAGCATCCACGACCGCAGCGACATCTTCGCACTCGCGTTGCAGCGTGTAGCCGTCAGTATCGCCGCTATGGCCGCGTCCGCGCCGGTCCATGGTCCACACGGTGAAGTGTTGTTGCAGTCCGGGAAGTACCGATGTCCAGGTGGAGTGATCTCCGGTCGTGCCGTGCACCAGCAATAGCGGCGCTCCGCTGCCGTGCCGCCAGCATGCGATCGGTGTGCCGTCGCTGGAAGTGATGAATTCCATAATTGTCAGGTTTGTTGAAATTGAAGCAAAAAGAAAATAACGCAGAAAATAATGTAAGCGGGACTATGTCACTAAATCAAGTAATTTTCCAGAAGCAATTAAACTGTTTAGTGTTTACAGCCCCATTGCGAAAACTGCATGAAGATGTAACCTGCAAGCAGCGCAGTGCGGAAGCGCAGTTTTTGGCAGCCGCACTAAGAATTCTGGTTTTTTATCTCATGCTGGCGGCTTTTTTGCCTGCGGATAGCGCTTTTGCGACCAGCGTTCCAAAGCCGCTGGGCCAGATCAATCAATATGTGCGCATCAATGGCGAGTTTCTCAGCAGCTATGAATCCTGGAATTATTTTCGTCCCGAATCCGCGGTTAACAACACCTACGATTTATGGGTAGTGCGCTCGCGGCTGGGTGTCATGCTGTCCAGCGCCCATGTGGACGGTTTTGCGCAAGCGCAATACAGCGGCTTATACGGACTGCCGCATGATGCGGTTTCGTCGTCGAATGGACCGCTCGGATTGGGTGCGGCGTATTTCCTCGCCAATCAATCGGCAAATCCCAGCGCTATTTTTCTGAAACAAAGCTATGTCAATTTCAAGCTCGGCGAGCTGGGCTTGCCGGGCGCTTCGGTAAAAACCGGCCGTTTCGAGCTGATCGAAGGTATGGAATACAGCTCGGGTGTTGAAAAATTTGATGCACTCAAAAGAAGACGCCTTGCCGAGCGCTTTGTTGGCGGATTTAACGCGATTTATGTCGGGCGCAGCTTCGATGGTTTCTCGGTGGTCTATGACCGGCCCGGATTCAACATGACAGTCAGCGGTATTCGCCCGACGCAAGGCAATCTCACCGTGCAAGGGCAAAAAGAAATCAGCGATATCAATATGCTGTATGCCGCACTGACCAGTAAAAAAGACAGCCTGGTGCCGGGAACCGAGGGCCGTTTGTTTTATTTGCAGTATGACGATCAGCGTGATGCACGGGTGGTCGACAATCGCCCGTTGTCCGCAAGGCCGCTGTTGACTGATGAAAAACTGAATATTCACACGATCGGTGCGCATGTGCTGTCGCTGCAGCAATTCGAATCCGGCAGTCTCGACGCGTTATTATTCGGATCCTATCAGTTCGGCAACTGGACCAATCAGTCGCATCAGGCTTGGGCGATTGGCGCCGAAGCCGGCTACCAGTGGCACAAGCTGCCGCTCAGACCGTGGCTGCGCGCCGTTTATTACCGCAGCTCGGGCGATGGCGATGCGCACGACGGCAAGCATCAGACGTTTTTCTCGGCAGTGCCGAGCGGGCGTTTGTACGCCAAGTTCCCATTTTTCAATCAAATGAATATTCAGGATATTTTTCTTGAAGTCATCGTGTCGCCCGCAGCCAAAGCGCAAATCAATATCAACCTGCACCAGTTATCGCTGGCCAACGCAAACGACCTGCTGTACGGCGGCCTCGGCGCAGCGCTGAAATCAGGCGCTTTCGGTTATTCGGGAAATTCCGCACACGGTCATGGCGATATCGGTCAACTGATCGATATCGCCTTCACGCACAACTACAGCAAATATCTGACCTGGCGGCTTTATTACGGCCATGCCTTCGGCGGTAATGCGATGAAAAGCATTTTTCCGGGCAAAAGCGATGCGAACAATTTTCTGATCGATTTTAATCTGGTTTTTTAAGAGGGATTGCCAATGACAACAACCTTGGATGTGGATGATCGGCTGTTAAGCGCCAAAGAAATGACCGATGTATTGGAGCTGATGTTCCGCCGCATGGAAGCGATCGATAGCGCTTGTGCCGGCGATTTTCCGTTGTATTCGGCCGATCATGGCAACACCTGGACGGCTTCCTCCGGCGGTTCGTGGATGGGAGGGTTCTGGGGCGCGTGCTGGTGGTTGCGGGCAAAAATGACCGAGTCGGCCAATGATCAGCGGAAAGCGGTGCAGATCTGTCAACGGCTGGCGGCAAAAATCCCTGCCGATTCCGGATATCGCAGTCTGATTTTCTGGTACGGCGCGGCTTTGGGGGAGATCTGGTTTCGTGATACGCAAGCGCGGGCTTTGACTTTGAAATCTATTACTGCGCTGGCGCACAGTTTCAATCCCAAATTAAATTGTATTCCGCTCGGTACCGCCATGGGCGGCCTTGCCAAAGGCGATCAATCGATTTCCATCGATAATTTCGCCGCTTTGATTCAATTGCTGTGCAGCAGCGAACAAAGCCTTCATCACTACATGGCGCAGTATCACGCGGAAACGACATTGGCGGCATGCCGCCGCAGCAATGGCGCATTCCATGCCAGCGCGTATTTCGCCGAGCGGGGATTCCAAGCGGACGATCAAGCCGGCCTGTGGTCGCGCGGCCAAGCCTGGGCGATGCTGGGGTTAAGCCGGGCAGCGGCCCGCTGGGGGGAACCTTATGTAAGCCATGCCAAAGCGGCATGCGCCTATTGGCAAAGCTCCCGTCCGGACGATTTGCCGTTCAACCGCCTCGATCGAACGGAGCAATTCGAAGATCCTTCCGCAGCGGTTATCGCATCGCTGGCGATGCTTTCTTTGGCGCGCCTGCTGCCCGAAGAAAAAACTTGGCGCAACCATGCGTATCGCCAGATCAGCGCCATCATCCGCAGCCATTATTTCACCGGATTCATGGCGGATTCGACCGAACGCACGCAATCTGAAAACGCATCAACCGGTGTGTTCTGGGGGTGCTGTTATAAAACCAAACCGGATGAAGAAGCATTGGTCGAGTCGGTATGGGGCAATTTCTTTTTGATGGCTGCACTCGCCGCGCTGACGGGCTTTATCGATCCCCGCCATTGTTAAGTGAAAATGTTATCGATTGTTGGAGGAAGGCAAATGCGTTCACAGATATATCTCAATTACTTGCATCATGCACGCTATCTTTTTGCCGCAGTGCTGATTGTTTTTCTTTGCGCTGTTCATGCTGCTGCACAAGAGCCGGCACCTTCACCGCTACTGCTGCATGCCGCGCGGGTTTTTGACGGCTATGAAATGCGCAACGGCATGTCGGTATTGATAAAAAACGGACAGATCGCCGAAATTAAGCCGCGCGAATCGTTTAAAACCGATGATACGGTAAAAATCATCGATTTGGGCGATGCCACGATACTGCCGGGATTTATCGAATTGCATGCGCATTTGGCTTATCAGAAAGTACCGGCGGATACTGTCTTAAAGCATGGAATTACGACGATCCGCGATTTGGGCGGGCCTGTGCATCCTCCGTACGGTGGGGACGGTAGTTTGCGCGTGCTTACTTCAGGTCCGATTATTACCGCACCGCACGGCTACCCGATTGTCAATCTGGGCGCTGCGAACATCGCAATCGCCGTTGCCAGTGAGGAAAAAGCGCGGGAAACTGTCCGCCGTCTGATTCATCAAGGCGCTGCAATAATCAAGATCGCACTCGAACCGGGCGGTGAAGCAGGCGCGTCGTGGTCGACGCAGCATGGTCATGCACATCACGATTCCGCGCACGCAACACACGGGCATGCGCCTCATGCACCGGCGACGCCGCATCAGCAAGCGGCATGGCCCATGCTGCCGGAAGCTATCGCCAAAGCCATCGTCGATGAAGCGCACCGGCATCAGCGCAAGGTATCCGCGCATGTGGCCGAAACGGCCGGCGTGCGCATTGCATTGAACGCCGGTGTCGACGAATGGGCGCATATGCCTTGCGATTTGATTCCCGAATCGTTGTTGAAACAGGCAAAAGCGCAGAATGTCACTATCATCGGCACGCTCGACACGTTGTCGAAATGCACCGGGATTGCGCGCAATGCCGCTATCTGGGCGGAGCTTGGCGGTGAACTGTTATACGGCGCGGAAATTGCCCATCCCGACATACCGTGGGGGATTGATACCCATGAGCTGATGCAGCTGATGCACTTAGCAAAAATGACATTGCCGGACGCGTTGCGTGCGGCGACAGCAAATGCCGGCCAGCATTTGGGTTTGCCGCTGCTGGGCACGATACAGCCTGGTGCTCCGGCTGATTTGATCGCGATTCAAGGTAATCCGATGCACCACTTGAAGCGTCTGGAGTATCCCGGTCTCGTGATTTCCGGCGGCCGGATTGTCGTCAATCATTTTATTTTCCCGGATTAACGCTGTGCTTTAACAGAATACGTGCAAATTTTTTGCACCTTTTATTTTTTATCATCTATGACACTTTTTCCGTTTGCGCGGAGGGAGTCTTTTTGTCTCTAAAATAATCGTAAGTTATTGTAACTGCGACAATTTACCGCATTGACCCTCTAGTTGTATTGATCAATACTGCCGGTACGTTGGCCAACGCCGGGGGCGCGGAATACCCGCCTATTAATAATTGAACACTCATAGGGTCGTTTATGAAAAAAATAGTAATAAAAAATACGCTGAAATATGCATTACTGCTTGCTGGCATGACATCGTTGCCTGTCATGGCGCACATCGGTTACGGCGGCCGTGATTTCGGAACTTTAACCAATATCGGAGATACGTCGACACGATCGAATAACGCCGCTACCGGCAACTTCGGCTGGATCGACGGTACCGATGCCGACTGGGGCGACTCCCATAAGACACGGGCTTATCGCTTCAATTTGACCGAAGAACACGATGTCAAGATTTCGTTTCATGGACAAACCTACGGCACTGTGACTAACGCATTGACTAACCCCGGCTTCTCGCTGTATCAGGGGCTTGCTCATAACACAGTGGAAAATCCCGGACCACTACCATTGGCGTCAGATCACGATTTCGGAGCCGGATCGATTCTTATCCGCGATACGATAGCCGGTGCTGGCAACACCGAGGGCTCATTTAAAGCATTGGAAAGTTGGAGCATTACCAATGATAGCGATCCACTGGCACTTTCTCCCACAGTCTTTACTTTTATCGGTGCTGCTTATGATGGCAGCATTGATTATGGGACTGGCACTATCCCATACGGCGATGGTGCTGCAGATGGCGTAGTTACACAAACCTTCCATCTGTTGCCTGGCTTTTACTCGATATTTGTAGGTGGAACGGATTATAGTCAACAGACTGGTTTGGGAACTTGGGGAGTTGGCGGTGCTTTAGCCTACGGCGTTGAGGGTGTCGTTTCAGTCGTGCCGGAACCGGAAACCTACGCCATGTTGCTGGCGGGTCTTGGCTTACTGGGTGCCAGCACGAGACGCCGCATCAGTTAAATAGTGCGATTTTGCAATAGCCAGTCAGCTTCGGCTATTCGCACTTCAGAGCCCTGTATCTTGCTACATCTACCTCCTATGCTTGATACCGGGCTTTTGTTATGCATTTTTTATACATAAGAAATGAGTTTTTGCGCTAAACATAATAGCGCCATCCAAGGGAGACAATTATAAAAATGAGAAACAACAGCCTAACTTTAAAGGAAATAACGATTGCGCTGATGCTAGGGTGTGGGATCAGCGGTAATATATTAGGTCATGACGGTGTCGATGACGGCGATGGATCGGTTACGGCAGTGCCGGGATTACCAGAATGCCAAATCATAGCAGCCGCCCGGTTATTTGATGGTATCAATTTTCCACAGGACAATATGGCAGTACTGGTCGAAGGTGACAAGGTCAAGCAGATAGGCACCTTAGCCGACCTCAGCGGATCATGCGCCAATCAAATCAACCTGGGCGATGCGACCATTTTGCCCGGATTGATCGAATCGCACGCACATATCACATTTCAGAGTGTCGATAAAAATGCGGTTCTGGAGCATGGCATAACAACCGTGCAGGATACCGGCGGGCCTTTAATGGCGCAAGAGGGCGGCGATGGAAAGCTGCGCCTGTTGAGTGTCGGTCCGATTATTCAAGCGGTCGGCGGTTATCCGCTCAACATTTTTGGCGGCGGCGACGGCGGTTATGACAAAATCGGTATTCATGTCGCATCGACAACCGAGGCCGAGAAAGTCGTCACCGATCTGGTCGCCGGTGGAGCAACCGCAATCAAAATGGCGCTGGAACCGGGGGGAGAAACCGGTGCTCCCTGGATGCAACCGCACGATGGTCCGGTACCGGTCACTCCTTGGCCGATCATGTCGCAAGAGATAGCCAATGCCATCGTGGCTAAAGCGCATGCATTAGGAAAACGCGTCATCGTGCATACCGGTGAAAACACCGGATTTGAACGGGCACTGAACGCGGGCGTCGATGAATTCGCTCATATCCCTTGCGCCGAAATCAATGAGGATTTATTACAGCGTGCAGTGGATCAGGGCGTTACCTTCGTAACCACCATCGATACGCTGGCATCATGTGTGAATACTGCCACCGGCAAAGGTATTCACTCCAATACCATGAGCTTGACGAGCAAAGGCGCCAAATTTATTTATGGCTCTGAGATTGGCCATGACAACGTGCCTTGGGGGATCAACGGCGAAGAATTGCATATGATGCTGCACTTGACCAGCGGAGAATCGATCGATTTTACCGATGTTGTCAATGTGTTCAGGGCAGCGACCGGCAAAGCCGGGGAGCACCTGGGATTGGCTCCGCTCGGCACTTTGGTGTCAGGTGCACCAGCGGATATCATCGCGGTTAAAGGGAATCCATTCGAAAAATTCAAAATTCTGGAATACCCGGGTTTAGTAATCTCGGGAGGACGTACGATCGTCAATAAATTCATTAATCAATCGTCAGCTACCAGCATTGAATGTTTCCTCACCTGGGCGGAAGGAAAATATCCCGAATTGTTATCACCGGCAGGTGCCGCTACCGTGGTTTCAGGCTTTTACAGCTACCGCTATTACACAAAAACGCAAACTTATGTGGGTATCGCCTCAACGGACAATCATGTTTATTTCATGAAGCAGTCGGATGGGTTATTGCGGGACGAAGGCCCGCTGGCGAATTGGTTGCCTGTGTCCGGATGCCAGTAAATTAGCTTATTGAGTATTAGATCTTTAAACAAAAACGGCAACCTGCGGGTTGCCGTTTTTGTTTGTCTTAATGAAACTTAGAAGCGGAAATTGTATTGAGCATAGAAAAGATCGGCATTGATTCCCGGTCTTTGTTTTTGCAGAAACTCACCACTAAATAATTTCGAGTATCCAATCAAAACATCCTGGTGACGGTCGATATGGAAATTTGCACGGAAGTCCATTTCATCGCCAACATGACTGCCGGATTGCCCCGTGATATCTCGCATTGATGCTACACCGCCAGCGTTATATAAATAATCGCGCGAATTTGCCAAATAGAATCGATGGTATTGGGAAATAAACGTGAGCCAAGGCATCGGATGCATCGTGAGCTGCGCATTAAAATCGTGAATGTTTTGCCGCCCTACACGATCGATGAAACCGAGATAATAGTGACCAAACGGAAATAATTGATTAAAGGTATTGCTTTTGCCGTCATTGGGATTGCTATCGCCGGATGCGAAATCATAGCGTATCCAGCCTTGCGGGTTCATCGGCAGCGGCATGCGATAACCCACTCCGGCTGCTACGGCAAAAGCGGAAACATCCAGGTTGGAGCGTTGACCGAACTGATACATACCTTCCAATTCATACAGCAAGTTATCAAAGTTTCCAACCAGACGGCCGCCGAGCGTATGAGTATCGGCATTGCCTTGCAAAATGTTTCCAGCCAATAAATTGGCGGCGGAAACGTTGCGATCATTGATTAAGCTGAGGAAATAAAGATCAATAACGTGACCGGGTTTCGGTTTGTTGGTCGCCCATAGACCGAAGAAGTTTTGTTGCGTATCCCAGTTATCAAAATTACCTTTCTCGGTAATCATCGGACGCATCCAGAACGCATCCAAATCCCATTCCGCCGTGCGCCAGAAGGTTTTAACACCTTGGAACGTTCTCCGTGTGTTAACCCAATCCAACGTGGAGATCAATCGTTGCGATCCGTACATCATCTCTTGACGGCCGAAACGGATATAAACCGGACCATTGTTTATATTCGCCAATTTAACATCGGCAAACAGATTAAGCATGTCGGTGTGGTTCCGGTCGGTTGCCAGCGGAGGCAAATCAGCTCCGAGAATGCGCGCGTCTATGAACTCCGCGAATAAACGCACCTTGTCCCGGTACCATAAATCGGCATGGAATCGGGTACGAAGCAAGTGGAAGCTATTGTCCGTACCGGCGGCATTCAAACGGCTATCCGTTTCTTTTTCGTAGCGATACCAGAAATTACCGCCAAACGATAACAGCCAGTCGTCAGCGAAACGTATTCTTTTGACGGGATCAAAAATATCTTTTTCATGTCCCGGCGTATCCAGATAACGAAAGTCGATATCAAAGGCCGGTGTAGTCAGCAATGCAAACGGTGCATAAGGTGCAACCGGTGGTTTTTCCCGCTTGTTGCCGGTGACCAGATCCAGCAATGAATAATAACCCGGTCCGGTGGGTGGCAGCATGAATAAACCGGGACGCGATGCCGCGGTGACCGGCGGTACCTTGGACATATCGAATTTACCGTCCGCGGCTTTCGGCGTTTCGGCAGCTTTAGGCGCCTCAGCGACCTTCGGTGTCTCTGCAGCTTTGGGGGCAGGGGGGGTTGCTGCTGCAGGCGGGTTTGCGCAGACCTGCAATGCCATTCCCATACCCAGCATGCCGATGCAGAGTTTTAACAATCGCTGCCGCGCGTTTCCTGCCAGAGCAAGCTTGCGCTCACGATGGGAGAATGCTGAGAAAATGAAACATCTCGAGTTGTTCATTAATAAGCTCCGTCGTTAATAATCCAGGTTTGTAATCAACCGGAATTGGTTGATTGATATCAGAAAATTGCGAGCATTATACCGTATGTCATGAGTTTTCTTGGCGCAACAATATCAGCAATGACACAAATTCAGTGCCGCATTATAAATTGCGACAATTCATCCTAAAGTGTGGAAAAGTGCCTAAAAACAATGCTTTTTTACTCTTGATCAGTAAATTAATGTTTATTTTGTTAATTTTTTATTGAAATTAAAATTAAATAACTGATTGATTTTAGAAGGATTGATGAAGTCTTGGTTTTGTTGTAAATCAACAACATAGATCAATATAACACCGGTAACCGGCGCCCATGACCACTGGCGATGTCATGAATTTATTTTGACGGCATACCCCATGTGCTTAATCTGCTCGCCTAATTCAGATAACCAGGCATCATGGATTTTCGACAGCCGGTCTGCTTCCGGTTGTAATGAAGGCCGTGCGATACCGTACAGCAGAACACCTTGGATTCGAACTTGAGCGTCGATTAAGTGCTGCAGGAAACTTAAATAAGCAGTGACTTCTGCTTGTGGCGGCGGCTCGTTATCCAATTGAAAAATGCAAGTCTGCAACCAGGTAGGGCAGAGTGACGCTGCAATGGCCAAATGATTGCGGATTTTTTTCAGACTCATCGAGGTGTTGTTGATCCGCTGTCTCTCTTTTGCCGAAGCGCGATCGAATTTGAACCAGACTTCGCCGTTCAATTCACCCATACGCTTCAGCCCGGCTTGTACATTCGGCCGATGAATCAAGCTGCCGTTGGTGATAAGCACGATTTTCAAATCCGCCGGTAATGCGAAATCTTGTTTGACGCGACCAATCAGTTCGATCACTTGATCGAACTCTTTCGCGCTGGTGGGTTCGCCATTACCGGATAAGGCGATATCGTGAATTTTCCGCATCTCGGGCGCTACATGCTGCTGCAGATAATCACCTTCTGTGAGTTCGCGCAAAAAAGACCGCAACTCGGCTTCCAGCCGATTGAGATCGATACGTGGTGCGGAGCCGCGCTTCAAATCCGGCACTTGGCAATAAATGCAGCGCCAGTTGCACGCATTGTTCGGATTCAAATTGATACCGATCGAAACACCACCGGCGCGGCGCGAAATGACCGGATACACGTACAAAAGCCCGGCGCTGTCGCGGCTGTGATCCGTCGTTTTCAATAGTTTTGATTTTGCTTGCAATGTTACAATCCCGGTTATTTATTTCGCGCTTTAAATTGATACGTATGGTTATTACACGCCGGCTGGAGTTTGACGCAGGTCACCGTATTTCAACACACAACAGTCAATGCCGGCATTTGCACGGTCATCGTTACTGCATCGAAATCACGCTTTCGGGTAACATTATCGCTGACGAAGGCGTCGCACAGCAAGGCATGGTTATGGATTTTTCCGAGGTTAAACGCATCGCTAAATCCGTGCTGGTCGATCAATGGGATCATGCATTTTTGGTCTATTCGGGTGACACGAAAGTTCTACAGTTTTTGCAATCGATTGAGGATCATAAAACAGTCGTACTCGATGTGCAGCCGACTGCGGAAAATTTGGCGCTGATTGCTTTTGAAGTTCTCGATGCAGCCTATCAGGACAGCTATGGCAATCATTTGCAACTCGAGCAAGTGCGCCTGTTTGAAACACCGAATTGCTGGGCGGATGCGCTACGCGGCGCCGTATAATTTTTAAAAATTTTTTTCATCACTATGTTTATCGATTCACACTGTCATCTCGATTTCCCTGATCTCGCCAAAGATCTCGATCAATTACTGCTCAACATGCAGCAAAATAAAGTCTCGCACGCGCTTTGTGTCAGCGTCGATCTGCCGCATTTTCCGCGCGTGCGTGCATTGGCGGAAGCGCACGATAACTTGTTTGCATCCGTCGGTGTTCATCCCGATTATGAGGATCAAATCGAACCGCAGGCCGATCAGATTGCAGAACTGGCAAATCATCCCAAGGTCATCGCCATCGGTGAGACCGGTTTGGATTATTTTCGTTTGCAAGGCGACTTGGAATGGCAACGGGAACGCTTCCGCCAGCATATCCGTGCCGCCCGGAAAGTAAATAAACCGTTGATCATTCATACGCGTGCCGCTGCAGAAGATACGCTGCGGATCATGCGGGAAGAAGGCGCCGATCAGGTGGGCGGTGTCATGCACTGTTTTACCGAGAACTGGGAAGTGGCGCAGCAAGCGATTGCGATGAATTTTTACATTTCCTTCTCCGGTATCGTGACGTTCAAAAATGCCGTGGCGTTAAAAGAAGTTGCCAAGAACATTCAATTGGATAGAATGCTGATTGAAACCGATTCCCCTTATCTTGCGCCGGTGCCGTTTCGCGGCAAGCAAAATGAGCCGGCTTTCGTGCGGCATGTCGCGGAAGAAATCGCGCGATTGCGCGGTGTGAGTCTGGAAGACATTGCCGCTGCAACAACGGATAATTTTTTTAATTTATTTAAACTACCTCGAGATGGCGTACTTATTTAAATTACATGGTTTATCGCTATGCACGGCAGTGTTGCTGATGTGCCTATCGTTCCAGGCTTCCGCCGGTGTTCAGGAAGATTTTATCTGGGCGGTGGAAAAAGGGAATGTATCCGACGTTTCGCAATTACTTGAAAAAGGCGCCAATCCGGATACGCCGAACCGCGAGGGCTATACGCCATTGATGATTGCTGCCAAGGAAAGAAATCTGAAAATGACGCAATTGCTGCTCGATGCCGGCGCCAAGCCGGATATTCGCAACCGTTATGGAGAAACTGCGATCATGCTGGCCAGTTATCATGGTTTTACCGATCTGGTGCGATTGCTCTACATCAAAGGTGCCGAAATCAATCACAAAGGCTGGAATCCGTTGATTTATGCGGCATTTGGCGGACACTTGGATACCCTGCAAATGCTGCTTTCCGGCGGCGCCGACATCAATTCACTAACCGATAACGGTTCGACCGCTTTGATGATGGCCGTTAGGGGGAATCATCTGGATGCGGTTTCTTTACTGCTCAATAATGGCGCCGATCCATTGATCAAAAATGAACACGGTGATAACGCCTTGGCATGGGCGGAAAAATACAATCATCCGGATATCGTAAAATTTCTGCAGAACCGCAAAGCCGCGAAATAAATTGAATACGCACACGCTTCCCCTAGAAAGAATGTGATCATGTCATCGCTGCAAGGAAAAGTCGCTATTGTTACCGGATCGGCACGGGGCATCGGTGCCGAGATTGCAGTGACGTTAGCCAAAGCAGGCGCCGCAGTTGTCGTCAATTATGCGGGAAACAAGGCCGCTGCGGAAAGTGTGCGCGCAACCATTACCGCAACAGGCGGTGAATGCCTGGCGGTGCAGGCCGATGTCAGCGATCCAGCGGCCGTGCGGAAACTCTTCATGACGGCAATCGAACGTTTCCGGCAGATCGATATTCTCGTCAATAACGCCGGAATTCTGGTATTTAAGGAAATTGCCGAAATCAGCGACGATGAATTCGATCGCATCGTCGATATCAATTTCAAGAGTGTTTTTTATACGCTACGCGAAGCGGCGGTAAAACTGGCGGATCACGGGCGCGTGGTCACTGTTTCCAGCACCGTGACGCGCTTGATGCTGCCTAAATACGGCGCGTATGCCGCGACCAAAGCAGCTGTCGAGCAATTGACGCGGATTTTTGCCCGCGAAACGGGGAAACGCGGTATCACCGCCAATATCATTTCACCCGGTCCGGTCGATACGGAACTGTTCCGCGCAGGCAAAACGGCGGCGGATATCGAACGCATGGCTGCGATGGCGGCATTGGGAAGGCTGGGCGCGACGGATGATATTGCGCAAGTGGTGTTATTTTTGGTCAGCGACGAGGCCCGCTGGATCACGGGGCAAAATATTGGCGTCAACGGTGGAATTATTTAACGGATAGGGAAGGGAGAAGCGAATGCGTATCGGCGTGCCTAAGGAAATTAAAATTCATGAATCCCGGGTGGGACTGACGCCGGCAGCGGTACGCGAACTGGTTGCCCATGGCCATCACGTCATGGTGCAGAAAAACGCCGGCATACAAATCGATTTGAGTGACGATAAGTATCGCAGCGCAGGCGCGGAGATTGTGGATGCGCCGCAGGAGATTTACGCCAAAGCCGATCTGATCGTCAAAGTCAAAGAACCGCAAGCATCCGAGCTGCCGTTGTTACGCGAAGGGCAAGTATTGTTCACCTACCTGCATCTGGCTCCCGATCCGGTGCAAACCAAAGCCTTGATGGATTCCGGCTGTATTGCCATCGCTTATGAAACCGTGACCGACAGTTTCGGCGGCTTGCCATTGCTCGCGCCGATGAGCGAAGTAGCGGGGCGCATGGCGATTCAAGCCGGGGCGCACGCGCTGGAGCTGGATCAAGGCGGCCGCGGCATGTTGCTGGGCGGTGTGTCCGGCGTGCCCGCTGCGCGTGTCGTCGTGATCGGCGGCGGTGTCGTCGGTACCAATGCCGCCCGCATTGCGATGGGCGTGGAAGCGCATGTCACCGTGCTGGATAAATCGATCCACCGCTTACAGCAACTGGATTTTCAATACGGCTCGAGAATCAATACCGTGTTCTCGACCGTGGACGCTGTTGAGGAGCATGTCTCAAGCGCCGACCTGGTCATCGGCGCGGTCCTGGTTCCCGGCGGCGCCGCTCCCAAACTGGTGACCCGGGAAATGGTCAGCCGCATGAATCGCGGTGCTGTGCTGGTCGATGTTGCCATCGACCAAGGCGGCTGTTTCGAGACCTCCAAACCGACCACGCTGGCCAATCCTATTTTTACCGTCGATGGCGTGGTGCATTACTGCGTTTCCAACATGCCCGGCGCCGTTGCCAGAACTTCCACATTCGCCTTGAATAACGCCACGTTACCGTTCGTGCTGGCGCTGGCCAATAAAGGCTATCGCAAAGCGCTGACGGACGACGTGCATTTACGCAATGGGCTGAATGTTTTTCAGGGCCGGTTGACGTATGAAGCGGTGGCGCGGGATTTGGGGTTGGTGTTTACACCGGCGGTGGATGTGCTGGCGTAATTCAATTCTGCTCATCAGAAGTGAGTGCAGCAAAGTTTTTGTTAAAAAAGGCCTTATCCTGATTTGACAAATAACCTAGCTTACAAATGATGAGACGGTGATCCAAGGTAAATAGCTTTAACCGGATGATCGATGCCACCGGTAAACCCGCACTATTCAAATCAATGATGGGTGTGTCCAACGGCCAAGGAGCGTGTTGAGCTGAAGTGATCATGGCCATTACGCTATGGCCAATACAGTCATTGAATGCTGTCGCGGAAGAGATAATCAGTGCAGGTCTGCTCTTGCTGGCCTGCTGATCGGTGAAGGGGAAAGGAACTTTGACAACATCGTAGCGATTATAGATTACGGTAGGCTTCGTCATCTTCGGCACTGTTCCATTCCGATAAAGCATCGTTTAATGCAGTCAAGTAACTCGTATCGAGAGGCTCTTCCACTCGATGTACCGATATTTTACCGTTCTCCAGCACTTCCCAAGCCAGCGTATCGCCTGCTTTGAGCTGTAACCGTTTACGCACTTCTGCGGGTACCGTGATTTGGCCTTTATGGCTTAATTTAGCAAGTTGAGACATCCCACTGCTCCTTAACTTTTGTGAGGATTCATTACGGTAACGTATATCTGGCTAGGCTGCAATTACCTGTGTATTGGGAAGAATGCGGAGATATATTATTAAGCCAATTTATTAACTTGGCTGATATCCGAGATAGATGCAATATCGTCCTTTTCCGATTGCTGAACCCAATACAAATCAAATCCCAGCGGGTTTGGAGGTTGAGCCAATAATCCGCTGATATATTAAAGAACTTCGCCAATCGTAATGCTGTGCTTGGCGTAACGCCACGTTTTTGATTGACCAATTCGTTAATACGCTGATACGGGACATGAATGGCATCTGCCAGTTCCCGTTGACTGATGTTCATTGGTTCCAAGAATTCAGCACGAAGCATTTCGCCGGGATGTGTGGGTTCTCTATCGGTTGGAATACACA
This sequence comes from Gammaproteobacteria bacterium, assembly GCA_015709635.1. NCBI lineage: Bacteria > Pseudomonadati > Pseudomonadota > Gammaproteobacteria > Gammaproteobacteria bacterium. The sequence continues at coordinate 1,416,467 of CP054180.1, forward strand.
TAGAATAAGACCTTTATCAGTGGTAATCGATAATTTCAACATCATAAGGGCCTGAATCACTACATTTGAAGCAAGCCCGATATTGATCATTGATACGGATACTGAATTTCCCTTTTCTATCACCAAACAGACTTTCGAGATAATTGCCCGGTGGTATCCGTAATTCCTCCAGAACCAAAACTGAGTCCAATTGATCGAGTTTTCTGCAAGCCACCCTCCATAAAGATTGGGGAAGTAAGTTACGAGTCAGCTTGGAGTTTTTTTTCGTTAAAAATGTCTTCAGTCGCTTGATTCTTGAAGAAAACTATCATGCTGGCATGATAGCACGGTATGCATGCTATTCAAGTGGCAATTTTGCCAGAATGTTTGAATTTTCTTTCAAACAGAATGCGCATGGGAAGAAGGTTTTGTAGAGTACCAAAAGGAAAGCATATTGCTTTTCATTCGGCGTAATACCGAGTGCTCACACGAACTGATAATTAGTGTATACGGACCTCGAGGCAGCTGTATGCCATCGTTTAATATAAGCATTTCTAAGTACTGCGGGATCCGCTTTTGTTTGGTGTAAAAACCAACTCAGTAAGCCGTCCCACTGAGTGAGATCACCTTCTGGGAGAAGGCGCCACTGTAATTGCTCAAGAGTCCAGTTTGATTTAATACTGTTCGTGAGCATTGAACAGCATACGTAGTTGTTTTCTGAGTCGGAGCCACCTCTGGCGATAGGAACAATGTGATCAATGGTTGGGAAAAGCTCCCAATATGCCATATGTCCTTCGCTCATCTTTCCATTTTTATGATACGGAAATTCTGCCGGAAGATAATGTGACATAAGGCGAAGTACGGGAGGAAATACGAGTTTTGTGCCTCGGTAACGATCAATGAAGCCATCTCGCAGGAAAATTTGAGTCATAACAGCGGGTGTATAATTCCTGCCGGCGTTTTGAGATGGACAAAAAGGATATTCAGTAGAAATTATGTGGGATGCACCAACAAAATCCCCAGCAGTTATAAGTCGACATGCGTTTTCAATCGTTGTGCTGTGTTCGATCTTCATAAATTTAGATCGCTCTGTATGATAAGAAACAGACTGGATGAAGTTTGCATCACTCAATATTCTGCACCTGCTCGCGCATTTGCTCGATAATCACCTTGAGTTCCATCGAAATCCGCGTAATTTCCAGGTCGACGGATTTTGAGCCGATGGTGTTGGCTTCGCGGTGTAGTTCCTGCATCATGAAATCGAGTTGTTTGCCCACGGCGCCGCCTTTGTTGATGATGCGTTCGACTTCGTCGAGGTGGGCTTGCAGGCGCGACAATTCTTCGTCGACGTCGATTTTGCCGGCGAATAGGGTGATTTCCTGGTGAATGCGTTCGTCTTCGTTGCTGCCGAGAACTTCTTCCAGGCGGGTGCGCAGTTTTTCCTCAAACGCGGCGATCAGCGCCGGGATGCGTGGCGATGCGGTGTGCAGTAATTGGCGCATTTGTTCGATGCGCTCGAGCAAAACGCCTTTGAGTTTGCTGCCTTCGCGTATGCGCGCGGCTTTTAAATCATCGAGCGCGGTTTGCAGCAGCGTCATGCCGATTTTGTCGGATTCTTCGCCAAGCGTCGTGTCGCTTCCCAGCATGCCCGGCCATTTAAGGATTTCCGCGACGGTTAATGAGGAAGCTGCCGGGTGGCGCGTTTTGACCGCTTGCTCCAACTGTAGCAATCGTTCCAGTAAGGCGTGATCGAGCTGTTGCGAATTTTCAGTGTTTGTGGATGGGGAAAAATTCAGGCGGCATTCAACTTTGCCGCGGCTGAGCTGGCTGGTTAGCAGTTCACGCATGGCCGGTTCCAAGCGGCGAAAATCATCCGGCAGGCGGAATTGGATATCGAGATAGCGGTTGTTGACCGAACGGATTTCCAGATTGAAGGATCCGTGAGGCATTTCCTGCGTAGCGGCGGCGTAGCCGGTCATGCTGAAAATCATGATAGCGGTGTTTTTAAAATGTGAAAGGGAGAATAGCGGGATAAGCTGAGCAAGTTGTCGTCGCAGACTGCCGGTGCGGGTTTATGGTCGAGCAGGCCGGTCACGGTAAAGGGCATGTCTTTATTTTCCGGATCAAACACGATTTGGCTGGCATCGATGTATTTGTAGTCGCCCGGTGCATTCAAGCGCCATAAATTGGGGATATTGGGGTAGGGCTGGTGCAGGCAATACGCCGCGGTGTCGCCATGAACGACCAGAACCGGTTTTTTGAATTGCCTGGCTTTGTGCTTGATCAGGTCGCGCAGCAAGCGGAAACCGTCGCAATCGGTGCGGTTGCTTGCGCTGCAGGCGGGTTTTTCATAATCGAAATCGAACATGTCCGCCTGGAAAGCGATCACCACCGCTTGTGCCGATTCCGCCGTGGCAAAGCGTTGTTGCAGCCATTCGGCATTGGCCTGGTCGCGCCGGTCCGCTTCATTCAGTGCATCGTCGATGTTGCTGCGCAGAATTTCACTGCGGCCATTATTCGTGCCGGGAATATGCAGCGTGGCGAAAGCGACGGGACCGATGTCCCACCGTGCATTCTCGATAAAACCTTGCTGCCGGACAAGGCTCGGGATATCGCGGGTCAATTGCTGCCGGTCCTGCTGAAAAAACAGTTGGCGCAGATAACCGAGGCGCTCCAGTTCATCATACCGCATTGAAGTATTAAACCGGTCGCAATCCGTCCAGTCGTTATCGCCGGGGGTGTAGACTATTTTATGCGGATTGAGGCGCGCAATCTGGCGGTAATGATCCTGAAAAAGATCGTCGCCGCATGCTAGCCGGCCTCTTTTAAAATCGCCCAGATGGATCAGCACCGGCGGATTCAATGCGTGAATGGCTTTGGCGATGGCACCGTTGGGTTGTTCCAGCAATGCGTATTCGGCATCGCTATACGGCATGTCGCCCAGCACCACAAACCGGACGGTTTTTTCGGCGACGGAAGATACCGTGTCATCCGCTGGTGCAGGCGCAGAAAAAATAAGAACGAACAGGAAAAAATATGCCTTGCGGATCATGCCGTCATGTGGCTCTGAAAAACCAAACCGGCGTGTTCGCGCAGTTTATGGAAGCGGATGGCAGGCCAGTTTTCTTCCGCGACACTGAGTTCTGCACCGAAAGAAGCCAGGAAAGTCGGCGCATCGACAGCGTCGTAGGCGATACGGTGCGCGTTGGCTTCGATAAAGCGTTGCAACTCGCGCGGATCGTCGCAGGTAATCCAGCGCGCCAGTTGATATTTGGCGGATGTAATCCGCGCTGCGACACCGTATTCATGCTGCAAGCGGTGCGCCACCACTTCAAATTGCAAGGTGCCGACGGCGCCGAGCAGCAGCATATTGCCCAGGTGCGGACGGAATACCTGAATTGCACCTTCCTCGCCGAGTTGCGCCAATCCCAGTTTCAGTTGTTTGCTGCGCAGCGGGTCGGCGATTTCCACGGTACGGAAAATTTCCGGCGCGAAAAAAGGCAACCCGGTAAATTGCAGCACTTCGCCTTCGGTCAAGGTATCGCCCAGTTGCAGCGTGCCGTGATTCGGTATACCGATGATGTCGCCGGGGTAGGCTTCTTCCAGAATGTCGCGGCGCTGCGATAAAAAGGATACTACTGTGCTGGTGCGGATATCCTTGCCGTTGCGCGCGACTTTCAGGTTCATGCCGCGTTTGAATTGCCCGGAACAAACACGTACGAATGCGATACGGTCGCGGTGCGCCAGATTCATATTGGCTTGGATTTTGAATACCATGCCGGAAAATTTCTTTTCATCGGGTTGCACTTCGCGTTGAATGGCGTTGCGTGATTCGGGTGGCGGCGCCAGATCGACCAGTGCATCGAGAATCTCGCGCACGCCGAAATTATTGATCGCCGAACCGAAGAAAACCGGGGTTTGCTTGCCGGAGAGGAAAGCTTCGTGATCGAAAGCCGGTGATGCGCCATTAATTAAGTCAATTTCCTGCATTGCGGTGGCCAGTTCCGTGCCGAATCGCTGTTGGATTTTTGCATCGTCAAATCGCGTAATTACTTCATTTTCAGTGTCGACGCGATCCGATCCCGGTTGGAATACGCGCATGGAATTGTTTTGCAGATCGCACACGCCGTGGAAATTCTTTCCCATGCCGACCGGCCAGGTGAACGGAATAGTCGACATGCCGAGGGTACGCTCGATTTCGTCGATCAGATCGAGCGGCTCGCGCACTTCACGGTCCATTTTGTTGACGAAAGTGACGATCGGTGTGTTGCGTGCACGGCACACTTCCAGCAGGCGCAGCGTTTGCGCTTCGACACCATTGGCGGCATCGATGACCATCAACGCCGCGTCGACGGCAGTCAGCACGCGGTAAGTATCTTCCGAGAAATCCTGGTGACCCGGCGTATCGAGCAAATTGATGACGCAATCGCGGTACTCCATTTGCATGACTGAGCTGGCAACCGAAATGCCGCGTTGCTTCTCGATTTCCATCCAATCCGAAGTGGCATGACGGCTGGCTTTGCGTGCTTTGACGCTTCCCGCGATATGGATCGCGCCGGCGTACATCAGCAATTTTTCCGTTAATGTAGTTTTTCCCGCATCGGGATGCGAAATAATGGCGAACGTGCGGCGGCGCGCCACTTCTTGGTGAATACTCATAATTTCAAGAAAGCTGTTCCGGTGAATAAAGATAACAATGGGCGGTATGGGTTGCGCTGAACCGATTGGCCTGCGGATACGAAACACGGCAAACCGGCATGGCGTGCATGCAACGCGGATGAAAATGGCAGCCTGCGGGCGGTGCCGCCGGTGACGGCAAATCTCCCGCCAGCGGAACGGTATGCCGCCCGGAATCCGCTTCAATGTGCGGAACCGATGACAATAACGCTTGTGTATACGGATGCTTGGGGTTGTTCATCACTTCATCAACATGGCCATGCTCAACGATCCGCCCCAGATACATGACGGCAACTTCATCTGCCAGGTACTCAACAACTGCGATATTGTGGGTGATAAACAAAAATGCAAGTCCTAGGTTATTTTGCAGCGATTTGAGCAGGTTCAGGATTTGCGCCTGAACCGATACATCCAGCGCGCTGGTCGGCTCATCGCAAATCAGCAATTCAGGGTTGACCGCCAAAGCGCGGGCAATCGCAATGCGCTGGCGCTGTCCGCCGGAGAATTCGTGCGGAAAGCGCCATTTTACCTCAACAGGCAGACCGACGCGCTGCAATAACGCATCGATTTCCTGTTCACGGGAGCGCGCAAGTGCTGGCGTGCTGCTGTCAAGATGATAGATGGTATCGATATTCAATGCATTCATGCCTTCCTGCAGAATCTCAATGATGCGCATGCGTGGATTCAAGGAAGAGTAGGGATCCTGAAAAATGATTTGGAACTGTGAACGTATCGGTTGCAATTGGTTTCGCTTTAATCCGGTCAATTCCTGATCCTTAAAGCGCACGCTGCCAGCAGTCGGTTGAATCAATTGCAAAATGCTCTTGCCGATCGTGGTCTTGCCGCAACCGGATTCACCCACCAGTGCCAGCGTTTTACCCGCAGCGATAGTGAACGACACGCCGTCGACTGCCTTGACATGACCGGCAACGCGCTTGAACAAACCTTTGTGGATCGGAAAATGTACTTTCAGATTGGCTATCTGCAGGATCGGCTGTGCTGTTGCCGGTGGTTTCGTTTGAGCGGTATTGGCAATTTCCTGTGTTGTTTGGCCGCTAGCATTTGAAATTTGCGGCGAATTTTCATTGAACAGATGGCAGCGCACTTGATGCCGGCCGGAAACCGTCTGCCATTGTGGAATTGAATTGTGGCAGATCGCCAGTGCCTGATTGCAGCGGTCGACGAACCGGCAACCGGTAAATTGCTGAGCAAGCGAAGGCACATTGCCTTGAATGACCGTTAATAGCTGATCGCGTTTTTGTTTCCCAGGTAATGCGGCGAACAGTTGCTGTGAATAGGGATGTTGCGGGCCATGAAAGAATTGATCACGCGGCGCCAATTCGATGATTTCGCCGGCGTACATGACAGCTACCTGCTGTGCCATTTCAGCCACTACGCCCAGATCATGCGTGATGAGCAGGATTGCCATGCCTTTCTGCTGCTGGATGCGCCGCATCAGATCGAGTACTTGCGCTTGGATGGTAACGTCCAATGCGGTGGTCGGCTCATCGGCGATAAGCAATTCAGGCTCGGCGGCAAGCGCCATTGCGATCATAACGCGTTGCTTCATGCCGCCGGAAAATTGAAACGGATATTCGTGCATGCGACGGGGTGCATCTGGGATGCCGACTTGCTCCAGCAACTCCTGAATGCGCGCTTGGATGGCATCATGCGGCAGATTCAAATGCTGCTTCAGCACTTCTTCGATTTGTTCGGCGATAGTCAGGACCGGATTCAGACTGAGCATCGGTTCCTGAAAAATCATGCTGATGCGCTTGCCGCGGATGTTGCGCATTTCACTTTCGGATAATTGCAGCAGATCGGTGCCATCAAGCCGGATTTGGCCGGCAACGATTTCACCGGCATCCGGCAGCAAGCGCATGATCGACAATGCGGTCATCGATTTGCCGCAACCGGATTCACCCAGTAACGCGAACGTTTCGCCTGAAGTTATAGAGAATGCCAAACCATCGACGGCGCGCACCGGCGCTTTGCCGGTATGCAGCACGGTTTCCAGCTGTTCTATTTCCAGCAAGGTTTTCATGAATGCGAGGAAGATCTTGCCGATGCGGCGGATTCAGATGGGGTATTTGGTGGGTTTTTTTCTTTTTCGTTCGAGCGCTGAAAAAAGTAGTTGCGGCGCCATGTCCGCGTGCGCGGATCCAACGCGTCCTGTACCGCATCGGCAAACAGATTGGCGCTCAACACCAGCGTGAACATAAAACTGAACGCCGCCAGCAAAGCCCACCACACCATCGGTTCGCGCGCCATTTCCAGCCGCGCTGCGTTGATCATGGTACCGAAACTGATCATCGAAGGATCGACACCGACGCCAACGTACGACAACACCGCTTCAGCCAGCACCAATCCACTGAAATCCATGACCGTGGCAATCAGCACAATATGCATCACGTTCGGCAAAATGTGGCGGCTGACGATGCGCCAGTGCGAAACGCCAAATGCATGAGCTGCCTGGATATACTCCAATTCACGCAGTTTCAGCGCTTCACCGCGCAGTAACCGGCATAAGCTCGTCCAGCTGGTAATACCAAGAATCATGCAAAGAAACAGCAAGCGCAAATCCGCACGCGCTGCCACGGTATCGAATAGATCCGGGTGCGTTTCGATGTAGACCTGCATCATCAGAACCGCAGCGGCGATTAACAAAACGCTCGGAATCGAATTCAGCGTGGTGTAGATGTATTGAATGACATCGTCGACCCAGCCGCGGAAGTAGCCGGCCATAATGCCCAGCAGCAATGCGAAGGGCAGCATGATCAACGTGGTCAGCGTACCGATCACCAGCGCCACGCGGATGCTTTTCAGCGACTGATAGAGAATATCCTGTCCGACCTTATCGGTGCCCAGCACATGGTAGTGTCCTACCAATGCCGTTACACAACCGATCAGCAGCGACAGAACGAGCAATGTAATCAAGATGGCGTGCCAGGGTACTTCGGTGTTACGTTGCCAAATGGCCGCCACGCATTGCGCAAAATTTTGCTGATTGCGGCGGGACAATAACAAAATCAAGCAAAGAGATATCGTACACCAAACGAGAAAACCGTACATCAAACCTTTAACCGCGCGCTCCGTGATATCCGCCACGCGATCATTTTCCGGGTCCTGCAAGTGTGCGCCGCCAAACGCGAGCCGGGCAAAAGTGCGTATTTGCTTGCCGTCCGGTTGCTCGATGGTTTCTTTGGCGTACAAATGCGCAGCCAGCGGCGCGGAATACGTTTTTTCGACTTGCGTGCGCAGCGGCATTGCCAGCAGATCGAGTAAGCTCAGCACTTCTACGCTATAAACCGTTTCACCCTGATTGTTTTTGTGATCCAGTGCGGGGCGGAAATGCACGGTATCCAGTAAACCGATGATCAGGAAAAAAAGTAAGACGGTGAGTGCCGACATGCCGCTCGCGCTATGGCCGACGCGCTGCCAGGGCATCAGTAAATGCTCGCGGCGGCGGATATAGCCGATGATGAAGAATACCATTGCGACCAGCAAATAAGTGAGCGCATCGGTCCACAGAATAACGGGATTAAATGACATGATCGGGGATGGATGGTTTCTGTGGGATGAATGGCGGATCAGTTACATGCAATGGCCGATATCATAAATGAATGTGACGGTTTTTTGAAAATTTATCGCTCGGATTAAAGGGAAGAACTTGGAGTGGAGCGATGGGTGGCGTTACTGCTTTTCAGAATGAGGTGCTGCTTTGTTTGCGTACTGTAAGGCTGGTATCTTGAGGATTGTGAGGAGCAGTGGTTCCAGGCGTCTTCTTGAGAGAAACCGGCTGGAACCGCAACAGGTTATTGATTCAATTTTTCACTTAATGATGTTCAAACTCCGTGCGCCCCTCGCTTCTGAGCAATTCGTCAATCGTCAGACCGACGACCGGTTTGCCATTAAATACCGAGCCCACTCTTTTTTTATTGAAATGCTCCAACATGATGGCATAAGCTCTCGGCGGTAATGGGAAGAACTTGGTTTCTTTTACCGAAAGAAGCGCATTCTTCAGATAAAATTCAACGAATTCCTTGACTTCAGGTTTCACTGTCGCTGTGACATTCACATAGATGAAAATCGGCCGCGACAGCGGTTGATAACTGCCGTCTTCCACCGTTTCAACGGAGGGAAGAACTGCACCGTTGCCATTATCGATTGCAACCGCAGCAATTTTATTCCGGTTTTCAATGTAATAGGCGAATCCCAAAAAAGCCAGGCTATTTTTGTTGCTTGCGATGTTATTGGTTAATGCGCTGTTATTTTCCGATTCGATAAAATCCCGGCGGCTGGATCCGGTTTTGCCGACGATGGCTTCGGTAAAATAATCGTAACTGCCGGAATCCGGATGCGTAACGAAGAGCTTGATAGCATCGTCAGGCCACGCCGGATTGATCTGATTCCATTGGGAAATTTTTCCTTGTGCCGCAGGTTGCCAGATTTTCTTCAATTGCGCGACCGTCAGCACCGTGCTCCAGCGGTTTTCCGGGTTGATTGCCACCGTTAAAGCATCAAATGCAACCGGTATTTCGACGTATTGCACACGGGCATTTTTGCAATCTTTCATTTCGCTTTTTGAGATAGGGCGCGAAGCGTTTACGATATCGATTTCACCGCGGCAGAACCTCTTGAAACCGCTACCGCTGCCGGAGATCTCGACCGTGATATTGATCGCGTTGTTTTTTTCCGCTTGAAACTTGTCGGCAACATTTTGTGTGATCGGGTACACCGTATTGGAGCCGTCGATTTTAATGACCGGCTGAGCGCTGGCGATACCGGCAACAAAAATTGCTGTGCTCGACAGCATGGCTACCCCGATTGATTTAACGCTATGGCATTGCAACATTTCAACCTCCGCTGATGGTTTGAGATGGCTGCGGTATGTACCGAAGCAATGGGTATGCTCCGCATCGAATCATACGATATATTTTAATCGTGACAGTACCGCAGCAAGTAAAAATTCGATCTCCGGGAACCCGAAATTACCCGGAATTCCCGGTGTACATTTTCAAGTTCTTAGAAATCGACCGTGAGCTGGGTCAGGAATGCGCTGATACTGCCATTATCCCATCCGTTCGTGCGTGCTCCGGCACCGCCTGAATAACCATTGGTGTTAGTCGTCGGCGTTCCAGCTGTATTGATATTGAGCATATGAACAACGTTCGTTTGGAATTTAACGTTCGAGTGGGGATACCAATTCAGACCCATTCTGACCATATCAGCCTGACCGCCTTTGATGACGCCGGAGTTCATATCGATAAAATCGTAACCGAATGCAACCTCCCAAGCACCCCAGCCTGATCCATTCCACTGATATGGCTTTTTAGGCTTGATACGGTTTGCCGCGCCGTTACGAACATGATAAGCCTTGGATTCCCCGGTCAGGAAATAACTGACAAATCCATAATAACCGGTCAAATGTTCACCGCTATAACCGGTACCGTTGATGTTGGTGCGCAAAAACTCGGTTTGTGCGGAGAATGGACCATACACGAACCAGCCTTCCGCGCCGAAACGGTCATAACTGGTGATACGGCGGTGATTCGGATCGGTTAATGCGCCATTGCTTAAATTTCCGGTATTCAGGATATTGGTACGATCGACGTTAGTGCCCGGGAATGCAAAAAACGACATGCCACCGCCGCCGCCATTCGATCCTTCGCCGACCATCGTGCCATCCGCGCGATATTGTGTATTGACGGCTGTGTGTCCCGCAGAGACACCGACATGCAAGAATTTTGTTTCATCTTCCATCCACGGTCTGCCGGTAACGCGTCCGATACCTTCCCAGCCGGTATCACCGGAACCGTTATTACGATTCTGATTGCCGTTGGCGTTTACCGAAGTCGCTGCAGCCGACCATGCACCGATGGGTTCCGTTTGAAAGGCCAATCCGGTTTGGAAACGCGGCACTGCATAATTGACACCGATACCGGTTTTATAGGTATTGGGGTTGTCGACAAAAGAGTTGACCGACATGTGACGTTCAATAAACGTCAGGAAGCGGTTACTGGCAGCTTCTTCCAAGCTGAATGGCTCTTTGAACGAACCGATTTTATAGGAAAGAGCGTTGGTGTGGTTCAACCGTACAAAGGCATCGGTAATTCCTGATCCGACCGTGCCATTGCCGCGGCTGAAATCGTATTCGAATTTATAGTCCCAGATCTTGAAGAAAGTACCCTCGATACCCAGACGCGCGCGGCGGATATTGGCCCCGCTATCCAATTCGTTAGGTGTATTGGCGCCGGTTGCGGGAGCTGCTTGATTGATAAAATTGTATTGCGAAGCGGGTTGCATCCGTCCATTCAACGATACGGTGAAATTTCCATCCTTGGTTGCCCAATGCAAACCGCGATCGTCAAACGTACCATGGATCTTTTCCACTTCTTTCACCCGCTCTTCGAGGACTGAAACTTGATTGACCAGGCGTGCCTTTTCAGCTTTTTCCGCAATTCGGTTAAGGCGTTCCGCAGATTTGTTTTTGGTTTCATCGGATTCAGTTGCTTCCTTTGCTTCCGGCGCTTCTACCGAAGCATGAGCCGAATCTGGCGTTGTTTTGGGTGGTGCAACTTTAGCAGTATCCTTTTTTTTGGAAGGATTCTCGGCTTTTTCGAAAGTTCCCATATGAACCCGGCCCGGGCCAGGCTCCGCATAGATTTGCTTGGTGGTTGTGTCGACGTACAAATCGAGTGCGTAGGCACTGGATAGAGCGCCTAAATTGATTAAAGCTGCGGTTGCCACGGTAAGTCTGAATAATTTCATCATCTGTCCTTGATCCAGGGTTGAATGAGTGAGTCATATAAGGTGGCAACCGTTATATAGAGATAATGTTACAGTTTTATGACAGTGCTGGTTTTCTTGCAGCTTTATGACAGAATTGATGATTCAAGCTAATGGCAATAACAAATTAACTGCTTGAAATGAAGATTGTCAGTTCTTAAAATATCAAATGCATTCAACGCAAAAAGATTAATTACATTGCACGATGCATGATCCATTTTTCATGGATTGGCGGGAACTTTCAGGACGAAAGGACTTGTCTAATTTAAGTGTTTGCAGGGATCTGATTTCTTATGCTAAACACTTAATTCTATTAATTAAATCGTTATTATTTAATAGGAGGGAAATAAAATGGCAACAACCTATGGCACGTCAAGTGCATCAAGCGCAAGCTATGACATGTCGCTGTGGTACGACTCGAAGTACTACAAGCTGGGCATGTTAACAATGCTGTTGGTAGCGATATTCTGGATCTGGTACCAAAGGACGTTTGCATACTCACACGGAATGGACTCGATGGAACCGGAATTTGACAAAGTGTGGATGGGACTGTGGCGCGTTCACATGACCCTGATGCCTCTGTTTGCGTTAGTAACGTGGGGATGGATACTGAAGACCCGTGACACCAAGGAACAACTGGACAACCTGGACACCAAGCTGGAAATCAAACGATATTTCTACTGGATGATGTGGCTGGGCGTATATCTGTTTGGTGTGTACTGGGGCGGCAGCTTCTTCACGGAACAAGACGCATCGTGGCACCAAGTGATCATTCGTGACACCAGCTTCACGCCAAGTCACGTGGTGGTGTTCTACGGCTCATTCCCGATGTACATCGTGTGTGGCGTAGCGTCATACCTGTACGCGATGACCCGTCTGCCGCTGTACAGCCGCGGCACATCATTCCCGTTGGTCATGGCGATTGCCGGCCCGTTGATGATTCTGCCGAACGTAGGGTTGAACGAATGGGGACACGCATTCTGGTTCATGGAAGAACTGTTCAGTGCGCCATTGCACTGGGGCTTTGTGATTCTGGGCTGGGCAGGCTTATTCTCGGGTGGTATAGCAGCACAAATCATCACCCGTTACTCGAACCTGACCGACGTAACCTGGAACAACGCTAACAGAGAGATTCTGAATAACAGAATAGTACCTTGATTCTTTCTCTGTAGCGCGTCATCATCATGCCTGCCGTTTGTGTTTAGCAGACGGCGGGCTGTCATAAACCTGCCGGTTCATTTTTCACCATCAAGCGGTTATTCGCGTAAGTGTTTGAATGACTTTATCGCACATATCCGGGTTCGTTCACCATGGAAGATCTCGTTGCAACCATCCAGCACTGGATACCGATCGATGTGCTGGTCGGCTTGACGGTGGTTTCGATCATCAGCTTCATTGGTTCTTTGATCGCGATCCCATGGATCCTGATTCGCCTGCCGGATGATTATTTTGATGTGCGCGTTCCACGTCATTGGATGAAGGATCATCATCCCGTCTTGCGTATCGTCGGTCACATTATCAAAAATGTGATCGGTGTTGTGTTTCTGGTTGTTGGTTTTTTGATGCTTTTTTTGCCGGGACAGGGTTTGCTAACCATGTTGATTGGTGTTTCATTCCTGGATTTTCCTCATAAACGCAAGCTGGAAGCCAGAATTGTCGGGCAACCCGCAGTGCTTAACGCCATCAACGCGATGCGCCGTAAATTCAACAGACTGCCATTGATACTGGCGCCAAACCCAAAAGAAAGTAATTCAACTGCGAATTGAAGCTTCCTAGTTCAAAGAATCGCTTCATGCTATCGAGCCGGTGGTTTATGGTTTTGGCTGGTCTTGTTTATTTTTGCTACAGCTTGTGCTTGTTTCATTGCGGAGAGTGCGGCATGTTTTACTCAAAATTACCCGGCATCTTTGCATCCGCGTACTACAATAAGTATTTCATGCGCTTTACAGTGTGACGGCTGGAATCGGATAAAGGGATTCAATGATCGAAAGAAATAGTACCGGTAATTCGCGCCAGCAGGTGCCATCATTATCACTTTGCGCCGACCATTGATATGCGCCCCAGCATTTTGCCCGTGGCGTCGGCTGACGCACAAATCATCGCAACATTGGCCGAGACGATCTGGCGACATCACTATGTCAACATTATTTCAGCAGCACAAATCGATTATATGTTGCAGCAGCGTTACCAGTCGGGATTGATCAGGCAGCAACTGCTGAATCCGGGTATCTGGTGGCGCAAGCTGACTTTAGATGACGCGATCATCGGTTTTTCCTGTTGTATGCACACGCACAATCCGGGCGAGCTTAAAATAGACAAGCTCTATATTCACTACGACCATCACCGCAAAGGCTATGGTGCTCTGCTGGTTGCGGATGCGATTCAAATCCTGCGGGAGAATAATCTGCAATCGCTGATTTTGACCGTCAACAAAAATAACCGCAGCGCGATTTCGGCTTACCGGCATTATGGATTTGCCATTACAGGTGATAGTATTGTCAACATCGGCAATGGTTTTGTCATGAATGATTATTTGATGACGCTGGAAAAATTAAACCGCACGGCGGATTGATCTATGAAACTGAAATTCACCAAAATGCAGGGCTTGGGTAACGATTTTGTCGTTCTGGACGGTATCCATCAAGTCATAACGCTGGATCGGCAGCAGATCCGCAAACTGGCTGATCGCCATTTCGGCATCGGGTGCGATCAGCTATTGCTGGTCGAGAAAGCTGGGGGCGATGCTGATTTCCGCTATCGCATTTTTAACGCCGATGGCGGAGAAGTCGAACAATGCGGCAACGGTGCTCGTTGTTTCGTGCGCTACGTGCACGATCATGGTTTAACGCAAAAAAATGAAATTCGTATTGAAACACTCAGCGGTGTGATCTCGCCGAAATTGGAAAACAATGGCAATATCACCGTCAATATGGGGCGACCGATTTTCGAACCGGCACAGATTCCTTTCATCGCGGAGCAAACCGCACCAACCTATCGACTTGAAATAACCGGTCAGCCGGTTACAATTAGCGCGCTGTCGATGGGTAACCCGCATGCAGTACGGGTGGTGCCGGACGTAGACAATGCACCGGTCGAAACGGAAGGAGCGGTGATCGAAACGCATCCGCGTTTTCCCAAAAAAGTGAATGTCGGCTATATGCAAGTGATCGACCGCGGTCATATCAAATTGCGCGTTTTTGAGCGCGGCGCCGGTGAGACGCTGGCGTGCGGAACGGGAGCCTGTGCGGCGGTGGTTGCGGGTATTAATTTGGGATTGTTGGATCACCAAGTCAGAGTCAGCACGCGCGGCGGCGAATTGACGATACATTGGCAAGGGCACGATGAACCGGTTTGGATGACTGGTCCCGCAGTGACGGTATTTGAGGGTGAAATAACTTTGTAATCAACCAAGGAGTCATGATGAAACCGGAAGAAGTCGCGCAATATTTACAGGAGCATCCGCAATTCTTCAATGAATATGCTGACTTATTGGCGGATATTCAGATTTCTCATCCGCAGGACGAGAAAGTCATTTCACTGAACGAACGGCAAATCATCTCGTTAAGGGAAAGAAACCGCGCATTGCAGGATAAGTTGCTGGAACTCATCAGTTTTGGCGAAGAAAATGATGCCATCGGAGAGAAGATGCACCGGCTGGCGATCGCACTGCTTGCCGTTTCCAACTTGGATGAATTGTTTAATGTTTTATACTTCAGTCTCAAGGAAGATTTCGCAGTTCCATTGGTGGCGCTGCGCCTCTGGAATATGTCCAGCAGTACCGGCTCGCATGATGAATTCACACTGATCAGCGACGACGTGCGCACCATCGCGGAAAGCCTGCCGCAACCGTATTGCGGCAATCATATCGCGGATGAAATCAAGCAATGGTTCGGAGAAGGCGCCGAGCATTTGAACTCATTCGCGATGATTCCGCTGAATACCACGCAAACCATCGGTTTGCTCGTGCTTGGCAGCCCCGATGCCGAGCGCTTTTACCCGGAAATGGGGACATTGCATTTAAAACGGCTGGGCGAACTCGTGTGTACGACGATTACCCGTTATGATCAAACAGAAACCGTCAACATGGAAGCAGCGCAAGATCATGCAACCCACGAGCAGCAAACCTGAGCCGCTAGCTGCTGCATTTATCCGTCATCTCACGCATGAGCGGCGCTTATCGCTGCTGACGGCCAAAAGCTACACCCGGGATATCCGTATACTGCTGCAGTTTGTTCATAAAGACGATTTAAAACAGATACAACCCTTGCATATTCGCCAACTCATGGCGCAATTGCATGGCAAAGGGCTTTCCGGCAGAAGCATAGCGCGCATGCTGTCGGCATGGCGCAGTTTTTACCATTATTTGATCCGCAGCCACAGCTATCAGCATAATCCTTGCATTGCATTGCGGGTTCCTAAGTCGCCGCATAAGCTGCCCAATGCGCTTTCTCCTGATGTCACCGTGCAACTGCTGACGTTCTCACCTGAGCATATTTTGTCGGTGCGCGATAGCGCCATGTTTGAATTGTTCTATTCTTCCGGTTTAAGGCTATCGGAGCTGGCTCAGCTTAAGCCTGCCGATGTCCGTTTTGCCGAGGGGACCGTCAAAGTGTTGGGTAAAGGCGGAAAAGAGCGCATCGTTCCGGTTGGCAGTTTTGCCTTGCAAGCGATCAATAATTGGCTTGTACATCGGGCGCGGATTGCCAAACCGGAAGTATCCGCGCTTTTTCTATCGCAACATGGTGATGCGATCAGCGTGCGTACTATTGCCCATCGTTTGAAAAGCAGAGCCAGGCAACAGGGGGTGAACCAAAATGTGCATCCGCATATCTTGCGGCATTCCTTTGCTTCCCATTTGCTGCAATCCAGTGGCGATTTGCGTGCCGTGCAGGAATTGCTGGGGCATGCGCATATCACGTCGACGCAAGTCTATACCCATTTGGATTTTCAGCACCTTACCAAAATTTACGATGCCGCGCACCCGCGCGCAAAAAAACGGGATTGACTCCAACCGGAGTCGGTACTGTTTTATACGTTATAATGCGGCTTTATGACGAATTAAGCGAATTCCATGACAACAATCGTTTCAGTAAGGCGCGGGCATCACGTGGCACTCGGTGGTGATGGGCAGGTGACATTAGGTGCGGTGGTCGCCAAATCCAGTGCGCGCAAAGTACGCAGACTCTATCATGACAAAATTCTGGCCGGATTCGCCGGTGGCACTGCCGATGCTTTTACCTTGTTTGAGCGCTTTGAGGGCAAGCTGGAGGCGCATCATGGTCATATCATGCGTGCCGCTGTCGAGCTGGCGAAGGATTGGCGCACCGACCGGATTTTGCGCAGACTCGAAGCCATGCTGGTGGTTGCCAACGAAGATGCCACGCTGATCATCACCGGTGCCGGCGATATTATCGAACCGGAATTGGGTATCGCCGCAATAGGCAGCGGCGGCTCCTATGCGCTGGCAGCGGCGCGCGCGCTGTTGGAAAATACCGATTTGCCGCCGCAGGATATCGTGAAAAAAGCGCTTACCATCGCGGGCGATATCTGCATTTATACCAACCAGGATCACATTATCGAAACCATCGGTTGATGCCCGGCAATCAGTGCCATTGTTACGAGAATCCACACCTGACCGGTATTTGAGAACTCTTTTTACACCACACTTATCACAGAATTTAAAACCATGTCGCAAATGACCCCGCAGGAAATTGTCCACGAACTGGATAAACATATCATCGGCCAGGATGCAGCCAAGCGTGCCGTGGCCATTGCCTTGAGAAACCGCTGGCGCCGGCAGCAGGTTGCCGATCCGCTGCGCCAGGAAATCACGCCGAAAAATATTCTCATGATCGGCCCGACCGGCGTTGGTAAAACCGAGATTGCACGGCGTCTGGCAAAACTCGCCAATGCGCCCTTTATCAAGATTGAAGCGACCAAATTTACCGAAGTCGGCTATGTCGGACGCGATGTCGACTCGATCATCCGCGATCTGGCGGAAACAGCGATTAAAGAATCGCGCGAAAGCGAAACCCGGAAAAAGCAACCGTTGGCCGAGGACCGGGCTGAAGACCGTATTCTCGATGCTTTGCTGCCAGCCGCCAGGGATTTTGATTTGCAGGTAAACCCGGAAGACCGGGATAGTTCGACGCGACAAAAATTCCGCAAGAAATTGCGTGAAGGCGAGCTGGATGATAAGGAAATCGAAATCGAAGTCGCTGCACCGCGCGCCAATATGGAGATTTTCGCGCCGCCGGGAATGGAAGACCTGACATCGCAGATTCAAGGCATGTTTCAGAATATGACCGGGGAGCGCAAGAAAACCCGCAAGCTAACGATACGCGAGGCGAGAAAAATTCTGCTCGAAGAAGAAGCGGAGAAGATGGTGAATGATGAAGAATTGAAGCTGACCGCGATTCAAAATGTCGAGCAAAACGGCATCGTATTTCTTGATGAAATAGACAAAATCGCCAGTCGTTCGGGACATGCCGGCGGAGATGTTTCACGCCAGGGTGTGCAGCGCGATTTGCTGCCGCTGGTTGAAGGTACGACCGTGTCGACCAAATACGGTATGATCAAAACCGATCACATCCTATTTGTCGCCAGCGGCGCGTTTCATATGTCCAAACCTTCCGACTTGATTCCCGAATTGCAGGGCCGTTTTCCGATTCGAGTTGAATTGGCCAGTCTGAGCGTCAGTGATTTTGAGCAGATACTCACCAATACCGATGCCTGTCTGACGCGGCAATACGAAGCATTGCTGGCGACGGAAGGGGTCAAATTGCAGTTTGGCGATGATGCGATCAAACGCTTGGCCGAAATTGCCTTTTCCGTGAACAGCAAAACGGAAAATATCGGCGCCCGGCGGTTACATACGGTGATGGAGAAATTGCTGGAAGACGTCTCATACGATGCACCCAAACACAGTGGCAAGACAATTGTGATCGATGCAGCGTATGTGGACGAGCGCCTCAAAGACCTGTCGCAAAGCGAAGACTTGGCGCGCTACGTGCTGTAAATCGCTATTCTCGCCGCGTTTTTTTGCGGCGGGCAACCAAACCGAGCACGCCAAGACCGGCTAGCAGCAGAGTATAGCTCTCGGGTTCAGGAACCGGTGCCAGGAGATTGACATTATCCAGTGCGATAACTTCCATCACCGGCGTAAAGTGTTCGGCATTGATCCAAAGCGCATTCAGGTTGGAAAGAACAGCGAGCAATTGCGCATCGGTGGCAAAAGCTCCGGAAAAAGTATCGGCAACCCGCCAAGCACCGGCACTGAGTGCGGCATCGAAATGTGTCCAGGTGGCTGGCAAGCTGTCGGTGATTTCGTAAACCAGCGTCAATCCGGCGCCTTTCAGTATCACTTCGGCTTCATTGGAGTAACTTGTGCCGGCCACCACGTAGCGGCTATCGAATTGCAAGCTGCCGCCAAAAGCAGCGCTTTGGTCGCCGAGGAATTTGCCCGGAGCGCTGAAATAGGTCCATTGCGAATCGGGATCGGCGAGTGTAATGGAGCCGGCAGGCACGCCATCTGCACTATGCGCCGGTATCAAACCGCTGGTAATGACTGACCAGGTAGCGGAGCCGTCCGTTGTGAGGCCGGTCCAGCCATCGGCATCACTATCGAAAGTGCTGGATACGAGTGAACTGGTAGCAAGCGGAGAATAACTCAGGATAGTCAGGCAATAAACAGCAAAAATGGCAGAACGGATCACAAACATTCCCCTTTGACTGGATTAAAGTTGCAAGTGTTGTCATGTGATGTGAATATAGTTCTAATTCTTTCATCTTGTCAAATAGATAAAATAAGAATTTCAGAATTCGCATGAATATTTGAGGGTGAGGGTACTGCAGCGGCATGGATGCCTATCAAACAGAGACGGTTAAGGTATAATACCCGGTTTCTCAATATTGGATTGTTGGAGGTCTCTATGCCTATTTATGAATATCTTTGCAATTCATGTGGTGCCGAGAAAGAACATTTGCAAAAGATTAGCGATGCGCCGATTGCGGCTTGCCCCGTTTGCGGCAGTAGTAATTACGTCAAGCGTATTTCCGCTGCGGGATTCCAGTTGAAAGGAAGCGGGTGGTATGTCACCGACTTTAAGAATAATAAAACTCAACAAACGGAATCCAAAGCAAGCACAAAAGAAAGCGCACCACCTGCAGCAGCGGATACAACTACAGCCAAGGAAAGCAGCTCCACTCCTGCTGCAGCCGCTGATTAAAGAAACAGGCGGTATTTGAATAACAACGCTATGCCTGTTTGGGTTGCTACCGGTAATGCCGAAGAAAAATCATCAATCTTACCATTCTGACTACTGAAAAGAATTATGCGTACAAACTACTGCGGCGCCATTAATGCCGGATATCTCGATCAAACGGTTACCCTTTTTGGCTGGGTGCACCGGCGTAGGGATCATGGTGGGGTGATTTTTATCGATTTGCGCGATCGTGAAGGCCTGGTGCAGATCGTATGCGATCCCGACAATGCGGAAACATTCCAAACGGCGGAAAAAATTCGCAATGAGTATGTGCTGAAGATTACCGGTAAGGTGAGAAAACGTCCCGAAGGAACGATCAATACGTCTCTGGTCAGCGGTGAAATCGAGATTCTGGTGAACGCGATTGAGGTATTGAATCCCTCACTGACACCACCATTCTTAATGGACGATGACAATATCAGTGAGGTGGTGCGGCTGGAACATCGTTATCTCGACTTGCGCCGGCCGGTGATGCAATCGAATCTTCGTTTGCGGCACAAAGTGGCGATGGCAGTGCGTGTGTTTCTGGATCAACACGGTTTCCTCGATATCGAAACGCCGATGTTGACCAAATCCACGCCGGAAGGCGCACGGGATTATCTGGTGCCGTCACGGGTCAATGCCGGTCATTTTTTTGCGTTACCGCAGTCACCGCAATTGTTCAAGCAGCTTTTGATGGTGTCCGGATTCGACCGTTATTATCAAATCACACGCTGTTTCCGCGACGAAGATTTGCGTGCCGACCGGCAACCGGAATTCACACAAATCGATATTGAAACATCCTTTCTGTCGGCGAACGAGATTATGTCGCTGATGGAGGAAATGATCCGTGGCTTATTCAAGTCCGTGAGCAACGTGGATTTACCCAATCCGTTTCCGCGCTTGACTTATGCCGACGCCATGCACAGATACGGATCGGATAAACCCGATTTGCGCGTGCCGCTGGAATTCACCGAATTGACCGATCTGATGAAAGGCGTGCCGTTCAAAGTATTCCGCGAGGCAGCGGAAAAACCGGACGGGCGCGTCGCTGCTTTGTGCATACCGAAAGGCGGTGAGTTGTCGCGCAAGGAAATCGACGATTACACCAGCTTTGTCGCAATTTACGGCGCTAAGGGTTTGGCTTATATCAAAGTCAATAATCTGGCTGACGGCGTGGAAGGATTGCAATCGCCGATTTTGAAATTCTTGCCGGAAGAAACGATTAAAACGATACTGACGCGCACTAAGGCGCAAAATGGCGATTTGATTTTCTTCGGCGCGGATAAAGCGAAAATCGTCAATGAATCGCTGGGTGCGTTGCGGATCAAAATCGGGCATCAGCACGGACACGCTGAATCTGGCTGGAAACCCTTATGGGTCGTTGATTTTCCGATGTTTGAACGGGATGAAGAAGAAAATCGCTGGCAGGCGTTGCACCATCCGTTTACATCCCCGGCCGACGGGCACGAAGATTTGCTTGAAACCGATCCCGGTAAGGCGCTTTCCAAAGCCTACGATATGGTGCTCAATGGTTCCGAAATTGGCGGCGGGTCAGTGCGGATCCATCGTCAGGAAGTGCAATCGAAGGTTTTCCGCGCGTTGAATATCTCCGAGCAGGAAGCTCAAGAAAAATTCGGTTTCTTGCTGGAAGCGCTGCAATACGGCGCACCGCCGCACGGCGGGATCGCATTCGGGCTGGATCGTATTTTGACGATGATGACCGGCTCGGAATCCATCCGTGACGTGATCGCGTTTCCTAAAACGCAGCGTGCGCAATGTTTGTTGACCCATGCACCCAGCACCGTGGACGAGAAACAATTGAGAGAGCTCAGCATCCGTTTGCGGCAGATCGAAGCTAAGCTCAGTTAACCGATAACCGGGTGTTCCGTGTACAAAATACCGGTTTCTGTGTTAGTGATCATTCACACGGTGGATTTGCAGGTTTTGTTATTGGAGCGCGCCGATCATCCTGGTTACTGGCAATCGGTTACCGGAAGCCAGGATCCTAATGAAACACTGATACAGACAGCATCACGGGAAGTGTTTGAAGAAACCGGTTTGAACGCTGTCGATTATGTGCTGACCGACTGGGAAACTGAAAATCGCTACGAAATTTACGAAGAATGGCGCTGGCGCTACGGACCCGGTATCCGGTTCAATACCGAGCATGTTTTCGGTTTATGTTTGCCTGCTAAAGTGCCCATTAAAATCGCTGCGAGGGAACACCTGAAGTCCATTTGGTTACCTTGGCGGCAAGCGGCTGAGAAAGTTTTTTCCAGCAGCAACGCGGAAGCCATTCTTAAATTGCCTGCTTATAGTCAATCCGGACAATTCAGTCCGAACCAAGGATGATCTCTAGTTCACGCCGCCTTTGTCGGCGAAGCGTTCAAGATATTTTTTAATGATTTCCTTGATTCTGGTGTCATGTGCCTGATGCAGCACAGTAAGATGAATCATGCTATGTAGTGCCAAGGCCAGCAACAGGCCCTCAAAAATACCGAGCCGGTAAACCAGCAGTGCGCAGATGACTGCCAATAACAGCGGGTATTGTCCCTGGTGCGCGACATGCAATAACCCCAAAATCATTTTCCAGCCCGTAAAAATCATGATGATGGCTAAGGAAAACTTCGGCATGTATTCGAGATATTGGGTGTTCAATACAAAGAACAGAACAACCAGTCCGATCATCAGCACCGAGAATTTAGTATAAGCTCCGGCGAGTTTATTGGTGGTGCTTTTGGCCAGACCATCCAAATTGGTCATGCCGCCGAACAGACTGGATGTCATATTGGCGATCCAGATTGCCAATAAACTGTTATTGGTATTGCATTTACGCTGCAATGGATCAATTTTTTGGATGGCTGCATTGCTCATGACTTGCTCGATGACATCAATAATAGCGAGCATGGCGGCAAAACCGATGATATATAACCAAGTCAATGGATTATCAAAGTGTGGCAGCGGCAGCGATAGCACAATCGGCACATCCTCGACATGCAGCATCGGCATCGCAACAAATTGTGCCAGTGATGCACCGGCAATCATCAGAAAGAAATAGGGGATCGCGGGTTGCGTTGCCTGGAATTTTGCGAACAGGTACAGAAAAACGGCAAGCCCTGTGAGCGAAAGCAGAACCATTTGAATGCGGGTACTGTTCCAGAATGCTTCCGTTACCATACTTTGCGGAATTTCATAAGTCATGGTAAGAAAGTTGAGGATGATTTTCAGACCAACACCCGCCAGCAATCCTTCGACCAGATATTCGGGAACAGCCAGTAAAATGTATTTCTGCAGGTCGAATTTCCAGATAATGGCTTGCATAAAGGCAGTCAGGAAAATGACGAATGCCATATTTTCCATGCCAAAATTTGCCACACCCAGAGCAAGAACCGGCGCAAGCCCTGCGGCAACGCCGGGTGCACCGATGTAATTTCCTGGCCGGATCCAGGCATTGATCCAACCGATGAAACAAGCGCAAACCACCGTGGCCAAAGCAACTTTGATCGGATATTCAGACATCAGTGCAATACCGGCGGACAATGGAATCGCCATTGCGCCAGTAATTATCCCGGCTTGCAGATCACGCGTGAGGAATTTGGCTTGAAACGCTGCGGAATTGTGCATGGATTGTGTGGAAATGAGATTTTTACTAAAAAACTTTGGTCCCTTGCAGGTATTTACCAATCACGATCTGTATAATAAATATACACTGAGGTGATTAACAGAGGGATGGTAAATTTTGATTGATTGGTTGCTATCAGGAAGCAATCATTTTTATCGGTTTAGGTGATGTACAAGAAAATACTGCAAGAGAAAATTCTTGCAGTATTTTCATTTCGAAATTTTACTGTACTGCTGTTAGCTTTCATGATTTTACTGTGTTGTACGATATATTCTTATATATAATTCAAAAAACTACCTTAAACTTGTTTTTCGGTTTCGTCGCTATTGTGTAGCGCATCCGTTTCTCCGCTTGCTTGTATTTGTATCTCAGATTCAATTTTTTCCGATGCTATTTCATGCGCATCTTGTATTCTTGAATCGCTATCCAACTGCTCATTGTCATTATCTCTTTCCGTATGACCTTCGCTTGCTTTGTTTTCTTCATCGTTTTTAGAACTGAAAAGACTTGTAAACCGATCAAATAAGCCCATAGCACTTCTCCTTTCTTGGAATAGCGATTAATTAGATAAATCTGAGATATACATATGCACAATACCGTTTTCTATCATTGCAGCAACTGTGCAGTCATAGCGTTTGGTTACCTCCTTCAGAAATTGATTAGTAATTGGGTTTTTTATGTACTTATTTAAAAGAAATGGCCAATACATTATCAGTTAATAAGTCTGATATGTAATGACCATTTTGTGATAGAAGCACTCATTTTTTGTTTTACAAAAACAGCAAGCCAATTGAAATTATCGTACCAAAAAAGCGTGCGTAGAGTAATTATGCTGCCAACTTAACCAACTCTTTCAATTACCTCGAGTTTTCTGGTATTTAAATTGGTACAGCCTGTTAGTATTTGTAAATGCGGCGCTAAATCAGGTACTTTATCCTTGATGATGTTGAGTGCGAATTTACTCAGGAACATCGCTTTTTCTTTCGATAACAGATACTCAGGGCCGGCTTGGTCACGATATACCCCGGAAGTCAGCAGTACCACGCCATCAGCGCTAATCCGGCCTTCATCGATATTATTTTTCAGAAGCTTGGCTGCAGTTTCAATCGCAACGGAAAGATTCGGATCAAAAGGACCGACGATAAATGCCGTATTAATCACGTGCAGCCAATCAAATCCACGTCCGACACCGATTACCCATTCTTTGTGCTCAGCTTCTTCGATAGGCCGGTTTGTAGCGCGAATCTCAGCAATATGCCGGATATTTCCACGCACCAACGGCATCAAGTCCCGGATAATTCGCTCGGGCATTGTTGGATAAAGCGACCGGAGCATTTCTTCAAGTTCGAGCTGTGATGATTCTTTCGCATTGGCCAGATCAATGGAACGGCCGTCTTCACCATGAAGAATCAAAGCGTCCAAATCGGTTTCAATGCCGCAGACGATAGGCATCACCGCGCCGTGCTCGCCATACACCGATTGAAATTGATTTTTTAGCTTTACGGCTGCGGCTTTTGCCGCTTCCGTATCGTAATGGAAACCACGGCAACCGCGATGCGTATCGCCACGTGCAAAGTGATAGGTGACAAAAATTAAACAATGTCTACCGCGGCTGATGGAATACTCAACCCAATTATCGATAGCGGCTTGAAAGAATGGCCAGCCCAAATCAAAAATACCACCCAGATTGCGGAATGGTTGAATGATTCCAAGAGCGGTCTGCGTCATGACCGGCAGATGCAATCGGCCGTCCATACATTTTAATGCGGCTATTTCAGTCGGATGTTCTCCGCGGTATCTGCGACGCTCAGTGGCCAAATCTATGAAAGCTTGCGAATGTTTTGTATTCAAATCGATCAAGTAATCGATTCCAGTATTCGAATTTTTCATCATTCTCCTAAAAAAATTTAGCATATTATTAATTATGAGTTTAAAACTAGTGAGTTGTTAAGGTTAATCGAGAAAGCCATTCTTCCGAAGCAATTTGATTTATATTAAGAATGTAATCAGGATAAAAACCTAAAGCTAATATTAGCAGCGCCGGAATGAGTAGTAAAATCATTTCGCGTGATTGCAGATCAACTACTTGTTTCACATCATCATGAATGATCGGCCCCAGGAAAGTCCGGCGGGTGTAGGAGAGCATATAGGCAGCGCTAAGTATCGCACCGGACAACGCGGCAATACCCAAAACCGAATGTGCACTGATGGCGCCAAGAATCATCAGTAATTCAGCCGGAAAACCGCTGGTACCGGGTACTCCGATACTGGCTAAGGCAAATAGAAAATAGAAGGCTGTCAGTTTTGGCATCACTTTAGCAAGCCCGCCTAAATGAATCGCTTCGGTACTGCCAAGTCGATGCTGTATGAAACCGGCAATCAGCATCAGAGAACTGGCCACCAGCGTAAAGTTCAGCAACTGAAAAATCGCACCTTGGAACCCCTGTATGTTGAGCGATGCAACTCCGACCATAACAAGTCCGACGTGACTGACGCTGGCATAGGCAAGCAAGCGCCGTAAATTGGTTTGTTGCAGCGCGATCAAAGCGCCGTAGATGAGCGTGAAAGCGCCAATGACACTCAAAACCCAGCTGTACTCCATTGCCGCAACCGGCGCTAGAGGCATCGCAAACCGCAAAATACCGTAAATACCTAATTTCAATCCCACGAGAATGGCGACGACATGCGTTGGGCCTTCTGTTGCGACGGTGGGTAGCCATGTATGTAATGGAACAAGTGGCGATTTCACGGCAAAACCGAATAGCAGCAACAGAAAAACAAGCTCCTGCAATTCTTGTGGTAATGCGGTATCCAGTAAAACAGGTAAACTGAAAGATAAATCCGCAGGGATTTGCCCGCCGGATTGTGTCGCATGGTTTGTCGCTAATACGATAATCGCCAGCAGCAAGGTGACACCTCCGGATAGCATAAATAAGGTGTATTTCATTGCTGCGCTGCGCCGTTGTGAGCCGATACCCCATAGGCCGATCAAGAAAAAGAACGGCGGCAATGTAAGCTCCCAGAACAGGAAAAATAACACCGTATCCAAAGCGCAAAATATTCCGATGCTGACACCTTCGAGTGCCAGCAATAAAGAAAAATGGAAGCGCGCAGTATGGGAAATCGTATTCCACGAAGCCAGCATCGTAATCAAGGTGAGCAATGCGGTGAGCGGTAAAAATAGTACCGAAATTCCATCAACGCCAATTAGATATTCGATATTTAAAATCGGAATCCACTCACGGCGTTCAACAAGCTGAAATTCGCTCTTACTGGCGTCAAATAAAATAAGAACGCAAATGGTCAAAAGGAACGATAGCACGGCGATAAAAAAGGCAACATGCTTCGAGAGATCGACATTTCGTATTGATCCGGCCAATACAGCCCCTAAAAGAGGAACAATAATCGTAAGGCTTAGCAGCGGGAAATCAGCTTCAATCATTCTAATTATCCTTTGAAGTTATATACTGCGGTGTTAACAGCTTATCGGTGCGAAGCTCGCTTGTATCGTTGTGAGAATTGCTGCCGGTAGATTGAATATTTTGATCGATGATAAGCAACCAAGGCGAGCTATTGATGCCGGTAGTAAGAAGCAAGCCGCAAATGGCGATTGTAATGATCCATTCATTCCGCGGCGATGGTGGAGAGCTGGCTTGATGCATATTGACATAAGGTCCTTGGAAACGCTTTGGCGAGGCAATGAATATTTGCTGAAAAGCGCGTAACAGCAGCCCAACGGTTAAAACGTTACCAAATAAAATTGCAATCGCGATGAGCCATCCTTGACCCTGAATGGTGCCATCGATCAATAGGTGAATGCCGTCGAAACCCGGTGTTCCGGGCATTCCCATCGTGCTTAGCGCGCAAATCACAAATAGCACCGCAATCGCTGCATTGGTGTCAAACATGCCGCCTAAGCGCGGAATAAACGCCGTATGCGTACGTTTGTATATCATGCCAAGACTCAGCAATATACCGGCTGTCGCCATTCCGAACGAGATCGCCAGAACGATGCCGCCTTCCATGCCGTGTGTGCTGAAATCAAATAAGCCAACCGTAATTAAACCGGTTTGGCTGATAATGGCAAATGCGATCAGCCTGCGGAAATTGATTTGCATGAACGCCAGCAATGCACCGTAGAAAATCCCGATCAAACCCAGCATTGTCACAAACCATGACCATTCCTCAGCGACTTCAGGCAGCAGGGGGATCAAGAAACGTATGATGGCATACACCCCGAGCTTCAGGCTGACCAGAAAAATTCCGACACTCGCGATGGTTCCATGTTCGGCCACTACCGGCAACCAGGCATGAAACGGAAATAATGGCATGCGGATAGCGAAGCCGAATAAAAGCAGGAAGAAAATCAAGGTGGCATATTCGTTGCTGACATTGCTTTCTTTCAGAACAAGCCAATCGAATGATAAGACATCGGTCGTCAACATGATGCCAAATCCAAGCATCAAGAAGCCGGCCAGTACCATTAATAATCCGCTGCTAAAGTGTTGTAACACTAATGAAACAACCCAGCGACGGTTCTGACTCGACCCGGATCGCAATGTCATTAAAACAATCGGAATCATCTCAAGAAAACACCATAACCAGAATTGCATCGCATTCAGTGCCGCGAATGCGCCGATCAGGATGGCTTCGTACCCGAGTAAAGAAGCAATATGGGTGC
This sequence comes from Gammaproteobacteria bacterium, assembly GCA_015709635.1. Taxonomy (NCBI): domain Bacteria; kingdom Pseudomonadati; phylum Pseudomonadota; class Gammaproteobacteria; species Gammaproteobacteria bacterium. Next base: position 1,444,461 of record CP054180.1, read on the forward strand.
TGTCTGACACGTGCCGCGCGGTGAGGGTGTAAACAAGCGTGAGCAACGCGAGCGTGGCTGTCAGCAGGATGAACAGAATATTCGCACCATCCACGCCGACGGTATACGTTACACCTAATCCCTGATACCGCTCATACAGCTGAATACCCTGCAGATCGGCATTAAATAAGGACAGCATATATAAACTCAACAAAAATGTCGCTACCGTTCCGGCGAAACCGATGCGCAAAGCGGCCGTTGGTGAAGGTGTCATAATTACTGCGGCCATCGCTGCCAGCGGGATGATCGTCAGTACCGATAAAATAGGAAAGCCGACTGTTTCCGACCATAAAGTTATATTTGTAATTTCCATCGAAAACCTCAAATCGAAGCAGCAATCATTAAGATAATGAAAACAAACAAGACCAGATAACGCGGCTTAAGAATAAGCTGTTCAAACGTATTCGCAAGCTGTCCGAGTTTTCTACCAATATCGACCGTATCCATACCGATACCCCGTAAAACCAAGCGCTCTTCAAACCAACTCATGATGTTCGCTATCCATTCAAACAATTTACCCACTACGCCACTACCGCGAACAAACTCAATTTGTATTCCGTTGCCGATATTTTTATCCATGTTTTTCTCAAGCTGAGTCAGCGATGAGATCGTATAGTTTGAAGAAACAGGAGCTCCCATTGCCCGGTCAATAATATTTGTATCAAACCGGTCCAAATCATGCCCAAGACCGTAGATAGGCCTTACCAGTGTTCTATCCGCGATGGGATCAAGCCAGAATCGTTGCAGTGATGCGATATATAACCAGCGTTTATTGGCGATTGCGGATGCGACCGGCTTCATCGGATTACCGTAGACGTAACGCAACAGGGAAGGGGCCGTTAATACTTGATAGTTCCGCACGATGGCATGCGCGCAGAGGTGCCAGCTCGCCAACTCCCATAAGCCTAAACCGCATTCCAAAAACATCAGACCAAGCTGCCCCGATATGGCAAAGCATAGCGAGCTTTTAGTATCCGTTTGCGTTAATCCGACTATTAAGCTGTAAACTGCCGTGAAAAAGCCCACCACTATCAGTACATCCATCGTAAGCGGCGCTTGCTCAATAATCGGCCGTAACAAAATAACTAGAAAGATTCCCGCATGGATCATCACAGCGCCATAGAACACTGAACTCGATGGTGTAGGACCTTCCATCGCCCGTGCCAGCCACGGCGTAAATGGCAGTTGCGCCGATTTGGCAATAGCGGCGGCGACAAAGCATAAGCTGATGACGGTGGCGGTAGGGGTCGACAGGTTTGTGGCCATTTCATTCAGCGTGATCCAGCTGGTTGTTCCGGCATAGTAAAAAGAAAGCGCGATACCTAAAATAAAACCGGCATCGCCAATCCGGTTGGTGACGAAAACCCGTGTGGCGTTAATTGCTGCCGTAGGCCGGTCATAAGCGAAAGAAATCAATAGATAGGAGCATAATCCCGCAATTTCCCAGCCAATGAAGGTACTGATTGCGTTACCCGAAAGTATCAGCAACAGCATCGCCGAAGAGAATAAACATAAAACAAAGAAAAACCGGTGGAAACCAGGTTCCGCTTGAATATAATTCGTTGAGAAGCGCGCAATGATGAGCAGAATAATCGAAAATAAAGCGGCTGCAATGACGCTGAAGCCCGAGGTGATGAAATTGAATTCGACAACCAGATTCCCGCTATTCAACCATTTTCCCAGCGTAGTGTGATTGGCGTTGATTGCCAATAAATCGCAACCAAGTATAGCGATCGCGATTAAGCATGCCAGAGTACTGGCGATTTTCGTTACAGTTGCGCTGAAATACTCGTCTTTTTTTCCATTGATGCGATTAAACAAGATGCCAAAACCAATGATTGCAGCAGCCAGGAATGGCAATAACGGTATTAAAAAAACCAACTGATCCATATTAAGCTCCTGTCACATGAGGTTGCTTGATTAAAACAGGCGGTAAGGGCACATTAATGTTCTGATAATACGAAGTGGATGTTTCATACTCAGATACTTGTTTCTTTTCTGCTTGCCAAGGAACAAATCCGACCCCTCGTTCAAATACCGAGATTTCAGACGTATCGGGATCGATCGCACTCAATAAAATCCAACCGCCGCCGACAAGTTCCCGGATACTGGCTTGACGCTCATAGATCTGCCCGAGGATTTCGGTTTTTGCTTCGACCAGAACCTGTAATCGAAGCGGTTCATGAATCTCGATCATTTGCTTGGTCAAGCCGGTGCGCAGATCGCTGCTGGTGCCCTCCAGCACGCCGAACATGCCGGTGATGTTATGGGTTACTTTTGAACCGGAACCAAAATGATCGTTGTTTACTGTGGAAAAGTAGTATTCGAGATTGATACCAGCCCCGACCGGACCGACAGCCAGTAGCAAGTTTTCCAGCAGCTTGCCATCGGCATCCTGTGTCGGATCGTATGAAATGAGAAAAACCCGCCGGTCCAAGAATGTGCCTTGCGAAACGGAGCGCCGTCCGACGATGGCCGCAGCAATCGTGGCATGATTGAATTCCGGAAATGCTTGAGAAAAATCGTTTGCCCGTAAAATCACATGTTCTTTCCCGGCTTCGGGCGTACGCGGATTATTAGCCGAGACAAAACGCCGGCAACGTTCATGAGCCGAGGCTTTACTCGCTTTGATCAAATCACTCCTGAACGCTTCAAAAGCAGGTAGTGAACTTTGCGGAATATCCTCAAGATCATACCAATAATATTCGTCACTGCAGGTATCGTGCTCAGCGCCAATGAACCAGGTGTCATCGGGAATGTGGATGCCGCGATCCGCTAGTAATTTTCTGATCTCGGGACGATTGATCATGGCTGCAAACAACCGGGCATTCGGTCCGCCGCGTTTACCGCTGCAGGCACCGCAGTTATAACCAAATTCATGCGGATTGTTGAGATTGGTCGAGCCATGGCCGGTTAAACATACAATCGGCGCAAAACCATACGATAAGCCGGTCGTGCGCATGAAAACCGCTAATCTGTCCACTTGTTCCTGATCAGTAAAACCTACGCGGGGGTTGTCCGGTGTTGCGGGTGTATCCGAAGCAGGCGCTTTGAACATTAATTCGGTAGGTACTTTTTTCTCAATACTTTGCCGCAAGGAAGTGTTGAATGCTAAGAAAAACTTGGGTAAGAATACTCTACCTAATAAGCCGGCAAAAACGACCGGTGCCAGTGCATCAATAATCGCATGCGAGAAAATAAGACTGCGCCGCAACGATTGGTTCATCAAATAGGCGAGTTTTCTATAAAGACGATGCCCTTTGTGGTGTTCTTGCAGTACCGGTTCCGCGCCTTTTCTTGGTACTTCAGTGACATCATTGGCTGGCCTCACGACCACCGGGCATTGCATCTTAATTTCAAAGTCGTCAATCCCTTTGTAATTCATGGGCACGCCAAAAAATCCCGCGGCGCCGATCGTCTCGATTCTAGGATTAATTTCTTCCAATTGACGACGCAAGCTTTCTTCGCGATCATCCATGCAGGTAACGATTTGCGCCTGCGGCCGCTGCGCACGTTTGGCCCAGCGTCCCCGGTTGATATTGGCGCGCAGGATCTGAAAGAAATCTTCGCGATAGTGATATTCGTAAGCATAGAGCCAAATTCTGCTTCGTTCCGGTGCGGTGAATTCATCGAGGACATTGAGCAATTGCAGCAGATCGCTTTTTTGCATGCCATGAATATCCGCTGCGCTAAGTCCCAAGTGCTGACACAGACGGAAAAGCCGCCAACCGCTATTAAAAGCCGCATGCTCAAAATCTTTTTTCACCAAAGGGCTGAATTGCCAGGTCCATGTCAGATCCGCTAAAGATTGCCATTCCTCTCGCCTCTCACGCTCTGAGCCAGCGCGCATGATCAGGTCCTTGGCAAGATTGGTCAGATATTCCGGCAAGTCCCCGCCATAGAGCTGTTTTCTAACCATAAACTCGGATAGGTTTTTGCGGAAATAATATTCGATCGTTCCCAGCTTGGCTTCGATTTTCCAGGTATCTTTACAGGCCTGATTGAGCCATAATCTGTCCATCGTCAGGCGGATAGCCAGATAATCGGCCATATGCAGCGTCGCATCATTTTCCGTATGGTAGTCGGGATTATGCTGACGCCAGTTGATCATTCCCGACCAGCCCGGTAATTCAAGCGCCAAGTGCTGGATATAGCTTTCCCACTTGTCTTGCGGGATTTCCAAGTTGGTTAATTGCAGAATGATACAATCGACCGGATCTTCCGGTGTTTCATCGACAATGTTCTGCCAGTCGGGTAAATCGTGCAAGAAAGGATTCACGTCGAAATGCGCTGTCGAACGCCAAGCGGCATAAAGTCCCAGTTTATTGCGCCCGGGCAATTGCCAGGCTGCAACCCCTTCGTCCAGCACCGATGCGCAGATTCGTATGATTTGCGGCCTGATGGAATAAAGAATATCGATACCGCTCAATGCCAAGACAAAACTGCGTAATGTCATTTTGTCACCGACTCGTGCCAGCATTTCGGTGAGTTCGGTTTCAGCGTCCATTCTCATTTTCTGATGTACTGGGATGCCTTCGCCATCGGCCAGGTTCTTTTTGATTTTTTCCAGCCATTCTTTCGCTTGCTCCTCGGAGAGATCCAGCATGTTCTCCGGATGCAAATCGGTCATCTCAATATTTAATTTGTGAAGAATACTTTCCCACAGTTGCTTAATGACGATGCTTTGATCGGAAATACTGGAAAGTAATCGCGAACGGGCTTCTTTCGAAACATCCGGTTGAATCGCATGGAGGACATTCAATTCTTCGATCTGCCAGTTCAACTGACTGATCGACAATGGGGGCAATTCATGCAGCAGTGCGATTTGATAGATATCTCTGCGTTTGACCGTCAGATCGTTAGCATGAAAAACGATTTGCTCGGACTGCAAGTGTTTGGCATGCTCAAACGCAGCTGAAAGATCCGCATCGGTAATTCTGCCTTGCTGATATAAGTCCCGGTTCTTTGAATCCGGCAAATAACCATAAACACCCGTTAATTCTTCGTACGCTGCCACCCCTTCTTCAAACGGCAGGTGCTGAAAACCGTGAATGGTGTTGTGATGCACAAATTTATGCAACGGACGTTGTCCCGGAAGGATATGATCCAAGTGATCGATGGTTTCAAGAATATGGTGACGCAAATCATGAGATTCAGAAGTCATATCAGTTATCCTATTGAATACTTTGAATGATAGTGCCATTCATTTGATTCATAGTCGCCATTGAGAGATCGATCAACGGTGCTGGCCATAAACCAAACATAACGATTAATACAACCAGAAACCCGGCTGCGATGAGTTCGTATATTTTCAAGTCTTCGATATTACGCATCTGAGGTTTCACCGGACCGGTGAACAACATGCCGATGGTGCGCATGGCGTAGGCCGTTCCAATCATGATGCTCACTCCGAGCAGGATCATGAGATTGCCCCATTGCTGGAATCCGCCAACGATCGCATGCAGCTCTGCGATAAAACCAACAGTGCCCGGTAATCCCATGGCGGCAAACAAAGTGATTGTCATGAAGAGGGCAAAGCGCGGCATGACTCTGACCAAAGAGCTGTAATCCAGAATATTCCGGGTATGTGTGCGTTCGTACAACAAACCGACCAGCAAGAACATCGCGCCGGCCACTAAACCGTGTGCTGTCATTTGCAAGACCGCACCGATCAGGCCGGTTTTGTTCATCGTCGCAATATCCAAAAGGATAATGCCCATATGACTGACGGATGAGTAAGCAACCATGGCTTTCATATCGGTCTGCCGCCAGGCCAGAACACCGCCATAGATCATTCCGATCAATGCTAATGAAATTAATAGCGTCTGCAGCATTTGTGTGGCTTCCGGCAGCATGACAATGACACGTATCATGCCGTAGGCGCCCATTTTGAGAAGAATACCGGATAGCAATATACTGACCGGACTCGGTGCTTGCACATGCGCCAGCGGTAACCAACCATGTAATGGAAAAATCGGCATCTTGACACCGAAGCCAATCAAGAATCCGATCAAAACCCAAATTTGTTCGTCTCTTGGCATGCTCTGGGCAGCGATAGACATCGTAGACATTAAAGTACCGCCATGCACCGGCATATATTGACTGATAGCAATCAAGCTGATCAGCATGAAAATTGAGCCGCCCATGGTATAGAGCACGAAATTCAAACTGGCGACATGACGGCGTGTACCACCCCAGCGATCAATGAGTAGAAACAGCGGTGCCAAGGTCAATTCCCAAAAAATGTAGAATAATGACCAGTCTTGCGAAAGGAATACGCCCAGCATCCCTAATTCCAATAACAAGATACTGACATAATAGCTTTTGATGTTGTGTGCTATGTTGAAAGAGGCGAGCAGTGCAATCAGCGTTAGCAGGGCTGCCAATACCACCATAGGCAGCGATAATCCGTCAACCCCTAGTGCCAGAGCGGTATTGAGTTTAGGATTGAAAACAAAATACTCATAGAATTGTATTTGGCCATCCGACCGATCGTAATTAAGAACCAGCCAGAAACTTAAAAGAAACACTAAGATTGCGATCAGATTGGCAGTGAAACGGATTTGGTTGGTGTTTTTACTTGGAATTAAGGCGAGTATCAGAATACCTAATACTGGTGTTAGAAGTAATGTACTGAGTATCCCCATAGAATTTTTATCCTTTTTTTATAAGAATATGTTCTTATTGAAAATAATTTCTACATATTGAATATTTCAGTTCTAACTCTTTAAACAAGTCAATTTTCGATCAATAAGTAAAAAATTGTTTCCGCGTTATAGACTCTGATGCGCCATGATCAAAGATCACTTTAAAACCCTTCTGATTCAAGGGTAAGCTAACACAATGAATGTGAATAAAAAGTGAAATGGATGTGAATAAAAAGTGAAGGCTGTGAAGCATTAAAAATTCCTTCGGATCGCTTATTTAGCTTGCCACCGATAGAATTAATGCGGATTTAATAGATCTTAGGTCGAACAGGGTTTTTCTGTCTTTTTCTTTGATTCAAGAATGAATATCCGGGATTTTCTTCATAAAAAATGCAGACAAAAAAAGAAAAAGCGAAATGCTGCTGATGTTTTCTGTGCTTGTATTTTGATGATTGACGTCTTAGTCCGAAATTGATGAAGTAGTATTGATCGGATGTTTAGCTGTTATTTGAGTGACGAATAAACAAGTTATTGTGTATACAATTTAATTAATGAAAAACTTTTAGTCAGGAGTAAAAAAAATTGTGAATATTTTGTGATATTGGTGTAAAATTTATGTGAAGTTTGCCGATTCTAGGATTTTGAATCTTTCAGAATAATCAAACTTCAATAAATTCTTCTCAGAGGAGGCTTTATGAAATCAAGCCAATTTCTTTTAGTCGTTGCAATAAAGATCTGCTTTATATTATTTGGTGTTATTCCTTTAATCAGCATCTTGTTATTTGGTACCATGCCAACTTTATCGCAATTTGCCACGATTGTAAGTTGGATGGAATTGAATGTAGTTAATGGATCTGTTCTTTTAGGGATTGTTGTTTTTCTGAGCTATCTTGTGGTTGCAAAATTGTATGTAATATCCAAAAGTAAAGCTCGCTTTTCATCAGTAAAATTTACTGCTTAAATCCACTTCAAATCATAAAAGAAGGACTCAATGTCGATAGATATTGAGTTTTTTATTTATAATCAATGTTCTCTTCAATTAATATTTAGTTGCCTAACTTTTTAAATTCCGCTAACACTTCAATATGCGGTGTGTGTGGAAACAGATCAACAAGTTGAATGTCGTTGATCGACCAGCCGTTTTGGTGAAAAAAACAGGCATCGCGAGCGAATGTTTCCGGGTTACAGGAAATATAAAGAATCGTTCTCAAAGCAGCGAAACTGGAAAAAAATCCCGGGTGCTTTTTTAATCCGGCACGCGGAGGATCAAGCACCAGGGTTTCTGCATCGTGCACGTGTTTTTGTAATTTTCTCCAAACCAGCGCATTGAAGAGATCAGCGGTTTGCGCTGTCACTTTAGCAAGATTTCTGGCTTTCAATGTTTGAATCGCTTGATCGTCGGATTCGTAAGCGATCACTTCGGTGCAGTTCGATGCCGCGATGATTGATGTGAAATTTCCCGAACCGCAGAATAATTCCACCACTTTGCCCAACTGCGGATTGCGTGCCAATTTATCTGTCAACCATGCGCGCATCCGGTCATTTTGCTCCGGGTTGCCTTGTTTGAAGGGACGTTTCCGGTTCGTGTGGATTTCGCCGGGTTTCATGTCATCATCCAGTTCAATAAATGGCCGGTTATCGTCATGAGCTTGCCATGCCGTGTTGGGTAATTGCTGCAAAGCGGCTTTTAACAGCTTGCGGCAGGCGTCATTGAGCACGATACAATCGCCAATGGGTGCGATCTGATAAGTATTCTCCGATACGAAGCCAAGCTGCTTGCCGTCTGTTTTCAGCTGGCAGCGATTGCGATAACCATAGAGTTGCGGAGAAGGGTGAACAGGGCCAATGTCGAGTCGATTCGTGTCAAATCCGGCCCTTTGCAAGGCATACACAAAGCGCTTTCGTTTTTGTTCAAGCTGGCTTGAATAATTGGCGATCATCCACGGACAACCGGTGCAGGCTTGTTCTGCCAAACTAACATCAGCATGAGGGCAGGGCAGTGTTTGCCGTTGCGCCGAGGGTTGTATCAAGCGAGTCAGTTTTGCAAAGGCGAATTTTTTGTTGTTGAGGGGCTTGTCGATGATTTCGAATTCTCCCACGTCGCCAGGCCAAGTGCCGTAAACAAAATAAGACATGTTATTCTGCGTGTTTTTGACAACCCCCAAACCTTTTTGCGATAAATGCGTGATAGTGCCGGTAAAATTCATCATCAATGATTTTGAGTAACAAAGGAAAACCTGATGGTTACGCTGTATAACCCGTATGAAAATATTAAAAAAGACCCTGGAACCCTGAAAAAAGAATTGATGCTGTTGCCATATCAGGCGAGGCGGTACGCCGAAGTTCCATTGCTTTCCGAAAACGCCTGCCGGTTAAAGTTTATCAGAAGTGAGAAGATGAAAACCGCAGGTTATGGCGAACCGATCGCTTTGTTCTTATCTGATACAGGGATCGATCAATAATGACTGAAAACACTTCATCGGTGGAAGAACTGCTCACTACACAACGGCCGCCATCCTTGTGGCAAGCATCAATTTGCTTTGCCGGGGTTTTTTTATTGATTTCGCTGGGTATGTTTGTATTCGCGGTCAGTATTCACGCCGTTATCTTTCTGACATTAATCTGGGTTTGTCTGCAAGCGCACTGGTTAGGATATTCTTTTGACGACATCCGGCGCATGATGGATGATGGGATTATTAAGGCGCTGCCGGCGATTTATATTTTTCTGCTGATCGGCATGGTCATTGCCAGTTTCATGCAAAGCGGCACGATTGCTAGCTTGCTGTATTACGGCTTGGATTGGCTGAGTCCGAGCGCATTTTTAGCGGCTGGATTGTTGCTGTGCAGTTTCATGTCGGTTGCTACCGGTACCTCCTGGGGTACAGTAGGCACGATCGGCGTCGTGTTGATCGGCATCGGCGATGCCATGGGCATTCCATTGCCGCTAGTGGCCGGGATGATCATTTCCGGCGCCACTTTCGGCGATAAATTATCGCCGATTTCCGACACCACCAATCTGGCGGCGATGAGCGCCGGAACAAGCCTGTACCGGCATATCGGCTCCATGTTGTATACCACCATTCCTACGTTACTGATTGTTTTTTTAATTTTTATCGGCTGGGGGATGTATTACGGCAACAATACGTTACCGCGAGCGCATATCGATGAAATCCGCTCAGCCTTGGCGGGTGCTTATCAATTAAATCTGTGGATAACGTTGTTGCCGCTGCTGCTGATGTTCGGTTTAAGCATTAAACGCTATGCCGCAGAAGTCAGCATGACGTGCAGTATCGTCCTGGCCATGTTGATTGCCGTTTTATATCAAGAAAAGAACGGTCTTGATGTGGTCAACACGCTGTGGTTGAATTCACCCGGCACTACAGGAATTGCCAATATCGATGATTTGCTGGGACGTGGCGGGCTATACAGCATGGCATGGACGCTGTTGCTATCGATTATGGCGCTGGCACTCGGCGGCATCATGCATCATGCCGGATTTTTGCAAGTGCTGCTGGCACATGTCATCGCGCGAATCCAGCGCGTCAGCACGTTAATCGCCACTACCATTTTTTCCGGATTAATCGGCAATATCGCCATGGGTGAGGCATATATCTCAATCATTCTCAATTGCCAGCTTTTCAAAGGCGCATATCAGGAAAGACAAATCGATAGGGCAGTGCTGTCGCGCTCGGTGGAAGAAGGTTCCACTTTAACTACGGGACTTATTCCGTGGACAACGGCAGGTACTTTTTATGTTGCAACCTTGGGTATCCCAACCTTGGATTACGCCCCCTATGCTTTGCTGAATTTGTTGAATCCTTTAGTTTCCATCGTCATGGCCGTACTTGGAATCGGATTGTTGCGCAAAAAAGCAACCTGAACTAACAAAGGAGTTCAATGAAAATGAAATCGAATCACCGCAGCAATTGGAAGGAGATGCTGACGATCCTAATCGCCTTGGCTGGAGGATTTTTATTGTCATTCCTGGGCTTCGGATTGCTGTGGAGTGGTATTTCTTGGCCTATTCAGTTGATTATGATTTTGCCATTTTTCCTTTTGTCATACGGCTTATTTCGCTGGAGCAACAACGCAATCCTATCCTGCGCTTTCGTCTTCATCGGTGCCGCGCCGCTTGGCTTGTTGATCACGCGGTTTCGTGACACCAACGATTCGCACTTGTTACCGATTCTGATCGTTTGTGGCTGGGCCTTAGGCGTATTGGTCGGCTTCTATTTTGCGAAACTATCGCAGAAATCGTCAGCCGACTGACAATATCCTATTTTTCCTGACTTCCTCCAGGCAAAATCTTGCCTGCAAAATCAGCTGTTTTTTTGCACTTCTGCTGAGATCAATCAAATATTCGTGACATTCCCGGGATAGGCCTCCTAGTGATACTAGTCAAGAATGACTAACAACCTATTATTAAATAAGGATTAGTTTCCTATAGATCAAAATTTACCCGCCAGCTACCATGTCATCGTTGTGAATTCACTATCGGAAACGACGTGAATTTTCTGTTTGATTAACGATTTCAGGAGGTAAAAATGAATATGCGATATATCCAGCACACCGTGATTGCGGCAATGTTACTAATGAGTGGTGCCACTGCGCACGCGGCTCTTTCATTTGTGGTTACCGATACAGCAACGCGGACTGAAGCATTCAATATCGCCGGCTTTCCAATGTTGTCGATCGGTTCGGCAGTAAGCCTCGGACATTTGGATTACACAGGACCAGGATCGCAAACAGTAACCTATACTTATCTTGGCCAAGAATCCGGATTTATTGATAAATTCTATAACATGCTGAGTGGAGAAAAATTACTCGAGTCCAATCCTGTTGGGACATCCATCAGTTCGGTGGTGAGCACGGTCGGACCACTAAGCTTTAAGTTTGAAGGCGATACGAGCAAGTTTGCAGTCAACGGCGGGCATTGGGATGAAGGCACGTCGATCGGATTGATTGGAACCAATATGTTAATCGGCTCCACGACTTATGCGTATGTGCTCGGATACAACGATAGCGCAGGAGCGAAACATCTCGGCGATTGGGATGATTTTGTTATCGGTGTAAGCGCGGTTCCGGAACCAGAAGCCTACGCCATGTTACTCGTAGGTCTTGGTTTGATTGGCTTGTCGATCGGCAAGCAAAAGCAGAAATAGAATCTTTACTGGCATTGTTTTGATCCAGCAGGTAGAGAAATTAGAGATTCCAGTAAAATATAAGGTACTGTGACTTAAACACGCAGTTAAGTTTGAATTGCGCGATTACGGCACTTACAAAATTAATAATCGATAGAAAAAAGTAATGGAATCCGGTGCGAAAAACTAAATTTAAAGAACAGCACCAATTGAGCATTCACACACAATACTGGGTTGATACTAAATTGAAACTACCTGACGATATTCAATGGTTAAGAGCGCATCAGGAACGGCAGGAGGATGTTGATTCCGCTTCTTCCGATCGGCGAATACATGATCGGCGAAGACAGCGTGACCGGCGCGACTCACTCATTTTACGTGGTCATGCACGCTACGAGCGGCGCCGGAATGATCGGCGCGAGCCAGTAAATCTTCATGAGCGATTGCTTTACCTTCGTGCGGGAACAGCGAGCACACGATTAACGCCAGTGTCTATATTTTCACTGCCTACTCGCGACTCGCTCCGCATAGGCGTTGTGTCGGAACAAACAGATTTAAGCGACATACTGTACGGTTATTCGAACAGATTGCCGCATATCCACATCGATCTGTTCAGTGATAAAGAAATTTCCGGCGTCGGCAATAAATTGGAAGACACCCGCCTGGATGTCATATTGATCGATATGAGATTGCCACTTGATCGTGTCATCGAACAGTTGCGCATCGTTAGAAAATGGATACCATCGATTAAAATCATTCTGCTATACGAGCAGAATTTACCGGATCTCATTAACGAAATTATTGAATACCGCATCTCCGGTTTTTTGCAGATCGGCATTGATTACAGGGTATTTGAGAAAGCACTGCATGTTGTTGTTTGTAGGGGAGAACTGTGGTTTCCGCATCGTTTAATTTGCAAAATATTTGACACATTGTCCAGCTGGCAGAATCCTTCTTGTGCTTTTCCGCAAAGAGACATCGTGCTTACCAAGAGTGAGCAGGAAATTATAAAGCTGGTGACCAAAGGACTGACTAACAAACAGATTGCGCAGCAGCTTACAGTAAGCCCGGAAACAGTCAAAAAACACTTAAAGTCCGTCTTCATCAAAACCGGGGTTCGTAATCGCAGCCAATTGGTATTTGGCTATTTTTCGGGAATAAGTGATTTTAAATAGCATAGTCTTTGATTTTGCTAATTATGGTACCCGTTTAGGGAATAGGAATTTTGTTAATGATATAGGATCATTGAAACGTGAGGGAAATGCTCCTGAGGATAATAATACTAATAAATCAGGAGCATTGTTATAGTTTTAATAATTGCTCTTGCTGGCATCGTAACTACCTGTAGCAAATGTTTGTTGTATTTTTATCTTTTGATGTTTTTGGAAGATAGAGAAGGCGGAGACACAAACAGAGAAAGAAGTGTTTGAAGTTCAAATAAGTAAAAATAAGCTAGCTAAACAAAAATTCAAACTTTATTATCTAGATTGATATCAGTAAAAAGGAGTTTAAGGTGAAGAAAAAAATAACGATTATAACAGCCGCGCTACTGAGTATCGGTACAGCCCCTGCATTCGCGAATATTGGTGACAGTGTAACTTATACATTTGATTTACCCGCGACATCCTCTTTCAGCTCAGGCTATCCTGTTGTTGCAGAGCTTAAAGTAACAGAAACAGCAAGTGGGGTTGTTACATTTGAATTAACACCGAACTGGGCATCACCTGGTTTTTCTCACAATGATTCCACAGTGAATAGACTCGATTTTGTCTACCAAGGACCGGCACTCACGGCTGCCAATTTTTCACAGCCGACAATCCATGGTGCTGATATTGAAAAATTCACATATAACAGTGGATCAAACATGGACAGCAGTTACAAGTCAGATGACCAGCATATCGTAATAGATTGGTTCGCTCATAATAAATCGAACCGGTTCGACGATACCCCCTATACTAATTCTATTTGGAAAATATCAGGAGCAGGTGTTGACATTACGGACTTTACCGGAACACAGGCCACTACGACATCCGGAAAACCAGAACCTATTTTTGGCATTATTTCAGTGGATCCGTATTCATTGACTGATCCACATCCAACACCTTCCAACTGGGTTTCAGCGGTTCCTGAACCGGAAACTTATGCGATGCTACTGATTGGGCTGAGTCTGATTGGTTTTACATTGCGTTATCAAAAGAATCAAGCATAACCAATAAAGATAAGAAATCAGTTTCTTCTTTATTGCGTAAGCGTAGAGAAGAAACACCTGAGAGAGATTTAATCATTCCGAATAAATCTCTCTTTTTTATTTCTCAACAACTGCAATCCGATGTTTTTTCCGGTATGCAGCTTAAAAGTTACTTGGTCGCCCCTGCAAAATTCACACAGTCATGCCGACAAACGAACGTTTTGTGTAAAAGGTGTTGATCAGTTGCAGCAGCGCAAGTCGCAATAAAGAATTCTTGATGCCCAAACGGTGTATAGCTCTCATCAGCCAGCGCAGATTGTAGCCAGCCGCACATAACACAGCGTGCAGTGCATCACCCAACTGACCTGGTAACCAGCAGCGATCCATTCGGTGATCCGACTTCAGATGCCCGATTGCAGGTTCCACGGCCTGCCGGCGCTTGAGCCAGCGCCGCTGCGGTTTCGTCAGCGACTTGTACTTGCCGCGATGGATGATTTCCACTGCCGGATTGTCAGCATCCACTCCCCGGAACCCGAGATCGGCAATAACCTGCTTCGGTATTGATCCGGTATCTTCGAGTAGCCTGTGCGTTTGTTCGAGCTGTTGGTGGAGAATATGACCATCGTAGGGATTGCCAGGAAAGGTTCTGGCACCGACTATCAGGCCGCTTTTGTGCGTAACAGCAATGCCGGCTTTAACTCCGAACTCGTAAGGTTTGCGTGCTTTGCCCTTGCCGATGCATTCGGCTTCCGGTGCGTGCAATGCATAGAGTTTGTTGTTGTCCTTGGGTTGCTGCTTATGAATCCGTCCTGCCCGTTCCAATAGCGTGGTCAATTGCTGCAGCGATGCGGCACAGACCGTCGTCACGGTTGCCAGTTTGCGCTGGATCTCCCGCAGCACGATACCAAGGATCGTGCGTTGGCGTTTAACGGTTTTGTGCAGACGCCGCAATTGCCTGGCGTGGGCATAGCCGCCTGCCCTTCGGCGCAGCGCCTTGCCTTCTTTGGCGTAGGTTTGCTTCAAGGTGATGCCAGCCCGTCTGGCTGCTTGCACAATCTTGCCGCGAGCAATTTCCAGTAACCGGCTATCCACCGGATGCGCAATTGCCTTTTCCTGAATTGTCGTGTCAACAATCACTCGTTTGAATTCAGCCGGTTTGACCGCCTTGGTGTGCACCGCAGTGTCAATCGTTGCCTTCAGCAGCTTCTCAACACCAGCTTCACCAATGGCGGTGCGGAAACGGCCAATCTGGGTGGCATCACACGGCAACTTCGATGTGTAATATTCCTCGCCGCTGAAATACTGCCACACCACATTCTCCGACCAGCGAACCACCAGCTCTTCGTCACTGAGGTTGAACGCATGCTTCAGATACAGCAACGATGCCATCAACCGGATCGGCAAGCGGGGGCGACCCGCAGTGCTCACGCCCCCACTGGCAATCGCCAATGTTGTGCCAAAAAGATCGTTGATCTCCAACACTTCACCCTGACGGTTTTTACGCTCAAAAGCAGGGACAAGTGCTGCTTCAATATCAGCCCACGGCAGTCGATTCGACAGCACTGCCAGGGGATGACGCAGATCAATTATCTGATCGAGACGCGCTCGGAAAAAATCATCGGTCGGCATTTCAGTTCCTCTTGATTCTCTCAGTGTTTTGATGCGAATAGTATAAATTCTCAGGGATCAATGCCGTCTAAAATTTGATGATTCCTGCAGTTCATGCAGGCTCTAAGTGTTTTGCAGGGATGACTACTTGAAGTTAATAAGCCAAGGTATTTGCTGTGAAGCGCTATCGCCCAATAGGAAAGCGCAAAATGCTCATTTATCACTCATAAATTGCGTTTTTTCGCCTGATTCCGCCTTACTTGGCCATCGCTCGTTATCTTTTCAGAGCTTCCTTAAGGAATACTTTGCTCGGGCAAACCGGATCTGCCAAAATTTTCGATTTGACAGGCAATCTTGCCGTTTTGCAGTGAGCACCAATCATGCCAAACTTTCCGGGCTTCTTCGACATTACTGAACGTCCAGAGCACGACCCCATCTTCCGTCATCAGGGTTGCCATTTTATTCGGCCATTCTTTAATCACGCAATACATTGTTTCCCTCTGTTGTATTAGTTGATGTAAGTAAGAATAATCAAACAATATGAAGTTTTAATGACTTAATAATGAAGAATGTGTGACACGGTATTACCATGCGTACAAAAAAGTGCCTGAAAGCAGCAATGGAGATGGCCTTCAGGCATCTTGTTTGATCAAACACACTTCCTTCATAAAAATGCAGAAGCGCTATAATCACCAATGCCGGTTAAATGATCGCTGATACGCGGATTGAGATATTATTGCATGACTTTTACATTTTTATCCGCTGCACGTTCTGTATCATGGAGATAGTTTCCGATCACATGTCTGTATTCAATAAGGAGTTATCATGAAAAATAGCAATTACTTTCAATTAAGTGCTGTAATATTTCTAGCGACAATCACTGGTTGTGCAACCAATACTGGCGGTAGTAACCCCATTGGTGCGGTCAATCAAGGCTTATCAACAGTCGAAGGAGCAGCACAAAGCGGCAAGCAAATTCTTAATGCTGGTACGGCGGCTGCCGCTAATCCGGAAGGCGTTGCTCAAATTGGCTTGGTGGATATTTTGGCTCATCGGCTTGGCGTATCGCAGCAACAAGCACTGGGGGGCGCTGGAGCAATATTTCAGATGGCGCAAAGCAGCATGAATCCACAAGCATTTTCGACATTATCACGATCTGTCCCAGGAATGAGCACCATGCTAGGTGCAGCCCCATCTTTGTCGAATTTATCCTCCCTGGCGAGCGGCAATAGCACACTGGGCAGTGCAACTGCACTAGCAGCATCATTCAAACAATTGAATCTTTCCCCCGATATGGTAGGACAATTCATTCCAATCATCACAAACTATGTAAGTAAGACAAGCGGACAAGCAACGGCCAATTTATTTCAATCCGCATTAACCTCGCGTTAAGTACAAAAGAATCCTTCGGAATAAATTTGCTCCGCGCGCCCTGCACCTATCCCCGCGGCAAGACCGCGGGGTATTACGGCGCAGAAAACCAAAAACGGCACGCTACGCTGACTTCAAAAACACAAAAACTATAATGCTCCCCGTGGCAAGACCACGGGGAATCGCAAGTTCAATAAAAAAATCAAGGGTCTGTAGTAGATTAGCTTAGATGCTAAGCTAATTGAATGAAGATAAGCTATTGTAGATTATTAAAGAAAGCACAATTAAAGCTACTGGAATACTTTGTGTTGGAGGTTACAGCAAGATCGGCAGCCGATATACTGGAAATACAACCCAATAGTGCAGCACTGTTTCATCGCAAAATACGCGAAGTGATTATTTACCATTTGGAACAGGAATCTCACGAAATCTTTGCTGGTGTGGTGGAGTTGGATGAAAGCTACTTTGGCGGTATCTGTAAAGGTAAACGAGGTCGAGGTGCTGCAAGTAAGGTTGCGGTGTTTGGCATATTGAAACGCGGTGGCAAGGTCTATACGAAGGTTGTTGGAGATACCAAGACAGAAACGTTGATGCCGCTCATTACTAGAAAAATAGCACCTGACAGCGTAGTTTATACAGATTATTATCGCAGTTACAATGCGCTTGATGTGAATCATTTTTACCATGAACGGATCAATCATTCCACACTCTTTGCTCAAGGTAAGAATCACATCAATGGCATTGAGAACTTTTGGAATCAGGCTAAACGCGTCTTAAGAAAATACAATGGCATTCCTAAAGAATCATTTCCACTGTTTCTCAAAGAATGCGAATTCAGATTCAATTATGGAATACCTAAACAACAACTAAAAATACTCAAACTTTGAACTCAGATTTAACCTGATCTACTACAGCCCCAAAAATTATTGCATGATTATTCAAGAGGGCTGTCGATGGATTGCGAATGATTTTTCCCATACCCAATTGTTCTTTTTTCCTAATTGCTCTTTTGCTTTCTTCGGTAATCTTTATGATCTAAAACAACTACTCCTCGATTTAGCCGGTCCTTTTGATTTTATCATTTCAGATAGTTTTCTTACTGTTGCTTTCTAAATTCTGCATAAATTGGTGCAATTTTCAGCGCTTCTTTGTGGTGTTTGACCGAATAGCCAGCTTTCGTGCAATATTAGATCTCGCCGGGAAAGTATGATTGTGGGAGTGGATGTATCGAAATGAAGCGCCACGAGTAGTTATAAGGATAAGATCGTGAGAAGAGTACAAGCACAACATAGTCAACCGCACAATCAATCCGCCGCGCAGAATAAAGGCGCGGCGATCGCATCTCCCCAAAACGCACAGATGGTTCAGTTAGAATCCATGATCGAGAATAGCCCGCAAGTGGACGGATTGGTACAACTAAAGGCAATAATCGATTCCAGTCCTAAAATTGCAGCTCAGCACCGGCTGAGTGACATGATCCGCAATAGCTCACGCCAAGTGGCGCAGCGCAAATTCATAGAGAATATCGATAATAGCTCTACTGTCACTGCGCAAAGACAGGAAACGGGAGGGTCGCTGCAGACAAAAGCTGTCCAGCTCGCAGAGGGGCCCGTCGCCGCACCCAACAACACCGGATTGCCGGATAACCTCAAGACGGGAATCGAATCGCTTTCAGGCCTGTCGCTGGACAATGTCAAAGTGCATTACAACTCGTCGCAGCCAGCGCAACTTAATGCCTTGGCTTATACGCAGGGAACGGATATTCATGTGGCTCCGGGACAGGAGCGGCATCTGCCGCATGAAGCCTGGCATGTGGTACAACAAGCGCAGGGCAGGGTACAACCCACGCTGCAAATGAAAGATGATGTGCCGGTTAATGATGATCGGAGGTTGGGGCAGAAAGCGGATGTGATGGGAGGAGGGGTACCACAGTATCAGGCGGCAATGCATATCCTTGCACACTCTGATTCGAAAAATAAACTTGTTTATCAACGTCAGGCACCAACCACGGCACCGCAACATACTCCGGCGCCTCAGGGAACCAAAACTCAAGTATGGCCTGAATATAGCGGTAATTTCTCGCGTAATTCCAATGGTACCGGCGGTAATTTGAATCGTATCGGCGGGCTGGAGGCCGTCATTCCGCGTAATAACAATATAGGTTCCTCACCGGATGCCGATCCACTCGGTTGGCGCTGGCTTTATACCATGGTACCCAAAGTGAAAGGCAACTGGGTGCGCTTTCACATACTCAACGCCGGATTGGGTGGCGATGGAAAAGATACTGATCTATTGATACCAACCACGCACAGCGATAATACGGGTTCCTGGTTGCATACCTTTGAAACTGGTATGAAACAGTCCGCCGCATTTGCTGCCTTGCATTATCGCATCGAGATCGACTATTTCGGTTATGGTGCTACCGGAAATGTCGAGACCGACTATAACAAGCAATTCTTTCCGCAAAGCCTACGCGCGGCGTACAGGACCTGGGATTCCATGAACAACTCGTGGTCGATTGCGGCGACAGATAATGGTTCGATACTTGCTAACATTAGCCCCCCGCCGACTATTGCAGGCACAGTGCAACGCGATATCGAAGGCGTATCCGAGAAGGCCTTATTGCGGATTTGGGGTATTTCCAGCAAGTTAGCGCAATTGATTGTACGCACCCAAAACAATGTCGGATACGGTGCGGTCAATAATTGCCAGAGTTTATACGACTTGCTGATGGACAATTTGTTTACAACCGGCAATTTCATGCAGTATGCGATTGACAATCAGTTTGAAGAGGAAAGCGAGGCTTTCTGCAACGATTGGCCTCGCTTGCAAGCCGCAGTGACAGCCACTGTGGGGGCGCAGTTGCTGGTAAACCATGCGCCGTTGCCTGTACCCGGCGGGCAGATCCATCGTAAATCCTTTGAACCGACGTCGCTGTTACGCAAATCAGCGGTTTCGATCACAAATGAATTTTCGGGTCTTCCATTTCACGTGGCAACCGCCATCTCTGCTCTCAACAAGAGCGATTTTGTTGAAGAGACCGAATTGTTCAATATTTACATACGGCAACATCACATTACAAACCAGGATGGCGGTGCAGGCAAAGTATTGAGTGAATGGCGAAATTGGATGAATGTGTTAAGCATTGGACTTCATTCTTTACCCATCCGCTTGGCCGCAAGCGATCCGGCGAACGCATGGCGCTTGAATTTGATTAGCAAAGCAATTGTTGCCGCTAAGACAGCAATTAAAAATACAGAGCATTGGGAAAAATTGGGTGATCTCGATTCTGCCATGCAAGCCAATTTGGATGACTTGACCACTCAAAGTACTGCAGCGAAATTGAAAAAAATTCACCCCACTGACCTGGAAAAACACCTGACCTTAGAAGCACTCAAAGTTGCGGAATACTGGGGGACCCGCCGGTATTTCAGCAATGAAGCAAAAAAACTACTTATTGACTGGGAAGAGCGCGTCAATAAATCGTTAACAACCAATACAATCAATGCCAATCAAATCGTTCAAAACTGGAATAATACTAAAGGAGTTTTATTACAGTTGCTTACTGAAATCCGTGGAATGCCGATTAGATACCCGCTGGATAGCCTTCCGAGTAAATTAGAAAACTTCAGAACTGTTGGAAAAAAATTCTTTAACGATTAGAGAAAATCGCTAACGGAGTCTTGCGATCCAATATTCTATGGCTAAGCTTTTTGTATGGTATCTATCACTTCAGATCGCATTGATTGTTGATGGTAGTAAAAACTGCACCGGAGTGATTGTAGATCGACTTAGAAACTTGATCAGTATGATTCCAAGAACGACTGCCTAGCCCGGTTAATTGCCGCTTGCACCTGTTCCGGTGCTGTTCCGCCGGTATGGTCGCGGCTTTGCATCGATCCTTCCAGCGTCAACAGCGCGAAAATGTCGGCTTCGATCTGTGCGGAGAAGGTTTGCAATTCGCTCAGTTCCAATTTGCTGAGATCGCAACCTTTTTGTTCCGCATACTGTACCGCCTGAGCGACGATTTCATGCGCATCGCGGAACGGAATGCCTTTCTTGACCAGATAATCCGCCAGATCGGTGGCAGTGGCGTAGCCACGCAGTGCCGCTTGGCGCATGCGATCGTGATTGACGCGTACGCCGCCGAGCATGTCGGCATAGATCCGCAGCGTATCCGCCAGCGTGTCGACGGTATCGAACAGCGGTTCTTTGTCCTCCTGGTTATCCTTGTTGTACGCCAGCGGCTGCGCTTTCATCAGCGTCAGTAGCGCCACCAGATGGCCATTGACGCGGCCGGTTTTACCGCGCACCAGCTCCGGTACGTCCGGATTCTTTTTCTGCGGCATGATCGACGAACCGGTGCAAAAGCGATCGGCTAATTGAATAAAACCGAACGACGGATTCATCCACAAAATGAATTCTTCCGACATGCGCGATAAATGCGTCATGATCAGCGCCGCGCAGGCGCTGAATTCAATGGCGAAGTCGCGATCCGACACGGCATCCAGCGAGTTTTGACAAACACCATCGAAACCGAGAATCTGTGCCACCCGTTCGCGCTTGATCGGATAACTGGTACCGGCCAGCGCGGCGGCGCCCAGCGGCAATTGATTGACCCGTTTGCGGCAATCACTCAAGCGCTCAGCGTCGCGCTTCAGCATTTCGAAATACGCCATCAAATGATGACCGAACGAAACCGGTTGCGCGACTTGCAGGTGGGTAAAGCCGGGCATCACCGTGTCAACATGCTGTTCCGCCAGATCGAGAAGTGCAAGCTGCATGGTCTTGATCAAGCCGATGATTTCATCGATCGCAGCACGTAAAAACAGGCGGATATCGGTTGCCACCTGATCGTTGCGCGAGCGGCCGGTGTGCAACCGTTTACCGGCGTCGCCGACCAGGGCGGTGAGGCGTTTTTCGATATTGAGATGCACGTCTTCCAGTTGTTGCGACCAAATAAACTGGTGATTGCGTATTTCCTCGCGGATTTGCTCTAAGCCGCGCTGGATATCTGCCAGATCCTGGTTGCTGATGATGTGTTGTTCCGCCAGCATTTGCGCGTGTGCCAGCGATCCTTGGATATCGTATTCAGCCAAACGTTGATCAAAGCTCACCGAAGCCGTGTAGCGCTCCACCAGCGCGGACACCGGCTCGTTAAAACGTCCCGACCAGGTTTTTTTATTATTCTGCTTTTCCATTGCTGCATTGTTATCCATGACGTTTTTATCTCCGGTTTGCGGCGCCAACACCTGTAAACCGCGCATTATAAAACATAACCGCGCAAGCGGTTTAAGCCTGAGCGGGATTTTAGAATCGTGCGGTTTTATGATGCATAAATAATGAATTCTGCGTGAAACCGCCGCCTAATTGGAACATGCTACTTTTCCTCCTTCCCGGATTCATGGATAATTCAGCTTTATCACTGCTACCCATAACAGAAGGAGTTATCCATGTCGGATTACAACAAACAAAACCCGAATCAACAATCCAAAGCTGAAAACTTACTCTCGTCATTCAATGCCAAGTTTGAATGGATCGAGAAAATTCCGACCACACAACTGCCCGCCAAATATTTTGCAATTCTTGTAGGGCTCTTGCTCGCTGTCATCGCATGGAAATTCATTGCTGTCGGTAAAGTGGAATCCGATCTGGCGAAGAAACTTGAAAGCGAGCGCACACTAATTACGCAGCAGGCTCGTGAATACGCTGATCAGCAATACGTAAAGGAAGAAGAGCGCTTCGGGCAGGTTTTGTCTTGGGCGGTACGCGGTGAATTGATCCGCAACAATATTGATCAAATCGATCAATATTTGAGCGAAATCGTCAGAATGAAAGATACCGAACGCGTGGTGTTGATCGGTGAAGACGGTCAGTTGCTGGTTTCCACGGATAAACGCCTGGAAGAAACAAAAGGCACGGAAATTTTCCCGAAAGAAATCCTCAATCTGCAAAAAATTTCAGTTAAATCCGATGCCGATGGCAAAAAAATTCTGGTTGTTCCGGTGATGGGATTGAACAAAAAAATCGCCACATTGGTTGTCAGCTATAAAAAACCTAAGTTTTAGAATTGATTGGCCGCACGCGTGGCTTAATATTTTGGCATGTTTATGAAAAGGCTTTTGCCATGGCAAAAGCCTTTTTTATTGGCTGCGGCGGATTTGCGCGCCGAGCGCAGATAGTTTTCCCTCGATATTTTCATAGCCGCGATCCAGATGATAAATGCGGTCAATCACCGTTTCGCCTTGCGCAACCAGACCGGCAATGACCAGACTGGCCGAAGCGCGCAAATCGGTTGCCATCACGTTGGCGCCATCCAGTTGGGAAATACCGGTGACAATGGCGGTATTGCCTTCCACTTCGATGTTGGCGTTCATGCGCTTGAGTTCCTGCACATGCATCAGGCGGTTTTCAAAAATAGTTTCGGTCATGATGGCGGTACCGTCCGCGATGCAATTCAATGCCATGAATTGCGCTTGCATATCGGTGGGAAAAGCCGGATAAGGAGCGGTGCGGACATTTACGGATTTGGGTTTTGATTGCATCGTCAACGTGATTCCGTTGACATTGGCATCGATCCGCGCGCCCGCTTCGATGAGTTTATCCAGCACAGCGTCGAGCAAATGGGCCGCGGTGTTTTTTAGATGGATCTCGCCGCCGGTTGCGGTAGCTGCCGCCAGAAAAGTGCCGGTTTCAATCCGGTCGGGCATGACGGTATGTTCCGCGCCATACAGCGATGCTACGCCCTCGATCGTGATGATGTCGCTGCCGGCACCGTGAATCTTTGCGCCCATCGCATTCAGGCAATCGGCTAGATCGATGATTTCCGGTTCGCGTGCGACGTTCTCAAGGATAGTCGTTCCCTCAGCCAAGGTTGCCGCCATCATCAGATTTTCCGTTCCGGTGACGGTGACGATATCGAACACGATGCGCGCACCGTACAGCTTTTGGGCTACGGCATGAATATAGCCGTGCCGGATAGTGATTTCAGCTCCCATTGCCTGTAAGCCTTTGATATGTTGATCGACGGGACGCAAGCCGATGGCGCAGCCGCCGGGCAGAGAAATCTCCGCCTCGCCGGCGCGCGCAAGCAGCGGTCCAAGCACCAAAATGGCGGCGCGCATGGTTTTGACCATTTCGTACGGCGCCACCAGCTGTGTCAATGTTGCGGCAGACAGCACAACTTCGCCGTTACTCTGCGCAATCACGTTTGTTCCCATTTGTTTGAGCAGCGACAGCATGGTGGTAATGTCTTGTAGATCTGGAACATTACTGATTCTTAAGGATTCCCCGGTTAACAATGCGGCGCATAGAACGGGTAGCGCAGCATTTTTTGCGCCCGAAATGGAAATTTCCCCACGTAGCGGTATGCCACCTTGGATAATCAGTTTTTGCATAGCATGAATAATTTGAGTGAAGGTTCGATTAAAATCCTTGCCGGTTGAAATGTGTCAAGGTTCGCTGCATCATAACGCGATAGCGTGGTTAAGGTTATTTGCGGGCACCAACTATAACAAAAAAATCGAATCAATTTCATAGGGAGAAAAAATGACCAAGCAAATCATCCATACCGCCGATGCGCCACAGGCTATCGGCACTTACTCACAGGCAGTGCGGGTGAAGGGAGGAGGATATACGATCTATCTATCGGGGCAGATCGGGTTGGATCCGGTCAGTATGCAAATGGCAGACGATATCGAAGACCAGACTCAACAGGTATTTGCCAATCTGAAAGCGGTGGCGGCAGCCGGCGGCGGCAGTTTGAGCGACATTGTGAAGCTCAATATATTTCTGACCGACCTGGCGAATTTCGCGCTGGTCAACGACATCATGGCCAGCCATTTTTCCCAGCCCTATCCGGCGCGTGCGGCTGTCGGCGTCAAAGCGTTGCCGCGCGGTGCGCTGGTGGAAATGGATGCAATCATGGTGTTGCCAAATTAAGCTCAACTGTACAGTCGTACGATCACAAACGGTGCGATGATTGCCCATTCCGCCGTGCAGGAGAAACTATCCCGCCTGGGTATTTGCAACGATCTGGACTTGATTTTGCATTTGCCGATCCGCTACGAAGACGAAACGCGGTTGTTTGCAATTGCCGATGCGCCACCAGGACAAACGGTGCAAGTCGAAGGCGTCATCGTGCATGCCGAAGTCGTGGTTCGGCCCAGGCGGCAACTGGTTTGCCAAGTTGAAGACAACAGCGGAGTGCTGGTCATGCGTTTCCTGAATTTCTACGGCAGTCAGATCAAAACCTACGCGGAGGGTAAGCGTGTGCGGTTGTTGGGCGAGGTGCGCAGCGGTTTTTTCGGCGCGGAAATGGTACATCCCAAATGCCGCATCGTACGCACCGGGGAACCGCTGGCTGAAGCGATGACGCCGGTTTATCCTGTGACTGCCGGTTTGTCACAAAAGATTCTCGGCAAATTGATCAAGCAAGCTTTGCAGCAGGCGCAGCAAACACTGAATGAAACCCTGCCCGAGCGCATCATCCGGCAATACCGGCTGGCAGGTTTCCGCGATAGTGTGATGTGCTTGCACAATCCGCCTCCCGAGGTATCGATGGAAGCATTGCAGGCACGCACCCATCCCGCCTGGCGGCGTATCAAATTCGACGAATTGCTGGCGCAGCAGCTATCGATGCGCATACATTACCGGCAGCGGCGCAGCCGTGCCGCGCCGGTTTTGGTGCAAAAAGGCGAATTGCAGCAATCGTTTCTCGCGCAGCTAAATTTTCAACTGACCGCTGCACAAACCAAGGTTGCCACGGAAATCAGCCGCGATCTGACCTCTCCTTACCCGATGCAGCGCTTGCTGCAAGGCGATGTCGGCAGCGGTAAAACGATCGTGGCTGCTTTGGCCGCGCTGCAAGCGATCGAGAACGGTTTCCAAGCCGCGATCATGGCGCCGACCGAAATCCTCGCCGAACAGCATTTTCAGAAACTGACAAGTTGGTTCGAGCCGCTGGGAATTGCGGTGGTCTGGCTATCCGGCAGCCAGAAGAAGAAACAGAAGCGAGCCGTGCTGGAACAAATCGAAGTGGGTTCCGCGCGGCTCGTGATCGGCACGCATGCCTTGTTTCAAGAGCAGGTGGTGTTTCAGCAATTAGGCTTGGCGATCATTGATGAACAGCATCGTTTCGGTGTGCACCAGCGACTGGCGCTGCGCATGAAAGGTGCACAATCCGATCAGGTGCCGCATCAATTGATGATGAGTGCCACGCCGATACCGCGCACGCTGTCGATGAGTTATTTTGCCGATCTGGATGTGTCGATCATCGATGAATTACCGCCCGGACGGTCGCCGGTCGTAACCAAATTGATCGCCGATAATCGCCGTGGCGAGATCATGGCTCGGATTCAACAGGCTTGCGAACAAGGCAAGCAAGTCTACTGGGTGTGTCCGTTGATCGAGGAATCCGAAACCTTGCAATTGCAAACCGCGCTGGAAACTTGCGAAAATTTAACCAGCATGTTGCCGCATGTGCGTGTCGGTTTGGTGCACGGGCGCTTATCGCCACAGGAGAAAGTGGCTGTTATGGCGTCGTTCAAACAAGGGGACATTCAATTGCTGGTGGCGACGACGGTTATCGAAGTCGGCGTGGACGTGCCGAATGCGTCGCTGATGGTGATTGAGAATGCCGAGCGCATGGGGTTGTCGCAATTGCATCAATTGCGCGGCCGTGTCGGACGCGGCACGGAAGCCAGCATTTGCATTTTATTGTTTCAACAACCGTTATCCGAAATCGCGCGCCAGCGGCTCAAAATTATTTTTGAATACACCGATGGTTTTGAAATTGCCCGCCAGGACCTGCAACTGCGCGGCCCCGGTGAATTTCTCGGCGCACGTCAGAGCGGCGTGCCGATGCTGCGTTTTGCCGATCTGGAGCAAGATGGTGAATTGCTGAGCGCGGCGCAAGCTGCCGCCGAGGAAATGCTCAACGATCACCCGGAAATGGCGCAGCGGCATATTGCGCGCTGGTTGGGGGATAGAACGGAGTATTTACGGGTCTAGAAGCGCTGAAAAACGACTGCGCTCGTTCAAGCTGCGTTGAAATCAGGCTCAAAATGTTCATTTACTCCATGTAAATTGCGCTTTTTCACCTGGTTTCGCCTTGCCCGATCATCGCTCGCTACCTTTTTCAGCGTTTCCCTAGCCATGTAATGCGAACTCAGTCTCCCGCCACAACCCGGTTTCGCCCCAACTCTTTCGCTTGATACAGCCGGGTATCGGCAACTGACATAAAACTATCGACTGTATCCGTTTTGCCGGGTATGCGCGTGATTGATCCGATTGAGACGGTTAAATACCGCGATGCACTGCTATATTCATTGTGAATGTGCAAATTTTCCATTTCCTTGCGGATAATTTCAGCAAACTCTGTGGTACCTTGATAATCAAGATTCGCTGCCAGAATACCGAACTCCTCACCGCCCAGGCGGAAGGGGAAGTCGCCGGGCCGGTGACAGATTTCTTTTAATTTTCGGCTAATCTGCATCAATGCGCGGTCGCCAGCGCTATGCCCGTAATGGTCATTGATTTTCTTGAAGTGATCGATGTCCAGCATGATCAGCGCCAAAGGGGCTTTATCGCGCTTGGCTCTTTTTAATTCGCGTGCAAATATCGTATTGAAATGCCGGCGATTGAACAAATCGGTAAGCTGGTCGGTTACCGCCAGTGACTCCAATCTCAAATTCGCTTTGCGCAATTGCTTATTGGCTTTATGCAGTTCTTTTTCAATTTGCTCCCGCTTGTGGCTTTCACGCATGAGCTCCATCGTGCGCGAAGATAAGCTATCGTACATCTGCATCACGGTTTCTATGACAACCCGGATTGAACCACTCATTTTCTTATCGGAAGCGATTTTGGCTTGATCGAAAGACAATCCGTCATCGATGTATTGAATAAGAAGCGCCATGCGCTTGTCGCTATCCAGAATGTGGAATGCCAGCCAGCGAATCAGAAATAAAATGATGCTTTCAATGATTTCGTTTTGCGGTTTGTTTTTTTCACCTTCCTTCAGCTCGATGACTTTGGGCAGGAACGAAGAATGACTCAGTTGATGCGAAGATAGCCAGGAATCATTGCCAAAGTGTTCGAGCCAGATAGCTTCTTCAGTTTCAAAATGAAATTCGGCGTATTGTGTCAATTCGGTAAAAATATCATTTGTTTCAATCGGGTTGCCGCGCACCAAAGCGGTTGCTAGCCGGTTTAGTAACGAAACGAGCTTTTTATGCTGCTCGTCGATGATGGCTATCCCGGTATCCAGATTCTCATTCCATGGGAATACTTCAAATTTATCCAAAAGGTAATTCATTTAATACTTCTGAGTATTGATGGTTAAAAATCTAATAAACGGAGCAAACCAGCGTCATCTTAATCCTACTTCCACTCTTATGAATTTTACCATTCTTGGCATTAAGGAAATGTACTGAATGACCGGTACGATGAATCACGGCCGGATGGTCGCGGTTATGCAATGCCTGTATACAGTCTGTTGTATAATCCGCTGCCAACAGCTCTCAAAATAACTTTGCCGGATCGCAGCATTAGAATTTCCATCATGCAACAATCCCATTTGATAATATTGCCGCAATGAATGAAGCGCATCCGCTGGCATGGCATGCGGAACTGATCTCTGTTTCATTCCGTCAGCGCATCTGGTTGCAAGATCGCGGCTCCTTGACGCGGCGCATTCAAGACCGCTGCAGCGGTTTTCGCGTGCAGCCGGTGTTTCAGTCGTTGCGCCGGGTTTATGGTGATGAGCAGGATGTCATGCAATTGCGTCCGAATGAATTGGCGTTGGTGCGGGAAGTTTATTTATATTGCGGTAACACTCCGCTAGTGTTCGCGCATTCCGTGGTGGCGCGTAAGAATTTGCGCGGTGCGTGGCGCGGATTGAGTGGATTGGGCAATAAGTCGTTAGGAACGGTGTTGTTTACCAATCCCAAAATCAAACGCACGCCACTGCAGTTTAAAAAAGTGAGTTGCGGGCATTTTTTGTACGAACGCGCGTGCAGCCGTTTACCGGAAAAACCGGCGAATCTGTGGGCGCGGCGTTCGTTGTTTACCTTGCACGGCCAATCGATTCTAGTGACCGAAGTATTTTTACCCGCTATCTTGAATTTACCGTTATGAACGTGGCAGATCGAATCAAAACCTACGCGCAATTGATGCGGCTCGACAAACCGATCGGTATTTTGCTGTTGTTGTGGCCCATGCTGTGGGGTCTGTGGTTTGCGGCACAAGGCTTTCCCGATGGGCTTATTCTGGTTATTTTTGTGCTGGGCACAGTGTTGATGCGCTCTGCGGGTTGCGTCATCAACGATTTTGCCGACCGTAAAATCGATTCGCATGTCGAGCGTACCAAGAACCGGCCAATGGCCGCAGGAAGAGTGAGTTCCAAGGAAGCGTTATGGTTGGCGGCGGGGTTGAGTATCTGCGCTTTTTTATTGGTTCTGCCCCTGAATCAGTTAACTATTCTGCTTTCCGTGCCGGCATTGTTTCTGGCAGGAACCTACCCGTTCACCAAACGTTTTTTTGCCATGCCGCAGGCGTATTTGGGCATTGCGTTCAGTTTCGGCATTCCCATGGCTTTCGCCGCACAAACCGGCAGTTTGCCGTCGATTATCTGGATTCTGATGCTTGCCAATCTGTTCTGGGTGATCGCTTATGATACGGCGTACGCCATCGTCGATAAGCCGGATGATCTGAAAATTGGCATCAAAACCTCGGCGATTACTTTCGGCCAGTTTGATGTGCTGGGTGTCATGGTATGCCACGCATGCTTCCTTGCGATCATGTTGCTGATCGGACAACTGCAGCAGATGAATCTGGCGTATTACGCCGGACTGATAACGGCAAGCGGCTTGATTGCCTACCAATACAAGCTGATCCGCAACCGCGACCGGGCCTTGTGCTTCAAGGCTTTTTTGCACAACAATTGGGTGGGGATGGCCGTATTTGCCGGAATCGTACTCGATTTTGCCATTTTTCCGCATTAAGGATTCCTCATGCAATATAAAGACCTGCGCGATTTTCTGGCGCAATTGGAAGCGCTGGGAGAGCTGAAGCGCATTCAAACCGAAGTCGATCCCAAGCTGGAAATGACGGAAATTTGCGATCGCATTCTCAAAGCGCAAGGGCCGGCGGTGTTGTTCGAGCATCCTAAAGGCCACACCATGCCGGTGCTGGGTAATTTGTTCGGTACCCCCAAGCGCGTGGCATTAGGTATGGGGCAAGAATCGGTCGAAGCGCTGCGCGAGGTCGGCAAGCTGCTGGCCTACCTGAAAGAACCCGATCCGCCGAAGGGACTGAAAGATGCCTGGGATAAATTGCCGGTATTGAAACAAGTATTGAACATGGCGCCGAGGGAATTGAGTAGCGCACCATGCCAGGAAATCGTCTGGGAAGGCAACGATGTCGATCTGAACCGGATACCGATTCAGACGTGCTGGCCGGGCGATGTTGCGCCGCTGATCACCTGGGGTTTGACGGTGACCCGCGGGCCGAACAAAACCCGGCAGAATTTAGGTATTTACCGTCAGCAAGTGATCGCGCCCAACAAAGTGATCATGCGTTGGTTGGCGCATCGTGGCGGCGCGCTGGATTTCCGTGAATTCAGTCTGCAAAATCCCGGTAAGCCTTATCCGCTGGCGGTGGCTTTGGGCGCCGATCCGGCGACCATTCTCGGTGCCGTGACACCGGTGCCGGATACATTGAGCGAATATCAGTTTGCCGGGCTGCTGCGCGGCGCGAAAACCGAAGTGGTGAAGTGCATCGGTAACGACCTGCAGGTGCCGGCAAGCGCCGAGATTGTGCTGGAAGGCGCGATTCATCCCGGTGAAACCGCACTGGAGGGACCTTATGGCGACCACACCGGTTACTACAACGAGCAGGAAACCTTTCCGGTCTTTACCATCAATCGCATCACCATGCGGCGCAATCCGATTTATCATTCGACGTACACCGGCAAACCGCCCGATGAACCGGCCATTCTGGGCGTGGCGTTGAACGAAGTGTTCGTGCCGCTGCTGCAAAAACAATTTCCGGAAATTACCGATTTTTATCTGCCACCGGAAGGATGTTCGTACCGTATGGCGGTGGTCAGCATGAAAAAGCAATACGCCGGGCACAGTAAGCGCGTGATGTTCGGTATCTGGAGCTTTTTGCGCCAATTCATGTACACCAAGTTCATCATCGTCACCGACGACGACATCAACGTGCGCGACTGGAAGGAAGTGATCTGGGCGATCACCACTCGCGTCGATCCGGTGCGCGATACCTTGCTGGTGGAAAACACCCCGATCGATTACCTCGATTTTGCCAGCCCGATTTCCGGATTGGGCGGCAAGATGGGATTGGATGCGACCAACAAATTTCCCGGTGAAACAAACCGCGAGTGGGGCACGCCGATTGTGATGGATGATGCAATCAAGCAGCGGGTTGATGCCATTTGGCAGGATCTCGGAATTTAACACCATGCGCGAGGTTTGGCACACCATCTTGTTGCTGACCATGAGCAACGTGTTCATGACGTTTGCCTGGTACGCGCATTTGAAGGAATTGAACCACAAACCGTGGATTGTTGCCGCGCTGGTCAGTTGGGGCATTGCTTTCTTCGAATACATGCTACAGGTTCCCGCCAATCGCATCGGTTATTCGGTGCTATCGGTGGCACAACTCAAGATCCTGCAGGAAGTCGTCACGCTGACCGTGTTTGTGCCGTTCGCACTCTGGTATTTGAAGGAACCGTTGAAGCTCGATTATCTCTGGGCAGCCTTGTGCATGGTAGGGGCGATTTATTTCATGTTCCGTACACGATAGTCATATTTTGATTTTTTGCATAATGCAAAATTCTTTTTTTCGATAGATCGCCAAATGCGAGAAAGAGTACAATACGCAATCGTTCGGAAGGATTACAAATAATTGAATCAGATGGATAAGCACTGCGAAGTAAACCCGGAATGAAGAAACACATCACCCTGCGGATATTCATCCTGATTTTATTACTTACTTTACCGCTAGCCGGATGGGGCAGTTGCGTTGTCCCCAAAACCACAGACCAGAATGAAAGCGAAAGCGAGCATAAACCTGTCATCAAACCGCAAAAGAAACCCGTATTTATTGAAGCTGATCGCATTACCGGCTATTACAAACAAGAAGTCGAGGCGACCGGAAATGCGGTGTTGCAGCAGGGTGACAATACGCTCAGCGCAGACCGCATGAAATACTACGAGCAGACCGAAGACGCCGAAGTGGAAGGGAATGTGCGCTTGGAGAGACCCAAGGATATCCTGAAAGGTAAGAAGCTCGAGCTTAATGTCGGAACTGAAGTCGGTCAGTTAACCGAGCCGCGCTATTCAATGAAAAAAGGACGAGGCCGCGGTGCTGGCGATATCCTGTATCTCGAGGGTGAAGATCATTATCGTGTCACAGAAGCCAATTACACGACTTGTCCGGAAAGAAAACGTGACTGGTATCTGCGAACAGAGGAACTGGAAGTCGACAATAAGAAGGAAGTCGGTACAGCACGGAATGTCAGTGTCGTTTTTAAAGACGTGCCGATTCTGTATTCGCCGTGGATAAATTTTTCCTACAGTGGCAAGCGAAAAACAGGATTTCTGACACCGGTTACCGGCTATAACGCGAAAACCGGATTTGATACCGGATTGCCGATTTATTTAAATATCGCACCAAACATAGATGCCACGATAATGCCCAGAGTTATGACCAGACGCGGTTTTATGCTGAGTAATGAGTTACGTTATGTCGGCAATAACAATATGAGCGGTAACTTGTTATTCGATATTCTGCCGATGGATATCGACACTAATCGAACCCGCTGGGGGGTTTTATATACGCATACGCAGGATTTTGGCAGAGGCTGGCAGGGTTTTCTCAACTATAACCGAGTATCCGACGATTTGTATTTCCGTCAATTGACTCCTAACTTGGCGCAAACCAGTTTGACCAACTTATCGCAACAAGGCGGTGTTGCCTATAACGGCCGCTGGGGCAGGGACGGTGCATTGCAATTCACCGGATTTGCTCAAGGTTTCCAGACCATACAAGATCCGCTGGCGCCGTTTGTACCTCCCTACGAGCGCTTGCCGCACTTTTCTTTGAATGCGGTGAAATATAACGTAGGGAAAATGGATTTTGAGTTGAAGAGCAGCTGGACCAACTTCTATCACCCGACGTTCATAAACGGTAACCGCTTAATACTCTACCCAAATGTTAGTCTGCCGTTACGCAATGAATTCGGTTACATCACACCTAAAATCGGCTTGCACTATACACACTACAATCTGGATAAGCCGGTTGGCGACAAAGGGGAATCTATCGATCGGACCATTCCCATTTTCAGTTGGGACAGCGGCGTTGCATTTGATCGGCAACTTGAAGTTAGCGGTACGAAATTTATCCAAACGCTGGAGCCGCGTTTATTTTATGTTTACGCGCCTTACCGCAACCAAGATTATCTGCCGAACTTTGATTCCGCGGTCAATGACTTCAGTTTCGCCCAAATACTCACTGAGAATCGCTTCAGCGGCGGCGATCGCATCAATGATGCCAATCGGGTCGTGACCGCATTAACGTCGCGATTTGTCGAGCAGTCAAGCGGAATTGAATATTTGCGCCTCGCTATCGGGCAGCAATTCAATTTCAACGACCCTAAAGTAGTATTGCTTCCGCCTCAAGTCACCAGCGGTAGATCGGACTTCATTGCGGCGATATCGGGGAGATTGTCGCGGAGTATCAGTACCGATACCAATATACAGATGGATGAAGCTCATCTACAGACTGAGAAAGTTCGAACTGGTATTAGTTACCAGCCAGAAACCGGCAAAGTGCTCAATTTGGGTTACCGCTTCACCCGAGGCGTGCTGGAGCAAGTCGATACTTCGGTGCAATGGCCGATCGGCGGGAATTGGCATGGCTTGACCCGGGTTAATTATTCATTGCTGGATGATAAAATTCTGGCTGGATTGGCAGGTCTTGAATATAACTCATGTTGCTGGGCTTTGCGCTTAGTACTGCAACGGTTGACGACAGCGACGAATACGACCACTACCGCATTTTTTGTGCAGCTTGAATTGAAGGGATTGATGGGGATCGGCAACAATCCGCTACAAGTACTGCAGCAAAGCATTCCCGGTTATACCAGCATTCATTGATCGTTGAATTTTCCTATCGCATTTATCCGGTTTTGTCATTCTATGCATAAAAGAAGCGCCTATTTTTGCATTGCCTTTCTCCTCATCGCATTGCTATCGAATCCGCTTGCGGCGCAAGAGCTGAGTTTCGTTCCGGCCGCAAAACCGATTGATCATATCGTCGCCGTTGTGAATGAGGATGTCATTACGCGCCAGGAATTGGACGATGCGGTCAAATTAGCCGTCGGCCGCTTGCAGCAGCAAGGGGTGCAATTACCCGATCAACGCTCGCTGGAGAAACAGGTGCTGGAATCCGTCATCATGAAGCACATTCAGTTGCAGCACGCCAAAGAAGTCGGCTTGGCTGTCAGCGGAAACGAGTTGGACGAGACTATACAACGGATTGCAGCGGATAATAAATTGTCGCTGCCGGAATTTCATGCGGTGTTGGAGAGAGATGGAGTCAATTACAGTAAATTCCGCGATGAGATTCGTGAAGAAATGATCATGGCGCGGCTCAAGGAGCGGGAAGTTAAGCATCAGGTGAACGTGACCGAGGGGGAAGTGGATAATTACCTGCACACGCAGAAAACAACGAACGAAGGTCAGGATGAATACCGGCTCGGGCATATTCTGATACTGGTGCCGGAGAATACCGCTCCCAGTTATATTCAGCAAAGAGCGGAGCGAGCCAAAATGGCGCTGGAGAAACTTCATGCCGGCGTGGAATTTTCCCAGGTAGCTGCGGAATTTTCCGATGCCGCCGATGCCAAAACGGGCGGAATCATCGAGTGGCGGCCGATCACGCAAATGGGTCCGACCTTCGCGGAATTGCTTCAACCCATGCAACCGGGTGATTTAACACCGGTAGTGCAAAGCCCCAGCGGTTTTCATATCTTCAAGCTGCTCGGCAGGCGTGCGCAGGAAACCCCGACCGTTATCATCGACCAGACGCACGCGCGCCATATCCTGATAAAAATTAACGAATTGACTTCGGAAAACGATGGTAAGCAAAAGATTCTGCAACTCCAGGAACGGCTGAACCGGGGAGAAAGTTTCGAAGAGGTCGCAAAACTGTATTCCGAAGATACCAGTGCATCTTCCGGCGGCGATCTCGGCTGGCTTTCACCGGGTGATACCGTGCCGGACTTTGAGCGGGCGATGAATGCGCTGTTGCCGGGCCAGATCAGCGATCCGGTGCGGTCGCAATTCGGCTGGCATTTGATTCAAGTGCTGGAGCGCCGCTCGCAAGATATCAGTCAGGACCGGCGGCGCCAGGCAGCCAGGCAAGCGATACGGTCGCGCAAAGCCGATGTGGTGGTGCAGGAATGGTTGCGGCAATTGCGCGATCAGGCCTATGTGGAATACCGCTTGGACGACGAGCATGAGCATTAGATTTATTCCGGCACTGGCATTGACACCCGGCGAGCCTGCCGGTATCGGTCCCGATCTGTGTGTGCAGATCGCGCAGCATCCGCTGTCGTGCCAGTTGATCGTCATCGCGGATGGCGAATTATTGCTGGCGCGCGCGCGGCAACTGAAGCTTCCGTTGCAACTAGTCGATGTTTCCGCAGCTGCGCCCACACTGCATAAGCCCGGCAGCTTGCAATTTATTCATGTGCCGTTAGCTGAACCGGTTGTTCCGGGGGTTCTCAATCCGGCAAATGCGTTGTATGTGCTGGAAACTTTGCGCTTTGCGGTTACCGCCTGCCAATCCGGCCGATTCAACGGCATGGTGACGGCACCGGTGCACAAAGGCGTGATCAATGATGCCGGTATTCCTTTTACCGGGCATACCGAGTATTTATCCGAGTTGCTGCATAGCCCGGCGGTTATGATGCTGACGGGCGGTAATATGCGAGTAACCCTGGCGACCACGCATTTGCCGTTGAAGGATGTCGCCGCGGCGATTACCGCCGATAGAATCGAGAGCAAGCTGCGCATCATTCAGCGCGATTTGATCACATGTTTCCTGCTGGAAGAACCGCGTATCGCCGTTGCCGGACTTAATCCGCATGCCGGCGAATCCGGTCATCTGGGGCGGGAAGAAATCGATATCATTATTCCCGTGCTGAATAAGCTGCGTGCGGAAGGTATGCATCTGATCGGTCCGATTCCGGCGGATACTTTATTTAACCCGGCGCAACTCAAACAATACGATTGCATTTTTACCATGTACCATGACCAAGGATTGCCGGTTCTGAAGCATGCCAGTTTCGGCGGCGGTGTGAACATTACGCTGGGACTTCCGATCACCCGCACCTCGGTCGATCACGGCACGGCACTGGAACTGGCCGCGACCGGCCGGGCGAATCCCGGCAGTCTGCTGACGGCGATTGAAATGGCTGTGCATTTGGCGAAAAATCAAGTGCAATTCTTCCGTCATGCGCCATAATCCGCGCAAACGTTTCGGTCAGAATTTTCTGGTCGATCAACACATCATTGCGCAAATCATCGCTGAAATTTATCCGCAAAAGAGCGACCGCCTGCTTGAAATCGGCCCGGGTCTGGGCGCATTGACGCGTCCCTTGCTGCAAACCGCCGATCATTTGCATGTCGTCGAAATCGATCGCGATATCGTGGCAAGATTGAATGACGAATTCACGCCGGACGAACTGACGATTCATGCGATCGATGCGCTGAAATTCGATTTTTCCGCGCTCGGCGGCAAGCTGCGTATCGTCGGTAATTTGCCTTATAATATTTCGACGCCTCTGTTGTTTCATCTGAGCCAATTCTCCGAGCATATTCTCGATATGCACTTCATGCTGCAGAAGGAAGTGGTCGATCGCATGGTCGGCGTGCCAGCCACATCCGATTACGGACGGCTTTCCGTCATGCTGCAATACCGCTTCGATATGGAATACGTTTTCAGTGTTCCGGCGCAATCATTCCGTCCTATGCCGAAAGTGGAATCGGCGATCGTGCGCTTGATTCCGCGGCGTCAATCGGTTCCGCCGGTAAAAGACGAAACGTTGTTTTCACAAATTGTCGCCGCGGCATTTTCGCAGCGCCGCAAGACGCTGCGCAATACACTGCAGCAATATTTAACAGCTGATGATTTCGGTGCTTTGGGAATTGATTCCGGGTTGCGCGCCGAAAATCTATCCGTGGAAGAATTCGTTGCGATCGCAAATTTTCTGACTGAGAACTCAAAATCTCAACTCTGATTTCCCGTCGGGCTTTGTGTCACTTGCCTGCATGTAGCCTCGGCAGCTGCTGCGCTTAAAGCACCACCGGTTTATTCGTAAGCTCGTTTAGGTCCTTGCCGGGATCGAATGGGTAATATTTCTGCAAGTGCGTACCGATGGCATCGATCCCGGCGATGACACCCGCTTCGAATTGTTGTTGCCGGAATGCCGATTCCATCGCACGGCAAATATTTTCCCATTCGCTCTGGGAAACCTTGGCATGAATGCCGCGATCGGCAATGATTTCTACGGTACGGTCAGCCAGCAGCAAATAAATGAGCACGCCGTTATTCTGTTCGGTATCCCAGACCCGCAACTGCGAAAAAACCTCGATCGCGCGTTGCCGCGCGGTTTGATTTTTGAGAAGCGGGATGGTATTCAGCGCAGCTTCAACGGCAAAACAAATTTCACCGCCATGTTTTTTTTCCGATTGCTGAATGGCGTACTCGATAGCGGCGAGTGATGTAGCGGGAAATACGCGTCGTTGTGTCAGATGTCCGGTGAGCAGATGACGCAGAATGCGGGCAAAATTCATCTACCATCTCCCCGATGCACCACCGCCGCCGAAACCGCCACCACCGCCACCAAAGCCTCCACCGAAGCCACCGCC
This sequence comes from Gammaproteobacteria bacterium, assembly GCA_015709635.1. Classification (NCBI taxonomy): domain Bacteria; kingdom Pseudomonadati; phylum Pseudomonadota; class Gammaproteobacteria; species Gammaproteobacteria bacterium. Next base: position 1,482,412 of record CP054180.1, read on the forward strand.
ACGATCAAAGCCGCCGCGCCGGTAATAATCGTGATCCGGCCAGCCGCTGCGGCCGCTTCGATAATATCCACCAGGGTTGTTCAGAAAAAGATTGAGCACAAACACCACGATGGCGATAAGCACGGCGGCTGCTAGCGACGAGAAAGACAGCCAGCCGATGATTCCTACTCCGATACCGGTGACAGTTGCGCCAACCAATCGTCCGAGAAAAACCTGTACGACTCTTCCGATTATGATGGATCCGATCAGCAGGGAAATAAAACTTTCCAGCGGGGAGTGCGCTTCTGCAGTACCGGTGCCGCTTCGCATGTTTTTAGGAAGTGACAGCGGCTCACCCTTGATCAGGTTTATCAGCGCGTCAATACCGGCATCGATGCCTGCGGCAAAATGTCCTTGCTTGAATTGCGGCGTAATGATTTCCGCAATAATCCGTTTCGCTGCCGCATCCGGTACCGCGCCTTCCAATCCATACCCTACCTCAATACGCAAAGCGCGATCGTTTTTGGCAATGAGCAGTAAAATTCCATCGTCGATGCCTTTGCGCCCCAATTGCCAAGCCTCCGCTACACGTATTGAATATTGTTCGATGGTTTCAGGCTGTGTCGTCGGGATGATGAATACCGCAATCTGGCTGCCTTTGGTTTTCTCAAATGCGGCTAATTTTTGCTCCAGCTGTGTGGCTTCGCTGGCGGAAAGGGTTGCGGTCAGGTCGGTGACATGCGCTTTCAGCGGCGGAATGACTGCATCGGCCATGGCGGTTGCAGTGATAAACAATATTGCTGCAAGCAACCCCATTTTCGTTCCGATCCGGATCATTCTGGAAAGATTCATGCCGTGTTATTTTGCTGCCGGAATAGGGGTGTTGAAATCGACGTTGGGCGCGGTGGAGATTTCTTGTTCATTTTCTACCGTGAAACTGGGTTTGGTTTGATATCCGAATAGCATCGCGGTCAGATTGCTGGGGAAGGAACGCACCACGATATTGTATTCCTGCACCGCTTTGATATAGCGATTGCGTGCCACGGTAATGCGGTTTTCGGTGCCTTCCAGCTGTGCCTGCAGATCGCGGAAATTTGCATCCGATTTTAATTCGGGATAATTCTCAGTGACGACCAGCAGTCTGGCAAGAGCGCTCGATAATTCACCTTGCGCGCTTTGGAACTTGCCGAACGCTTCGGCATTATTGATCAATTCCGGGGTTGCCTGGATTCCGCCGACTTTCGCGCGCGCGTTGGTTACGCCCAACAGCACATCTTTCTCTTGTGCAGCAAAACCCTTGACCGTATTGACCAGATTAGGCACCAAATCAGCACGGCGTTTGTATTGATTCAATACTTCCGCCCAGCTGGCTTTTATTTGTTCGTCGGTGGATTGCAATGTATTGTAGCTGCAACCGCTAAGCAGCAAAATATAAAAAATAACTGTAAGTGTAAGTAATTTGCGCATAAATTCTCCCAAAGATACTCAAGTTGCCATCATAAATGGAGATTAAAGCAGTAATTGCAATACTATTTCCGGCTGCATCATCGATCAATAGCAGCATTTCCTATTAATTCTGTCCGTTAGATTCCGTTGATCAATTTCTGTTTGTTGAAAAGAGAAATGAATTATGATGAATCGAACGAAGCTTGTGGCATTGTTATTTGCTGCCGGTACATTGTGCGCAAGCAGCATGGATTATGCAACTCCTGATCATTCTATGAAAGAAACGCACAACAGCGGCAGCAGCCATGAACCGTCAAGCGGTGATGAATATTCATGGCCATCCAACCGTCAAAATTCCGGTGATGAAAATATGAAAAATCATAATACTGATAAGTTATCCCATACTACTCACCGTGTCATAGGTGAAAATAAAAATCCGGCAACAGCTGGAGTAGAAGATAGAAAAATAGCCGCTGGAAAAGTAATCCCGAACGAGCAGAATTTTAATTCTAAGCCTGTGCCTGCTAGTGCTTATTTGAATGACAACTCAGCTTCCTCTGTGCCGGAACCTGAAATTTATGCCATGCTGGTGGCCGGACTGAGTTTGTTGGGCTTCATAGCGCGCCACAAGAAAAACAGCGCATAATTACACGCAATTATTCATAAAATAAACCCGCTACATGAGCGGGTTTATTTTTATTGAACGATGTTGCTGTGAGCGACGCGGGTCAGAAACCCAACAAGTTTCGCAGGCAATCCAGTATTCCCGTAGAATCGGAGCGATGACAGAAGAAATAAACGCTACCGATCAGTGTAATAATCGACAGAAGAAACACCGCAATAGAAACTTTTAAGCCCCTTTGATCGTATTTTGCTTTAATTGTTTTTGCAATGTCGTCGTACGATTGTTCGGATATATCGATCTTTTCCCTTGGGATATCTGAAATTTCATGAGCAGTTTCTCGATTTGTTTTCTGCTCAGGCTCATCGGCATACAGCGGAACAGTCGGAGTTTTTTCAGGAGCTGGCGGAGCCGGTGGCGTTGTTTCCTGAGCCGGATTATCGGTTGACGGCTGTGATTCCTGTTTTTTTCTTTCCTGATTGTTGAGCAGAATAATGTAGTGAAATACATCGGTGGCCATACCCATCCGCTGCGTGGCTTCATACACATCTTTGGCATCAATGATGGATTTATTGCGCTCGTATGCAACGTTGAACGATCTGTCGCACAGTGAATTGATTGTGCGTGGTGTCCCGCCCGCACCGAACGCGATTGAAAGCGCCTCCCAGCCGGTATCCGAAATGAGAGTGGGAGTACCCCCGGCCACCTGGAGACGATGTGTAATATATTGCATTACCCGGTCGGTATTCATTTTTCCCAATGTTTCCAGCGCCGCGATGCGTTGCTTGAATGGTGCCATTTCCGGCCTGTTGATTTTCTCCATCAATTCTTCCTGGCCGAGCAGCAATAATTGAATAAGTTTGGTGGATCCTTCTTCAAGGTTATTGAGCAGGCGAATGCCGTTGAGAACATCTTCCGACATCAAATGGGATTCATCGATGATAACCAGGCATTTTTTCCCTTCAGCGTTGACTCTCAGTAGCGCATTGCGGATGTCGCGCATGACGAAGGTTTTCTCCGCTGAAGTCGGTTGAACGCCCAACTCCTGTGCAAGAAATAAATAAAGATCGGAACTATTGGCAGGCGGTTCCACCATCCAAATCAATTTGATGTTCTCGGGAAAATCGGACTTTATCATCTGACTCAAGGTGGTTTTGCCGGACCCGATCGGACCGGTTACCACGATCAAACCTCGTCCACTGAGCAAGGAACCGGATATTTGCTTGCGTATCCGGGCATGATCGCCATGATCGTAAAAAAACAGTGGGTCCGGTACATTCTCGAACGGAAGCAGATTGAGGCTGAAGTGCTGCGCGTACATGTGCATTAATGGGCTCCCTTTACGGCAAAAGTTTTACTTCGACTCGGCGGTTTTTGGCTCTACCTTCTTCGGTACTGTTGGAATTTATCGGCCGTGTATCGCCATAACCGGTTACCGATATCCGGTCTTTCGGTATACCGTGTAACACCAGTATATTGGCGATCGCCTTCGCGCGACGCAACGATAAATCCATATTGTCGCTGCCGAATTTACCGGTCGGTACATTGTCGGTATGGCCTTCGATGAGGATGCGGCTGTTTGGAGCTGCGGATATCTCTTTCACTAATTTTTCAATGGTCGAGTAAGCGACATCCTGGATAACATCCTGCCCGGAACGAAAAGTCTTGCCGCCAAATACCGTCAGGGTTTGTGGTTGGGTATTCGAGTTGGCCGCTGTAATGCCCGTTATCGTTTCTTCCGTTGCTGCCAGCTTATTCTCTAGCTGCGTGATGGTTTTTTTCATATCTTCAGCCAAAGCTTTTTCGGCATCGGATTCACCGCTTGGCTGGTTTAAGACATCAGTTGTCGCGGGTGCTGCAGGTGTCACGAATGCCGGTGCAACCGGAGGGGCTATAGGTGCCGGTGCGGGCATCAATGCTATTTCCGGGCGATTATCCCAGTACGAAGTCGTATAAACCGGAAAATTCAGAGCTTTATAGATGACAAAAGCGGATAAGGTGAAAAAAACCACGGACAATCCAATAAAAATTGAACGCATAACAAGATTCTCGATTAATGTAATATGTTGCGGATTTAAGCGAATATTAACGGACTCAAGCGGAAATATTTTAGTGCATTGAAGGCTGCTTTGCTTGCATGCAGGGCTTAATCAAAATATATCAGTGTGTTTTTATGCTGAAATAGTGTTCAATTTCTTTAGGTTAATAGATTACTGTTAATTTCATATGATTGCATAAATTTTTTATTGCTTAATGTGACGTTTGTTACATAACTCTTTACAAAAGCATGTTATGTTAACAGATGTCGATGGCTAGAAATGTTTCCGGTTTAGGTAATAGCATTGAAAATGCCATCAACATTTAGCAAGCTTTTGATATATATAGTGAGGATAACAATCAGCAACGGAATATAAAAAAGATCAAGGAACCGCTTTTTTTGGGAATCAGCTGGTTTTGACCTGCTATTTTGTCGGCTATCTCTCGTCAAAAACTAACAGGAGGACGTATGTTACTGAAGTTTACTAGCGGGTTTGAGGGCAAACCCGAAACAGAGTTAACAGTTGTTGCATATGTTTTTGATCAGCGCGGTGCATTGATTGCTAGTGCACCAGTCAAAAAGAATCAAGTTCAAATCGAAATTAAAGAGGATGTTCAGCGTCCCGCACGCCTGTTCTTTGCATCGCCTTCTCCGTCATTGGATGCCAGCCGGGATAAATCCGTCACCCTCGACGATATGGAGCGGATACGGGCTTATGAAGCGATGTGGAGTTTCGATCCGAAACGGAGTGACTACGAGTTGCTGCCGATTCCAGAGATTAATTGGAAATGGTGGTTGTGGTGTGCATGCCGGGTGCGCGGCACGGTAGTACGTCCGGTTGTGATCGCAGGCGAGCATCACGAAATGCCGGTTTGTCATGCACGCGTGCATGTCTGCGAGGTGGATCGGTTGTACTTGCTGATACCGCGGTTGCCCGACGACATTATCCGCCGTATCCGCGATGAACTGCTCGAGCTGATTGAGATTCCGATTCCGCGGCCACCTGAGCCTGATCCGCCTCCATTTCGCTTCGACGCTGCGATCCGCGATATTTCTGCGCGCAATATCGCCAAGATGCAAGCGGTTTCAGTGACACAAAATGCCAGTTTGCTCAAGCCAGGGGCGAAAGTCACGCTAAACCCGCAGCCATTGCCGCCCAAAGCTGCGTCGATGGATATTCCGTTTGCATTGAAATCCGGTTTAACCTCCGCATCGGTCACTATTATTCGCCAGGCATTGCTCGATCATCATGTGCTGATCCGGCCGTATTTATGTTACTGGCCTTGGCTGTGGCCGTATTTTTACCGTTGCGATGAGGTGGCGGTACTGGATACCGACAGTCAGGGCCGGTTTGATACGACGATTTGGTATTTATGCGCAGGCGATCATCCCGATCTGTATTTCTGGGTGGAATACAGCATTGGCGGTGTGTGGACTACCGTGTATCACTCGCCGATCCGGTGCAATACCTATTGGGATTACGTGTGCGGCAGCGAGGTCACGCTACGTGTAACCGATCCGCGTGTACCTTGGTGCGGCGATCCCAATCCATTGCCGGGAAAACAAGTTGCTGTCATGCTCATCGGTAATGGTGTCAGCATGCCGGAAATTCAACGTGCCAGCGCTGCAGCTGATGAAGGTTTGACTGTGGCAGGCGAGCCATTCGGCGGCAGTTTGGAGCCGCATGTGTGGTTTGGTGATGCGCTTATTTCAAGCGGCATCACGCATTACCGCTGGTCGTACCGGCGCTTGACACTGGCGGATGGCGTAACAGCTTCTGTGGGTGCCTGGCATGCAATGGATAAGGATGTGGTACGCCACTACGCGGAAATTCTTGCCGATAGCACGTTAGCTTTCAAACCTTACCTGCTGGGTCCCGATCCCGCATTTGCCGGACAAAATCTTTTCAAAATCCGCCCAGTCAGTCCACCGCTTAATCCGGGTGCAGTCTCCTCGTCCTGGGCGCCGGAGGTGGATGCACGCGAAAATACCGCCAGCGCTTTTTTCTTGTCGTATTTGCTGGAAGGTGGGAATCCGGATACCGCCGCGGGCAAATATGAGCTTAAGCTGGAATTGTTCAAGAGCGATGGCTCGCTGGTGAATCTCAGCACGGAGGGCGTACTGCTTAAGGTACCGACCGGCGCGGGACCGTTCGGTCCTGGTACGGTGGCTACCGAACTGGTTGCGCATTCTCCGGCGCAAATCGGCGATATGGAAGATCGCGTGATTCGAGACGGTAGCGGCAAGATCGTGGCATTCCGTCTGGTGCTGCGCATCGATAACAACCGCTGTGAAGCGGAAATTTATCCGGTGAGCGTAGATGGACATACGGTCGATGGTTGCGGTTTTACGCAATACCACGACAAAACATCCTCGAATGCGGCTGTCAGTTTTAAAGCACGCCATCCGAACAATTTCGCCACATTCAGTTTCACGATCGCACGCGGCAGTATGGGCATCGTGGAAACCGCCGGCGGACCGGTTGGCAGTAATCCCAGCACCGTGGGCGGTTATGCGCGTAATCCCAGCAGTGTATTCAGCAAAAACGTGCCGGTCGCGGATCTGTTAGGCGATTGCAGTAAAGCAGCATTTGCAGAAAATCTGCATGTCGATGCATTAGCAACCGATGGTTGGAGCACACTGGACTATTTGGATGCCAACGCCACACCGGTGGCTTTTGCGCTGGAACCGGAGCCGCCAGCAGATTAAGCGAGTTCGTATTCTTGAAATGTGCGGGAAACCGGATATTCCTTGCAGTGAAAAGAGTATCCGGTTTCCACACGATACACCCCTGCAGCCTATTCGATAAAGTAAAAAGGAGGATGATTTTGAATCAGAAATCGGGCAGCAATGCGATCGGTACGGATGAGCGCGTAATTTCCGCTACGAACGGGTGGTTGATGGTAGTGCTGCTACTTCCGGCATTATTGTTTGCGGTATTTTTGCTGGCTACTCCGGGCGGTCCTATCAAATTGGCTGCCGGTGCAGTATTGCTGGTTGTGGCGCTGTTTTGTAGTAAAGGCTTATTTACACTCGAGCCCAATCAGGCGGCGGTGATGATTTTTTTCGGCAGCTATGCCGGAACGGTCAATGAAAGCGGCTTTTTCTGGGTTAATCCGTTTTATAACCGAACTCGGGTATCGTTGCGGATCAATAACTGGAATACGCCGGTTCTCAAGGTCAATGATGAGCGCGGCAGTCCGATTGAGATCGCCGCAGTGATCGCGTGGCGCGTGCAAGATACCGCCCGGGCGGTCTTCGATGTTGAAAGTGCGTTGAATTACTTGCAGATTCAAAGCGAATCGGCAATCCGCCAGGTTGCCAGCAGTCATGCATACGACGATGCTGAAGGAGGGCAGCGGAAAAGTCTGCGCACTGACTTGGATGCCATTGCCGGATTGTTGCGCGATTCTATACAACAACACGTCGAGGTGGCCGGTATTGTTATCGAGGAAGCCAAAATCGCGCACTTGGCCTATGCACCGGAAATCGCCAACGCCATGTTGCGGCGTCAGCAAGCCGAGGCGGTGGTGATGGCGCGTCAGAAGCTGGTCGATGGTGCAGTAGGGATGGTCGAAGTGGCGCTGAGAAACCTCGAAGATAAACAAATTGTGTCACTAACACCCGATCAGCGGGCGGTATTGGTTACCAACATGATGACCGTGCTGGTATCCGAATCCGGTGCGCAACCGGTGATTCAGATGGCGCAATCGACGCAGTAAAAAGCAGTTTTGCAGTGCAACAACACGATGTAATAGAAATTTAAATGTAATAATGGATTAAGCAGCATAATTCGTGTTTGACTTTAAGTTGAGATACCTTTATAAATCCGAGTCCGTCGTAATGGTTTTATTCGATGCGATAGAACTGTGAGTTTGTCCTACAACAATAAGGAGATTAACAGCATGTCAGCAATCAAAATTCCATTGTTTCACTTTTTTCAAACCTTTCGTGGTTTCCGTAAACTATTTCTGGGATGCATGCTATGTGCACCGATATTCATTTCGGGTTGCAGCATCGGCGATAAAATCGACAAAGTGACCGATACAGTGAGCGATGTCACCGGAGATACCGTTGCGACATTGAACGATGCAATCGATGCACTCGACCGCAATTCCTCTTCATGGCAAGCGGTGTTGCAAGACACCACGTCGAAACTGACCAAAGACGCGCAATCCACCGTGCGTAACGAAGTATCCGATCTGCTCAATCGCAGTGTCGCCGCAACCGGTGACGAATTGCGTTGTAATATAGACTTTATTGGTGCTCGTGTGCGTCAAGCGTTGGCGGGAATTCGCGCGCGCTTGATGCATCAAACAGTGCCGCCGGTTGAACCGGCACTATGTCATGTAGTGCCAGCAGCGGTGGACATGGCACTGGATCTCAGCCGCCGCAACAAGCTGGAATTCTTCGGCTATGATTTCGATACCACGCCGATCAAAGTAACACTGCACGACGGATCGCGCGCGCAGGATGTTTCCGCCAAACTTGACCGGTTGACGCACTACCACATGACACTTAATCTTGGCGCCAATGGTGTTCCACTATCGAAGGCGAGCGATAAGCTTACCTTGGAATGGCAGAATCGTCCTATTTCCAGTATTGCGGTGATTCAACCCGCGACGCCTGTATGCCGGGAAAAAACCGATACCTATGCGCGCGACACTTATTTATCCTTTACACCGCCACATACCCGGGGTGATAAGGAATTCGACGGTAACGGCCCGGAAGTGTGGGCCAGGGCAAACTGGAGCAGCGATGGCACTCATGTCAAATTAAAGCTCTGGATGAAAGCGCAAGAAACAAAAAGTGACTGGACTACCGCCGAAGGCGAGCGCAATGAAACCTATTACACGGCTCCGCCCGGCTGGCGCATTGACAGCATCGTAAGCGGCATGGAAAGCTCAGCCCACTATGTCGACACGGATCACAATGATGACCGCCAAGGTGGCGGGCCGAACGGACCGATCAAGGAATTCAAATTCCGCGGCGACCATGACGGCGATGACGCCGGCAGTTATACCGGCGTGGACGTGACGTTCAATCCGCTGATGGTTAAATTGGTGGAAGTAGCCAACTGCGCTCCGGCATCGGCTGTTAAATCATTGCAAGTGAAAGACCTGATTGCGCCAGCCACCATCAAACGCTTGCAACCGATGATGTTGAAGCTGCAATCGCCGAAACCTTAGGAAAGCTCTGAAAAAAGTAAGGAGCGACGCACAAGTAGGAAGGTGAAATCAGGCAAAAAATGCTCATTTACCATTTTGGTAAACTGCATTTTCGCCTGAGTTCACAGCAGCATGAATTGATTCTGGCGCAACTTGCTCATCCCCTTTGCCGCTGTCAACATAGAAATTACCGGCCGTCAGCTCCAGATCTCCGCCGAGAATTTTCATGAACATCGACTTGCCGCAACCGTTCGCGCTGATCAACCCATAGCAGTTACCCCCGCCGAATTTAACGGAAACATTCTCAAATAGAGGCTTAGCGCCGAATTGCATGGTGATATTGGCGGTTGTAATCAAAGCGGATACTGCGGATTAGTGTTACAAGAATGGGGCGCGCATTCTAAACGTTTTTCAATGGGTTTGCTGGGTTATGGTGGGTGGTGATCCCTAGATGTGACGATCAATTAAATAAAACTCATAAAACGGTGGTTGTAGGTTATGCTGCGCAATTATTGAGTGAATGGGGGCAGGTATGCAAAAGACTGAACCGCAACACAAACAGAACCAGGACCAGTCCGTACAGCGGCAGGGCAGGGGCGCATCGCTCGAATCGCCGCAGGGTGAAGAGATTGCACAACTGGAAGCGATGGTGGAGGTCAGCCCGCAGGTGAGCAGGCTGGCGCAGCTCGCGGCAGCGGCGAACAACAGCCCGCAAGCCGTTGCACAGCGCAGAATGAGGGATATGATCCGCAATAGCCCGCGCATGGCCGCGCAACGAAAGGCGACAAGCGCCATCCATAACAGCCCGCATGTCACCGCCCAATGGCAACAGCTCGGCAGTCTTGCCGGGAAAACGGCGCAGCGCGAAGAGGCGGAAGAGCCGCTGCAACCCAAAGCCGCCCAGCGTGAGGAGGCTCCGGCGAAACCCAACAACACCGGCCTGCCGGACAACCTGAAGAGCGGTATCGAGTCGCTGTCCGGCATGCCCATGGACAACGTGCGCGTGCACTACAACTCGTCACAGCCCGCACAACTCAATGCGTTGGCCTATGCGCAGGGTACCGACATTCACGTCGCGCCGGGGCAGGAACAGCATCTGCCGCATGAAGCCTGGCATGTGGTGCAACAGGCGCAGGGGCGCGTGCAGCCGACGATGCAGATGAAGAATGGGGTGCCGGTTAACGACGATCAAGGACTGGAGCGTGAGGCGGATGTGATGGGGGAAAAGGCGCTTAAAGGTGCCGAATTCGGCTTGGGGATCACACGGCAGGCGAATGGAGTGACACAAAAGAGGAACATCGGCTTTTCCGGCTCTTTTCCCGTTCAGATGGAAAGTGCCAGTTTTGGTGAAACAACTGTTAACTGGGATACTAGCACCTTGGGAGGTGACCCCGTTGGTACAAAAATGGAAGCTAAAAAATTAAAGAAAGCCTCCATAGGGAAAGATACAAATTTACAAGGCTCGCCGCCGGGGGCCGGTCAACAAAGTACACTCATGAGTTATTTGCCCACTAACCCAAAACTCTCTACGGCAAACAAGTACATTAAAGGTCATCTGCTTAACCATAACATCGGCGGACCGGGGAAAGGTTTCAATATGTTTCCCATAACAGCCTCTGCAAACAAAACCCATCTCACGGCTGTGGAAAAAATCGTGAAAGGCTGGGTCGGCGCGGGCAAGACTGTTGACTATACAGTTGAAGTAACTGGTGTAGATGCTTCTGGCTTGGGCAACAAGGGCGCGAAGAGCGGACAAGTTACTGCCAATTTCCAGTGCGACGCCTCAAATAGTGACGGTGATTCCTTAAATCAAACCATTCCATCGAAACTTGGCGAAAAATCCATAGCTGAAGAAAGCTCCGTTTTTGTAGGTCTTGGCAATCAGGGCGTTTTTGCAGCGGCTTACGATTGGGCTGTTGGAATGGACGATCCCACCGACATGTTATGGGCAGTAGCAGATAAGCTTGCCAAAAAAACCGGCATTGATGAGCAGCTGATGGCGGAAGTGCTTATCTCGATAGTTCTCTTTGATGACACTAGTGACATATCGGAAGACGCATCTAAGGCAATACTTCCGCAACTTGGGTATCTGAAAACCGGTCTAGACTGGAAGAAAGAGCTTGAGCTTTGAATGCGCTGACGCAGATCAATGTAAGTAAATAATATCCAAGGTGTCAGATCTTGACATCACACATTCATCAAAATGAATGGTTTTTCGTTTCAGCTGCCGGCCATGAACGATGTTCCCGTATTCATTCCATGTGCGTTTCATCCACCAGTATACCCGCGCCGTTTCTCATAATTTTTGCAGCCGCTTGCTTGATACGGGATAAGGCGTTTTCAATTCCTATGCGAACAAGGAGATACGCAATTATTCGATTTGCCAGCGGAATTCTTCCAGGTTTGCGTAACAAGGTACCAGGTCTTGAGTTAACACATGACACCAAAATTAGGAAAGGATGGATCAGCAAAAAGTTATTCGTTATGATGCGATTTCGTGCGTCGCTGCTCGGTGCATTGCGCTATGCTTAATGCTACCCTACCAGTCTGACACAAGAAGAAATGGTGCAGCGCATGGGTATATGCAAGCCGGTTATGCCCAGATCGAAGCCGCCAAGAAACACCCGTGCAAAGCAACAATGGAGAAAGCCGCCGCTGCTATGGGCATTACACTGGAACAGTTGGCGTATTGAGGTAGTTGCAAACATCAAGATAGGCGAGAGAGTGAGTACTGCATAACGAAGCGATTCGCTCGTACAGTCAATTATTCAGCGTTTCCTTAGGTGAAGGGGAATAATTCCCGCTTTTTTGCACGCCGGTCTCGATAAAATAGCATCCAGATACCGCACCACATGGTTATAGGGCGAAAAATCAAATTCGCCGCCCAGTGCATAGGACAAAACACCCGCCGTATTGATATCCGCAACGGTAAATTTGCCGGCCACCAGGAAATCTTTACCGGCGAGATGGTTGTTCAATACTTCAAGCGGTTTCATCAGTTTCTTTTCCGCCGCTTGGATGATGTCCGGATTTCTAACTTTTACTTCGAAAACCTTCCGGTGCAGAATAAGATCCACGCAGGCAATTTCCATTTGAGTGACGGCAAAAAGACTCCATTTGTAGATCTGCGCTTCGTCTTCCAGCCGGTCCGCCCACAACTTCCCCGCGCCGTATTTTCTCGCCAGATAAAAATTGATTGCCACCGCTTCGGTCAGCACCAGATCGCCATCGACCAGGGTAGGAACCTGTGCCAGCGGGTTCAGCTTTAAATATTCGAGCGCGTACTTCTCTTTCTCGAATGGGTTGATCCGGACATGCTGAAAATCCAGACCAAGCTCCGCCAACGTGAACAATACATATTTCGCACGTGACCATTCAATGCCATACAAAGTAATCATAATTTTGTTTGAAGCTATCGCTTGTTATTGCATCGCGAGTCCATTATTGCATTTTAGCGGGTCTGTTTGCGCTCCTGGTTTCAAAGGCTCGAATTCGGTTACTGCTGCCAACCGCGGCATTAGACCATCGGCTCCAGATACTCGCTTAAAATCTTCATGAATGTCGATTTACATGGAGTATTGATGTTTGTAATCAAATGGTTTTGTAGCGAATGATGATTGCAATAAAGGGATGCATCTTTTAAAGGTTTCTGAGTGGAATAGTGTGAATTAATCGTAATGAGATTGAACAGAGGTTTTTTTAATGAAAAATTGGAACATACAGGAAATTGCGCGAAATAGCTGTAAGTGATATTGTTGCGATAGTCGAGAATTCATGAGTTTAGGTGTAATACTTATAGTGTTTTGTTTGTATGAATCAGGATGTTTATAAATTAGCTGCAAACATTTGGATGTTTCATAATTTTTAAATTTAAATGGAGAGTAAGATGATTAAACCGTGTTCTCATTTTTACAGCACTATTTTTGTCGCTCATTTGATGATGGCTGCGAGTGTTAGTGCCGCACCAGTATTATGGATCGATGATTCTTCTGGTAAATTAGGCAAAGTTGATGTCGCAACTGGTGCGGTGACCATGGTGGGGAACATGGGAATTACGATGACCGATATTGCTTTTGATCCTAGCGGAAATCTTTTCGGTATTTCATTTAGCAAACTGTACAGTATTAATCAAGTGTCAGCCGCTCCTACCCTTATTGGCGATTTGGGCACTAGTCTTAATTCATTGGTATTTAGTTCTACCGGTACACTTTATGGTGCGAATACGAGCCTCTATTCAATCGATACTTTAACTGGTCATGCGTCTACTATTGGCAATGGTGGAGTATCCTACAGCTCGTCTGGTGATCTGGCTTTCGTGGAAGGAAATTTGTATCTTTCCAGTACTTCCCCGGTGTCAGATAGTCTGATCCAAATCGATAAAGCGACTGGCGCTGGAACAAATATTGGTTCAATGGGGGTGGGAAATGTTTTCGGTATGGCGACGAATGATAATGTCCATCTTTATGGAGTTACAGGAACAAGTATTTATTCGATTGACACATTAACTGGTCATGGTAATTTCTTGATCAGCTATGGTGGACATGGTCTCGGAGCAGCCAATGGAACAGCATTCATTTCTGAAGCCCCTGAACCTGAATCCTATTTAATGTTACTGGCTGGTCTAGGTTTGTTGGGTTACGTTGCTGCACGCCGTAATAACAAAGAAGAGTAGCTTAGTTAATTTTTTAATGATCACTGTTGGGGTGGTGGCATTAAGAATCCCACAATAAACCATTAAAAAGTGCATTATGCCTTCACCGGTTCGGATTCCGGCTCAGCTTGTAACTAATCTGATACTCTGCGCCTTCCGCTTCGATGATGAGCGACGATTCCCGTGTATTTTCGCCTTTCTTCAATGCGGGAATCGTGGCGGTGAAGGGGCCGTCGTCGTCATCGCCGCTATCCAGCTCGAACACGGTGATGTTGAGCCGGTCGCTAAATGCGGTATTTTTAGGGTAATACGAGTTGAGCATGCGCCGTTCGTCGTCGTCGAAGTCTTCGTCGGTGAAGTCGAGGAAGTTGGTGGCCATGTCATCGGCAGTCATAGTGAGGTGGATTTCGTCCGCGCCCAGGCCGCTTTGGTCTTCGATGCTGTAGATTTCCAGGTGGTTCAGGTAGGAAATGCTGTAGCGATAGCCCGCCAGGAATTCATAGTCCGTGGTCTGGCTGCGTTCCAGCAGCATGTAAACATCCTTGATGTCGGCGGCACGGTCATAGCCAATCAATGTGAGTTTGTCTTCATTGGTGGCTTGCTCAAAAGGCGCCGGGGCGGCGATGCCTTCGAACAAACTGAGCTGAATTTTCCGATTGAAATCGTTTTGGATGTAAAACTCCACCCGGTAAGGATTGCCGCTCAACAATTGCTCGGCCAGCGGCGCGCGGAACCAGCATTCGTCGTTGGCGCTGTTTTTCTGGCCGACCGGCAAGCGCGGATCTTTGGGATCGTCGTTCGGCAATAAGCCGATGGCGAGGAAGCGGTTTTCCCCGGTGTGCTTGATGAAGGAAAAAGCAATGTTGCCGGTGAATTGATCGTCTCTTTCAGCGGCTTTCAGGCGGATGAACATCGGCCGGTGCACGTCGACCTGATCGCCGGTTTCGGCAAGCTGGAATTCGTGTTGCAGGCCGTTTAGCCAGTCGTGGTCGAGTCCTATTTCTGTCCATTTGACTTGATTGAACGGGTCAATTTTTGTGGACATTGCGTTGTCGTAATAAAAAGCGGCTTCCAGATTGGGCGAGTAAGTGAAGGTGTACGTGCCCGGTTCATGGATATAAATCCATTGGAATACACCGGGTGACGGTATTTTCAGATCGTTGGCAATGTTGACTTTGACCAATGAATCCGGCGCTTGAAAATGTATAAAATCGCCTTGCAGCTTGGCCTGATTCGGCGTGTTGTACGGAAATTGCCAATGTACTTGTGCCAGAATACCGCGATGGTCGCTCTGGATTCTTTCGAACGCCATATCCAGCGCGGAGAAATTCGATGGCAAAATCCGCATGTGCTGCGCGACCAGACGGCGAGGCGTTTCGCCTATCGCATCGGTGCGTTGCTTCGGAAAGCAGATGTAATCCAGGCGCTCTTTCAGTAGCGCGGGCAAATGCTCGCCTTCCTTCAGATTGGTGTTGGTCAAACCCGGATCCACTTCCATGAAGGCGCCGGGCGGCGTCATGAACGTGCGCCAGCCGTCGGTCAGTTGCCCGGTGAAAATCAGCTGGTTTTGCCTGACGGTGATACCTTGCGAGGCATTGTTGTACGGGCCGCCGTTGTTGATGAAGACATTGGTCCACTCGCCATGACCTTCGACGGAATAGGGCGGTGTGTCGCCGCGGATATTCAAATCGCCGAGCACGATGACTTTATCCCAATTGGCGTTATCTTCCGGCGCGCCGATGAGATCGATCAACGCGCCTTCGATGACTTTCAGTTGGCGCAGGCGGATGGCGTGATGTTCGCCGACTTCCTCGTAAAACGCCTGCAAGTGCGTCAAGGCGATAGTGACGGCTTCAAAGTGCAAGCCGGTGCTGATTTGCACGATGGCCACGCCTTTTTCCGCCAAACCGTCATTACCGGCGCTCATCGGGTAAAAAACACCGGGAATGCCGACGCTGTCGTAGGGATAGAACCGGCTGAGGTTACCGGAAAAGTTTTTATCCGACGGCGGCAACACGAAGAACTCGAATTTGCTGAATATCGCCAGTCCGCCGTCGTCCAGGTCGCCGCTGCCGCCGTCGAACGACACGATGTAATGCGGATACAGATGTTTCAACCCATTTTCCAGAATCTCTTTCGCATCTTCGTTATCCGCTTCGTTGAACACCACCACATCGGGATGCTCATCGAAAGCAAAATTACCGGGATCAAGCGCTTTAACCACCGCTTCAGCGCGCCATTCGGCATCGCTATGAGGACCGGCAGGCCAGGCTTGCGCTTGGATATTCATGGTGAGGATTCTGATGTTTCTCATGATGGGATCGCTCTCAACGGTGGATAATCAATCATGAAGGTCATTGGATATAGAAAGCTGCGTTTATGGGGTGATTGCAGTGCGATGCGATACGGCTTCCAGGAAATTGCGCAAGTGTGGTAAAAGCAGCGATGGTTTTTCTTCTTGCACGGCGTGACCGACGCCGCTCATGATGACAAGTTTTGAATTCAGCAGATTTTCATGCAGACGTTTGCCGACGGCCAGCGGCACGATTTCATCTTCCCGGCTCCAGACGATCAGAGTGGGAATGGTCAGGCTGGCGTAGTTTTCCGCGAATTGCTGCAAATCGGTTGGCAGCATTTGCCGCGCAGACGTCAGCAGCGCGTATTTGGCATCGGGCTTGCCGAGATCGGCGGCATAGTGGTCGATGGCTTCTTGCGGAATCAGATCGTCGTTGAAATACACTATTTGCAGCAGATTCTTCACCTGGAAGGTATTGGGCACGGCATAAGTGATCAATGGCCCCAATACCGGGGTGGCGAGTATTTTTACGAAGCCGGGCAGTTCCTGCGGGTAGGCGACGCTGTCGATGAGTACCAGGCTTTTTTGCACGCCCGGATTGGATGCCGACAGATAGATCGATACCGCCAGTGCGACTCCGCCCCCGTAGGAATGGCCGATGATATGAAGATTCTTCAAATCGTTTTTGAGAATGAAGTTTCTCACCAGTCTGGCTTGTTCGTAAACGGAATACGCATCATCGCGCGGTTTCGGTGAATCGCCGAAGCCTTTCAAGTCAATGGCGATGACCCGGTTCTTTTGCGCCAGCGGCTCAATAATATGCCGCCAGCTGTAACTGCTTGCGCCGAAACCATGAATCAGTAATACCGGTTCGCCGGTGCCGGCGCTCCGGGATGCCAGTTCCAGTGCGTTGGTTTTGTCCAGGTTCCGGTATTGTGTCCAGCCGGGAATGTTTTTATCCATGACAGCACAGCCGCCGGAGGTTAAAACCGTCAATAGCAGCGCGAGTACCGGGAGGAGATTTTTTTTCATTTCAAGGCGTGGATCAGCATCACCAGATCGAATACCGCGCCACCGCAAAATGAGAGTGCGCCAAAAATAGGCAATACTGCAATGTAATTGCATGCGATCTTGAGCCGTTTGGCCTCTTCGTCATTTTCAATCTTCATGTGGCGTGGAATGGATAAGATGACATAGCTGATCAGGTAGAGAAAAATGATGTTTCCGACGGTGAGCGGCAGAAGATTGGTCAGATAGATCGCTACCGGCCCGAGGGATTGCTCGGGGCAATAACCACACTTGTCGATCAATTCAAACAGCATGTCGCGTCTGGCGTTGATGATTTGAAAGAAGCTTAGTGTCGTATTGACTGCACCCCATAAAGCCGCCAATAAAACAATCGGAAGTCCCAATTTATCCATTTGATTGCTTTCCCTGATCATTCCTCATTAAAGGTTAACATGGGGAGATTTAAAACGAAATGAATTGTTATCAGCGGGGGAGAATATGAAGATCAGCGGCGGCATGTCGTGGAGCCGCTGCGGTACGCAGCAAGTTCAAGATGCCTGTTTACCCGGTGAATTGAATCCTACCGCGGCGATCAGCATTCCGAGAACCGCCAGCCCGGCGACAACCGGAAATGCATGCAAATAGCTGCCGGTGATGTCCTTGATACTGCCGGACAGCAGTGTTCCGAGGATGGCACCGGCGCCGTAGGCGGTAAACACCACGCCGTAATTTTGCGCGTAATATTGTTTGCCGAAGAAAATGCCGGTAGCGGTGGGCGCCAATGCCAGCCATCCGCCGAGGCACATCCATAGCACGCAGAATGCAAACAGATACAGTACGGTATTGTCTTGCCCGAAAAAGAACAACAGCAACGATGCACTCAAAATCATCGCGAATGAGACCATAGCGGTATGCTTCGGGCCCAATTTGTCGGTTAGAGCACCGAACAGCGGTCGCCCGAGCCCGTTGAATACCGCAAACAATGACACTGCGAGCGCTGCGGCGGTCGCTTCCAGTTTGGCGATTTCGCTACCCACCGGTGATGCGATGCCGATCGCCATCAATCCTGCCAAACAACCGATGGTGTAGGTCGCCCACAGGGCATAGAAATTCACGGTTCTAAACATGGCTTGCCGGTCTAAATTCAGAGCGGGCAGTACTGCAGCTTCGACCGCAGTGATATGTGCTACCGCAGGCGCCCACCCGGCTGGCGGGAAACGTAAGGTCTGTGCCAGCAACGTGATGATGATCATGAATACGATGCCGAAATAGAAGAACGTATGCATGACGCCGATATCCGGCAGAAGAATCATCGCTTTCATCAGCGGTGCGATGAGCAATGCCGATACGCCAAAACCCATGACCGTCAAGCCGATTGCCAGGCCGCTTTGCCGCTGGAACCATTGCGCCACCACGGCAATCGGGCAGCCGTACACAATGCCGCCCCCGGCACCGCCGATGACACCGTACAAAAGTGTCAGGGTGACAATATCTGCGGAAAAACTGGCTGCGATCCATCCGGTTCCCGCTAGTAAACCACCGAGCATCGCCGTTTTTCGCGGCCCCCAGCGTGCGATCAGATTGCCCGCTAGCGGCATCGCAACCGCAAACACGGCCAGAAACACCATGAACGGATAACCGCTCTGGCTCGACGTAATTCCCCACAAACCTTCCAACGGTTTGCGGAAAACACTGAAAGCATAAATCGATCCCAAGCAAACATTGATCAATAATCCGATGGCCACAAATCCCCAGCGGCCTTTTACCGCTTTCATGCCGAATAATTTCAAATCATGTTGAGTCATATTACTTTTTTTTCTAAAAGGGTACTTTTGCCAGATGCAAAGCCGCTTTTGCCGATCATACCGGTTCTTGATCTTTGTTGGGAGTTAATCCGGGCGATTGCTTCGATTAACTTTGGGAGAAGTCAAAATGCTACTGGGGAGGGTGAATCGCGTGGTGTAGAGTCAAGGTTGCTGCTGATAACTTAATCGGTTAGTTGTTATTTTGTTGCCGCACTACGATTGAAAACTCGAATGACGTGAAGAATGGGAAGAGCCACCCTGTAGGGTGGCTCTGACTAACAATGATTACAAGACAGCGGTATTTTCTGCAGCAGTAGCTGGAAATTCAGCAGATTGATTCAACGCTTCCAGCGCAAATTCCAACATCGGGGTATGCTTACTCATCAGGCGAACTTGCAGTGAATCTGGCAATGCATTGAGAGGGGCTCCGCCCGGATAACTGAAGTTGATGGCAACTTGATCACCTTTGGATACCTTAATCGGCTCGGCTAACGGGAAGATGATGTATTGCGTGTGCCAGTCAATGGTGCTGTATGTCTGCATATTGATGGCCAGTATATTTTTGGTGATGAGCCGCAAGGCATTGAGTTGGCCGTTTTCGGTGATAAGAATTTCTCCATCGCACGCACAAATCTGACTGAATGGTTCTTCGTAAGACAGCAATTGAAACACTTCGGGATCTCCGAGGCTTTTGCTTCTTTCCTGAATGAAATAAGGATCTTGAAATAAAATCGTAGGTGCATGGAAGTTTTCAAAATTGAAGTTTTGCTCAATTGGTTGAATGGCTTGAATGCTACCTTCCGGTACGAAAACAGGCAGCGGGCCGCCAAATTTTTCCAGGTAACGCTTTTTGAAGGAATCGATTACCGGCATTTGTTTTTCACGCAACAAGCCGGTGTGCAGCATTTCGCAGATCACCACATCGACAGGTTCCGGCGGCAAATAATGCATGGCATCAGCCTGGATGACTTCGACTTTATCGCCATTGATGTTTTTTGCAAGTAAGTTGCGCGCAGCATTGACCAATTCAGGGTTGCGTTCGACACAATAAACTTTCTGCGCTTTTTGCGCGGCAAAAAACGATTGCACACCGGTACCGCCACCTAACTCCAGAACCTTAGCGCCGGGCTTGACGACTAAATCAATCGCTTCTTTAAAGCCTTTCATGCGGAAGGGATCATTCAGCATGTTGTGATGGTAATGCAGAGGGATGAATTGACCGAGCTCCAAGCTGTCGAATTTGTTTTTCATAGGGATTCCTGAATATTTAATACTGCGGGTTTATAAGGGGTTGCTGTGAAGCCTATACAGCAATGATCATGCCAGCCAGCGCAAGGGCTTGTGTTGGTTGTATTGAAGCTTTTTTACTGTTCGTTTTATATAAACTGACAAAGAATAAGACCGGCAAATATTGCCGCGCTAATGGTTCAAATAGCCGGTTGATTGACCGAATGATTGGAAGTGGAAGGTGTAGGTCATGCCGAAGTATTTTAAATTACGATATTTAGAGCCTTTTTCCCGCAGTACTTCTTAGATTGATCGCTTCTTGAGGCATGATATGATGATTGTCTGCTGTCGAAAATGTATTCAAAATATTTTTATTATTTTCTAAAGTTGCGTGGAATTTGGTCGCTATCATAGCAGCTTTAGCCACCATCCAATTCCCAAGCCCGATAAAATAAGGCTCTTCGCGTGTAGGTAAATTTCCTACATTGCGATAAGAAGATTACCTAACTCTGTTTAAGCTCAACTTCCATTTACTTCCACTGTCACATCATTGAAAATTTCACCTGTGCGTTACAGGGGTTTGTTGAAAATAATTTTTAATTGGAAGGGGTGATGAAATGGAAACCAATCAACTTTTAGATGAAATCAGGGACATCAATTTAAGTTATTTATTGCTGGCCAAACAGATGCTGCGCGACGACAGGGTGTCGGCGATGTATCGCCTAGGGATTAATCAAGACATCGCGGATATTCTGGATCGATTGAGTTCTGCGCAACTCATTAAAATGGCGGCTTCCAATATGCTGCTGTGCCGCTTTCGTTTTGACGATCGATTGATTGCGGATATGTTATCGAGCGATAATCGTGATCAATCCGTTACCAAATCGCATGCGGCCATTTTAATGGCGGGTAAATCGGCGGAAGCCATTGCCTAACCTACGCTTCAATCGAACAGCCAGAGGAGAAAATATCATGCGCAATCGAAGCCTTATTACCGAAGCCAAGCAAATTCATTTAGCAACGGAATTAATCGAACTGGGCGCCCGGCTCCAGGTTTTAGAAATGAACACCAATCTGAGCCGCGAGCGATTGGTGAAACTCTATAAAGAAATCAGAGGCGTATCTCCTCCCAAGGGTATGCTGCCTTATTCGGAAGATTGGTTTATGAGCTGGCAACCGAATATGCACTCATCGTTATTCATCAATATTTACAATTACGTAACAGCAAATACCGGAATTGACGGCATCGATGCGCTGATTAAAAGTTACCGGCTTTACATCGAACACATCCAGGTCAGTCAACAAGAAAAAGTATTAAGTTTGACACGCGCGTGGACTTTGGTGCGCTTCGTGGACAGCGGTGTATTGTGTATCGCGCCTTGTGTGAATTGCCGCGGAAAGTTTGTCGTGCATTCATTGGAGATTCACTCCAACCACGTTTGCGGTCTGTGCAATATTCCTTCGCGCGCCGGAAAGACCAAAAAGGCGGCTTTGGCAAACTTTCATTAAGCAGGCATCAGCATCATTATCCGCTGATGTCGGCTGGATTATTTCAGCAGGTTTTTAATGCGGCTTAACGCCTGCTTCAAGTTGTCCATTGAAGTGGCAAAAGATAAACGCATATAACCTTCACATCCGAAAGCGGAACCGGGAACTACGGCTACGCCCGCTTTTTCCAGCAGATATTCGCTGAATGCGATATCGGTCGGTGTACTGAGCAAACTGCTTTTATGCAAATCGCGAATCGATTGGCGAGCATCGGCGAATGCATAAAATGCGCCTTCCGAAGACAAACAACGCACCCCATTGATTTGATTCAATTGTTCGGTGACAAAGATATTGCGCTCTTTGAACGCTGCAATCATCGGATTCATGCAGGATTGATCGCCGTTCAACGCCGTTTCGGCCGCCGCTTGCGAAATGGAACTCGGGTTGGATGTGCTTTGCGATTGTATGTTTTCCATTGCAGTGATGATGCGAGCCGGACCGCCGCAATAACCGATGCGCCATCCGGTCATTGAATACGCTTTGGAAACACCATTCAGAACGATTGTTTGCGGAAACAATTCCGGACAAGCGTTGACGATGTTGTTGAATTTCTGACCCGACAGCAGGATATGCTCATACATGTCATCGGTTGCGATCAGAATGTGCGGATGCTTACGCAATACGGCACCCAGCGCTTTGAGTTCATCGACGGTATAAACCGCACCCGACGGATTGCTCGGGCTATTGATGACAAACATCTTGGTTTTCGGGGTAATCGCGGCTTCCAGTTGCTGTGCGGAGATTTTGAAATTCTGTTCGATACCGGTGTCGATAAAAACCGGCTTGCCTTCTGCGATCAGCACGATATCCGGATAAGAAACCCAATAAGGCGCGGGGATGATGACTTCGTCACCCGGGTTGATCACCGCTAACGCCAGATTAAAAAAGCTCTGTTTGCCGCCACAGGAAACCAGAATTTGTTTGGCATCAAAATCAAAATTATTTTCCCGCTTGAATTTAGCCACAATGGCGTTTTTCAGACCCGGTGTGCCGCCGACTGCGGTGTATTTGGTTAATCCCTTGTTAATCGCGGCGATGGCGGCATCTTTAATGTGCTGAGGGGTATCGAAATCAGGTTCGCCCGCTCCCAATCCAATGATGTCTTTGCCTTCCGCTTTGAGTTTTGCGGCCCGGGCAGTGACTGCAAGAGTAGGAGATGGTTTGATGGTTTGAACGCGGCTAGAGAGTTCCACAAAAATCCTCGCACTAAAATAAATAGACCAACATGTTAGAATGACACGAAAAAACAATTCAATAATGGAATTATACCTGTGATCGTAACCTTCCCCAATAGTCCGTATAAATTACAGCAAGCTTTTGAACCGGCGGGTGACCAGCCGGTGGCAATTGAGCAATTGGTCGAAGGTATCAGCGATGGTCTGGCGTTTCAGACCTTATTGGGTGTTACCGGTTCCGGAAAAACCTACACGATCGCCAATATGATCGCGCGTCTTGGCCGTCCGGCCATTGTAATCGCCCCGAATAAAACGCTGGCGGCGCAACTGTATGCGGAGATGCGCGAATTTTTCCCGGAAAACGCCATCGAGTATTTCGTTTCTTATTACGATTATTATCAGCCCGAAGCGTATGTTCCCGCGCGCGATCTATTCATCGAAAAAGACTCCAGCATCAACGAACATATCGAGCAAATGCGTTTATCCGCGACCAAATCGCTGCTGGAGCGCGATGATGCCATCATCGTCGCCACGGTGTCGTGCATTTACGGTATTGGTGATCCGGTGGATTATCACGGCATGATTCTGCACTTGCGCAACGGCGAAAAAATGTCGCAGCGTGATGTCATCAAGCGGTTGACCGAAATGCAGTACGAGCGCAATGAATTGGAATTCAAGCGCGGTGTTTTCCGTGTGCGCGGCGATGTGGTCGATGTGTTTCCCGCGGAAAATTCGGAAGCCGCGTTGCGCATCTCGTTATTCGACGATGAGGTCGATAGCTTATCGTTATTCGATCCGCTGACCGGACACATGCTGCAAAAGCTGTCGCGCTTTACCGTTTACCCCTCCAGTCATTACGTCACACCGCGCAGCACGACGTTGCGCGCGATGGAAACGATCAAAACCGAGTTGCGCGAACGGCTGGAGTATTTCTATCAGGAAAACCGGTTGGTCGAAGCGCAACGCCTGGAGCAACGCACCCGGTTCGACCTGGAAATGCTGAATGAATTGGGTTTTTGCAAAGGCATCGAAAATTATTCCCGTCATTTATCCGGCAAGAAGCCCGGCGAACCGCCACCGACACTGCTGGATTATCTGCCGAATAACGCGCTGATGATCATCGACGAAAGCCATGTTACCGTACCGCAGATCGGCGGCATGTATAAGGGTGACCGTTCGCGTAAGGAAAATCTGGTGAATTATGGCTTCCGCTTACCATCGGCGCTGGATAACCGGCCGTTGCGCTTTGAGGAATTCGAAAAGCGGATGCCGCAAACTATTTTCGTCTCGGCCACGCCTGCCGATTACGAAAAGCAACATAGCGGCCAAGTGGTGGAACAGGTGGTCAGGCCGACGGGATTGGTCGACCCTATTATTGAAGTGCGTCCGGTTACAACGCAGGTGGACGATTTGATGTCCGAGGTGACTCTGCGCACAGCGAAGCATGAGCGTGTGCTGGTGACGACGTTGACCAAGCGCATGGCGGAAGATTTGACGGATTATTTTTCTGATCATCAAATCAAAGTACGTTATCTGCACTCCGATATCGACACCGTCGAACGTGTCGAGATTATCCGCGATTTGCGCCTGGGACAATTCGACGTGCTGGTCGGTATCAACTTATTGCGCGAAGGTCTGGATATACCGGAAGTATCGCTGGTTGCGATTCTGGATGCGGATAAGGAAGGTTTTTTGCGCTCCGAGCGTTCACTGATTCAAACCATCGGCCGTGCCGCCCGGCATATCAACGGTACAGCGATTTTGTACGCCGACAACATAACCCGGTCCATGCGTGTTGCCATCGATGAAACCAACCGGCGGCGCGAAAAGCAATTACAGCATAATCTGCGCAATCACATTACACCGCGTTCGGTGCATAAGCGGATTAAAGATCTGATCGACGGCGTCTATAACCACGAATCGGCGCAGCAGAATCTCAAGGCTGCGCAGGTGCAGGCGCGCTACGATGCGATGAATGAAGCACAATTGGCCAAGGAAATTCAACGAGTCGAAAAGAAAATGCTGAATGCCGCCAAGAATCTGGAATTCGAGCAAGCAGCCCAATACCGCGATGAACTGAAAGGTCTCAAGAACAAGCTGCTGATCGGTTTCACCGACGTAGCTTGAGCGGTTATTTCTTCACTTGCGTGGAAGAAACAAAAATGAGCGTGCCGAAAGTGCGGTTCAAGGTTTTACTGGTGAAGTTAGTCATCACCATTTCTTGAACGAAACGGATATGGTCGCCTTTGTTGACTTTAGTCGTTGGCGCTGCGATCCAGAAACGGTTGCCGCCGTTTTCCAGCTCCATGTAGGTATAACCGGTGGTATCGATGACGGAAACGACGGTTCCTTCGTTATTCGCCATGTTTCCATTCGAGGCTTGTTGCGGTGCTTGCGAATCTTGCGGTTCATGGTGAATCGCCATGACCTGGGAAGCGTTGAATAATATGCATCCCACCAAAACGATGAGAGATAGGGAAGAAATTTTCATAAGTGCTCCAAAGTAACTGTTCTGATGGGTGCGGTATCATACACCGCCTGTTATTTTGTTCCAATATTGATTGATGCCGCAAATGCTCTTTCCTGGCGGACCTTCTCGAAAAAGCAAATGGCGGCTGCGGCTGCGGCATTCAATGACTCGGTTTTGCCGGGCATGGGAATGACGATGTTCTCGTTCGATGCTTGAATCATTTCCTTGGATAATCCGGCGCCCTCGTTGCCGAATACGAAAGCGGTGGGGCCGACTAGCGAGATTTCAAAAAGATTCCGCGTGGCCTGTATCGATGTGGCAATGATCGTGCCGGAGAATTGCTGGGCGATTTTTTGCAAATCGCTATCTTCATGGATGCGCAAGAAAAAATGTGCACCCATGGCGGCACGCAGGGTTTTGGGCGACCAGGCATCGGCGCATTGCTTGGATAAATAAACATCTTTGACGCTGGCTGCGGCTGCGGAGCGCAGAATAGAACCAAGATTTCCGGGATCCTGAATGGCTTCCAGCAAAACACTGAATGTCTCCTTGCCGTTGCTCACATCTTTCTTCAAGCCGGGCTGCGTGATCAGCGCGAGAATGCCGGACGGCGTTTTAACCGGTGATATCGCATGAAATAAAGCATTACTGACGATCGTCAGTGTCGGAGGTACATGACCGAAGAGGATGGTAAGAAAATGCTCATTCTCGGCATCGTCGATATACGCTTGGCTGACGATCAGATTTTCCGGCGCGCCCAGCACCGAGCAATAGATTTGAATCAAATGAATGCCGTCGAGTAGCGTCAACCCGGTTTTCTTACGGTATTGCGCTGATCCCTCCAGCTTGATGAGCTGCTTGATAAGGGGATGGTCGCGTGAGGTAATGATCGGCATGCTGGGTTCCCACGCTCACCTGTAAATCATCGTGACGATGCTACCGGGGCTTAACGATTTTTATAGCGGTATTCCGCCGACAGGGCATGTGCTTGTAAACCTTCTCCGTAGGCCAAGATGGACGCGATTTCGCCGAGTTTGGCAGCACCTTGTTGCGAAACTTGGATCAGGCTGCTGCGTTTCTGAAAATCGTAAACGCCCAGCGGAGAAGAAAATCGCGCAGTTCGCGAAGTCGGCAGCACGTGATTGGGACCGGCGCAGTAATCGCCCAACGCTTCGCAGGCATTACGACCCATGAAAATGGCGCCGGCATGGCGAATTTTATCGAGCCAGCTTTCCGCGTGCTCAACCGATAATTCCAAATGTTCGGGCGCGATCCGATTGGCTATTTCACAGGCTTCATCGAGATTTCTCACTTGAATGAGCGCACCGCGATTTTCCAGTGAAGCGCGAATGACATTCTGACGCGGCATTTTCTCTACTAGGCGATTGATGCTGCTGTGCACGCGATCGAGAAATTGCGTATCCGGAGATAGCAAAATGGATTGAGCAAGTTCGTCGTGTTCCGCCTGCGAAAACAAATCCATGGCGATCCAATCGGGATCGGTTTTTCCGTCGCAAATGACCAGAATTTCGGAAGGTCCGGCCACCATGTCGATACCGACGACGCCGAACACGCGGCGCTTGGCGGCGGCGACGTACGCATTGCCGGGACCGACGATTTTATCCACCGGCGGTACCGTTTCAGTGCCGTATGCCAGTGCACCGACCGCTTGCGCGCCGCCGATGGTAAATACCCGATCAACCTTGCTGATCGCTGCCGCCGCCAGCACCATATCGTTTCTTTCGCCATCCGGTGTCGGCACGACCATGATCAATTCTTTCACACCCGCCACTTTGGCCGGAATTGCGTTCATCAGCACCGACGAGGGATACGATGCCTTGCCGCCGGGTACGTACAGCCCAACCCGATCCAGCGGTGTGATTTTTTGTCCTAACAACGTGTCGTCTGCATCCGTGTATTGCCATGAACTCAATGGCTGTTTTTCGTGATAACTACGCACCCGCCCGGCGGCTTGTTGCAATGCCGTGCGCTCGGTTGACGGCAGTACCGCCAGCGCTTGCTGTAAATCATCCTGTGTCAGTTCGAGCGCTTTGGCGGAAGCCACGTTGAGCCGGTCGAAGCGGTTGGTGTACTCGATCAGTGCGGTATCCTTACGGATTTTAATATCCGCAAGAATTTTGGCTACCGTGGAATCGACCGCATCATCCTGTGCACCCTCAAAAGCCAGTAGCTTGTCGAGCTTGGAATCGAAATCGGGATCGGTTGAGTTGAATCGTTTTATTTGAATCATGACATCGTTGGAATGCGGGTAAGTGTGTGAGAATTTACTTTTCTATCGCTGCAGAAAAAGCATCCAGTATGGGCTGAATAGTCTCTCTTTTCAGTTTCAACGCCGCCTGGTTGATGATCAGCCGGGACGAAATCGGCATGATTTCTTCCACGGCTTTCAGGTTATTGGCCTTTAACGTGTTACCGCTCGACACCAGATCGACGATGGCATCGGCCAACCCCACCAGCGGCGCCAGCTCCATCGAGCCGTACAATTTGATCAGGTCGACGTGCACGCCTTTTGCGGCGAAGTGCTCCCGGGCGGTTTGCACATATTTGGTGGCGATGCGCAGCCGCGCGCCTTGCCGCACGGCAGAGTCATAATCGAAACCGTCAGGCACCGCGACCATCATGCGGCAGCGCGCGATATTCAAGTCCAGCGGTTGATACAAACCGGCGCCACCGTGTTCCAGCAACACATCCTTCCCGGCGATGCCGAGATCGGCGGCGCCGTATTGCACGTAAGTCGGTACATCCGATGCGCGCACGATCACCAAACGGACATTGGTGCGGTTGGTCGACAGAATCAATTTGCGCGATGTTTCCGGATCATCCAGCGCTTCGATGCCGGCAGCTTTGAGCAGCGGCGCCGTATCTTCAAAAATTCGCCCTTTTGACAGGGCGATGGTAATAGCAGTCATAAATGGGAAAATTATCCGAGATTAGCGGCGGCAAAATCCCAATGGATCAATTTGTCCAGAATGGTGTTGACGTAATCGGCACGGCGGTTTTGGTAATCCAGATAGTAGGCGTGCTCCCATACATCGATAGTCAATAGCGGGCGGACATTTTTTGTCAGCGGTGTTTCGGCGTTGCCGGTTTTAACCACGGAGATTTTGCCGTTGTCCAGCACCAGCCACGCCCAGCCGCTGCCGAATTGCGTCAATGCCGCTTGGGCGAATTCCTTTTTGCACGCATCCAGACTGCCGAACGCCGATTCGATCTTTTGCTTGAGTACTGCTGGTGGTTCGCCGCCGCCGTTGGGTTTCAGGCTATGCCAGTAGAACATGTGGTTCCACACTTGCGCGGCGTTATTGAAAATCGCCGCTTTGTCCGCTTGCCCGGCGGTTGCTTTGATGATCTGCTCCAGCGATTGCCCTGCCAAAGGATTGTTCGCCAACAGATTGTTCAAGTTATCGACGTAGGTTTTGTGGTGCTTGCCGTAATGAAAACTCAATGTATTGGCGGTAATTACCGGCTCCAGTGCATTGTTGGCGTAGGGCAGGGGCGCCAGAACGTATTGCGAACCCGCTTGCGCGGCTTGGGAAAAATTATCGACATTGACAGTAGACATCGTGGCCTCCTTAGTGAGTTTATTGTAGTAATTTTTGAACAGTTCAAACATGCGAACCCCCGTTATTGGGTATTGCTCGTTTCCGTGGTGAATGTGATTTTATTGTAACCTGCCAGACGCGCGGCTTCCATCACGGTAATCACGGACTGGTGCGTGGCTTTGGCATCGGCATTGATAATGATGAACGGATCTTCATGGCCTTTGGCCGCTGTCAGCAAGGCATCGCGCAGACTTTCGATACTGCCCGATTTGACCGGCGCCAGATTGATGGTATATTCGCCCAGCGCGCTGACGGTGATATCGATGCTGTTTGGCTTTTCAACGTTTTTATCGACTTTTTCCGCATTGGTTTCCGGCAAACTGATTTCAAGTTCGGCGAATTTCGAATACGTCGTGGTCACCACCAGAAAAATCAGGATGACCAACAGCACATCAATCATCGGGATCAGATTGATTTCCGGTTCGTTACTCTGTTTTCCGCGTTGAAAATTCATTCAAATACCGGTTATATCAATGTCAATGAATATTGAGTTGGTAAACGCACATCAGTGAAAAGCGTGCTGTTAAAGCAGGCGAGTATAATACCAGTAGCCCATCGATTGCAGCGATCGAAATACATAACACGATTATTGCGCAGGCTTATAAAATAGCCAGCCGTGTTTCAGGGTGTGATAGTACAACATTATGAGTGGATATTTATCGTTAATTTTTTACCAGTTACCGTGAAATGATTAAACCATTGGTGAGTATTGTGATGGGAAGTACCAGCGATTGGGATGTGATGCAGCATGCAGTTGCTGTCCTGGATGAGTTTCATATCGCGCATGAAGCCAAAGTAGTTTCGGCGCACCGCACGCCGGATTTGATGTTTCAATTCGCCGAGGAAGCCAAGGCGCGCGGTATTAAATGCATCATCGCCGGTGCTGGCGGCGCGGCGCATCTGCCCGGCATGATCGCGGCGAAAACCACGCTGCCGGTGCTCGGTGTTCCGGTCAATTCCAAGCATTTGCAAGGATTGGATTCGTTGTTGTCGATTGTACAAATGCCGAAAGGCATTCCGGTCGCCACATTTGCCATCGGCCAGGCCGGAGCGGCGAATGCCGGGCTGTTTGCGGTGGCGCTATTGGCAGTGAATAACAGTGAATTGAGTGCACAGTTGGACGAATACCGGCGCAAACAAACCGAGTCGGTTCTCAGCGCCGAGTTGCCGCAATAATGCCGGTGATGCCTGGGGCCATGCTCGGTGTGCTCGGCGGCGGGCAGCTCGGGCGCATGTTCGTGCAAGCCGCGCAACAAATGGGTTACCAAGTCACGGTACTGGATCCCGATAGCGGCAGTCCAGCCGGGCGCATCGCCGATGCGTTTATCTGCGCGAATTATGACGATCCGGTCGCGCTGCAGAAACTGGGCGAGCAGTGCGCCGCCGTCACCACCGAATTCGAGAATATTCCCGCGAATTCGCTACGAAAGCTGGCCAAATCGTGTGTTGTCAGTCCGGATGCATACAGTGTTTCGGTCGCGCAAAACAGGATTGCAGAAAAACAATTTCTGGGTATCAATGGTTTTGCCGTTGCACCGTTTGCGGTCATCCAGCAGCCGGATGATTTTGCCGATCAGGATGCCGCGGATTTTCTGCCTGGCATTCTGAAAGTCAGCCAATTCGGTTACGACGGCAAAGGTCAGGTCAAGGTTACCACCGCGGCAGAATTTCCGGCGGCCTACGAGCAATTGAACCATGCTGTGTGCGTGCTGGAAAAATTCATGCCGCTGAAAAGCGAAATCTCGGTGGTGGTCGCGCGCGGTAGCGATGGGAAAACAGCGATGTTTCCAGTGTCCGAGAATCAGCATGTCAACGGCATTCTCGATATCAGCATCGTGCCCGCCCGGATTTCTCCGCTGCTGGCCGAAAAGGCGCAAGCTCTCGCGGGTCAGGTTGCGAAGCAGCTCAATTATCAAGGCGTGTTGTGCGTCGAGTTTTTCGTGCTGCACGACGACGAGCTGGTGATCAACGAAATCGCGCCGCGTCCGCACAACAGCGGGCATTATTCGATCGATGCCTGTGTCACGTCGCAATTCGAGCAACAAGTGCGCACGCTGTGCGGCCTGCCACTCGGTGCCGCCACGCAGCTCAGCCCCGCCGTGATGGTCAACCTGCTCGGTGACGTGTGGCGCAACGGCGATCCCGATTGGAATGTCGTGCTGCAACACCCGGCGGTTAAATTGCACCTGTACGGCAAAATCGAAGCACGCCCAGGGCGCAAAATGGGGCATTACACCGTGCTGGGCAACGATACCGAAACCGCGTTGAGCGAGGCGCTGCGCATCAAACAACAACTCGAATCCAAGTGAAGCGAATACCATGACCGAAACCGCATTGTTTGAAACCTCCATCAAAAGCTTGCCATTTTTACATCGCGGCAAAGTCCGCGATATTTACGCCGTCGGCGACGACAAACTGCTGATCGTGCAAACCGACCGTCTGTCGGCGTTCGACGTGATCCTGCCGACTGCCGTGCCCGGCAAAGGCAAAATCCTCACCGCATTGTCGCAATTCTGGTTCGACAAGCTTGCGCACATCCTGCCGAATCACCTGACCGGCATCGCACCGGAATCGGTCGTGACCGACAGCGAGCGCGATCAAGTGGCAGGGCGCGCGTTCGTGATCCGCCGCCTGAAACCGCTGCCGATCGAAGCCATCGTACGCGGCTACGTGGTCGGTTCCGGCTGGAAGGATTACCAGCAGACCGCCGCAATTTGTGGCATTCCATTGCCTGCCGGATTAAAACTTGCCGACAAATTGCCAGGTGGCGCGATTTTCACGCCCTCAACCAAAGCCGCCGCCGGTGCGCATGATGAAAATATTTCCGTCGCCAAGGTGGAAAAACTGCTAGGCCGGGAATTAACCGCCAAAGTCAGCGCCAAAGCCATCCAACTCTATTCCGAAGCCGCCGATTATGCCTTGCAACGCGGCATCATCATCGCCGACACCAAATTCGAATTCGGTCTGGATGAAAAAGGCGAGCTCTACCTGATCGACGAAGTCCTTACCCCCGACTCATCACGCTTCTGGCCTGCGGATCAATATCACCCCGACCAAAACCCGCCAAGCTTCGACAAACAATTCGTGCGCGATTGGCTGGAAACGCAGGATTGGAATAAACAAGCCCCGGCGCCGGCATTGCCGGACGATGTGTTACGGCAAACGGTGGAGAAGTATCTGGAAGCGTTGAGGTTGTTGATGGAGTAGTTGTATTGCTTAAGCATGAGCTTGCTATGCGATACTTAACTATAATCTGATAAATGAGGAGTAATAGGTGCAACAATTAACAATTCTTTGTAATCCTGTATTTTACATTTTGATTGTAAATATTATTGGTTTAATCTGGGCTGTTCGTTCTTGGAAGAAGAATATTCGCGAGAAATGGATGAATAGCCTTCGAGATGCTGAGGCAGAACTTATCGGAGCTGCCGAATTGGTTTATGGATTACCAGCTAATAATAATGAAGAACTGCCTAAAGCTAAGGCAGACTTTATTGCTAAAGAGCAAAAGCTATTACTTTTATTCGCTCATAACACAACAGAAAAAAGGTCATTTAAAACTGAATCAGAAGCTCTTCGAATCGCAGCCGAAGAGAAAAACATCGAGAAATATAGAAGTCAACTTGATACGTTTTCAAAAGCTATTAGCGAAAGAGTTTTACAAGAATGGAATGATATCAAGTAAGTAGAAAATAACTTGGATAAGCCAGAACGCCATCCGAGATAAAATTTCCTTCATCAATTACATTGAACTTGCGATTCCCCGTGGTCTTGCCACGGGGAGCATTATAGTTTTTGTGTTTTTGAAGTCAGCGTAGCGCGCCGTTTTTGGTTTTCTGCACCGTAATACCCCGCGGTCTTGCCGCGGGGATAGGCGCAGGGCGCGCGGAGCAAATTTATACATACATCTCGCAGAATCCGATCATGAGATTTACTTATAATGCGATGCGCAATAAAATCCGTTCATCTTCCTTTTACAAATCAAATCTCGGAGCGAACCCCATGAATAAACAAATGACCGCCATCATTGAACGTGAAGGCAGCGGTTATGTGTCTTTCTGTCCGGAGCTCGACATCGCCAGTCAAGGCGATACCGTTCACGAAGCGCGTGAGAACCTGCGGGAAGCGTTGGAATTGTTTTTCGAAACCGCATCGGCGGAAGAAATTCAGCAGCGGTTGCATGATGAAATTTATATAACCCGCCTAGAGATTGCCGTTGGGTAAGTTGCGGATTTTATCTGGACAGCAATTGTGTGCTATTTTGGCACAACATGGTTTTATCGAAGTCCGGCGGCGCGGCAGTCATGTTGTGATGCAGAAAAAAATGGATAACACAACGATTACCGTGCCTGTGCCCAATCATTCCGAAATACGCATCGGAACGCTTCAATCTATCATCCGCCAATCGGGAATTGCCAGAAGTGAATTCGAGGTTTTGTAGCATGGCACGGCTTAATCGCCGCAACAAATAATCCGGCTAAGCCTGCGTCTCCGGGATTTAACCGCAAAGAACTACATCCGCC
The DNA here is from genome assembly GCA_015709635.1 of Gammaproteobacteria bacterium. Taxonomy (NCBI): domain Bacteria; kingdom Pseudomonadati; phylum Pseudomonadota; class Gammaproteobacteria; species Gammaproteobacteria bacterium. The sequence goes on from CP054180.1 coordinate 1,515,991, forward strand.
ACACCAGCAAGTAGCAAGTAGCCTGGATAAGCTTGCGTCATCCGGGACAAAAATTTTCCTCAATCCGTGTAAGGCAAGAGCTGAAAGTGTTCCGCCCCTAATCACCTGCCGAATGATCGCACCGAACGAAAGCGCGATAGGGCGTAATACCTGCGGGCATTGTCCTTCACGTATTGGTTATCTTAGTAAGCGGATTTTGTGTCATACAATTAGAGTCACACATGCATTAATCCGCTTTTGCCGAATTCCTCCAAATCATGATTCCATTGACAGCCATATTTTTATATGGAATCTGATATATCGATATGCTAAGCTGATTCCATGAAGAAAGCTCGGTTTGAGTGGAACACGGATAAAGATGCTGAGAATCAGAAGAAACATGGTGTTGCTTTTTCCTTGGCGCAATATGCCTTTGCCGATCCTAATCGTGTTATTGCCGAGGATATTGCGCATAGCGAAACGGAAAAGCGTTATTTTTGTTTCGGCGCGGTTGAAGGCGGCATTCTTACCGTTCGATTTACCTACCGTGGCGGTGTGATTCGTATATTCGGCGCCGGTTATTGGCGCAAAGGAAAGGTAATTTATGAGCAAGAAAATCAAGTATCAGGATGAGCCGATTGAAGCCAAAATCATTGAAGATTTTCTACCTTCGCCCGAACAGCTTGCTTTCCGGGAAGAGGGCGTGAAGGTGACAATTGCGCTCAGCAAGAAAAGCGTTGAATTCTTCAAGGCGGAAGCAGCGAAACACCATACGCAATATCAGCGCATGATTCGAAATCTGATCGATAGTTATGTCGATGCTTACGACAAACCTTCAGTATCAGACTCAGCTTTAACCGAACAGGAATGAACCTGTTAAGTAAATAATCCGGATAAGCCTGCATCATCCGAGATAAAATCTAAGAATCAGCGATCTTGCCGGAAATATAGCTTATCCTGCCATTCCTGCGGATTCATCGTAGTCTCGAATAGAGATTACCAAGCACCTAACCCATTAATCCACACCATCAGCCAAGGAGTTGTTCATGCTTGATATCGCCATTGACACCCTTGTCATGCGGCCATATGTATTCAGTTTTTTTGCGGCATTTTTGCTGGCCTGTGTTCCGCATGTGGGTTGGCGTAAGATGCTGATTTTTGCTGTCGTTGGCTATCTGATTGCATTTGCCTCGGAGAAGCTTTCGATCACCACTGGATTTCCTTACGGTTGGTATTATTACATCGACGACACCAGCCAGCGCGAATTATGGGTATGGGGTGTGCCTTTTTTCGATTCGCTATCGTATGTTTTTCTGACGTATTGCAGTTATACGACGGCGTTGTTCATCCTATCGCCTCTGGCGGCCAAAGGTGCGGATTTGATCACGCTGGAAACGCGCGCTATCCGGCAGTCGTGGGCTGCACTGGTGCTGGGTGCTTTTCTGCAAACCTTTCTGGACATCATCATCGACCCGGTGGCGTTGCAGGGCGACCGCTGGTTTCTGGGGCAGATTTATGGTTATTACGAGAACGGGCTGCATTTCGGTGTGCCGGTTTCAAACTACGCCGGCTGGCTGCTGACTAGTTTTGTGCTGGTGGCCGCTTTCCAGCGGATCGACCGTAAACGCGACGCGACGGCACCGCATGGTGTGTTTGCGATGCCGTTCCGCTCGTTGCTGGGGCCGGTTCTTTATCTGTCGGTGCTGATCTTCAACTGGGTGGTCACGCTGTGGATCGGTGAGTATCTGATTGCGCTGACCGGCATACTGATTTTTACGCTGCCGATTGTGATGGTGATCGTTTTAGCTATTTTGCGGATCAATCGTTACCGTGAAGAAGAACTGCGGCAGCATCTGCAAGATTATCCTTGGTCGCCCTTGAACAAGCTTTGAAGAATGATAATGCACCACACGCAGCGGTTTGACAGTGCTTAGAGTCACCAGTACACTCAAAAGCGATCAAAAGACCGATTCTATTTCCTTCAAAATCAGCGAGAAATTAAATTCCATGGATATCAATGCCATTCCCGTAGGCGCCAATGTGCCCGCCAATGTCAACGTCGTCATCGAAGTGCCGACCGGCGGCGAGCCTGTCAAATATGAATTCGATAAACGATCCGGCGCCTTGTTTGTCGATCGTATCCTGCATACGCCGATGCGTTATCCGGCCAACTACGGTTTCATTCCGCACACGTTGTGCGATGATGGCGATCCGCTCGATGCGCTGGTGATTGCCCGCTCGCCGTTTCTCGCCGGTTGCGTGGTGCGCGCTCGGCCGATCGCGCTGCTGCACCTCGAGGATGAGCACGGCGGTGATGAAAAATTGATCTGCGTGCCGGATAACAAAACGTTTCCGTACTACGCGCATGTCTGCGAACGCGACGATTTGCCGGATATCGTGTTTCAGCAGATCGAGCATTTCTTTACACATTACAAGGATCTCGAACCGGAAAAATGGGTGCGCGTCGGCCGCTGGGGCGATTCCGGCGAAGCGCGCGACATGGTGATGCGTGCGATCGACATGGCAAAAACCGCCGGCTGAACGGCGATTGCGACCGTGGCGCGACTTGTCAATTGATCAATACTTCGGCACTATGCCATGGCTGTTTGCAAAAATAGGGCAATTTTCTGACTGAAAATAGCTTTGGAAAGTGATGAAAAACTGTTGCGCTCGGTCATGTAGCATTGAAACCAGGTTCAAAGTGCTCCTTTATTACTCGTAAACTGTGCTTTCTCTCCTGATTTCGCCTTGACTGACGTCACTCGCTATCTTTTTCAGAATTTCCATAGAAGTATTGAATGTAGTCGTATGTGTCAAGCTTTCCCATCGATTAACCGGGTAATTCCCAACAGGAGGTGACATATGATGAAAATTGATCGAACAATTCCGCGATTCACTGTTTTTTTAGTTTCTGTTTGTCTTGCGGTGGCATTAGCCGTATCCGGTTGCACGGTAAAACTGATCAGCAGTTACGATGAGACTACCGATAGGGCGGTAACTGATTTGCAGCGGAAAACCGAAGCGCATCTGGTGGCACTGGAATCGGTGGAAGGCTTACCGGAGTGCACTTATGAAAACCACAAGCAATTTTATGATGAAACCAAAGTGGATATCAGTGCAATCACTGTCCGTGTTGCGGCAATTCCTAAAAATGACATCACCACGCAAGAGACGCAATTACTGGCCGGTAATTTGGACAATCTTGAAAAACTTCACAAAATTGCGTGCTTGTCCAAGGATCAAATCACACTCGTACGTTCGCATTTCAATACCAGCTTTACGGCAATTCTGAAGCTGGAACTTGCAAAGCGCCGCGGTGAGTAACTTTGGGTCAACAATGACAAGCTGAATCTAAGGAGAAAATGATGAGCCTGGATGCGATTAAACTGGGAAAAGACATACTCGCTGCGCTGAATGGCAGCCTTGCGGAAAAATGGCCCGACGTCAAAGAGTATGGCGAAGCTGAAGCCAAGAAACTCGCGCAAACCTTGGTGATGATCGAGACACTGCAAGCCACCGGCAAGATCAACAAGGAACAAGCCGCTTTGCATCTTGAGATGCAAAAGAATGCAACGCGCATGGTGCTGATGACGATCGAAGGACTTGGTGTTCTCGCTGCGGAAGCGGCGATCAATGCGGCGCTCAGTACCGTGAAGGATAGTGTCAATAAAGAAATCGGTTTTACGCTACTGTAGTTTCTACACTAAAAATTATTGCTTGTTACCACAGAAATAATTTCAAAATTGCTTGATCCACTATCCGCCAGAAAATCCGGCGGATAGTGGATGTGGACATTTCATTAACAACCGATTTGCTCAGGACAATAGATTTTTCTGGGGCGGGGAACTACTTAACCAACGCGTGTCACGATTTTTTTGCGGCAAGCAGAGGCACCCACCAAACCTACGCCAATCAATAGCATGGCGTAGATACTCTCTCTTTTTGCAAATGATTTTTAAGAAATCATGTTGTTTCCATACGAAAAAACATACGGCCATCAAAAGGCTGTTTGCTGCGTAACATGCCGTAAATTGCATGCAGTATTTTGCGCATGACTGCACATAATGCTTGGATTTTCAGTAACCCACGTTTTTCCTGTAAATGTTTGTAGTAAGCTGCAACATGAGGCTCGCTGCGGCTTGCCACCAACGCAGGCATGTATAAGGCTTGGCGGATATACCGGTTGCCTGCTTTACTAATCCTTGTTTGCTTGACCACGCTACCGCCCGATTCAAAGTGCCTCGGATCCAAGCCTGCATAGGCTACCCATTGTTTGATCGTTAAATCATCAGGCATAGTCAATAGTTCGCCTAGCAACTGAATGGCAGAGGCTTCGGCAATACCTTTCATGCTAGTAATCAAGGCAAAAATCTCACGTAATTCTTGGTTTCTGTTAATAATGCTCAATGCGTTGATACGGAAACTAGCAATTTGTTCTTCAAGTGTGCCAATCAAACTTTTTGTCTGCGTGAGGATCACTTCCGGTGTTTCCTGAGTCACCATCAATGCACCTAACTGATTCTTCACCTGCGCTTTGATTTTGTTGGTTGCGGAAATGCGGCGCGCTAAAGCGCGTAACGCAAGCGCTTCTTCACTTGGGCGCTGCCATTGAACAAGCGGCATCCGCTCGGCATAGCTCGCCAATACATCCGCATCAATACTGTCGGTCTTACACCGCTGCATCAGTGCCTTGGCAAAGTTATGAGCAGCTTTGGGATTGATTACCGTTACCGTAATCTTTTCGGAACGGCTCAAGGCAACGGCCAGATCAAAGTGATGCATACCTGTCGCTTCCATACACACGATGCTTTCACCCTGCAATTTTTGAATCAAAGCAACTAAGCGTTTATGATCTTCCGGTGCATTCTCATACGGTTGTGCTTTTCGATGCTTGCCATTAACACTGACCACCACACTCAATGCTTTACCTGAAACATCAATACCAATGTGATTCATTGCTTATCACCTCGAAATCATTTTTGTTATCATGCTTTCTGGTTTCCCTGACCCTGGCACTTCATCTATCTTCCTTGCAAATTCAGGTTCAGAAGCTAAGCTTACAGACCTTGGATACTCCACGATATGGATGACGAGGGCGGGGAGCCTTTCTACGTACAAGCTCGGAGCTTAAGGTTGGGTCGACTTCCCCAGAAATTGGTATTACTCTAATACAATTTTCTTGTCGGGTTAATATACAAGGTTTCCGGTTCAGGAACAGCGATCATCATGGTTCGATCATCGCCGCTCAAGGGGTGCTGTACATTGACATACGCCACGTTGGGGTTGAATTTGTCGAAATAGAGTCCGGTTGGTTCAGCACCCAGAGTAGACATGGAGGCCCAGCGGCTGATCGATTCGGCTATGCCATCGTTATCGGCGTCGGTGACGAACCAAATATCGGCTTGACCGCCGGGTTGATCTTCAACGATATACATATGACCTTCGGCATCAATCGCCATATTGTCAGGATCGTTAAAAACTCCGCCTACCGGTAATCCAGGACGATTATCTGATCGATTAAAGATCGCTTGGCTGTGGAATCACTGCATAAAAAGCCTTTTTGATACCATTGCATAGGCAAGATAAGTGGAAACACTGTCTGTGTTTCTTCATTGTGAAATGCGATAATTTTATTGAAACTGATGTGTCGGGGCGATGCAGATAAGTGAGTAACGATGACTTCAGTCAAGCAACTGTAATAAAGGAAAAGAAATAAATGAAGTTGTTATTTTTGTTATTCGTAGCGATTGTTTTGTTGGGGTGTCAAATGATTTCAACCATTAACCAGCGCCCGGTACTTGATGTCAAACTGATTGGCGTATGGACAGGCGAATATCTGGAAGAGGGTGGTGCTTTGAAGCGCTGGAAGCAGGTAAGAAATGCCGACGGTACTTACCGCATCGAATTCAGTTTCACGGAAAAGGATGAAACGGTGAAAAGCTTTATTGAATCCGGGCGCTGGTGGATTCAGGGCGGTCTATTCCATGAAATTGCTTTGCCTGAAAAAGGCCATCCGGACAAATACCGCTATTCTTTTAAAAAGAAGGACTGTGTCAGCTTCGAATTGGTCGAAAGTGAAGGATTCACCGAAGAGGAAGACAGTTATAAGTTTAGCGAATGCTTGGAGGCGGATTCACCGCCGGCAAATTTCAGCAATTCTATTTAAGGAAATGCTGATTAATTGACTATACGAGCGAATCACTTCGTTGCGCGGTACTCGCTCCCTCGTCTATCCTGTTGATATGTCTCGGTTGCTGTGTTCCGTGCGCCTCGTGCTTCATCTCGTTCGCCGAATTAATCAGCGTTTCCTTAATTTTGGGATGTTTCTTATTTTGCAACGATCATTCTCTGCCACGGCTTTTCCGCTTAGCGTGAGCGATGGCAGAGAAAATAAGATTGTTAACGCATATGCGCTTCGACAAAAGTGGTTTCCCGGTTGAAATCATCCCAGATATTGGCTGGTTTGACGAAAGGTGTCGTCGGCACAAAGAATGTTGCGATATCGAAAGCACCGCTCAATGTGCGCCCCACGGCATTGGCAACTCCGGTAAGCAAACCGACCGTCATGCCGTGAACAACGCCATCCCGGTTGCCGACAATGGTTATCGTTTTTGGTATTTCAGCAAACCCGGTCACCGCATTCGCAATGCCATTTCCCAGTTTCTCAACCACTTTGTCCGGGTATTGATCGGCCAGTGCAAGATTAGGTGCTGCTAAAGTTAGTACAAACATAATGAATAAAGCTCGAATCGTTTTTTTCATTGGTAAATCCTAAATACGAATAGAATCGATTATTTTACCGAAATGCCGGATTATTTTCCTATTTGCCGTCTTGTTTGGCCGGCTGCTTTAAAATTGCAAGAACTCTTTCAACTTCGCGCTCGATTCGGCTTGCCGGAACTTCTCTTTTTTCCAGCTCCATTCTGATCCGGTAGGCCATTTCCAAAGCAAGCAAATCCATCGTGTTTTTGTCGCCTTTTTGCGATGCCGCCTGGTATTCGATCTGGAACCGGTTGATGGCTACCATCATGGCATCGTTATTGAGATTCAGGCTGGATAGCGTGGATTCCAATTCGTATTTCAGATTGCCGGATATTACCGGTTGTGCTGCCTGAGACGCGTTTTCCGGCTGGTATGGTACGTATTTCGGGATCAAAACCGAGACCATGAATAGCGTGATACCCAACCCTACAGTGGCTGCCATAAACTGCCAGAGCTTATATTCCCTTCCGCGTAGTTTGATGGTGTTGATTCGTTTAACGCCAAACCAAGCTTGGGCACCAATTCCTATCAGAAACAAAATGGCGCCAAGCGACATAATAACAGGTACTATCGGATGCACAGTTATACTCCTATGTTCTTATCTTAATGTTCAGATACGGTTCGCAAAAAAACTAAATTATGTTGTCATCCCGGTTACTGATTGCTACTGCAGGTGAATCAGCCGACCGGATTTTTTGTTTTATTCTAGCGCATTATGATACTGAGTTATTAATTGTTTGGTAAGCCTGATGGTTTTATTCAAGCTTGGATTTGTGTTGCTGGCGATAAAGCTTCACAGATGTGCCGCCAGTATTTTCTTTATCATCTAGCTTATAATAAGACCGGCCATCGCTAATTACCGGGGCGGTGGTGGGGGCGGATTGCCAGGAGGCGGCGATGGCGGATTAAAGCCGGAAGGCGCCGGAACAGCGCCGCTGCCGGAAACCGGGGGCGCATCGCCGGTAACTCTGCCGGACACGGGAACGCGATGCCCTTTGGCATACATGCATTGAATATAGCTCATGTCATAGCGGTGCTGATTGACGTACGCGGATGTGCTGGCGGTACCTGAACCCACTAGCCCGCCGGCTAGTAAGCCGGTACCGGCGCCGATTGCCGCGCCACCGCCGCCGGCAATCGCCGCGCCTGCCGCAGCGCCCAATCCGGCACCAACAGCCGCGCTTTGCAAGCCGCTGGATTGCGCCGATTGCCGCGGCGTCAGGCCGCCAATTTGCTCATACGCATAGCGGCGGCAATCATAATCATCATGGCGGAATTGTTCGAAGCTTTTGCCGGAACCCGGCAAAGTCATCACGCTGGGGCCGGATGGTAAATTAACGCAAGCCGCTAGCATGCAGGTTATTGACGGTATCAACAATTGCCTGGCTATTTTCATGGTGTTTACTCCATATCTTGTGCTTCAGAGCCCAAAGTCAATCACAGCTGGATACTGGGAATCCGATTCATACGGATCGCCGCTATGTCTATTTTTGCCCGGCACGGCATCCAACAATTACCCCTGTCAAAGAGTAGTAGAAAAAAGGTATCATATAGGATGCAAAATTTTAATAGTGATATATTTTAGGAGAAAATAAGAATGTCGCAAAAACACCCGGTTATCGCTGTTACCGGATCATCAGGCGCAGGTACTTCAACGGTTAAAACCAGTTTTGAACATATTTTCCGCCGCGAAAAGCTGAAAGCCACTATCGTGGAAGGCGATAGCTTTCATCGCTATGATCGCGAGTCGATGAAACAAGCCGTGGTCGAATCGGAAAAAAACGGTGGCCGCGCAATCAGTCACTTCGGTCCGGAAGCCAATGAATTTGAGAAATTGGAAGCGCTTTTCAAGGAATATGGCGAGAGCGGCAGCGGCCAAACGCGTTTATATTTGCATAACGATGAAGAAGCTAAGCCTTGGCAACAGAAAGCAGGCACATTTACGCCCTGGTCATCGATTGCTCCTGGCTCGGATTTGTTGTTTTATGAAGGCCTGCATGGCGGCGCGAAAAGCGATACAGCCGATGTCGCCAAATATGTCGATTTGCTGGTTGGTGTGGTGCCGATCGTGAATCTCGAGTGGATTCAGAAAATATACCGCGATACCAATGCGCGCGGTTACTCGACCGAAGCGGTTACGCATACTATTTTGCGCCGCATGCATGACTATGTTCACTACATTACACCGCAATTCTCACGCACGCATGTCAATTTCCAGCGCGTACCCACAGTCGATACTTCCAATCCGTTTATCGCCCGGGAAATCCCGACACTGGACGAAAGTCTCGTGGTGATTCGCTTCAGACACCCGGAAACAGTAGATTTTCCATTCTTGTTGAGAATGATCCATGACTCGTTCATGTCCCGTCCGAACACCATTGTTGTTCCGGGTGGAAAAATGGGCATGGCGATTGAGTTGATATTGACACCGCTGATTCTCGACATTGTCGCTAAAAGCAGAGCGTAGAACGTAATAAGTTCCGGTTAATTCATGGATCACGATAACATGTATTGTGCACTTATCGGATTCTGAATTAATCTGCCTGCCCGAAAATGCGCGGCACGCAATCTCTTCCCAGTATAACAAGCTGTTTCGGGTTATTTTGGTTACATGACTTCTCTACTATCCGATCTCAATCCACAGCAACTCGAAGCCATCACGCTGCCGCACCAATCCGTATTGGTGCTGGCCGGCGCCGGTAGCGGCAAAACCCGTGTTCTGACAACGCGCATCGCGTATCTGATCCAATCAGGGCAAGTGAGTCCATACGGCATTCTCGCCGTGACGTTTACCAACAAGGCAGCGAAAGAAATGCTGATGCGTATCACCGCGATGTTGCCGGTCAATCCGCGCGGTATGTGGGTCGGTACGTTTCACGGTTTGTGTCATCGCATGCTGCGAACCCATTATCAAGACGCCGGCTTGCCGCAAGCGTTTCAGATTCTCGACTCCGCCGACCAGTTGGCTTTAATCAAACGCATTCTGAAAGCGTTATCGGCGGACGAGAAAAAATTTCCGCCGCGCCAAGTGCAATGGTTTATCAATAACGCTAAAGAAGCAGGGTTGCGTGCATCCTATGTCACCGCAGAAGATGCGTACTCGCGCCGCTTGCAAGAATTTTATCAGGCCTATGAGCAGCAGTGCCAGAAGGAAGGCGCGGTGGATTTTGCCGAATTGCTGCTGCGCTGCTATGAATTACTAAGCCGTAACGAAATTCTGTGCCGGCATTACCGTGAGCGTTTTCAGCATATTCTGGTGGATGAATTTCAGGACACCAATCCGCTGCAATACAAATGGCTGAAATTGCTGGCGGGTGCCGAAACGAAAAATGCAGCGGCGGTTTTTGCGGTCGGTGATGACGATCAAAGCATTTACGCTTTTCGCGGTGCCTATAGCGGCAACATGCGGGATTTCGAACGTGATTTCGGCATCACCCGGATTATCAAACTGGAACAGAATTACCGCTCGCACGGCCATATTCTGGATGCCGCCAATGCGTTGATCGAAAACAATAGCGAACGTTTGGGAAAAAACCTCTGGACAGCGGAAGGCAAGGGAGAGTTGTTGCGCGTTTACAATGCGCCGAACGATTTCGATGAAGCTGCCTTTATCGTCGAAGAAGTCAAAACCCTGCACGCGGAAGGCATCGCATTGTCGGAAATGGCACTGCTGTACCGTTCCAATGCGCAATCGCGCGTGCTGGAACATAGCCTATTCAATGCCGCGCTGCCGTACCGCGTTTATGGCGGCATGCGGTTTTTTGATCGCCAGGAAATCAAGCATGCGCTGGCCTATTTGCGCCTGATTGCCAATCCGGATGATGATAGCGCGCTGCTGCGCGTGATTAATTTTCCAGCACGCGGCATCGGTGCCCGCGGCCTGGAACAGTTGCAGGAAGACGCCAAAGTACTCGGCGGCAGTCTGTGGATTGCCGCCGTGCAAAAGTGCGGCGGTGAATCGGCAGTGCTGCAGAAATTGCCGGAAACACTAAAAGGCATTGCGGCGTTCGTGCATTTGATCCTGACCATGCAACAGCACTGTAACGCATTGCCGCTGCCGCAGATCGTTGAAACCATGCTGTCGCACAGTGGACTATTGGCGCATTACGCTAAGGAGCGTGAGGGCGAAGAAAGGCTGGAGAATCTAAACGAACTGATCAACGCCGCAACCAGTTTTGTGCATGAAGCGGAGAATGACAGTCTGGCGGAATTTCTCGCGCATGCTTCATTGGAAGCCGGTGAACATCAGGCCGGCAGCGGCCAGGATGCGCTGCAGCTGATGACGGTGCATGCCGCCAAAGGATTGGAATTTCACAGCGTTTTTCTCAGCGGATTGGAAGAGGGATTGTTTCCGCACGAGAACAGCTTGAATGAGATCAACGGCATCGCCGAGGAACGGCGCTTGATGTACGTTGCCATGACACGGGCACGCCGCCGCTTATATCTCAGTTTTGCGCAAAGCCGCATGCTGCACGGCCAGACGCACTATAACATCGCTTCGCGTTTTCTCGATGAAATTCCGCAAAATTGCATGAAGTGGCTGCAACCGGTAGCGCGAATGCAAATGAATAACTACTATGCCAATACCGGTAGCCAATCCACCGGTATTGCGAGAACCTCTTACAGTCAAGCGAAATCTCCGTCCGGAGAATGGCGAATCGGACAAAATGTAGCGCATGCCAAATTCGGTACAGGTGTCATCATCAACTATGAGGGTAGCGGCAGCGATGCACGCGTGCAAGTCAATTTTGCTCACGCCGGAACGAAGTGGTTACTGCTTGAATACGCCAAACTGACCGCGATTTGACCATCGCCGCTGCAATTGCCTTATTTCTCCGGTTTGCTAGCGGCATGGTGCTGTTGCCGATGTTCCTCACTGCAAAAAAAATGATCGTTATCGGCGATGGCATCATGACGCGGAATACGTCCATGACAGTGTGCGCATTCCACCAAATCGTCCGGCTCTTTTAGCGTATTCTCGCCGGGCGATTCTTGCCGTTTGTTTTCATTTTCCCGTGCATCCGGTTCGTTACCGGTATCGCGCCAGTTGGCTTGCTGCAGATCCGGTGCGGATTGATAATTTTTGAAGCGGATCGGTTCGTCCAGGAAGATATCTTTGTAGCTGACGTAAATGGACGCGAAAATGGTGGGAATCAAAACAACAAGACCGATACCGTAAGGCATTACGCTAATAATAGTCAGAATAATGAGCACAACACCGTACAGTTGGAACGGAATAAAGTTTCTTAAGCAGGCGAAGAAACTTTTCTGCATCGCAGCCACTGGCGGCATGTTATGAAATACCACCAATAAGGGTGAAAACCAGGAAGCCATCATTAATGGAATGGAAAGCGTCAGTGCAACCAGGAACGACGTTAAGAAACTGCTCATAACGCCCATCAGTTCGCTCTCATCGACCCGCTTGCCATACAACATCATGTCGGTCATTTGCGTGCCGCCGATCAGCATGACCAAGCCAAGAATGAGAACTTGTCCGATCAGATAAATACCGCCGATGGTGATTAACGGCACGGCATTGGTTTTGAAGGCGGCAAACAAATGCGGTAATTCAAGCGGTTTGCCTTGTTCCATGTCTTTACATCCCAGCATAATACCAGCCAGAAATACCGGGGAAATCAGAGTGAAAGCAAGCTGCCCCACCATCGGGATCAACGATATCGACATTCCGATTAGCAAGAGCGTGAAACAAACAAAAAACCAAGTCAGCGGCGCTCTGCTGAATAGATAAAATCCACTTAAGATCCATTGCAATCCCTGTTTTGCGTGAACTTGATGAATTTCCATTAATTTTTTCTCCAATTAATCTTGGCAAACGTTGAGTGCGGCGTTAGATGTCATATCCAGAGCTGCTGCAGTTTTGCAGTGTTATGGATATGATTTTTCAATATTTCCCGGAAATGCGCCGGATCTTTTGCGTGTGTCAATTCTCCCGGGCGCGGCAAGTGATAATCGTACAAGCGCGAGACCCAGAAACGTAGTGCACCGGCGCGCAACATGGCCGGCCAGGCAGCATGTTCAACCGCAGTAAGCGGCCGGATGGCGTGATAGGCTTTGATCAGTGCCTGTGTGCATGCTTCGTCCAGGTTTTTGCTGTCGGTCATGCACCAATCGTTAACGGTAATCGCCAGGTCATACAATAAGGTATCATTGCAAGCGAAGTAAAAATCGATGACACCGCCGATTTCATGACCGGTGAACAGAATATTGTCGCGGAACAAATCGGCATGGATAGCTCCGCTGGGTAATGTTGCTGTTTGTTGCGATTGCTGGAAATCGAGTTCGCTATCGAGCAGGGATTGTTCATCCGCAGATAAAAAAGGTTTGATTTCGGGCGCTCTGGCTTTCCACCATGCCAGTCCGCGCGGGTTGGTCATTTTCCCGGAATACGAGCCGCCCGCTACATGCATTTGCGCCAATATTGCACCGACTGCTGTGCAATGCTCAACCGCCGGATGCATGACGGATTGTCCCGGCAAGCAAGTCACGATCGTTGCCGGTTTGCCGTTCAGCTCGCCGAGAAATTTCTGATCCAGCATGGGGACCGGTGCCGGGCAAGGAATATGGTGCCGGGATAAATGCGCCATCAGATTCAAATAATACGGCAGCTCGTCACGGGTCAGTTTTTCAAACAGCGTCAATACAAATTTACCTTGCGTCGTGGTGACAAAATAATTGGTATTTTCGATTCCAGACAGAATACCTTGCAGCTGAATCAACTGACCAAGCGTGTAATTTTTTAACCAAGTCGTGAGCTGGTTATCGGTAACAGGTGTGAAAACGGACATGAGCTAACGGGATAAAAAAGCGGAAATGAAAGAGCGGTATGGTTTCATCGAGTTACAGTCTTGCGCTTTTTATCAACATCAAAATCTCATGAATTGCCACATGGGCGGACTGACATCAATACCGGCATCACCCGGATGCGTGTGAGTACCCCCCCGGCTGATATTTTTTTTCAGATAATACGGCGGACCGATACGTGGAATCACTTTGATCATTATCAGTTCGCCATTGATGCGATGCTCTTCGATGGTGTCTTCGCCGCGTTTGATAATGGTCACCTGCGTTTCCAGTTCGGGATCCGATTGAATATCCGGCGGTAATGGCGGAGGATCGGCCAATTCCTTGGGTAATTCAGGAGCTTCGGGTAACGGTATCAAATTATCCGGATGCGCAGGCTTTTTCGCCTGTTTCGGTTGCTCCGATTGTGCCATGGCCGGCAATGCGCAACTCAGCAATAGGATAAAAATAAGCGGGTATAAGTACATCATAGTGGTCCCGGAGGGTCAGGATAATGAGGTATTCTACCTAAAATCATTGCCGACGGTTAAAGATTGAGTTGAATTTCTCTTTCCGCCGCTGTCGGTTCAAATCCGCTGCTTTCATAATATTTAAAAATTGCATTAACTATTTTATCCGGTTCATCAATGAGTTGGATTAAATGCATGTCATCCGCCGAAATGAAACCTTCGGCGATCAAGGTATTCTGAAACCAATCCAGCAAACCGCGCCAGAATGCCGAATAAACCAGAATGATCGGCATCTTGCGGGTTTTTCCGGTTTGTACCAGTGTCAGCGCTTCCATCAATTCATCCAAAGTGCCGAAGCCGCCGGGAAGCACGACGTATGCCGTGGTGAACTTAACAAACATGTATTTGCGCGCGAAAAAGTGCCGGAAGGTTTGGCTGACGTCCTGATACGCATTGCGATGCTGTTCGTGCGGCAATTGAATATTCAAGCCGATGCTGGGCGATTTGCCGTAATAGGCGCCTTTATTGGCAGCTTCCATGATACCCGGGCCGCCGCCGGATATAACCGCGAAACCGGCATCGGATAGCTGCTTGGCAATTTGCTCGGCCAGTTTGTAGTGGGGGCTATCGGGATCGGTGCGCGCGCTGCCGAAAATACTGACGGCCGGTTGAATCGCATCAAGCCGTTCCGTTCCTTCAACAAACTCTGCCATAATTCCAAACAAGCGCCATGATTCTTTTGCTGACCAGGGTTTTTCCATGGATGAATGACTGGCCGAGTTATCTTGAAGGTTCATAGGAATATTGTATAAATGAAAACATTGCTGTTGGTCGATGGTTCATCCTACTTATATCGCGCCTTTCATGCCTTGCCGGATTTGCGCAATCGCAACAATGAGCCGACGGGTGCGATTCATGGCGTGCTCAATATGCTGCGGCGGTTGCACAAGGATTACCACGCGGATTATAGCGCGTGCGTGTTTGATGCAAAAGGTAAAACTTTCCGCGACGATTTGTATCCCGACTATAAGTCGCATCGACCGCCGATGCCGCATGATCTGGCGGTGCAGATCGCACCATTGCATGCCTGCATCCACGCCATGGGCTGGCCGATGTTGATCATCGACGGCGTGGAAGCCGATGACGTCATCGGCACGTTGGCGAAACAGGCAGCCGAAGCCGATATGCGCTGCATTATTTCAACCGGCGATAAGGATATCGCGCAACTGGTGAATCCGTGGGTCACGCTGGTGAATACCATGAGCAACGAAGTACTGGATGAAGCCAATGTGCTGGCTAAGTTTGGCGTGCCGCCGCAGCGTATGCTGGATTACCTGATGCTGGTCGGTGATGCCTCCGACAACGTCCCCGGGGTGCAAAAAGTGGGCCCCAAGACAGCAGTTAAGTGGCTGACACAGTACGGATCGCTGGACAATCTCATTATCCATGCCGCCGAGATCAAGGGCGCGATCGGCGACAACTTGCGCCAGGCGCTGACGTGGTTCGAGACATCGCGCCAGTTGATCACGATCAAGTGCGATGTGGATTTGCCGGTCAAAATTGCTGATCTGGCACTGCAGCCTCAGGATACCGGGCAACTGATTCAGTTGTATGAGCAATTGGACATGAAAACATCGCTGCGGGAGTTGCGTCAGCAAATGACCGCGGATCAATCCGAATCGATTCCCGTGAATGAAAACGGGATTGCGGCGACTGGCAACGTCAACTGCGATGTTGCGGTTGACGATCCGGTCACGTATCAAACGATACTGAGCGAAAATGAATTGGAAAATTGGTTAATCCGGCTCGATACCGCGCCATTGGTGTCGGTGGATACTGAAACGACCAGTTTAAGTCCGATGCAGGCAAAACTGGTGGGCATTTCGTTTTGCATTGAAAGCCATCATGCGGCGTATATTCCGCTGACACATCACTACACCGGTGTGCCGCAACAACTTGCGCTGGATATGGTGCTGACAAAACTGAAACTGTGGCTGGAGAATGCGGCAAAACCCAAACTCGGGCAGAATTTGAAGTACGACAAGCATGTGTTTGCCAATCACGGTATCCAACTGAACGGTATTGCGCATGACACCTTGTTGCAATCGTATGTGCTCGAATCGCACCGGCTGCATAACATGGATAATCTGGCGCTGCGTCATTTGGATGTTAAAACCGTCAGCTATGACGATGTCACCGGCAAAGGCGCCAATCGTATCGGTTTTGATGAGGTGGCGCTTGATAGCGCGACACAGTATGCAGCAGAAGATGCGGATATCGCCTTACGCTTGCATCAAACGCTCTATCCCGACATTCAAAAGGATGAACGACTGGATTACATCTATCGCGCGATCGAAATGCCGATTCTGGATGTGCTGTTTACGATTGAGCGCAACGGTGTGCTACTGGATTATCAGTTGTTGCATAAGCAGAGCCGCGAACTGGGCGAGAAATTACAAGCACTGGAGCATCAAGCGCACACCATCGCGGGGCAGCCGTTCAATCTCAATTCACCGAAGCAGATTCAAGAGATTCTATTCAATCAGTTGAAATTGCCGGTTATTAAAAAAACACCGACCGGCGTTCCTTCCACCGATGAAGATGTGCTGCAGCAACTCGCACTGGATTATCCGCTGCCGAAGCTGTTGCTCGATTACCGCGGTCTGGCAAAACTGAAGTCGACGTATACCGACAAATTGCCGCTGATGATGGATCGCACTACCGGCCGGGTGCATACCAATTACGCGCAGGCGGTTGCCGTGACCGGGCGTCTGGCGAGCTCCGATCCGAATTTGCAGAATATTCCGGTGCGCACCAGCGAAGGGCGCAGAATCCGCGAAGCATTCATTGCGCCACCAGGGCATAAAATCATTTCGGCGGATTATTCGCAAATCGAACTGCGCATTATGGCGCATATTTCCCAGGATCAGCGATTGCTCGACGCTTTTGCCGCCGGAGAGGATATCCACCGTGCAACGGCTGCGGAGATTCTCGGGATTCCGTTGGATCAAGTCGATCCTGAACAGCGCCGCTACGCCAAGGTGATTAATTTCGGTTTGATCTACGGCATGTCGGAATTCGGTCTGGCCGCGCAATTGAACATTGAGCGCAGTGCCGCGCGCGCGTATATGGAGCGGTATTTTGCCCGCTATCCGGGTGTGGAGAACTATATGCGGCAAACCCGGGAAAAAGCCAGGCAATTCGGATATGTTGAAACCGTACTGGGGCGCCGGTTATGGTTACCTGAAATCAATAACGCCAATGGAAACCGCCGCCAAGGCGCGGAGCGGGCGGCTATCAATGCGCCGATGCAAGGCACCGCCGCCGATATCATCAAACTGGCGATGATCGCGGTACATAACTGGCTGCACCTAGCGCAATTGCGCAGTAAATTGATCATGCAGGTGCATGATGAGCTGGTTCTGGAAGTTCCGGATGAGGAAGTGGCAGTAATAAAAGATTCCTTGCCGGCGCATATGGGCAATGTCTTGCAACTGGATGTGCCGCTGCTGATCGAGGTGGGTATCGGTGATAACTGGGAACAGGCACATTAAGGGAATTAAGGAAACGCTGAATATTCAGTGTTTCCTTAATTCAATTCATTGTGCCCGGCTTTTCAATTGCGGATTTTTATTCGCGTGTTTCGATTTGCATCAGCGGTTCAGTGGGTGTCGCGGTGGTTTTCTTAACTCTTCGGCGCGGCCTTTTGGGGATAACAACTTCTTCCGCCACGGCTTCGACCTTCTCGGGCGGTGTTTCAACCATCACCAAACCGATTTTGCTGAAATCCGGAAGTTCCTTGATTACAGCGACTTCCGGCAATGGCGCTGGAGCCGTTGGAGGCTCCGTTTGTGCAATTTGATCGTGTGCTGCGTGATCGGATGCTGATGCCTCCGCAATCACTTTCTTGGTTGATTGTTTCTTGGCAGCAGCGGAAACGGAAGAATCTTCGCTGACCGGCGTCGCTTTCTCTTCAGCTGGTTGCAGGTTGATCGCTTGTTCACTCGGATACGTGTTTTCACTCAACGATTCATTCGCCACCGCTTCCGGGTTTTCAGCAGCACTCCGGGTTCTGCTTGCTGGGTCACGATGTTTATTGCCACGGTGCCGTCGCAAGCGTCTGCGTTCGTCGGTTTTTACACTGGCGCCTTCGGAGTCTTCAATCGCTATTGCAGAGCTATCTTCTATTGATAATGCTTTTTCCGCAGGGCTTGCAGCAGAATCTTGAGCGACATGGGCAGTCTCCTGATGTTCTGCAGAAACTGCATCGTGGTGAGTTTGCTCGGATTGCGGATTTTCAGGGAAATCCTGCGGTGTTACAGTGCTGAGGTCGGCCGCTTCGCTTTGTTTGTTTTGTTTGTGTGCCGAGGCATCCTTACTGCGTTCATTGCGGTTACGTCCACGGCGTCCGCGTGATCGCCCGCGTTCCTGCGATTGCCTGGTTTTATCCGCTTCAAGCGGCTGCTTTTCCTCGCTATCTGTCCGCATTTCCTCATTCTGAGCCGGTTTAAACCAGCTGAAAAACTTATCCAGAAGTGAAGTGTCGCGTGATCTGTCTTCGCGAACCGGTGCCGGTTGCGCGGGTGTTATACCTTGTACAGCAGCTTGTGGCCGGGTGGGTTTGTTTCTTTGTTCGGCAATGACCGGATTGGTTTCCTCCGGCTGTTTTTCCACCAGTTTGTAACTGACCACCGATTCGTTTGCCTTGCTGTCTTCGTGACGGATGCGGGTGATATTGTAAGCGGGGGTTTCGATATGGATATTCGGTATGAGTACGATGTTGATACGCTGTCGGACTTCGATATCGTAAATCTCCGCTCGCTTCTCGTTCAGAAGGTAGGTAGCGACATCGACCGGAAGCTGGACGTGCAGTGCGCTGGTGTTTTCTTTCATGACTTCTTCCTGGATGATTCTGAGCACGTGCAGTGCCGATGAATCGGTGCCGCGGATAAAGCCGGTGCCTTGGCAGCGCGTACAAGGAATATAATTGCTTTCACCCAGTGAAGGCCGCAGGCGCTGACGCGATAATTCCAGCAAGCCGAAACGCGATATTTTTCCCACTTGAATGCGCGCGCGGTCTTGCCGCAGCGCTTCGTGCAATCGCGCTTCGACTTCGCGTTGATTGCGTTGCACGTCCATATCGATAAAGTCGATGACGATCAAGCCGCCCAAATCGCGCAGCCGCAATTGCCGTGCAATTTCGTCAGCGGCTTCCAGGTTAGTATTCAATGCAGTATGTTCGATATCCAGCCCACGGATAGCGCGGGCTGAGTTGACGTCGACGGATACCAGCGCTTCCGTGTGATCGATGACAATGGCGCCTCCCGATGGAAGTGTTACTTGCCGGGAATAAGCGGTCTCAATTTGATGTTCGATCTGGAAGCGTGAAAAAAGCGGCACATCGTCGTGATAAAACTTCAAGCGATCGACAGTTGCGGGCATGACATGCGCCATAAACTGACTGGCTTGTTCGTAGATGTCGCGGCTGTCGATCAGGATCTCGCCGATTTCCTGACTGAAGTAATCGCGGATCGCGCGAATGACCAGACTGCTTTCCTGATAAATCAGAAAAACGCCATCCTGATTATTGGCCGCTTCTTCAATCGCATACCAGAGTTGCGTCAGGTAATTCAAATCCCATTGCAGTTCTTCCGTGCTGCGCCCGATACCGGCGGTTCTGGCAATGATGCTCATGCCATCGGGCACTTCGAGTTGCGCGATAACTTCGCGTAAATCGTTGCGTTCTTCGCCGGTGATGCGGCGCGATACGCCACCGCTGTTGGGATTGTTCGGGATTAAAACCAGATAGCGGCCGGCCAGCGAGATATATGTTGTCAGTGCAGCGCCTTTGGTGCCGCGCTCATCTTTATCGACTTGGACGATGAGTTCCTGGCCTTCCTGCAGCAAATCCTGGATGCGGCTGTTGGCAGTGCCGTTTTCGGCAAAACAGGAGGAAGCGATTTCTTTGAAGGGTAAAAAACCGTGCCGTTCACAGCCATAATCCACGAACGCAGCTTCCAGACTGGGTTCTATTCGTGTGATGACGGCTTTGTAGATATTGCTTTTACGTTGTTCCTTACTGATCGATTCGATGTCGAGGTCAATCAATGTTTGACCGTTGACGATTGCAACCCGCAACTCTTCAGGTTGGGTTGCGTTAAATAACATTCGTTTCATTTACAAGCCTTACGTGTTCTATTTATAAATACGCTATCCGAAATTTCTCCGGTTAGATTTTTGGGGTGTACGTAGTTGTAATGACGAGGTTTTGGTTTAATGATTTTTTTGTAATTTCTATTTGTCAATTCAATTCTATGTTTATATTTATTATTTTATTTTAGTATGTTAGTTGAGTATAAGTGATGTTTTTTTGTGCTCGGAACTAAATAAAACCAAATCACTTCTTGCTGTGGTGGGCTTTATCGTCCCTGTTAAGGTAACAGATTTTACATAAAGTTCCAAACGGAACTTTGTTTTATGTCAATATTGCTAGAAGCGCCGTACATTGGAAATGACCACTCACACTGCCGGCAAATTCTACAGCAACGATTTCAAAAAGAAATAAGCAAAACCTTTATAATTTACCAAGAAATCGTATTGTTCCTGGAAGTGATAAATAAAATCAAAAATTTAACAATGAACATGCAACTCGCTGCATCCGTCACCAAAGAATGTATTGGAGAAGAAGAAAGCGACCAGCGAGTTGATAATTTCTTATTCAGACGTTTCCGGAGTGTACCCAAAAGCCATGTGTATCAACTGCTGAGAAGCGGCCAAGTGCGTGTCAACGGGAAACGGATCGATGCCAGTTATCGCTTGCAGGCGGGCGACATTATACGAATTCCGCCGGTTAAAGTCGCGGAAAAAAGCGCTTCCAGGCAAGTTTCGAATAATCCGGTCAATTTCTTTGCTTTTTCTGTTGTACATGAAGATGACGCCGTACTGGCGATTGATAAACCAGGCGGTATGGCAGTGCATGGCGGCAGCGGAATCGGTTTCGGCGTCATCGAACAACTGCGGGCGCAAAATCCAACCTGGAAGTTTCTTGAACTGGTGCATCGCCTGGATCGGGAAACATCCGGTGTGCTGCTGCTGGCAAAAAAACGCAGCGCATTGGTCGAGTTGCACCGGCAAATTCGCGAAGGGTTGATGGAAAAGCATTACCTGACGATGATTAAAGGAAAATGGCGGAATGCCAAGCAACACGTCAAGCTGGCGCTCGATAAATATGTCACGGCAGCCGGTGAACGCCGCGTAATGGTGGCTACCGGTATTCGTAAAGACAGTAAACCGATGGCGGCACACACGATCTTTACACTGCAAAAAACCTGGCAAAATTTCAGTTTGCTGGATGCGGAAATCAAAACTGGCCGCACGCACCAGATTCGCGTCCATCTCGCACACTTGGGATTTCCCATCGTCGGCGACGACAAGTATGGTGATTTCGAACTTAACAAGCGATTGGCCAGAAGCGGCGGACAAAATAAACTGGCGCGCATGTTTTTGCACGCACACACGTTAAAGATTACACATCCGGTTTCTGGTGCGCGCATGCAATTGCAAGCGCCCTTGCCTGCGGATTTGCAGGGATTTATCGATGGCTTGGAGAATGTTAACGACTCCGCAGTCTAAATTTACGGTTTGGCAGCAACTTTTCCGGAAGTGATCATGGTGTGTAAAACTTTCCAGACATTTTCCACAATTTTTTTCTGTGCCATTTCGTTCGGATGTATTCCATCGGCTTGAAAAAATTCATGTTGGTCGCCAAAACCGGCCAATAGAAAAGGCACTAATTTGATTTGATATTTCTCTGCGAGCTGCGGAAAAATAGCTTGGAACTTTTGCGTGTACGTCATGCCATAATTGGGCGGTAATTGCATGCCCGCAAGTAACACCAGTGCATTGTTTTGCTGACATGTTTCAATAATGGTAGCAAGATTGTCGTGAATGGATTTGATCGTTGCGCCACGTAAACCATCGTTGCCGCCAAGCTCAAGGATAACAATCTCGGGGCGATGTTTTTCCAATACTTGCCGGATTCGGTTGCGGCCGCCAAGCGTGGTTTCACCGCTGATGCTGACATTGACGACTTGATAACCGGCGAATTCGGATTGCAACTGTTGCTTAAGTAATGCAACCCAACCGTCTTCCGCCGATATGCCATAATTGGCGGACAGGCTGTCGCCGAAAACCAGGACCGTTTTACCGGACGCTGCAGCGGGTATAGCGAATGTAAAAACAAGAATCAGAATAATCAGGAAATTTTTTTTCATGTCAGATAGTCGTGTTAATCAACCCATTCTTTGGACACAAGCGCTCAGCAAACAAGTCAATACCGGCGATCAGCAATTGACTATTCTGCAAAATATCGAATTGCAGGTGAATCCGGGTGAAGCCGTTGCCATTATAGGTGCATCCGGTTCCGGCAAGTCTACTTTGTTGGGCTTACTGGCGGGATTGGATTTACCGACTTCCGGGAAAGTTCATCTGGATGCGGTCGATATCTTCGCGCTGGATGAAGACAGCCGGGCGGCTTTACGCGGCCGGGTGCTCGGTTTTGTGTTTCAGTCGTTTCAATTGCTGCCGGCGTTGACCGCGCTTGAAAACGTCATGCTGCCGCTCGAACTTGCCGCAGCCGGCGATGCGGAAGCAACCGCACACCGGCTGCTGGAGCGCGTCGGGTTGGGCAAGCGCCTGCATCATTATCCCAAACAGTTATCCGGCGGTGAGCAGCAGCGGGTCGCCATTGCACGCGCGTTTGCGACCGCTCCCAAATTATTGCTGGCCGACGAACCTACCGGCAATCTCGATTCGGCTACCGGCATACAGATCATCGAATTGATGTTCGAACTCAATCGCGAACATGGCACGACCCTGGTGCTGGTGACGCACGATGAAGCATTGTCACAGCGCTGTTCGCGTCAGATTCGCCTGGCGGACGGTAAAGTGGTGCAATAATCGGTTCACTGTGCGCGATGAATAATATTCGCTACTTTCAGACAGGTAACTTTTCCTCATGAGTCATTTCAAACTGTCACTGCGTATGCTGCATCGCGACTGGCGCGCAGGTGAATTAAATGTTTTGCTGCTGGCGTTGATCATCGCCGTGAGCGGTATTGCCACCGTCGGTTTTTTTGCCGATCGTGTGGAATTGGCGCTGGCGCGCGAGAGTAATCAACTGTTGGGCGCGGATTTGCTGGTCATTTCCAGCCGGCCGTTGCCGCAGCACTATGCCGATGAAGCCAAGCGCTTAGGTTTGGCAGTTTCGTCGCTAATCAAATTTGCCAGTATGATTTCCAACGGTGACAGCAATCTGCTGACCGAGGTCAAGGCTGTGACGGAAAACTATCCGCTACGCGGCCATGTGCAACTGGCAAATCAATCAGCGGAGAACTCGAATTCGCAAACAGAAGTTCGAGAAGCCAACGGAATTCCGCAGCCAGGTACCATCTGGGTCGATGAAAAAGTCGTGGTGCGATTGGATCTCAGCGGCGGCGACACGGTCGATGTCGGTGCAACTCAGTTGATGGTAACCGAGCGGGTCATGCGCGAACCGGATCACTCGGTGGGGTTTGTCAACATGGGGCCGCGCGCCATCATCAATGCGGCGGATCTGGAAAAAACCGGCCTAATCCAGGAAGGCAGCCGCGTGTCTTATCAATTGCTGTTGGCAGGTGAAGCCGAAACGGTGCAGCGATTTCGCGATTGGGCAAAGCCACAACTGACCAAGGCGCAACGCATGGAAGGCATCCGCGACGCGCGCCCTGAAATCAAAGCCGCATTGGAGCGCTCGGAAAAATTTCTCAGCCTGGCAGCATTGGCCAGCGTGGTTCTGGCAGCGGCGGCAATTGCCTTGGCGGTGCGCCGCTTTACTCAGCGTCATCTGGATGGCTGCGCGGTGATGCGCAGTCTGGGGGCCAGTCAACGTCAATTGTTTTATTTGTATTTGTACTATTTCATCGCGCTGGGTGTGATCGCTAGCAGTATCGGCTGTTTGGTTGGTTTTGCCGCGCAGCAGATTCTGACGCACTGGTTGAGCGGCATCATCGAAACGGAATTACCTTGGCCTAATGCGCTACCCGCTTTGCAAGGCTTGCTGGTGGGGCTGGTATTGCTGCTCGGATTTGCATTGCCGCCGGTGCTCAATTTGCGCAGTGTACCGGCATTACGCGTGCTGCGCCGCGATATCGGATTGTCCAATAAGCATAGCATCGCGGGCTACTTGCTCGGGTTGGCGGCATTATCGCTGCTGTTTATCTGGAAAGCGCAAGACCTGAAATTGGGATTGTATATCGTAGCCGGATTTGTCGCGGCGATTGCCGTTTTCGGTTGTTTGGGCTGGCTGCTGATCCGCGTGCTGGCAAGCCTGCGGCATCAGGCTGGCGGCGCGTGGCGCTACGGTCTGGCCAGCATCCGCCGCCGTGCGGTTTCGAGCATTGTGCAAGCGGTGGCGCTGGGTTTGGGATTGATGGCCATGTTGATGCTGACGTTGATCCAGGACGATTTGATCGACGATTGGCATACCAGTTTGCCGCCGGATGCGCCGAATCATTTTCTGGTCAATATCCAGGCGGATCAATTAGAACCGCTGCACGATTTTTTTCAACAGCACGAAATAGAACAGCCGCGCATGTATCCGATGGTCAGAGGCCGGTTGATCAAAATCAATGGCAACGATGTCTCGGCGGAAGATTATGCCGGCGATGTGCACGCGGAACGTCACATCCGGCGTGAATTCAATCTAACCTGGAGCGATGCACTGGCGGCGGATAACGAGGTAGTGCAGGGACGCTGGTGGGATGCCGGCACCCATGAAGCGGAATTGTCGATCGAAGAAGGCATCGCCAAAATCATCCGGGTCAAATTGGGCGATGTGGTGACTTACGATATTGCCGGCAGTCATTTCTCCGCGACAATCACCAGTGTGCGGAAAGTCGACTGGGACACCTTCCGCGTCAATTTCTTTGTCATCGTGCCGCCCGGTTTGCTGGAAAATTATCCGGCCAGCTATATCACCAGTTTTTATGTACCGCCGGCGGAGATTCACCGGGTGCACGAGCTGGTCAAAACATTTCCGAATATTCTGGTGGTCGATGTCGCCACGGTCATCGGTCAGGTGCAACAGATGATTCAACAGGTTTCGCAAGCAATCGAGTTCGTTTTCCTGTTCACGCTGTTGGCCGGTTTTGCCGTGTTGTACGCAGCGATTGTTGCGACGCAGGATGAGCGCATTTTTGAGGCGGCCATTTTTCGCGCTTTGGGCGCCCGGCGCGAGCAATTGTCGCGTGCCTGGGCGGCGGAATTTGTCATTCTGGGCGGATTATCCGGCTTATTCGCCTCGGCCGGT
Source organism: Gammaproteobacteria bacterium (assembly GCA_015709635.1). Classification (NCBI taxonomy): domain Bacteria; kingdom Pseudomonadati; phylum Pseudomonadota; class Gammaproteobacteria; species Gammaproteobacteria bacterium. The sequence continues at coordinate 1,541,350 of CP054180.1, forward strand.
GCCAGCGTGCTCGGGTACGTCGTCGGCAAACATGTGCTGCATCTCGATTACACGTTTGATCCTTGGATCTGGGTGGTGGGTGTATCGACCGGTGTGATCGGGGTATTAGCCGCCGGTTTACTGGGAACGCGCTCAGCGCTGTCAAGCCCGCCGCTATTGACGCTGCGCAAGGTTGGATAGCGCAATGGACGATTTACCGCTGGCGAAACTCAAAGCGCTGCCGCCGCTCAGTCTCTATATTCATATTCCGTGGTGTTTGAAGAAATGCCCTTACTGCGATTTCAATTCGCACGAGATTCGCGGGCAGGGCGGCCAAGCACCCGAAGAGGAGTACGTCGCCGCATTGATTCGCGATCTGGAATCGGCTTTGCAGGATGTTTGGGGGCGGCGGTTGAGCAGCGTGTTTTTCGGCGGGGGCACACCGAGTCTGTTCAGTGCGCGTGCCATCGATACGATTCTGACAGCGGTGCGCACACTATTGCCGCTGGAGCATTTTGCCGAAGTCACGTTGGAAGCCAATCCCGGTACATTTGAAGCGCAAAAATTCGCCGATTTCCGCGCAGCCGGAATCAACCGCCTGTCGATCGGCATCCAAAGTTTTAACCCGCAGCACTTGAAAGCGCTGGGGCGAGTGCATGACGACCGGGAAGCACACCATGCAGTTGAAATTGCGTTGCAGAATTTCGATAACATCAATCTCGATCTGATGTATGCGTTGCCCGGGCAAACGTTGCAGGATGCGCAGAGTGATATCGAAACCGCATGTGCACTGGGTGTAACGCATATCTCCGCTTACCATCTGACGTTAGAGCCGAATACACTGTTTCACCGCTTTCCACCACCGCTACCCGACGACGAACAAGCGGCTGCGATGCAAGAACTGATTGAACAGACTGCCGCGACTCATCATTATCGCAATTACGAGACCTCGGCGTTCGCGCGCCCCGGCAAGGAATCGCAGCATAATCTGAACTATTGGCTGTTCGGCGATTATCTCGGCATCGGTGCGGGGGCGCACAGCAAGATCAGTTTCGCCGACAAAATCGTGCGCCAGATGCGTTTCAAGCAACCGAAGGAATATCTGGCCAAGGCGCATGCGGGGGAATCTTTGCTGCAGACGCAGCAGGCATTGACCGTCACGGATCGCGGCTTCGAGTTCATGATGAATGCGCTGCGTCTTAGCGGCGGATTTGATACCGCGTTGTTTCAGGAGCGCACCGGTTTATCAATTAGCACCGTGCAAAAACAATTGGATGAAGCCGAGCAACGCGGTTTGCTGGTGCACGATCATCTGCGCATCAAACCGACCGTGCTGGGCAGGCGCTTTCTTAACGATTTGCTGCAGATCTTTTTGCCGGAATCGAACGCTGGATAACACGCTTTCCGGTTTGACCGGAAGATGCGCTAAAATCCTGGCCAGTCAATTTATTCATGGGAGAGCAACAACGATGGCGTATGTAAAACCGGAGGAAGTCGTCGAAAACATGTTACTGGCAGGTGCCAAGAAAGCAAGCTTGTCAGCCAAACAATTGCTGATCCGCGGCTTTTTGTCCGGCGCTTTTCTCGGTTACGCCACTACATTGGCGATTCTGGCGGCGGCGCAAACGGGTTGGGGGATCACCGGTGCACTGGTATTTCCGGTCGGCTTCGTCATGATCGTGCTGCTCGGATTGGAACTTGCCACTGGCAATTTCGCGCTGATTCCGATTGCCGTCAAAGACGGCCGGGTACCCTTCAGCCGGTTACTGAAAAATTGGACCTGGGTATTGACCGGCAACCTGATCGGCAGCGTCACGTATGCGTACCTGTACTGCATCGTAGCGACCAAAATGGGCTCCATCGATCCGGCCACTATCCCTGCACTGCAACGTACCATTACCATCGCCGAAACCAAAACGCTCGAGTACGCCAAACTCGGTTTCGACGGCACCGTCGCGGCATTTACCAGCGCGATCCTGTGCAATTGGATGGTAACTTTGGGCGCCGTCATGGCATTCACCTCGACCAGCGCGATCGGTAAAATCGCCGCGATGTGGCTGCCGATCATGACATTCTTCGGTTTGGGGTACGAGCACGCCATCGTCAACATGTTCGTCATTCCCGCCGGCATCTGGCTCGGCGCGGATATCACCATCGCCGATTGGTGGCTGTGGAACGGTTTGCCGGTAATTGCCGGGAATTTGTTCGGTGGCATGCTATTTACTGGATTTATGTTGTATTGGAGTTATGGCAAACCGGCAAGTTAGTCATAGCAGCGCGCTTACTCTTTTACTGTTACTTTATGCCCAGAACCGGTGCTTTACTCTCGTTATCCCGTGAACATCATTCCTCGCTGGTGCTCGCACGCGCTGCGCGGCAAGTTGCGGAGAACGGCGACAATGCCGCTGTCGTGACAATGATGCAGCGCGTTGAAGCGCATTGGCAAACGGTCTTGTGTGAGCATTTTGCACGCGAAGAGCAATTGCTGCGCTTGGCGACGGATACAGTGGATACCGAATCTGCCGATCGGATCCTGGCCGAACATGCGGAATTGCGCATGCTGGCTTGCGGGCCTTGTGAGTTAGAACTTGCTGCACGGTTGCGCCGGTTTGGCGAATTATTGACGGCACATGTGCGCTACGAGGAACGGGTGATTTTTCCGCAATTGCAAGCACATCCATGTGTTGCCGGTGCGGTTGAAGAATCAGACTAGCCCTATCCTGGCAATGATGACAGCAAGCTGATTTTGCGATCGGAAAAAACAAATCCCGCTGTTGGAGCGGGATTTGTTGGAGATACACAAAATTTGATTATGCATTGACCTTCCGGCGGCGCGCTGCGAAACCCAGCAATCCCAATCCTGCTAACAGCATAGCGTAAGTTTCTGGCTCAGGAACCGGTGCGATACCGGCGACACCGACGGTGAATCCATGCCAATTTTCACTGGTGTGCGTAAACGTGATGGAATTGAACGAACCTGGCAATTCGATAATGCCGTGAACTTCACCGGAGCCGAAGAATCCTGTACCTGATCCGTTCAGAATGGGTGTGCCAGAACCCCAGTACCCAGAGCCAAAGCTATCGATCACGATGGGTACACCGAAATCCACAGTATTACCATTCCAGCTTGCCAACGCAATATACGGATTCACAACGGTTTGCGAAAACGTGATCGTGACTGTGCCGCCCTGATCGAGCGCGATAATGTCGGAAGCCGGTGGTGCATTGTCAACGGTGCCGTTGGTATAGGCCGAACCTGTCCAGAAATTTGTTCCTCCTGCTGTCTGCACGAAGGCGTGTGCGCCGGTACCGGAGTATCCGACACCGACGGTAGTTGATCCTACTACCAAATCTCCGGATGCTGAAAATGAATCCGGCGAAGAAGTCCAGTCCGTCCATGATACAGTCACCGCGAATGCAGATGCGGAAAAGGAAGTTGCAATGAAAAAACCGAATGCGAGCTGTGTTATACGTTTCATGATTTTCACCCTCTCTGTGTGAATAAAAAGTTTTAACTCTATTTTTGCTAAATGGATATTCTGAAAAAAGTAGCGAGCGACGGACAGGTAAGGTGAAATCAGGCGAAAAAGCGCAATTTACGAATGGTAAATGAGTATTTCGAACCTCATTGCAACACAGCATGACCGGGCGCAGCAGTTTTTCAGAGCTTTCTTAAACATTAGCGCCTAATATTAACCGGTCAGGCGATTTAATGCAGTAGTTAGATGTACTTTATTTTTGTAGGATAATTGTCCCGATTATGGAGTTGCAAGGTCTGAAAATCACTGTTTGCAGCAACTCGACAAGCATTGGGATAGATGCTGATGAGTCTGGCCAACCTGTGCCTGCTGTGCAGACGATTGTTGGCTACTTGCCGCTCAACATACTCCGATGGCGGACGGTGAAGCACAAACAGGGGAATTTGGTGACAAAATGCCGCCGGAAAATGAATTGCCGGGAATCCGTACTCAAAAACTGGCAGCAGTACCGGAAAATCTGAAAGCATCTAATTGTTCAGCGATTCCTTGAGTAAATATTGGGTCAAATTAGTATTTTATTGATCTGAATCAACGAATCTAATCTTGATTCAACTGAAAATGCGACTTCCACTAATTAATAATGTTGGAGGTGATAATGAGTATGCTAGAAACAGAAGATGTTACTACATTTAAAAAATTGGGTTTTAATTTGGCAGTTATCGGTGCAGTGGCTGCTGCTTTGATTATAGTATCGATGTATCTTTCATAAACAATTGACACGACCACTTAAAATTTCTTGAATTCAAGCATTTCAAATAAATTATCCCGCCGCAAATAGCGGGGTAATTTATTCTCTGATTTCCAGCCAATCTTCACCTCATAGAACAAAGTATTAAACTCGCTGAGATTAAAACGAAATTCGGTTTCATTTTCGGTGCAGATAAAAAGTATGTTCAAGCATCATTGAATTTTGCCAAACATTATTTCGCAAAGCTCTAAAAATATCCGATACCGTTTAATTGCCATTCATCATCGGCAAATTCGTTATCACCATAATGAATTCTCAAATGCTTACGAATCCGATGGCAATGCGCTGCATAAATGCGACTAACTCTGGTTAATTTAACTGCACTGGTAACTAAAAAATCCAGGAAAAATATCAAGTCAATTGCCTGAATTTCACTGCTTCAATTCAAGTACTGTTGCGACCGTCTTTTTGTAGCAATGATTTCTACCGATAGGGCAACCGGGAAAGTTTTTTATAATCCGCAACGAAACCACAAACTCAAAATAAAGGTTCATTGAAAAATGACCGTTATTTCCTGGTTTAACGGGAACTTGCTGCAGTATGGGTGGATTTTTATGGTAGTTCTTACCGCATATCAATAGGAGCTCTCCATATGAAAAAAATCATTTTACTTTTGTTTGTTTTATTGCTCGTTTATACAAACTTTTTCTCTGAAAAGGACAGGCTGGATAGAGAGGTTGATCGACTGTGTACGATTGATGGCGGTATCAGAGTTTATGAAACGGTGAAGTTACCGTCGGATAAGTTTAATGAGCGCGGTGAGATTACTTTCTATAGACCTACTCAAAAAGAAAATGCATTGGGACCTGAGTATGTTTTTAGATGGAATGTTCACTACTACAAAAAAAATGACCCTTCTCGACAAGATATTCATGAAAGCTCAATGAAACGTGATCACATTCAGATTGTACGGAAATCGGATATGAAGTTATTGGGTGAATTTGTTTTATATCGAAGAGCAGGAGGAGATTTGCCAGGACCGTGGCATCCGTCATCGTACCGATGTCCAGGGTTAAAAGAAAATGAAATTATTTTGATGAAACAAATATTCAGAAACTCTAATGAAGGAGATAAGCAATGAGTACTGTGAAAACATACGCTATTCAAGCTGAATTGTCACAGGCAGCTTACGGTACGTTTTTGGGTAAAGAAATCGCAGCTACTGAACTAACCAATAGCGATACTGCCGATATGTCCTTCTCCCAAGCCACTGCTTTCATTAAAAAATGGCAAGTCGCTGATCAATACACCGATCCTGTAACCGGTGTCTCAGCCACAGTTTTTGAGGCCAAGAATGGCGGCGCTAAGTATCTCGCAATCCGTGGCACCGAGCTTGAAGCCAAGGATATATTGGCTGACGGAATATTGGCATCTGCAATCCCCCCCGTTATCAACCTCCAATTCATAGCACTACAACTGAAGTTAAATGCGTGGCTAGACGATCCGGACGTACTGCAAGGCCAAAACTTTACAGTTACCGGGCATAGTCTGGGTGGTTATTTAGCCGCGGCTGTTAAGCAAAGTTATGCGCAAGCAACGGAAGCCTATTTGTACAACGCACCGGGTGTGGGTGGTTTGCTCGGTAATCTGGCAGATGCGGTGAGCAGCGCGCTCGGTCTGAATAATGTTGCGCCCGATAGTATCTGGAATTTACGAGGTTCGGAAGGTTTTCCGCTTATTTCGGGGTTGGGTTTTCAGCTTGGCACATCTGTCAGTATTCAAACCGAAGCATCCAGCAATAATCATAGCATCAGTTTGTTAACCGATGCTTTAACCGTCTATTCCGTTTATTCCCAATTGGCGCCCAATCTGAATCAGGAGCAGCTCGACAAACTGATCGATGCTTTCGGTTCGACCAAGGATATTGGTGGATCGAACGGCAAAACGCTGGAATCCGCATCGATGCGTTGTGTGTGATTCTGTGAAACCCAGCTCAACTTACGTAAGAAAATTTTTTCTTGTGTGTTGTGATGTCGAAATTCCAAACCCCGAATAAAGAATCAGTAAATAATGTCCGTTAAATTCTGCTTTGACTGTAACTTGCTGCAGTAAAGGTGGATTTATGATGGTTGTTAACTGTAGACCAATAGAGGCTTGTTATATGAAAAAAATCGTTTTGCTTTTGCTTGCTGCATTGATTGTTTATGCAACCTTTTTTACAGAAAAAGACAGGTTGGATAGGGAAGTAAAACGGCTTTGTGCGATTGATGGCGGTATCAGGGTTTATGAGATGGTGAAGTTGCCGGCGGAGAGATTTGAGAAGGATGGCTCTATATATATTCCATCCGAGCAAATGGTAAAACCGAATCATGAGTATTACTACGAATCATCTCAACAATTTCTTATTGAGGGAAATCCATCAATGTGGCGGAACCATTATATGGTTTATCGGACGTCTGATAATAAATTGATTGGTGAATCATCGAGTTATTCAAGGCATGGCGGAGACATCCCAGGGCCTTGGCATGGATCATCATTCAGATGCCCTGTGAAAGCGGATATAACCGACTTGAATATGCAAATTTTTATCAAGGAATGAGGGGGCGACTATGAATCATCATACTGATTATTTCAAGCAAGCAGAATTAGCATTAGCAGCATACGCAAATCTGGTTACGGAAATTCCAAATCAAGATGAATTGAAAGAGGCGGAATTTTCCGATAACCAAGCCCACGCTTTTGCCGATAGCTACAACGTAGTTGACCAATTCAACGATTCTACTACCGGCGTATCTGCAACAGTATTTGCCGATAAGATTACCGGTGATACCTTTCTTGCAGTCCGAGGTACCGAGCTTACTGATATCAGAGATTTTGCAACCGGGGTTTTTGACATCATGCTGTTTGGCAGTACGCAGCTGCATCCGCAATATAATAGCCTTAAAACCAAGGTTACTGAATGGCTGGGAAACGGCACACTTTCTCCGATATTCACTGTTACCGGGCATAGCATGGGTGGTTTTCTGGCAACAGGTCTTGTTAACGATCCTGATTTCGCCAGTAATGTTTCACATGCTTATCTATACAACACACCAGGACTAGGTGGTTTTCTTGGGCCTTCCATAAATACCGTGCTGGGTTGGATAGGTTTTGCCGAAGCATACGACCAATCCAAGATCAGTAATATTGAAGCGGCAACAGGTACTAGTCCAATTTCAGGACTAGGTTTCGACGCTGCTCCCCCGATTGACGTCATCATTGAAGACCAAATGGCTTCAGATATAAGCAACCCTCCCGGTGCGCGAAATCACAGTCAGCAGGTACTAACCGATGCTTTAGCCGTCTATTCCGTTTATTCCCAGTTGGCGCCCAATTTGAGTCAGGAGCAGCTCAACAAACTGATGGATGCTTTCGGTTCGACCAAGGATATTGGTGGATCGAACAGTAAAACACTGGAATCCGCATCTTGATGCGTTGCAGCGTTGCGTGTCATTTTGCTGAATCCGGAGAATGGCAAGATAGCGCTTAGTGAAAATCAGAAGACTGAAACGGGTAATCGTGACAAATTTTATGAGAATCTTTATGGATTGCAAAATAGTGATCAATTCAAGGATTCAGCGGACAAAGTTCAGTTGACGTTGTTATCCGATTTGTCCCCCGGCGCGATCATCAGCAAGATCGAAAGCAACGATCAGGACGGCCTGGCAACCCGCTTTGCATTGCTTGCGCTGAATCCTTTTGTTCTGGAAGGAGAAAAAATTGATTACGGTGCTTTCAATACCAACGGCGAACTGGATCTCTTCAGTCCGGATAGTGGCACGGGCACGCTGACGTCATCTTATCTGGTCGACCGTATGACGATGTTGATCCGTAAGAATTGGTTCAATAGCGAGGACAAGAATCCTCTGGATTCATCGGTTACGTTCAGCTCAAGCAATCATAGCTATCAAAATATCAATGACTCTCTTGAGAGTGGTGCCGACATTGCCAAATTCGACACGCTGATCGCTGTAGGAAGACATGGCGCCAGCGATGTGCGGCAGTCACGAGATAACGATTTAACAATACTATTTTAAATAAAGCACCCTGCCGCAAGCGGCGAGGTATTTAAATGCGCTCTTCAGGCTGCTGGTTTTCAACCAGCTTACGCCCCAAGGAGCGAGGAATTAAACCCGAAGAGATTAAATACATCAACTTTAATGCTCCCAATACCGCTAGCTTTCCAAAGCTGAGTGAAATGACAAAGCCAGTATATATTGTGCTGCGCTTAATGACACTTACCCGCTGACACCAAACGAGGAATTGATTGTATGAAAAAGATTGTTTTGTTATTGATCGCTGCAGCAATCGTTTATGCCACGTTTTTTACAGAAAAGGCTCGGCTAGACCGGGAAGTGGATCGCCTGTGTGCGATTGATGGCGGTATCAGAGTTTATGAAACGGTGAAGTTACCGCCGGATAAGTTTAATGAACGAGGGGAAGTTATTTTTTACCAGCCTACTCAAAGAATAGAAGACTCGCTAGGGCTAGAGTACATTTTTCAATGGGATGTTCATTATTACAAAAAAGGTGACCCTGCTGTAACTGGACCTCAAGATACGGTTATGAAGCGAACTCATATTCAGATCATCAGAAAGTCTGATATGAAAATATTGGGTGAGTTTGTTTTATATAGTAGAGGAGGAGGTGATTTCCCGGGACCTTGGGCGCCTTCATCGTATAGATGTCCCAGTGCTGCGAAAGCTAGTTCTGGCAAGCTGATGCGTAGAATTTTTATCCAATTAACTAGTGGAGTCTCAGAATGAGTAATATCACTGCATATTCTTTGCAAACCGAGTTGGCTCAAGCAGCATATGGCACGTTCTCGGGTAGAGCAATAGAAATTGAAGAATTAACAGATAATAATACTGTCGGCATGCCTCTCTCCCAAGCCACTGCTTTCAATAAAGCACCCCGCCGCAAGCAGCGGGGTATTAACTGCGTTCTTCAATCTGCTGGTTTTTCAACCAGCTTTCGCCCCAAGGGGCGGGGAATTGAACCCGCAGAGATTAAAAAATGGCAAGTCGCTGATCAATACACCGATCCTGTAACCGGTGTCTCAGCCACAGTTTTTGAGGCCAAGAATGGCGGCGCTAAGTATCTCGCAATCCGTGGCACCGAGCTTGAAGCCAAGGATATATTGGCTGACGGAATATTGGCATCTGCAATCCCCCCCGTTATCAACCCCCAATTCATAGCACTACAACTGAAGGGCACCTCTAATAACCCGGATTTTTGGTGAATCCTGCTGCGCAACGATGTAGGCGAGCGATTTTGGTTCGATTTCTTCGGTAAATTACGGCATTTCCAATGCGGTGTTGCCCCGTGTCTGCCTCGAATCGCCTTGGGCTTCGGCGATTCGTCCCAATTCGGGCGTCAGAAGGCTTTAATTCCGGCTTTGCGGAAATAAACAAGCCGCTTCAGGTTGTAGCAGGCCGCCATCATCGTCATAGCGAAGCTAGCCCGCTTCTCACCGATCGTGCGGATTATCTTGCCGCCCATCTGCGTGATGGCGGCGAAGACGTGCTCGACACGGGCACGAGTCTTGGCGATCCGGTGATTGCGCCGCTGCTGGCATTCGGATAACGGCTTGTTCCGCTTGCCCTTGCGCTGGATCTGGTTGCGAAAGCCGTTCTCCTTGAGCCAGGCTTGGCGCGCCTCGGATGGGTAGCCCCGGTCGGCATACACGTCCCGCTTCATGTTCAGTGTATCAAAGACGGTGTCGAAGCCCTGACTGTCGTGCGTGCTGGCAGTGTCGGTCTCGATCTTGCGGATAATCTTGTACTTCTTGTCGATGTTGATCGAGAGCTTGTAGCCGAAGATGCTCTTGCCATGCTTCTTCGTCCAAGTCGCGTCGATGTCCTTCTGGCGCCGCTTCGCAGGCTTCCAGTCAGCGGGCGTCGCACTTTGCTCAATCAGTTCCTTCTCGCCACGGCTGTTGTGTTGCTTGGGCGCAGGCACCAGCGTGGCGTCGATGATCTGGCCGCCCCGTGCGATGAAGCCCTTCTTCAATAATTGCGAGGACACGCCATCGAACAACGCCTTCGCACCCGCTTCACCAATCCGGTTCTCAAATGTCCATACCGTAGTGCGGTCCGGAATGTTCGTTGCGTTCGCGAGTCCGCAGAAACGCTTGTAGCTCATGCGATCGAGCAACTGGTACTCCATCTGCTCGTCTGACAGGTTGTACAGCCGCTTCAACACCAGAATACGCACCATCGTTTCAGTGGGGTACGGCGGACGCCCTCCCTGAGGACTGACCAACCGCGGCGCAATCGCATCAACCTTGGCCGCCAATGCCGAAAAGTTAATGTGCGACTCGATATCAGCCAATGGGTCCCCCAGCGAGTCAATCTTCTGGCGGTGGTGTTCTTCAGCAAACAGGTCGGTCTTAATGGCGCTACGCAGTTTCATCGGGTCGGGCAGCTACAAAATTCATGATATTGTGATTTTACTAAAAACCAGTAAAGGGAGGTTCTTCGAGGTACCCTGAAGTTAAATGCGTGGCTAGACGATCCGGACGTACTGCAAGGCCAAAACTTTACAGTTACCGGGCATAGTCTGGGTGGTTATTTAGCCGCGGCTGTTAAGCAAAGTTATGCGCAAGCAACGGAAGCCTATCTCTATAACGCTCCGGGCGTGGGTGGCTTGCTCGGTAATCTGGCAGATGCGGTGAGCAGCGCGCTCGGTCTGAATAATGTTGCGCCCGATAGTATCTGGAATTTACGAGGTTCGGAAGGTTTTCCACTTATTTCCGGGTTGGGTTTTCAGCTTGGCACATCTGTCAGTATTCAAACCGAAGCATCCGGCAATAATCATAGCATCAGTTTGTTAACCGATGCTTTAACCGTCTATTCCGTTTATTCCCAATTAGCGCCCAGTCTGAATCAAGAACAGCTCAGCAAGTTGATTGATGCTTTCGGTTCGACTAAGGATATTGGCGGATCGAACGGCAAAACGCTGGAATCCGCATCGATGCGTTGTGTGTGATTCTGTGAAACCCAGCTCAACTTACGTAAGAAAATTTTTTCTTGTGTGTTGTGATGTCGAAATTCCAAACCCCGAATAAAGAATCAGTAAATAATGTCCGTTAAATTCTGCTTTGACTGTAACTTGCTGCAGTAAAGGTGGATTTATGATGGTTGTTAACTGTAGACCAATAGAGGCTTGTTATATGAAAAAAATCGTTTTGCTTTTGCTTGCTGCATTGATTGTTTATGCAACCTTTTTTACAGAAAAAGACAGGTTGGATAGGGAAGTAAAACGGCTTTGTGCGATTGATGGCGGTATCAGGGTTTATGAGATGGTGAAGTTGCCGGCGGAGAGATTCGATCGTTACGGGCAGATATCAATTCCGTACAAGGAGAATGTTAAGCCAGGAGATGAGTATTACTACGAATCATCTACGATTTATCTGATCAGAGGAAATCCAAAAATGTGGCAAAGTCACTATAGAGTATATCGGGTATACGACAGTAAATTTCTCGGTGAATCGGTTGGTTATGCAAGAGTTGGTGGTGATATGCCAGGTCCATGGCATTCGTCATCTTATAGTTGTCCTGACAGAGTAGATATTACTGATTTAAAGAAACAAATATTTATAAAAAACTGATAGGAAAAGATGATGAGCCAATTTACCGAGTATTTCAAATAAGCTGAACTAGCACTTGCATCATATACACAAAATTAATTGCCGGCGATCCATCTGAATTTGAATTGAAAAAAGCGGAGTTATCTGCTGGTCAAGCTCGTACTTTCGTCGGCACTTATCAAGTAATCGAACAATTCAATGATGCATTGACGGGTCTGTCGACAACAGTATTCACTGATAAAGTTTCCGGAGAAGCTTTTCTTGCTATTCGTGGGATGAAAGATTCTGATCGAATGGATTTATTGACGGATCTGATTGATATCACGTGGCTGGGTAGCACAACACTGCAACCGCAATATATCAGCCTCAAATTCAAAGTCGCGGAGTGGCTCGAAAATGGAATACTCCCACAAAACTTTACTGTTACTGGCCACAGCCTGGGTGGTTTTTTGGCGGCAGGGCTTGTTGCAGAACCCATGTTTACGAATCATATTTCACATGCATATCTTTACAATGCCCCAGGAGTGGGCGGTTATACAGGCCCCTCTGCGGCGGCTTATGCGATTTTGGATTTTCTTGGTGTTGCATCCACATATGATCAATCCAAGATCAGTAATATTGAAGCGGCAACAGGTACTAGGGCCTGTTAACACTACCTAAGTGCTTCGACGATGAGAGCGAAATGGATGAATGAGAGAAAAATGACATCCAGTTTGTCGAATCTGGAGAATATTCGACGGAATCCCTTGAGTCTGCGGAATAATCTTTCGATCTCATTGCGTTTTTTGTACATGGCGCGGTCATATTCCCAGAGCTCCAGCCGATTAGTTTTGGGTGGGACAACCGGGATATAACCGAGCTCCAATGCAAGCTGTCTGGTTTGATCACCCTCATAAGCGCGATCCATCAGCAGATGAGTAGGAGAAGAGACGGGGCCGAGTGCTAACAGGAGTTGTCGTCCTTCCGGTGCGTCATGTGTATGCCCCGGAGATAAGGAAAAAGTTATGGCTGTTCTGGTATCTGCGGCAACCAGATGAATTTTAGTGGTCCAGCCACCTCGGGATTTGCCGATGGATTGCGGGCCGTTTTTTTTTAATGCACCAGTACCATCAGGGTGCACTTTGATGCTGGTGCTATCCATCGAAACGGCTTCAATCTTGATGCGAATGATTTGTTGATGCTGCAGCTGCTCAAAAACTTTTTGAAGCACGCCGCTTTTCGCCCATCGATTCATTCGAGTGTAGATGGTATGCCAATTACCGAAACGCTTGGGTAGTCCGCGCCACTTGCAACCATGCTCGGTAACATACAGAATAGCATTGAGAATTTGTAGATTGGAATGACTGACATTGCCACGCTGGCGCGGCATGCAGTGTTCGATCTGTTGATATTGAGTTTCGGTGATTTCCATCACCATATTATATCAAATAGTGTTAACAGGCCCTAATAATGTTTCCCATGCTTATCTTTTTAATGCGCCAGGATTAGGTGGTTTCACAGGACCTTTCATCAATACCGTGCTTGACTGGATGGGTCTTACACCCACCTACGATCAGTCCAAAATCAGCAACATTGTTGCTGCCACCGGTATTAGTCCAATCGCGGGTCTGGGTTTCGATGTCGCTCCGCCGATTGACATCGTGATTGAAGACCAGATGGCCTTAGACATCACTGATCCGCCGGGTGCGCGCAATCATAGTCAGCAAGTATTAACCGATGCTTTAGCCGTCTATTCCGCTTATTCCCAGTTGGCGCCCAATCTGAATCAGGAGCAGCTCGACAAACTGATCGATGCTTTCGGTTCGACCAAGGATATTGGTGGATCGAACGGCAAAACGCTGGAATCCGCCCTCGATGCGTTGCGTGTCATTTTGCTGGATCCGGAGAATGGCAAGATTGCACTGAGTGAAAGCCGGAAGACTGAAACGGGTAATCGTGACAAATTTTATGAAAATCTTTATGAGCTACAAAATAATGGGCCATTCAAGGATTCGGCAGATAAAGTTCAGTTGACGCTGTTATCCGATTTGTCCCCCGGCGCGATCATCAGCAAGATCGAAAGCAACGATCAGGGCGGCCTGGCAACCCGCTTTGCATTGCTTGCGCTGAATCCTTTGTTCTGGAAGGAGAAAAATTGATTACGGTGCTTTCAATACCAACGGCGAACTGGATCTCTTCAGTCCGGATAGTGGCACGGGCGCGCTGACGTCATCTTATCTGGTCGACCGCATGACGATGTTGATCCGTAAGAATTGGTTCAATAGCGAGGACAAGAATCCTCTGGATTCATCGGTTACGTTCAGCTCAAGCAATCATAGCTATCAAAATATCAATGACTCTCTTGAGAGTGGTGCCGACATTGCCAAATTCGACACGCTGATCGCTGTAGGAAGACATGGCGCCAGCGATGTGCGGCAGTCACGAGATAACGATTTAACAATACTATTTTAAATAAAGCACCCTGCCGCAAGCGGCGAGGTATTTAAATGCGCTCTTCAGGCTGCTGGTTTTCAACCAGCTTACGCCCCAAGGGCGGGGAATTAAACCCGAAGAGATTAAATACATCAACTTTAATGCTCCCAATGCCGCTAGCTTTCCAAAGCTGAGTGAAATGACAAAGCCAGTATATATTGTGCTGCGCTTAATGACACTTACCCGCTGACACCAAACGAGGAATTGATTGTATGAAAAAGATTGTTTTGTTATTGATCGCTGCAGCAATCGTTTATGCCACGTTTTTTACAGAAAAGGCTCGGCTAGACCGGGAAGTGGATCGCCTGTGCGCTATCGATGGAGGTATCCGGGTGTATGAAACGGTGACATTGCCGGCGGATAAGTTTGATAAAAGGGGAAAGATCAATTTTATTATCCGACCCAAAGGAAAACGCGCTGGGGCCGGAGTATATCTTTAAATGGAACATTTACGATTACAAAAAAAGAGACCCAGGTCAAGGACCTCAGGAATCATCTATGAGCCGAGATTATTTCATGATCATTCGAAAATCAGATATGAAATTACTCGGTGAATTTGTTTTATATAGCCGGGTTGGTGGAGATTTACCTGGACCATGGGTACCTTCATCGCATCGATGCCCAGGATTAGATAAGAACGAAAATGTTCTGATGGGAGAAATTTTTATCAAATCAATGGGGAAAGCTGAGAAATGAATAATATTAATACATCTGCTTTACAAGCTGAACTATCTCAAGCTGCATATGGAACATTCTTGAATAGTAATATTACAGTCAATGAACTAACTGGGGATGGTGTTGAGATGTCGCCCTCTCAAGCCACCAAATTTGCTGAAACCTGGAGAGTTGCGGCCCAATATAGCGATCCGGCTACCGGAGTTTCGGCGACAGTTTTTGAAGCCAAGAATGGTGGCGCAAAATATCTTGCTATACGCGGTACCGAGTTTGAAACAAAGGATTTACTTGCGGATGGAATTTTAGCTGCTGCGATACCTGCATATCTCAATCCTCAATTCACAATGCTGCAATTGAAGTTAAATGCGTGGCTAGACGATCCGGACGTACTGCAAGGCCAAAACTTTACAGTTACCGGGCATAGTCTGGGTGGTTATTTAGCCGCGGCTGTTAAGCAAAGTTATGCGCAAGCAACGGAAGCCTATTTGTACAACGCACCGGGTGTGGGTGGTTTGCTCGGTAATCTGGCAGATGCGGTGAGCAGCGCGCTCGGTCTGAATAATGTTGCGCCCGATAGTATCTGGAATTTACGAGGTTCGGAAGGTTTTCCGCTTATTTCGGGGTTGGGTTTTCAGCTTGGCACATCTATCAGTATTCAAACCGAAGCATCCGGCAATAATCATAGCATCAGTTTGTTAACCGATGCTTTAGCCGTCTATTCCGCTTATTCCCAGTTGGCGCCCAATCTGAATCAAGAACAGCTCAGCAAGTTGATTGATGCATTCGGTTCGACCAAGGATATTGGCGGATCGAACGGCAAAACGCTGGAATCCGCATCGATGCGTTGTGTGTCATTTTGCTGGATCCGGAGAATGGCAAGATTGCACTGAGTGAAAGCCGGAAGACTGAAACGGGTAATCGCGACAAATTTTATGAGAATCTTTATGGATTGCAAAATAGTGATCAATTCAAGGATTCAGCGGACAAAGTTCAGTTGACGTTGTTATCCGATTTGTCCCCCGGCGCGATCATCAGCAAGATCGAAAGCAACGATCAGGGCGGCCTGGCAACCCGCTTTGCATTGCTTGCGCTGAATCCTTTGTTCTGGAAGGAGAAAAAATTGATTACGGTGCTTTCAATACCAACGGCGAACTGGATCTCTTCAGTCCGGATAGTGGCACGGGCACGCTGACGTCATCTTATCTGGTCGACCGCATGACGATGTTGATCCGTAAGAATTGGTTCAATAGCGAGGACAAGAATCCTCTGGATTCATCGGTTACGTTCAGCTCAAGCAATCATAGCTATCAAAATATCAATGACTCTCTTGAGAGTGGTGCCGACATTGCCAAATTCGACACGCTGATCGCTGTAGGAAGACATGGCGCCAGCGATGTGCGGCAGTCACGAGATAACGATTTAACAATACTATTTTAAATAAAGCACCCTGCCGCAAGCGGCGAGGTATTTAAATGCGCTCTTCAGGCTGCTGGTTTTCAACCAGCTTACGCCCCAAGGAGCGAGGAATTAAACCCGAAGAGATTAAACACATCAACTTTAATGCTCCCAATACCGCTAGCTTTCCAAAGCTGAGTGAAATGACAAAGCCAGTATATATTGTGCTGCGCTTAATGACACTTACCCGCTGACACCAAACGAGGAATTGATTGTATGAAAAAGATTGTTTTGTTATTGATCGCTGCAGCAATCGTTTATGCCACGTTTTTTACAGAAAAGGCTCGGCTAGACCGGGAAGTGGATCGCCTGTGCGCTATCGATGGAGGTATCCGGGTGTATGAAACGGTGACATTGCCGGCGGATAAGTTTGATAAGAAGTATGGGCAGATTAATTTTTATCGGCCGACTCAAGGTGAGAACACACTAGGGCCAGAGTATATCTACAAGTCGGATATGCGCTATTACAAAAAAGGTGATCCTTCATCACAAGGGGCTCACGTAATTGCCATGAAGCGCGATCATATCCAAATCATCAGAAAATCAGATATGCAGTTGTTAGGTGAGATTGTAATGTATTACAGAGCTGGCGGCGATCTGCCAGGGCCATGGCACCACTCATCCTATCAGTGTCCAGATAGATCTATAGCAACTGAAGGTACTTTGTTAGAAAAGGTTTTTAAAAAATCTCTTGAAGGAGACAAGAAGTGAGCGGAATTAATGAATATATAATTCAGGCTGAATTGGCGCAAGCAGCTTATGGTATTTTTGCAAATGGCACAATCGTAACTCGCGACCTTACAAATAATAGTGTAGATATGCCGCTTAACCAAGCTACTCATTTCTCTGAAAAATGGCAAGTCGCTGATCAATACACCGATCCTGTAACCGGTGTCTCAGCCACAGTTTTTGAGGCCAAGAATGGTGGCGCTAAGTATCTCGCAATCCGTGGTACCGAGCTTGAAGCCAAGGATATATTGGCTGACGGAATATTGGCATCTGCAATACTCCCCGTTATCAATCCCCAGTTCACAGCACTACAACTGAAGTTAAATGCGTGGCTAGACGATCCGGACGTACTGCAAGGCCAAAACTTTACAGTTACCGGGCATAGTCTGGGTGGTTATTTAGCCGCGGCTGTTAAGCAAAGTTATGCACAAGCAACGGAAGCCTATTTGTACAACGCACCGGGTGTGGGTGGCTTGCTCGGTAATCTGGCAGATGCGGTGAGCAGCGCGCTCGGTCTGAATAATGTTGCGCCCGATAGTATCTGGAATTTACGAGGTTCGGAAGGTTTTCCACTTATTTCGGGGTTGGGTTTTCAGCTTGGCACATCTATCAGTATTCAAACCGAAGCATCCGGCAATAATCATAGCATCAGTTTGTTAACCGATGCTTTAACCGTCTATTCCGTTTATTCCCAATTAGCGCCCAGTCTGAATCAAGAACAGCTCAGCAAGTTGATTGATGCTTTCGGTTCGACCAAGGATGTTATTGGAGCATCCAACAGTAAAACGCTGGAATCTGCCGTCTATGACTATAGCTCGCCTAGCGGGATTGGGTTTTGATGTTGCTCTTTCGATTGTCATCGTGATTGAAGATCAGATGGCTTGGGACATCAGTGATCCTTCCAGTATGCGTAACCACAGTCAGCAAGCATTTACCGATACCTCGGTTGTTTATTCAGTTGTTTCTGCTTAAATTTAATTAGTTATCACTTATATATCAATGATTTATATCACATTGATATTACACTTTAAAATATATTAATTTGATGTGACTTAATGCCGTTAACTTCTCACTCCAGAATTGAAAGTTTAGTAAAGAGTGCATTGCGCTTCTCATAATGCCATCCAACAAGAATTAGGGCCATCCGCATGAAAATCATTTTTTGGCTGATATTCACTTCAGCTCTGATCTACGCCTCTTTTTTCACAGAAAAGGACCGGTTAGACAGGGAAGTAAAACGACTCTGCGCCATTGACGGCGGAATTAAGGTGTATGAGACGGTGAAGTTGCCGGCGGAAAGGTTTGAAAAAGATGGCTCAATTTATATTCCGGCCAAGTGGTTAGTAAAACCCGCAGATGGATACTACATTGAAAACTCAACAATTCATCTAATAACAGGAAATCCAGAGCTTTTAAAGCTACATAGCTGGGTTTATCGAGAAACAGACAAAAGACTACTTGGAGAAAGCATAAGTTACATGAGACGAGGTGGAAGCATTCCAGGACCTTGGCATTCGCCAGCTTTTTATTGCCCTCAAATTGAGGACTCTGGTTATCTAGGGCCTGTTAACACTATTTGATATAATATGGTGATGGAAATCACCGAAACTCAATATCAACAGATCGAACACTGCATGCCGCGCCAGCGTGGCAATGTCAGTCATTCCAATCTACAAATTCTCAATGCTATTCTGTATGTTACCGAGCATGGTTGCAAGTGGCGCGGACTACCCAAGCGTTTCGGTAATTGGCATACCATCTACACTCGAATGAATCGATGGGCGAAAAGCGGCGTGCTTCAAAAAGTTTTTGAGCAGCTGCAGCATCAACAAATCATTCGCATCAAGATTGAAGCCGTTTCGATGGATAGCACCAGCATCAAAGTGCACCCTGATGGTACTGGTGCATTAAAAAACGGCCCGCAATCCATCGGCAAATCCCGAGGTGGCTGGACCACTAAAATTCATCTGGTTGCCGCAGATACCAGAACAGCCATAACTTTTCCTTATCTCCGGGGCATACACATGACGCACCGGAAGGACGACAACTCCTGTTAGCACTCGGCCCCGTCTCTTCTCCTACTCATCTGCTGATGGATCGCGCTTATGAGGGTGATCAAACCAGACAGCTTGCATTGGAGCTCGGTTATATCCCGGTTGTCCCACCCAAAACTAATCGGCTGGAGCTCTGGGAATATGACCGCGCCATGTACAAAAAACGCAATGAGATCGAAAGATTATTCCGCAGACTCAAGGGATTCCGTCGAATATTCTCCAGATTCGACAAACTGGATGTCATTTTTCTCTCATTCATCCATTTCGCTCTCATCGTCGAAGCACTTAGGTAGTGTTAACAGGCCCTAGTTAAGAAAATTTTTATTAAAGGATAAGAGAGCAGAAATGAATCAATTATCTGAAAATTTTAAGCAAGCAGAACTAGCTTTAGCGGCTTACGGTAGCTTTACTTCTGCTGTACCAACTCAAAGAGAACTCGAGGCCATAGAATTTTCTTCCAGGCAAGCCGAAGTTTTTATACAAAACTATCGGTTAGTCAGTCAATTCAATGATGCAGCCACAGGCTTATCAGCAACGGTATTCGCCGACAAAGATTCCGGCGAAACCTTTCTTGCTGTACGTGGGACTGAGATTAGCGATGTCAGAGACTTTGCTACTGGAGTTTTTGACATTATGCTATTTGGAAGTACTCAATTGCATCCGCAATATCATAGCCTTAAAACCAAAGTTACGGAATGGTTGAACGATGGCACGCTATCTCCAACGTTTACTGTCACCGGCCACAGCATGGGCGGTTTTCTGGCAATCGGCTTGGCCGACGATCCACTTTTTACTAGGGCCTGTTAACACTACCTAAGTGCTTCGACGATGAGAGCGAAATGGATGAATGAGAGAAAAATGACATCCAGTTTGTCGAATCTGGAGAATATTCGACGGAATCCCTTGAGTCTGCGGAATAATCTTTCGATCTCATTGCGTTTTTTGTACATGGCGCGGTCATATTCCCAGAGCTCCAGCCGATTAGTTTTGGGTGGGACAACCGGGATATAACCGAGCTCCAATGCAAGCTGTCTGGTTTGATCACCCTCATAAGCGCGATCCATCAGCAGATGAGTAGGAGAAGAGACGGGGCCGAGTGCTAACAGGAGTTGTCGTCCTTCCGGTGCGTCATGTGTATGCCCCGGAGATAAGGAAAAGTTATGGCTGTTCTGGTATCTGCGGCAACCAGATGAATTTTAGTGGTCCAGCCACCTCGGATTTGCCGATGGATTGCGGGCCGTTTTTTTTAATGCACCAGTACCATCAGGGTGCACTTTGATGCTGGTGCTATCCATCGAAACGGCTTCAATCTTGATGCGAATGATTTGTTGATGCTGCAGCTGCTCAAAAACTTTTTGAAGCACGCCGCTTTTCGCCCATCGATTCATTCGAGTGTAGATGGTATGCCAATTACCGAAACGCTTGGGTAGTCCGCGCCACTTGCAACCATGCTCGGTAACATACAGAATAGCATTGAGAATTTGTAGATTGGAATGACTGACATTGCCACGCTGGCGCGGTATGCAGTGTTCGATCTGTTGATATTGAGTTTCGGTGATTTCCATCACCATATTATATCAAATAGTGTTAACAGGCCCTAATAATGTTTCCCACGCTTATCTTTTTAATGCGCCGGGATTAGGTGGTTTCACAGGACCTTTCATCAATACCGTGCTTGACTGGATGGGTCTTGCACCCACCTACGATCAATCAAAAATTAGTAACATTGTTGCTGCCACCGGTATTAGTCCAATCGCGGGTCTGGGTTTCGATGTCGCTCCGCCGATTGACATCGTGATTGAAGACCAGATGGCCTTAGACATCACTAATCCGCCGGGTGCGCGCAATCATAGTCAGCAAGTACTAACCGATGCTTTAGCCGTCTATTCCGCTTATTCCCAATTGGCGCCCAATCTGAATCAGGAGCAGCTCGACAAACTGATCGATGCTTTCGGTTCGACCAAGGATATTGGTGGATCGAACGGCAAAACGCTGGAATCCGCCCTCGATGCGTTGCGTGTCATTTTGCTGGATCCGGAGAATGGCAAGATTGCACTGAGTGAAAGCCGGAAGACTGAAACGGGTAATCGTGACAAATTTTATGAAAATCTTTATGAGCTACAAAATAATGGGCCATTCAAGGATTCGGCAGATAAAGTTCAGTTGACGCTGTTATCCGATTTGTCCCCCGGCGCGATCATCAGCAAGATCGAAAGCAACGATCAGGGCGGCCTGGCAACCCGCTTTGCATTGCTTGCGCTGAATCCTTTTGTTCTGGAAGGAGAAAAAATTGATTACGGTGCTTTCAATACCAACGGCGAACTGGATCTCTTCAGTCCGGATAGTGGCACGGGCGCGCTGACGTCATCTTATCTGGTCGACCGCATGACGATGTTGATCCGTAAGAATTGGTTCAATAGCGAGGACAAGAATCCTCTGGATTCATCGGTTACGTTCAGCTCAAGCAATCATAGCTATCAAAATATCAATGACTCTCTTGAGAGTGGTGCCGACATTGCCAAATTCGACACGCTGATCGCTGTAGGAAGACATGGCGCCAGCGATGTGCGGCAGTCACGAGATAACGATTTAACAATACTATTTTAAATAAAGCACCCTGCCGCAAGCGGCGAGGTATTTAAATGCGCTCTTCAGGCTGCTGGTTTTCAACCAGCTTACGCCCCAAGGAGCGGGGAATTAAACCCGAAGAGATTAAATACATCAACTTTAATGCTCCCAATGCCGCTAGCTTTCCAAAGCTGAGTGAAATGACAAAGCCAGTATATATTGTGCTGCGCTTAATGACACTTACCCGCTGACACCAAACGAGGAATTGATTGTATGAAAAAGATTGTTTTGTTATTGATCGCTGCAGCAATCGTTTATGCCACGTTTTTTACAGAAAAGGCTCGGCTAGACCGGGAAGTGGATCGCCTGTGCGCTATCGATGGAGGTATCCGGGTGTATGAAACGGTGACATTGCCGGCGGATAAGTTTGATAAAAGGGGAAAGATCAATTTTTATTATCC
Source organism: Gammaproteobacteria bacterium (assembly GCA_015709635.1). Taxonomy (NCBI): domain Bacteria; kingdom Pseudomonadati; phylum Pseudomonadota; class Gammaproteobacteria; species Gammaproteobacteria bacterium. Next base: position 1,563,600 of record CP054180.1, read on the forward strand.
GACCCAAAGGGAAAACGCGCTGGGGCCGGAGTATATCTTTAAATGGAACATTTACGATTACAAAAAAAGAGACCCAGGTCAAGGACCTCAGGAATCATCTATGAGCCGAGATTATTTCATGATCATTCGAAAATCAGATATGAAATTACTCGGTGAATTTGTTTTATATAGCCGGGTTGGTGGAGATTTACCTGGACCATGGGTACCTTCATCGCATCGATGCCCAGGATTAGATAAGAACGAAAATGTTCTGATGGGAGAAATTTTTATCAAATCAATGGGGAAAGCTGAGAAATGAATAATATTAATACATCTGCTTTACAAGCTGAACTATCTCAAGCTGCATATGGAACATTCTTGAATAGTAATATTACAGTCAATGAACTAACTGGGGATGGTGTTGAGATGTCGCCCTCTCAAGCCACCAAATTTGCTGAAACCTGGAGAGTTGCGGCCCAATATAGCGATCCGGCTACCGGAGTTTCGGCGACAGTTTTTGAAGCCAAGAATGGTGGCGCAAAATATCTTGCTATACGCGGTACCGAGTTTGAAACAAAGGATTTACTTGCGGATGGAATTTTAGCTGCTGCGATACCTGCATATCTCAATCCTCAATTCACAATGCTGCAATTGAAGTTAAATGCGTGGCTAGACGATCCGGACGTACTGCAAGGCCAAAACTTTACAGTTACCGGGCATAGTCTGGGTGGTTATTTAGCCGCGGCTGTTAAGCAAAGTTATGCGCAAGCAACGGAAGCCTATTTGTACAACGCACCGGGTGTGGGTGGTTTGCTCGGTAATCTGGCAGATGCGGTGAGCAGCGCGCTCGGTCTGAATAATGTTGCGCCCGATAGTATCTGGAATTTACGAGGTTCGGAAGGTTTTCCGCTTATTTCGGGGTTGGGTTTTCAGCTTGGCACATCTATCAGTATTCAAACCGAAGCATCCGGCAATAATCATAGCATCAGTTTGTTAACCGATGCTTTAGCCGTCTATTCCGCTTATTCCCAGTTGGCGCCCAATCTGAATCAAGAACAGCTCAGCAAGTTGATTGATGCATTCGGTTCGACCAAGGATATTGGCGGATCGAACGGCAAAACGCTGGAATCCGCATCGATGCGTTGTGTGTCATTTTGCTGGATCCGGAGAATGGCAAGATTGCACTGAGTGAAAGCCGGAAGACTGAAACGGGTAATCGCGACAAATTTTATGAGAATCTTTATGGATTGCAAAATAGTGATCAATTCAAGGATTCAGCGGACAAAGTTCAGTTGACGTTGTTATCCGATTTGTCCCCCGGCGCGATCATCAGCAAGATCGAAAGCAACGATCAGGGCGGCCTGGCAACCCGCTTTGCATTGCTTGCGCTGAATCCTTTTGTTCTGGAAGGAGAAAAAATTGATTACGGTGCTTTCAATACCAACGGCGAACTGGATCTCTTCAGTCCGGATAGTGGCACGGGCACGCTGACGTCATCTTATCTGGTCGACCGCATGACGATGTTGATCCGTAAGAATTGGTTCAATAGCGAGGACAAGAATCCTCTGGATTCATCGGTTACGTTCAGCTCAAGCAATCATAGCTATCAAAATATCAATGACTCTCTTGAGAGTGGTGCCGACATTGCCAAATTCGACACGCTGATCGCTGTAGGAAGACATGGCGCCAGCGATGTGCGGCAGTCACGAGATAACGATTTAACAATACTATTTTAAATAAAGCACCCTGCCGCAAGCGGCGAGGTATTTAAATGCGCTCTTCAGGCTGCTGGTTTTCAACCAGCTTACGCCCCAAGGAGCGAGGAATTAAACCCGAAGAGATTAAACACATCAACTTTAATGCTCCCAATACCGCTAGCTTTCCAAAGCTGAGTGAAATGACAAAGCCAGTATATATTGTGCTGCGCTTAATGACACTTACCCGCTGACACCAAACGAGGAATTGATTGTATGAAAAAGATTGTTTTGTTATTGATCGCTGCAGCAATCGTTTATGCCACGTTTTTTACAGAAAAGGCTCGGCTAGACCGGGAAGTGGATCGCCTGTGCGCTATAGACGGCGGGATTAAGGTTTATGAGACGGTGGCATTGCCGGCGGATAAGTTTGATAAAAGTGGAAGGATCAATTTTTACGAGCCTACAAAAAAAATCGAAGATACGTTGGGACCTGAGTATATCTATCAATGGAATACACATTATTACATGAAAGGTGATCCTGTAAGTCAAGGAGCTCAAGAAGTCATCATGGCACGTGATCATATCCAGGTTTTTCAGAAATTAGGCATGAAATTATTGGGAGAACTTGTTACGTACCATCGTGTTGGTGGTGATTTACCAGGACCATGGATGCCTTCTTCATATCATTGTCCCGATAAATCAGTCACAAGAGAATTACTTTTATTAAATCACATTTTTGTTAAATCCATAGAGAGGAATGAAAAATGAGCAATATCAATACATATTTTTTGCAAGCTGGATTGTCGCAAGCAGCTTATGGTACTTTCCTGGATAAAACGATTGCTATTGCTGATTTGATCAACAGAGACACAGTTGGCATGTCTTTTTCTCAAGCTACCCAATTTGCCGTAAATTGGCAAGTCGCTGATCAATACATCGATCCTGTCACCGGTGTCTCAGCAACAGTTTTTGAGACTAAGAATGGTGGCACAAAATATCTTGCTATACGTGGTACCGAGTTTGAAGCAAAGGATTTACTTGCAGATGGAATTTTGGCTACCGCGATGCCTGTCTATCTCAATCCTCAATTCACGGCACTACAACTGAAGTTAAATGCGTGGCTAGACGATCCGGACGTACTGCAAGGCCAAAACTTTACAGTTACCGGGCATAGTCTGGGTGGTTATTTAGCCGCGGCTGTTAAGCAAAGTTATGCGCAAGCAACGGAAGCCTATCTCTATAACGCTCCGGGCGTGGGTGGCTTGCTCGGTAATCTGGCAGATGCGGTGAGCAGCGCGCTCGGTCTGAATAATGTTGCGCCCGATAGTATCTGGAATTTACGAGGTTCGGAAGGTTTTCCACTTATTTCGGGGTTGGGTTTTCAGCTCGGCACATCCATTAGCATTCAAACCGAAGCATCCAGCAATAATCATAGCATCAGTTTGTTAACCGATGCTTTAACCGTCTATTCCGTTTATTCCCAGTTAGCGCCCAGTCTGAATCAAGAACAGCTCAGCAAGTTGATTGATGCTTTCGGTTCGACCAAGGATGTTATTGGAGCATCCAACAGTAAAACGCTGGAATCTGCCGTCTATGACTATAGCTCGCCTAGCGGGATTGGGTTTTGATGTTGCTCTTTCGATTGTCATCGTGATTGAAGATCAGATGGTTTGGGACATCAGTGATCCTTCCAGTATGCGTAACCACAGTCAGCAAGTACTTATCGATGCTTCGGTTGTTTATTCAGTTGTTTTTGCTTGAATTAAATTCACTGGCACTTATATATCAATGGGTTATATTACATTAATATTACACTTTAAGATATATTAATTTGATGTGATTTAATGCCGTTAACTTCTCACTCCAGAATTGAAAGTTTAGTAAAGAGTGCATTGCGCTTCTCATAATGTCACTCAACAAGAGCAAGGAACTATCCGTATGAAAATTATTTTTTGGCTGGTATTCGCTTCAGCGCTGATCTATTCCTCTTTTTTCACTGAAAAGGATCGGTTGGACAGGGAAGTAAAACGGCTTTGCGCCATTGACGGCGGAATTAAGGTTTATGAGACGGTGAAATTGCCGGCGGAGAGATTCGATCGGTATGGGCAGATATCAATTCCGTACAAGGAGAATGTTAAGACAGGAGATGAGTATTACTACGAATCATCCACGATTTATCTGATCAGAGGAAATCCGGAATTAGTGAAATATCGCTATGAAGTTTATCGACAATTTGATGGCAAATTACTAGGTGAAATAATTAATTACTCAAGACGTGGTGGGGGGATACCGGGACCTTGGCATGTTACTGCGTTTCGCTGCCCCAAAGAAACAGATGCCGATTTGAATAAGAAAATTTTCATTAAATCATTAAAGAATGAGGGAGAATATCATGAGTCAGCAAATTGAGTATTTAAAGCAAGCTGAACTAGCACTAGCGGCTTATGCAGACTTTACTTCGGATATGCTGACTCAAGCTGAGTTGGAAGATGCGGATTTTTCCACTAGGGCCTGTTAACACTATTTGATATAATACGGTGATGGAAATCACCGAAACTCAATATCAACAGATCGAACACTGCATGCCGCGCCAGCGTGGCAATGTCAGTCATTCCAATCTACAAATTCTCAATGCTATTCTGTATGTTACCGAGCATGGTTGCAAGTGGCGCGGACTACCCAAGCGTTTCGGTAATTGGCATACCATCTACACTCGAATGAATCGATGGGCGAAAAGCGGCGTGCTTCAAAAAGTTTTTGAGCAGCTGCAGCATCAACAAATCATTCGCATCAAGATTGAAGCCGTTTCGATGGATAGCACCAGCATCAAAGTGCACCCTGATGGTACTGGTGCATTAAAAAAAAACGGCCCGCAATCCATCGGCAAATCCCGAGGTGGCTGGACCACTAAAATTCATCTGGTTGCCGCAGATACCAGAACAGCCATAACTTTTCCTTATCTCCGGGGCATACACATGACGCACCGGAAGGACGACAACTCCTGTTAGCACTCGGCCCCGTCTCTTCTCCTACTCATCTGCTGATGGATCGCGCTTATGAGGGTGATCAAACCAGACAGCTTGCATTGGAGCTCGGTTATATCCCGGTTGTCCCACCCAAAACTAATCGGCTGGAGCTCTGGGAATATGACCGCGCCATGTACAAAAAACGCAATGAGATCGAAAGATTATTCCGCAGACTCAAGGGATTCCGTCGAATATTCTCCAGATTCGACAAACTGGATGTCATTTTTCTCTCATTCATCCATTTCGCTCTCATCGTCGAAGCACTTAGGTAGTGTTAACAGGCCCTAGTCAAGCTCGTACTTTTACCGATACTTATCGCTTAGTCGCCCAATATACTGATGCAACCGGTTTATCTGCAACAATATTTGCTGATAAAGTTTCCGGAGAAGCTTTTCTCGCTATTCGTGGTACTGAAACTTCTGATTCAATGGATTTATTGACGGATCTGATTGATATCACGTGGCTGGGTAGTACAACACTGCAACCGCAATATATCAGCCTCAAATTCAAAGTCGCGGAGTGGCTCGAAAATGGAATACTCCCACAAAACTTTACTGTTACTGGCCACAGCCTGGGTGGTTTTTTGGCGGCAGGGCTTGTTGCAGAACCCATGTTTACGAATCATATTTCACATGCATATCTTTACAATGCCCCAGGAGTGGGCGGTTATACAGGCCCCTCTGCGGCGGCTTATGCGATTTTGGATTTTCTTGGTGTTGCATCCACATATGATCAATCCAAGATCAGTAATATTGAAGCGGCAACAGGTACTAGTCCAATTTCAGGACTAGGTTTCGACGCTGCTCCCCCGATTGACGTCATCATTGAAGACCAAATGGCTTCAGATATAAGCAACCCTCCCGGTGCGCGAAATCATAGTCAGCAAGTACTAACCGATGCTTTAGCCGTCTATTCCGCTTATTCCCAGTTGGCGCCCAATCTGAATCAGGAGCAACTCGACAAGTTGATTGATGCATTCGGTTCGACCAAGGATATTGGCGGATCGAACGGCAAAACGCTGGAATCCGCCATCGATGCGTTGCGTGTCATTTTGCTGAATCCGGAGAATGGCAAGATAGCGCTGAGTGAAAATCAGAAGACTGAAACGGGTAATCGCGACAAATTTTATGAGAATCTTTATGGATTGCAAAATAGTGATCAATTCAAGGATTCAGCGGACAAAGTTCAGTTGACGTTGTTATCCGATTTGTCCCCCGGCGCGATCATCAGCAAGATCGAAAGCAACGATCAGGGCGGCCTGGCAACCCGCTTTGCATTGCTTGCGCTGAATCCTTTTGTTCTGGAAGGAGAAAAAATTGATTACGGTGCTTTCAATACCAACGGCGAACTGGATCTCTTCAGTCCGGATAGTGGCACGGGCACGCTGACGTCATCTTATCTGGTCGACCGCATGACGATGTTGATCCGTAAGAATTGGTTCAATAGCGAGGACAAGAATCCTCTGGATTCATCGGTTACGTTCAGCTCAAGCAATCATAGCTATCAAAATATCAATGACTCTCTTGAGAGTGGTGCCGACATTGCCAAATTCGACACGCTGATCGCTGTAGGAAGACATGGCGCCAGCGATGTGCGGCAGTCACGAGATAACGATTTAACAATACTATTTTAAATAAAGCACCCTGCCGCAAGCGGCGAGGTATTTAAATGCGCTCTTCAGGCTGCTGGTTTTCAACCAGCTTACGCCCCAAGGAGCGGGGAATTAAACCCGAAGAGATTAAATACATCAACTTTAATGCTCCCAATGCCGCTAGCTTTCCAAAGCTGAGTGAAATGACAAAGCCAGTATATATTGTGCTGCGCTTAATGACACTTACCCGCTGACACCAAACGAGGAATTGATTGTATGAAAAAGATTGTTTTGTTATTGATCGCTGCAGCAATCGTTTATGCCACGTTTTTTACAGAAAAGGCTCGGCTAGACCGGGAAGTGGATCGCCTGTGCGCTATCGATGGAGGTATCCGGGTGTATGAAACGGTGACATTGCCGGCGGATAAGTTTGATAAGAAGTATGGGCAGATTAATTTTTATAAGCCTACCCAGAAAATTGAAGACACGCTAGGGCCGGAATATATCTACCAATGGGATATTCATGATTATGTCGAAGGACATCCTGTTATTAATGGAGCGCAGGAAATCGCTATGCGAAGAGATCATATCAAAATCATTCGAAAATCAGATATGAAACTGCTCGGTGAATTCGTTAAATATCATAGAGCAGGCGGTGACTTACCGGGACCATGGATGCCCTCATCGCATCATTGCCCTAACCAATTGGAAGCAAGTTCTATTCTAGTAATACATAGAATTTTCATTAAATCTGCTGAGGAGAATGGGAAATGAGTAATATTAATGAATATTCAATTCAGTCTTCATTGGCACAAGCGGCATATGGCTCATTTTCGGTTGGCTTAATTGATATTGATAAACTAACTGCAAAAGAAGTGGAAATGTCTCTTTACCAAGCCACCCAATTTGCCGCAAATTGGCAAGTTGTCGCCCAATACACCGATCCTGTCACCGGTGTTTCAGCAACAGTTTTTGAGACTAAGAATGGTGGCGCAAAATATCTTGCTATACGTGGTACCGATTTTGAAGCAAAGGATTTACTTGCAGATGGAATTTTGGCTACTGCGATGCCTGTCTATCTCAATCCTCAGTTCACAGCACTACAACTGAAGTTAAATGCGTGGCTAGACGATCCGGACGTACTGCAAGGCCAAAACTTTACAGTTACCGGGCATAGTCTGGGTGGTTATTTGGCTGCGGCCGTTAAGCAAAGTTATGCACAAGCAACGGAAGCCTATTTGTACAACGCACCGGGTGTGGGTGGTTTGCTCGGTAATCTGGCAGATGCGGTGAGCAGCGCGCTCGGTCTGAATAATGTTGCATCCGATAGTATCTGGAATTTACGAGGTTCGGAAGGTTTTCCGCTTATTTCGGGGTTGGGTTTTCAGCTTGGCACATCTATCAGTATTCAAACCGAAGCATCCGGCAATAATCATAGCATCAGTTTGTTAACCGATGCTTTAGCCGTCTATTCCGCTTATTCCCAGTTGGCGCCCAATCTGAATCAGGAGCAACTCGACAAGTTGATTGATGCATTCGGTTCGACCAAGGATATTGGCGGATCGAACGGCAAAACGCTGGAATCCGCCATCGATGCGTTGCGTGTCATTTTGCTGAATCCGGAGAATGGCAAGATAGCGCTGAGTGAAAATCAGAAGACTGAAACGGGTAATCGCGACAAATTTTATGAGAATCTTTATGGATTGCAAAATAGTGATCAATTCAAGGATTCAGCGGACAAAGTTCAGTTGACGTTGTTATCCGATTTGTCCCCCGGCGCGATCATCAGCAAGATCGAAAGCAACGATCAGGGCGGCCTGGCAACCCGCTTTGCATTGCTTGCGCTGAATCCTTTTGTTCTGGAAGGAGAAAAAATTGATTACGGTGCTTTCAATACCAACGGCGAACTGGATCTCTTCAGTCCGGATAGTGGCACGGGCACGCTGACGTCATCTTATCTGGTCGACCGCATGACGATGTTGATCCGTAAGAATTGGTTCAATAGCGAGGACAAGAATCCTCTGGATTCATCGGTTACGTTCAGCTCAAGCAATCATAGTTTCCAAAATATCAATGATTATTTTGAAGATGTAACCTCGGGATACAAGATTTCGCAAGGTGAATTGTCGGGGAACACGCCGCGTTATTTTTTCGGCGGTGAGAATCCGGACAATCCGGCCGCTTCCGCTGTTGAAGATCATCTATATGGCGGCGGGGGAGATGACACGCTGAAGGGGCTTGAGGGTAACGATTATCTGGAGGGCGGTGCTGGGTCGGATACTTATATCGTCAATCCCGGCGACGGTACGGATACGATACTGGATATCGACGGAATCGGCGCCATTCAATTCGGTGCTGTGATTGCACAAGGCAGAAGCGGTGTGACCGACGGCAAAGATTGGATAAGAATCGGCGATACCTGGATGGATCAGAGAAACGATTTGGTTTATCTCCTCGCTGCTCAGGATAATGGCACCAATGACTTATTCGTCAGTTTTGTCGGATCAGCTGATAGCGCCAGGGTGCGGATAAAAAATTGGAGCGACGGTAAATTAGGTATCACGCTTGGCGATAATGCACCCAACGATGCGCCGGTATTGGATCGAGTTATCGTAGGCGATTTGAAACCCGAGAAGCCCATTGACTACGACGAGCTAGACAATATTGTCGTCGGTGCGGAAGAAGAAGCGGATCGTGAAGATTTTTTGTACGGCAGCGCCGAGAACGATTATATTCGCAGCCTCGGCGGGAATGACGAGGTCGACGGCAAGGACGGCAGAGATCGCATCGAAGGTGGAGCGGGCGAGGATATTTTATCCGGCGGAAAGGGTGACGATGTGATACTGGGCGGCGCCGATAGCGACATCATCCAGGGGCAAGCGAACAACGACAGGCTTTACGCAGAAATCGAGTATACCCTGGATGCTGCGTACACGCTGAGCAACACCCAGACCGGAAGCGGCGAAAGAGGTGATCTGGCCGATGGTGGTGCAGGCGATGATACGCTCATTGGCAATGACGGTAACGACATCTTGATGGGGGGGACGGGCAAAGATATTTTGCTTGGGCTGGGCGGAGACGACATGATCGAAGGCGATCTTAATGTCGAATCTTTTGATAGAGATTGGAAAGTCGATCGTTCAACCAGCAGTAAGGATAATGTTACCACCTATAGCCGGAAATATAACTTCGGCACTTCACCCGCAGAGACTGCCATGGTCGCCGGGGGCGATGACGTTATCGCGAGCGGTACCGGGAAAGACTGGATCTTCGCGGGAGGCGGTAACGATTCCGTTGATGCCGGTGCCGATAGTGATGTGGTTTTTGGTGAAGCAGGTAACGATACCATCCTTGGGCAGGATGGTGATGATGTATTGCAAGGAGATAATTTTTACAAGACATTGGATGCGTCTTTGCATGGTAACGATTATTTAAGCGGCGGTAATGGCGATGATGTGCTGAGGGGTGATGGAGGTTCCGATTATCTTGCCGGCGGTGCGGGCGCGGATGTGCTTATCGGTGATGACAGAGAAATTTCATTGCTTTATCAGGGGGACGATTTTCTCGATGGAGGTGACGGTGCCGATCAGCTTTCCGGGGGTGGCGGCAAGGATACATTGGTCGGTGGAGCTGGAAACGATGCGCTATATGGCGGAGCGGGTGACGATACCTATCTCGGTGTAGAAGAAGGCGATGCGATCAACGATCTGGAAGGAAACAATATCATTATGCTGGCCGATGCCGGCAATGGCGGTACGCCGGTGAGCGCACTGGCCAATTTGACCGGTGAATCGCAAGGCTCAACGGCAAATTCCAGCGCACCAGCATCGAATACACCGTTAGGCGCGACTTGGCTGGGTAATTCCAGTGTTTTGCGCGTTTCCCTGGCAAATGGCGGAGCGCTTGATCTGCACAATGCGCTTTATGGCATGGCTGCACAAATTCAATTTGATCACGGCAACAATTCAATCAACCTGGAGACTTGGGTCAGCGAGAACTTACACAAGGCGGTTGTTTTGAATTTGTCGACCATTACGGTTGATTCCGGACAACCGGTGGTACAAGCCTACGGCGGTACGGGCGCGGACTTCATCCAGGGCAGCAGCAATGACGATACCCTCAAAGGCTACGGCGGTAACGATTTCCTGTTAGGTGACGCCGGTGATGATCTGCTTAGCGGCGGAGCGGGGAATGATGCGCTATTCGGGCAGATTGGCAATGATACGTTGCAAGGCGGTGCCGGTGCTGATCGCTATACCGGGGGCGGTGGCGCCGACATTTATACTTTCAATCGCGGCGACGGTGCCGACACGATTACCGCAGCGGCCAGCGAAGATGCTGTCGGGGATGAAGTGCAGCTAGGCGCCGGTATTACCGCAAGCGATCTGCGTTTCTTTGCATTGGCGGACGGCAGCTTGCTGATGCGTATTGGAGATACGCAAGACAGCATACTGTTTGAAGGCTGGTTTAACCAAGGACCGAATATTTCAGCGCTGCGGTTCAATGATCATTCGTTGCTGAATGCCGGTGAGATCAGCGCGCTTGCCGAAAGCATTCTTGGCGGAACCTCGGGCGATGATAATTTGCTGGGTACGATTGCGGATGATCGCATCGAAGGTAATGCAGGCAACGATACTCTCGACGGTAGCGCGGGCGACGACATACTCATCGGGGGCGAGGGCACCGATACTTATCTTTTCGGCTGGATGTCGGCGGGAAACGATGTGGCGGTGGAAGTGGCGGACGGCATGAGCATCATAGCGCTGACGGAAGGTACGACGCTGGCCGATCTGCGGCACGAACGGACAGGTAATGATTTGATCCTGACATTGCACGGCGGCGGCGCCACGTTGACGTTGCAGGATTATTTCGTGTCACCGCATATTTGGACCATCCGCGAGGAAAGCGGTGCGGTAATCAATGTCACCGACTGGCTCACTACATCTGAATCCAATACCGATATTGCGCAATTACAAGCGGATTTTCTGGATACTGCACGTGCAGAGTGGGCCAATGATTTACTGGGTAACCGCTACGGTGCGAATTTTGGTTCTTACGCACGGATAGACGATGCAACTTACCGCGCTGAATCGGTGGCTGCTTCTGAAACAAAAATCGTGCTGCAACATTTTGCACTGTTGGATACTGCCGCCGATACCGCTATCATCCGGCGGCAGTCCGACAGTTCTGAGAATTCCAGCACAATGGTTGATCTGATCAATGCAGCACTTCCTGACACCCCGCAGACGAATCCATCATCCGAGCAGCGATTTATTCCGATTGCCGAGTGGTCGCGGTTACTCGAAGAGTTGAATGCGGTAGGTATGAGCACTGATAATCTGTTACCTGTCTATGGAAACGGTGCAATTATCGGTTTTATCACCGGCGGTCAAGTTTTAACGTCACCATTACCCAGCGGGCTTCAGAGCTATTGGCGAACCACAACGACCATCAATACGCAAGTTGAGCGCATTCAAGGCGGTGACAGCGATAATGTCATCGCAGGTTATAAACACGGTAACGGTTATCAATACAACGATGGGCACGGGCAAAGCGATAATGCTTCGAGCAGTGAAATCTCGTTGATCGATGGTGGTGGCGGGGACGATACGCTCTATGCATCGGGCAAAATTGCACTGAATAATGAAATGTATTACTTCACCGACAGTGCACCGAATATCGGCGGATTTCTTTACGGTAACACGGGAAATGATACGCTGTTCGGCAACTATGCCCGGGATACCTTAATTGGCGGTGACGGGAATGATTTTCTTGATGGCAAGTTCAGTCAGGATACCTATGTCATGCTGGCCGGAGAAACCGGCTTCGACACGATTTGGGATACGGGGACGCAGCTGTGGCAGATGGGAAGTAACGGAGGCAGAGGCGATGTCAGTTCTCACTTGAATTACACGCTGGAAGCGAAACCGGTTGCGCAGGATGTATTGCGTCTGGCAGGTATTAATCCGGGTGATATTGCCGTCACATCGGGGCAACGGGTAGTTGAAGGGGTGCGTGCCGTCCGGTACGACGGCGATGATCCGAGTGATGTTGCGGTGCTCTACAGTCAAACCATGCACGCTACGATCGCTTTGTCATGGGCGGGTGGCGGCGTTGAGATCGTACTGCCGAATTCGACCGATCTGCCCGGTATGGGATTGGAACGCGTACAGTTTGGCGACGGTTCGGTGCTAACCGTATCGGATCTGATCGCACTGGCCGGTCCTGCGCTCACGCTTGATCCGCAGGAAATGAGCAATCACATCGCTGGCAGCAACGAAAATGACGTAATTTATGGCGAAGGCGGCAACGATACGTTGGAAGGCGGTAGTGGTGACGACATTCTAAGCGGCGGTGCAGGTAACGATACCTTGTCGGGTGGGGCGGGCAATGACACCTATTTGTTCGGTAAAGGTTCCGGTCAGGATACGATTGACAGTGATGACATGACTGCTGGAAAGATCGATGCGGTGCTATTTGATTATGGTATCGCCTCGGATCAAGTACGCGTCAGCCGTTCCGGCAATGATTTGGTACTTACCTTGATAGATACAGCGGATACCTTAACAATTCATAATTACCTGGAGAATGACGGCATTAGTCCATTTGCTGTCGAACAGATCCGGTTTAATGAAGATGACGCCGTTTGGGATCCGGAAGCCATTAAAATAAAACTGGCAAGCAACAAAGCGCCCGAGTTATCAATTGCGCTTCCGGACCAGAAAGCGGCAAAAGGAAGCGTCTTCAGTTACACAGTAGATCCGTATGCATTTACCGATCCGGATGACGACGACATGCTGACCTTCAGCGCCACATTGGTTGATGGCAGTCCTTTGCCGTCATGGCTCAGTTTTGATCCGGAAGCGCTGACCTTCAGTGGTACGCCGGATTCCACCGGCCCATTGCACGTGCTGGTGACCGCGAAAGATACCGGCAATTTGATCGCTGCGGATACTTTCGATATCGATGTGAGCGATTTGGGTGCGGTGATCAATGGCACATCGGGTATCGACACATTGATTGGCGGTATCGGTAACGACACACTCAACGGCTTGGGCGGTAACGATGTCTTGAATGGCAATGCCGGTAATGATCGTCTGAATGGCGGTGCGGGTAACGACCGCATGACGGGTGGAACGGGTGATGATAGTTATATCGTCAATAGCGCATGGGATGTCGTGCTGGAAAACTTCGATGAAGGCGTTGATACCGTCCGGTCTTCCATTTCTTACACGTTGGGCGCCAATGTGGAAAATCTCCATCTGACCGGCACCGGTGTGATCGATGGAACGGGCAATGAGCTTGATAATGATTTGATCGGCAATAGCGCCAACAATACGCTCACCGGACTGTCGGGCAATGACAAATTGGATGGCAAAGAGGGCACTGACGTGCTGATCGGTGGTAGCGGCGACGACGTCTATGTGATCGATGATGCGGGCGATTCGGTGATCGAATTCAGTGCAGAAGGAAGCGATAGAGTGAGATCGAGCATCAGTTTTTCATTAAGCGCGAACGTCGAGGATCTTGTCTTGACCGGCAATGTGGCGCTCAACGGAACCGGGAACGAGCTGAACAATCATTTAACCGGTAACAGTGCCGGGAATATACTGCAGGGCGGAGCCGGCAATGACCGTCTCAATGGCAAAGAAGGTAATGACACGCTGATAGGCGGAAACGGTAACGATGTTTATATTTTTGGCCGGAATTACGGTGTCGATACGCTGATCGACAGTGATGCCGCGCCGGGCAATGTCGATACCATACGATTTTTGCCCGGCATCAGCGCCGGCCAGATATGGTTTCAGCGCGTTGATAATGATTTGGAAGCCAGCATTATTGGCACGGCGGACAAAGTAGTGATCGATGATTGGTATCTCGGACCGGCCCATCACATTGAGCGGTTTAGAACTTCTGATGGCCTGACATTGCGTGATCAGCAAGTCGATGATCTGGTTAATGCGATGGCGGGTTTTGCTCCACCTGACATTGGCGAAACCATACTGCCACTCGATTATGCACAAATCTTGGGTTCCGTGATCACATCCCATTGGATTTGATGTACTCAAACCGCCGCGATTCACGAAATATTTTTTGTATTGTGTAAACACAAATCCCAATAAGCCATTCCCTCAAATCGCTTAACCAGAAAATCGACGAATGCCCGGACGCGCTGCGACAGGTGGCGGGTTTGCGGGTAGATGGCGTAGGCTGCCAGCTGCGCATAGTGGAATCCGGTTAATACTGGTATCAATGCGCCGCGTTCGATTTCCCGGTAAACGATGAAAGCCGGCAGCAATACGATGCCCAAACCGTCGACGGCGGCATCGCGAAGAAATTCACCATTGCTGGCTTTCAGGTAGGGAATAATCCGGGTTTTGATCAATGGTCCTGCAGCATCATAGACCTTCCAATTGTCGCTATCGCTGATCAAGTTGTATACCAAGCAGCGATGCTTGATGAGTTCTTCCGGTGTTTGCGGCGTGCCCATGCGCTCGAGATACGCCGGGCTGGCGCACATGACGGCTTGGATCGGCGCAAGACGGCGCGCGATCAGGTTGGAATCGGGCAAGCTGGCGATGCGGATGGCGAGGTCAAAGCCATCGGCCAGTAAATCCACTTGGCGGTCGTTAAAATCCAGATCGAATTCGATTTCGGGGTGGGTTTGCAAGAACTCATTGATGGCGGGGCCCAGGTGCATCAAGCCAAAACTCAGCGGTACCGCCACCTTCAAGCTACCCTTTAACGCACCATGAAATTGCGATGTAGCGTGCTCGGCTTCGAGAATATCGGCCAGAATGCGCACCGATTGCTGATAAAACGCGCGCCCGCTATCGGTCAGATTCATTTGCCGGGTGGTGCGATGAAATAATTCAACACCCAGGTGTTCTTCGAGTTCCTTCAAACGCCGGCTGACGACGGATTTTGCCACGTCCATGCGATCCGCAGCCGCACTTATGCTGCCCGCTTCCACGACGCGCACGAACGCATTCATATTTTCAAATCGATCCATAGATTCCTTTCATTGTTGCGAATATCGGAACAGTTATTTTCATTAAATGCTCTTTATTCTGATTATAACAACGATGATAATGCTCCCTGTCAATCGATCACAACGATGAATCACAACAAAGGAGAAAATCATGGATACAGCAGTGAATTCTGTACGAATAATCCCGGCAGTGGCCGTGCCGGAAGGCGCCGGAGTGACCGTGTACCGTACGATCGGTACACCGGTGTTGCGCGATTACGATCCGTTTTTGTTGCTGGATCATATCAGTAGCGATAAGCCGGAAGATTACATGGCGGGCTTTCCGTCCCATCCGCACCGCGGATTTACTACGTTTACCTATATGATCGACGGCCATATGGAGCATCAGGACAACATGGGCAATAGCGGTGATTTGGGACCCGGTTCCGCGCAATGGATGAAAGCCGCCAGTGGCATTATTCATTCGGAAATGCCGAAGCAGAAGAATGGCTTGATGCGCGGATTCCAACTGTGGATCAACCTGCCTGCGGCGCATAAGATGGATCACCCGGAATATCAGGAATATCCTGCGGAAGCTTTTCCTGTGGTGAAAACGCAGGATTATGCGGTGAAAGTTTTAATCGGCCGCTTTGCCGATACGAATGCGCCGATTACGGATGATCTGACCGGGGTGTCTTATTATGATGTGCAGGTGCAACCCGGCAAACATTTTCAACACCGCCTCCCGGCCGGGAATAATAGCTTCCTGTATGTCTTTGAAGGCAACGGACAATTGAGTGAGCAGCGCGTGCCGCTGCATTCGTGGGCGCCACTGGGTACGGATGATGGCTCGTTTGATTTCGCTGCCGGAAAAAAGGGGGCGCGCCTGTTGGTTGTCAGTGGCAGGCCGATTGGCGAAACGGTGGCGCGGTATGGTCCGTTTGTCATGAATACCCGGGAACAAATCGATCAGGCGATGCAAGATTTCCAGTCCAACAATTTTGTACGTGATCGTGCATGGATTAAACGCAATTAATAAAACTTTTTAAGGAGATCATCATGGAAAAAATCAGTCAATTCGTTGCACGTGTATTTTTGGGGCAAATTTTCTTACTGTCCGGCTTTTTCAAAATCGGCGGTTATGAAGGCACGCAGGGTTATATGGAAGCGATGGGTGTACCGGGCATGCTATTACCACTGGTGATAGCGCTTGAGATAGGGGGTGGTCTGGCGATTATCGCCGGATGGCAAACCCGCTTAGTGTCGGCAGTACTGGCTGTATTTACACTGGTTGCCGCGGCGATTTTTCACAACAATCTTGCCGATCAGATACAAATGATCATGTTCATGAAGAACATTGCCATTACCGGCGGATTCATTCTGTTGGCGGTTCATGGCGCGGGCGGTTACAGCTTGGATGAGCGCCGTAGCAAATCATAATAAAAGAGCGATAATCCGCATTGATTTTTAGCCCGGTTGCTTGCAACCGGGTTTTTCATGGGTTATTGCTTGTATCGTGCCGCATAACCGACTAAACTTGGTTGCGATGAGCGGTTCAGCCGGTTTTTGGCGACAGAATTTTCTAATTTGGAATCTCCCGCAGGGAAGCGAAATTGCACAGTAAACGCCCCAAGCATCTGAATCTTTTAAAAATCACGCAACCGATACCGGCGGTGGTGTCGATCCTGCACCGCATCAGCGGCGCCTTGTTGTTTTTCCCCGGCATTCCTTTATTGCTCTACAGTCTGCACTTGCTGTTGCAATCGCAACAGGATTTTGAAGTGCTGCAAAATTGTTTGCGCGATCCGCTGGTTAAAGCCGCATTGTTGCTGGCGTTATGGTTCTTTTTGCACCATTTGTGCGCCGGTATCCGTCATCTTTTTCTGGACTTGCACATCGGCGTCATGTTGCCGCAAGCGCGCGCCAGCAGCAAGCTGGTGTTGGTTGCCGGATTTCTATTGACAGTTTTGGCGGGAGTGCTGTTATGGTAAAACCTTCGAAGCTGGCGGTAACCGGTGCGCATTACGGTTTGAAAGACTGGCTGGCGCAGCGCGTCACTGCGGTGCTGATGGCGGTTTATCTCATCGTAATGGCGAGTGTTTTGTTCGTGGCGGCGCCGCAGGATTATGCCGCGTGGAAAACCTTATTCGGGCAACATTGGTTGCGCATTGCGACGCTGGTGTTTTTCATTTGCTTGTTCTGGCACGCTTGGATCGGCATGCGCAATATCCTGATGGATTATGTGCATGCGATGGCGCTGCGGCTAACCGCGCAAATCGCGGTGATTGCCGCGCTGCTGTTTTATCTGGTGTGGGCGGCGGACATTTTATGGGGTTGATGTGGCAATAACCAAAAGAAAATTCGATGTGGTCATCGTCGGCGCAGGGGGCGCCGGCATGCGCGCGGCGTTGCAACTGTCCGAAGCGGGTTTGAAAGTGGCCGTGCTGTCCAAGGTCTTCCCCACGCGTTCGCACACGGTGTCGGCGCAAGGCGGCATAGCCGCGGCGCTGGGTAACGTGACCGAAGACAATTGGCACTGGCATATGTACGACACCGTCAAAGGCTCGGATTACCTTGGCGATCAGGATGCCATCGAGTTCATGTGCCGTCACGCCAACGAAGTGGTGTACGAATTGGAACATTTCGGTATGCCGTTCGACCGCCTGGAAAATGGCAAGATTTACCAGCGGCCGTTCGGCGGGCAATCGCAAAATTTCGGCGGTGCGCAGGCCACGCGCTCGTGCGCGGCGGCGGATCGCACCGGACATGCATTGCTGCATACGCTGTATCAACGCAATGTCAGTGCCAATACGCAGTTTTTCGTTGAATGGATGGCGCTGGATCTGCTGCGTGATGAGCAAGGCGATGTGCTCGGTGTCACTGCGCTGGAGATGGAAACCGGCGAGGTATCGATCCTGCAAGCACGCGCGACGTTATTCGCCACCGGCGGCGGCGGGCGGATTTTTCAGGCCAGCACCAATGCGCTGATCAACACCGGCGATGGATTGGGCATGGCGGCGCGCGCCGGGATTCCGCTGGAGGATATGGAATTCTGGCAGTTTCACCCGACCGGTGTGTACGGTGTCGGCGTATTGATCAGCGAAGCGGTGCGCGGCGAGGGCGGTTATTTGCTGAACCGTAACGGCGAGCGCTTCATGGAGCGCTACGCACCGAATGCCAAGGATCTGGCGAGCCGTGACGTAGTGTCGCGCGCGATGACGACGGAAATGAAGGATGGTCGTGGTTGCGGTGACGAAAGTGATCATTTGCTGCTGAAATTGGATCACTTGGGTGCGGAAATCATCAAAACCCGCTTGCCGGGGATTCGTGAACTGGCAATGAAATTCGCCCATGTCGATCCGATCAGCGAACCGATTCCGGTAGTTCCGACGGTGCATTACATGATGGGCGGCATTCCGACCAATTATTTCGGTCAAGTGGTGGCGCCGTATAAAACCGGTCCGGAAGAGGTCGTATCCGGATTCTACGCCGTCGGCGAGTGTGCCTGCGTATCGGTGCACGGCGCCAATCGCCTGGGCACCAATTCGCTGCTCGATCTCGTCGTCTTCGGTCGTGCCGCTGCCGATCAAATTATTGAAGACTTGAAAACTCATCCGCATCATAAACCGTTGCCGGAAAATGCCGCCGACAAAACCTTGGCGCGGCTGGCGCGTCTGGAAAATCAGAAAGACGGCGAGAGTGTCGCGCAAGTCCATACAGCACTGGCGAAAACCATGCAAACCTACTGCGGCGTGTTCCGTTTCGAGGACATGCTGATGAAAGGGGTGGAAAAAATCCTGGAAGTGAGCAAACGGGTGGAACAAACGGAAATCAAGGATAAAAGCAAAGTGTTCAATACCGCCCGGATCGAAGCGCTGGAATTGGATAATCTGAAAGAAGTCGCCATCGCCACCATGATTTCCGCCGAAGCCCGCCGCGAAAGCCGCGGTGCGCATGCCCGCGACGATTTCCCCGAGCGCGACGACGTCAAATGGTTAAAACACACGTTGTTTTTCAGCGAAGGCAACCGCCTGGATTACAAACCGGTACGGCTGAAACCGTTGACAGTGGAGTCATTTCCACCGAAAGCCAGGACGTATTGAGAGTTTGAACGTATGACCTTAGCGCACGATCAGCGCGCTGGGGTGCTGGATCAGCAGGGTATAAGAATCTTTGTTGCGCGCCACCCAGCCGCGGATTTCCAGTTTTTTTCCTACGTAGGTTGCAAGATCGGGGAATAGTTTGAGATTGCTGTTGGCGACGCGGATGTCGATTTTGTCGTTGAAGAGCAGACGGGTGTATTTGCGGCTTTTTCTAATTGCCACCGGGGTTCCGGTGAATCGTTGCCAGCCTTTGGTGTGATTGGCGATTTGGGTGATTGGATGGGATTGGTATTCCGGCATGGACCAGATGCCCAATCCCGATTGTTCGGCCTGTTGTTGCGCCTGAATGAGCTTGTCGCTATAGCGGCCGTTCGGCGGGATGATGCTGACCGCAGCCAGGCCGTTTTGCAGCAGCGCTAAATTCACGTGTTCGCCATTGGACAGGAATACATGCGCTAGCAGGCGGTTATATTTGTCGCGCTTGACCTGATCAAATTCCAGATAAACCGGCTTATTCCGCAATTTATTTTGTAACCATTTTTTTGCAGCGGTGCCGCCGGGTTCTTCCGAACGGAGACGGCTCTCGATCTCCGGCGTATTGATTCCCAGCAGCCGGATATGCTTGCCGTTTTCCAATATGATGGTGTCTCCATCGTATACGTGATCGACTTGGTATAATTGGCGGCTGGGCTGGCCGGTGATCGGGATCTGCCGGGAACCGGTTTGCGGGGTGTCGGAATAAGTGACACGGCCGCGTTCATCGACATTGCGATAAATCTCACCCGCCAGCGATAGTGAAGCAGCAAAACAGAGAATCAGGTAACAGATCAGATAGAGCAGTTTTCTGCGGAACATAACGCTAAGGAAGCTCTGAAAAACTACTACGCTCGGCCATGCTGCGTTGAAATCAGGTTCAAAATGCTCATTTATCACTTGTAAACTGCGCTTTTTCACCTGATTTCGCCTTGCCTGGCCATCGCTCGCTACCTTTTTCAGAGCCTCCTTGACGGTGCCGGGTGAGGCTTCTAGCCGGGGAAATAGTATGCGCAATGCTGCGAATAGGTGCATCGGGCGGGGTGAGTGTTAAGACAATTGATCATTGCGTTCTTGCAGCATCCGGTGATTGTGAAGGTTTAAAAAATTAAATACGACTGCCAGGGAAGTTTCCAAAAACACAAAAATAACCGCGAAACCCCAATATAGCGCAATATTCATCAAGAAAGTGGATTAAAATTGGCGCTGATAAAATTGAATGAAAATTTACCTGCTGCAAAACAGATTGCACAATCAGTATCCGATCCAAACGTTTCAATGACAACCATTCCTGGAATTACCCTTTTCTTATTGAATTGCGCATCATGACATCCGAGCATTTGATTGAAATCAGCGGATTGAATTTTTCCTACGATACGCGCGCGATTTTGAAGGGCATCGACATGACGATGCAGCGCGGCAAGGTGATCGCCATCATGGGGGGTAGCGGTTCGGGCAAAACCACGCTATTGCGCTTGATCGGTGGCGTCATTCAACCGACATCGGGTTACGTCAAATTCGCCGGACAGGTGGTGCATGAACTGGATCGCGATGCCTTGTTTAAACTGCGCCGCAAGATGGGTATGCTGTTTCAGTTTGGTGCATTGTTCACCGATTTGTCGGTGTTCGACAATGTGGCGTTTCAGATGCGCGAGCATACCAATCTGCCGGAATCGATGATTCGTGATCTGGTGCTGATGAAATTGCACGCGGTCGGTTTACGCGGCGCGCATCAGCTAATGCCCAATCAATTATCCGGCGGGATGGCGCGGCGCGTCGCCTTGGCGCGCTCGATCGCGCTCGATCCGATGCTGATTATGTACGATGAGCCGTTCACCGGGCTGGATCCGATTTCGCTGAGCGTGATCGGGAATCTGATCCGGCGTTTGACCGATGCGCTCGGTATGACCTCGATCGTGGTTACCCACGATGTGCAAGAGTCGCTCAAAATTGTGGATTATGTTTATTTTATTGCCGATGGGGTGATTGCCGCCGAGGGTACGCCGCAAGAAGTGCGGGCATCGGTTGCGCCTTTTGTGCATCAGTTTGTGCATGGCGAAGAAGACGGGCCGGTGCCGTTTCATTATCCGGCGCAGAGCTATCAAGAAGATTTGAATCTGGAGAATAAGCGTGCCTAAACGGATCGTAACCGGTATTCGGAATATCGGGCATCGCGTGATCGATGGCGTGTGGCGTTTGGGCGTGGCCAGCCGCTTTTTCCTGCTGGTGCTGTTTAAATCCGGTACCAGCTTGCACCGCTTCAATCTGGTTATCCGGGAACTGTATTTCACCGGCGTTCTGTCATTGATCATTATTGTCGTATCGGGGCTCTTTGTCGGCATGGTGCTGGGGCTGCAGGGTTATGAAACGTTGCAGAAGTACGGCTCGGAATCCGCGGTCGGCACGCTGGTGGCGTTGTCGCTGGTGCGTGAATTGGGGCCGGTCGTGGCGGCGCTGCTGTTTGCCAGCCGCGCCGGTTCGGCGATTACCGCCGAGATCGGTTTAATGAAGGCAACCGAACAACTGTCCGCGATGAGTATGATGGCGGTTGATCCGGTGGCGCGCGTGGTTGCGCCGCGCTTCTGGTCGGGCGTGATTTCGATGCCGTTGCTGGCGGCGATATTTTCCGTGATGGGCGTGTTCGGCGGCTATCTCGTGACGGTGGTCTTCATCGGTGTGGATGAGGGATCCTTTTGGTCGCAGATGCAAGATTCGGTCGATTTCAGGTTTGATATCATGAACGGTTTTATTAAAAGTTGCTATTTCGGTGTCGCGGTGACCGCCATCGCCGTTTTTGAAGGTTACGATGCGCCACCGACCGCGGAAGGCGTATCGGGGGCCACAACGCGCACCGTGGTCACGTCGTCATTGGTGATTCTGGGACTGGATTTTATTTTGACCGCTTTCATGTTTAGAGGAGTGAGTTGATGCAGCGGACAACGATGGATTTGTGGGTGGGATTGTTTGTGGTCATGGGGATTGTTGCGCTCATGATCCTGAGTCTGAAAGTGGGTAATCTCAATGTCTATAATCCTTCTCAAAGCTATGTCATTAGCGGTAATTTTGAAAATATCGGCGGCCTGAAAGTGCGTGCGCCGGTCAAAAGCGCGGGTGTCGTCGTCGGGCGCGTCACGGATATTCAGTTCAGTACGCAAACGTACGATGCGGTTGTGACGATGAATATGGATAGTCGCTATTTATTTCCTAAAGATACCTTCGCCAGTATTTTGACGTCGGGCTTGCTGGGTGAGCAGTACATCGGATTGGCTGCGGGCGGGGATGAAGTTATGCTAAAAGATGGTGATAAAATCATGAAAACCAATTCCGCCATGGTTCTGGAAGAATTGATCGGACGTTTTTTGTTCAATAAAGCGGCAGAAGACGATTCCAAGTAAGAGAACGGTATTTGTTAATTGTGTGATTGTTGGTTTAGTATTGCAAATTGCGACATAAAATGAGTGTGAGGAAACAATGAAAAAAATTCTTGGAGTAATGATATTAACGTTCTCGAGCTTGCTGGCGTTCCCTGCGTGGTCCGTAGAGATGGCGCCCGACCGGCTGGTCGATAAAACGGTCAAGGAAGTGATCGAGATCATTCAAAAAGATGAAGAATTGAAAAATGGCAATAAGGATAAAATGCTGCATCTGATCGAAACTAAGATACTGCCGCACTTCAATTTTACCCGCATGACGCAGCTTGCGATGGGACAACATTGGTCGAAAGCCGAACCGGGACAGCAAACCAAATTGGTCGACGAATTCCGTACCTTGCTGGTGCGCACTTATTCCAACGCATTGACGACGTATAATCACGAGACGATCAAAGTCAATCCGATCAAACAACTGGGTGATAGCGTCGAGACAACGGTTCGCACCGTGGTTGTTCAGGGAAAGGGAAGGGAACCCGTGCCGATCGATTACAGCATGGAGAAAAAGCCGGATGGCTGGAAAGTTTACGATGTGACCGTCGCCGGAGTCAGTCTGGTTACCAATTACCGCGGAAGCTTTAACAGCCAGGTGCGGAAAGGCGGCGTTGAAGGGTTGCTGAAAACGCTGAAGGACAAAAATAAATCCCTGGAAGGTAAGAAATAACAGCGGCCGAATGCAGTGAATTCTCCGGTTCGCATGATCTTTCGTGAGGGCGACAGCGTGATTGTGCAAGGCGCCGTCACGATCGATAACGTTGTAATGTTGACGCAACGAGGAATTGCACTGTTTGACGATCGGCCGCTTACTATTGATTTGGATAAAGTAACCGAGGTTGATTCCACGATCGTCAGTATGCTGCTGGAATGGTTGCGTGCAACGCAAAAAAACAATCAGGTGTTACACGTTATCAATATGCCCGGTAGTCTTAAAAGCTTGATTCAATTATACGGGGTAACGGAACTCATTCCGCTCCCGGCATCCGAAACCGCACTGCAGAACGCTTCCTGAGCAGGCGCAGTGTTGCTGTTTTCAAGATTCTGATTTTATTCATCCGATGTCGCCCGCCATTGCCGTCAAGCAAGTATCCAAACGCTTTGGTGACGTGCGCGCCTTGTCCGGCATCGATCTGGAAATTCACACCGGTGAGTTTTTTGCGCTGCTGGGACCGAATGGTGCCGGTAAAACGACGCTGATCAACATCATTGCCGGCTTATCGCTGGCCGATAGCGGTTCGGTGCGCGTGATGGGACACGATGTCATCGCGCACTACCAACAGGCGCGCAGCAATCTGGGCGTGGTGCCGCAGGAATTGGTGTTCGATCCTTTCTTCACGGTGCGCGAAGTGCTGCTGATTCAATCGGGCTATTACGGCATCAAGCACAATGTGCGCTGGGTGGATGAAATCATCGAGCATCTGGATTTGACCGACAAAGCGGACGCCAACATGCGCGCGTTATCCGGCGGCATGAAACGCCGCGTGTTGGTTGCGCAGGCGCTGGTGCACAAACCGCCGGTGATCATCCTGGACGAACCGACTGCCGGTGTCGACGTGGAATTGCGTCAGACGTTGTGGGATTTTATTCAACGGTTGAACCGCAATGGCCACACCATCGTGCTGACCACGCATTATCTGGAGGAAGCGGAGACCCTGTGCAATCGTGTGGCGATGCTGAAGGAAGGAAAAATTGTCGCACTGGATAGCACGCAAAATCTGATCGGTGCCATGAGCGCGGGCAAATCGCTGCAGTTGCGCTTGCAGCCGGATATCTTGCCGGCTGAGCTGCAGCCGTTGCAGATCCGTCATGACAGCGGCATGGTCGAATTGAGAATCGACAGCTACGCGCAAGTCGAATCCATTCTGTCGGCTTTGCGATCGGCGCAAATCCAAATCCTGGAAATGCACTTGCAGCAACCCGATCTGGAAGATGTTTTTGTCAGTATGATGAGAAATAGCGGTAATCGAACAAAATGACCGGATTTTTTACACTGCTGTATAAAGAATTGCTGCGCTTCTGGAAAGTCGGATTTCAGACGATCGTCGCGCCGATGATTTCCACACTGCTGTACTTGCTGATTTTTTATCATGTGCTGGAAGCGCATGTGCAAGTGTATCCGGGCGTGGCGTACACCTCATTCCTGATTCCCGGACTGGTGATGATGGCGATCATTCAGAATGCCTTTGCCAACGCTTCATCCAGCATGATTCAGTCGAAGATCAGCGGCAATATTGTGTTTATCCTGCTGTCCCCCTTGTCGTATCACGCCATCTTCTTCGCGTATATCATTGCATCCATCGTGCGCGGGCTGCTGGTTGGTCTGGGTGTTTATCTGGTGACGCTGGTATTTTTCGATATCCCGCTGATGCTGCCGGTCTGGTCACTGCTTTTTGTCGTGCTGGGTAGCGCGATACTGGGCGCATTGGGGTTGATTGCCGGCATCTGGGCGGATAAATTCGATCAACTGGCGGCTTTCCAGAACTTTATCATTTTGCCGCTGACTTTCTTATCCGGCGTGTTTTATACCATTCACTCGCTGCCCGCAGGTTGGCAGTTTTTTTCTCACCTCAATCCGTTTTTTTATATGATCGACGGATTCCGTTACGGCTTCTTCGGCATATCGGATATTTCGCCTTATCTTAGCCTGTTGATTGTGGCAATATGCCTGGTGGCCATTTCCATGTTGACCATCCGGATGCTTAAAACCGGGTACAAATTGCGCCATTAACATTACATTTGTTTTGCATGACCATCATGCGTGAAGGAGAATCGAAATGCTTACAGCAGAAAACGTAAAAACCTATATTGAATCGGTATTGCCGTGCGAGCACGTGCAAGTGGAAGGCGACGACGGGCGCCATTTTCAGGCACTGATCGTCAGTGCGCAATTTCAAGGCAAAAATACCGTGCAGCAGCATCAGATGGTGTACAAATCGCTTGGCGACAAGATGAAACAGGAAATTCACGCGCTATCGATGAAAACGCTGACGCCGGAACAATGGGCGAAGCAAGCGTGATGACCGGTTACGCGGCTGACAGCCGCTCTGGCACGAGCACCGGCTCAACCGCCAGTTTGTTATTTTCGCCGTATCGCTGACCGGGAATTGCCGTGTTCAAAATACTGGGTGCGCTTTCCGGTTTTCTGATACTGGGTTTTATCGGCCTGATTCTCGGCCTGATTGCTGGCAGCTTTGTTGACCGGCTAGTGGCGTATGGCCCGGGCGGAGTCAATCCGTTCAACGCCGCGCGCCGTCAGGCGGTTTTTCTCGAAACCGTTTTTATTCTGATGGGAAAACTGGCCAAAGCGGACGGCCGTGTGTCCGAAAGCGAAGTGTCGCACGTCGAGCAGTTTATGCAGAAACTGCGCATGACGCGCGAACACCGCTTGAAAGCTATTGCGCTGTTCAAACAAGGCGCTTCTGCGGATTACGATATTCATCCGCAGCTCAACGAATTTCTTGCCGTGTGCGGTCATTCCCGCAATCTGCGGCAGGTGTTGCTGGTGTATCTCATTATCATGGGATTATCCGACGGCAATTTGAATTCCGCCGAAGAAGAATTGCTGCGCGACATCGCCGGGCGCCTGGGTTATCCCTCGGCGGCGTTCGAGCAATTGCTCGACATGGTGATGAATCAAATGCATTTCGCCGCCGGCGGCACGAGTTCCGCGAACGCGCTGGACGATGCCTACAAAGCGCTGGGCGTCAGTAAAGACAGCACCGATGAAGAAATCAAACGCGCCTACCGCAAACTGATGAGCCAATACCACCCGGACAAACTGATGGGGCAGGGCGTGCCGGAAGACATGATCGCAGTCGCGACCGAACAAGCCAAGGAAGTGCAAACCGCTTACGATTTGATCAAGAAGAGCCGGGAGCAGAAGCGTACTACCGCTTAGCTGCGCGTGCTACTGAGCTAAGGAAATGCTGATTAATTGACTATACGAGCGAATCGCTTCGTTGCGCGGTACTCGCTCCTTCGCCTATCTTGTTGATATGTTTCGGTTGCTGTGTTCCGTGCGCCTCGTGATTCATCTCGTTCGCCGAATTAATCAGCTTCCCTAGCTGACTTAAATGCGCGGTTAAGCAAAGATGCTTATCTACTGAGTGGCCGCTATACACTGGCCGATATGGCCATCTTCCCTTTTATCCGGCAGTTTTCCAATGTCAGTCCGGATTGGTTTTATGCCTCTCGCTATCATCATCTGATTGCGTGGCTGGACCGGTTGATTGGTTCGGCATTATTTCAGCATGTAATGCGGAAAGAAGCTGAGTAACTGCAAGCTGTCACAACATTAAGGCCCCATACAATACCGTTATCATCCACAGATTCAACAACAATAACTATGCAAAAATAATATTAGATGTTATAAATACATAGATGATAAAACGATCTCTTGAAGATAAAATTCGCTCCGCTCTAGCAGCCCATTCGTCTGTGGCGCTGATGGGGCCACGTCAGGTAGGCAAAACAACGCTTGCGCTTGATATTGCGGATACCATTCCTTCGGTTTACCTTGATCTGGAAAACCGGCTCGATCTGCAGAAAGCCCAGAACATTGAAGCTTTTCACGCAGCAAACAGCGACAAGCTGATTATTCTGGATGAGGTGCAGCGGTTACCGGATATTTTTGCGCAGATCCGCGGACTCATAGATCAACAACGCAGAAAAAGTAATAAGGCAGGTCAGTTTCTGTTTTTAGGCTCAGCCTCCATGGATCTTCTGCAACAATCCAGTGAAACACTGGCCGGACGTATTGCTTATATCGAGATGTTTCCGGTGAATGTCGTGGAATATGCAGAAAGTGCTCAACAATCCGAAGCCGTCAATGACCTCTGGCTGAAGGGCGGTTTTCCGGATAGCCTGTTGACCGGCGATGATGAAACCAGCTTAAACTGGCGTTATGATTTCATCAGAACTTACCTTGAACGGGACATTCCGCAATTAGGGCCTAGAATTCCAGCGGAAACCTTAGGAAGATTCTGGACCATGCTGGCGCATAGCCAGGGAACCAATATCAATGCGGCCAAGCTCGCCGCCAATATTGAAGTATCCAGCGTAACCGTAGCGCGCTATATCGATCTTCTGGTTGATCTGCTGCTAATCCGTAAAATACAACCCTATACGGTTAATATCAAAAAGCGCCTGGTCAAATCGCCCAGAATTTATGTGCGCGATAGCGGTGTCACGCATGCACTGCTGAATATCGGTTCTTATAACGATCTGCTGGGACATCCGGTCGTTGGAAAAAGCTGGGAAGGGTTTGTGATAGAAAATATAGCTTCTGTTCTACCGCCACGCGTCAGGCTCTATTACTATCGAACGGCGGGCGGAGCTGAGATTGATCTTATCTTGGAATTCGGCGTGAATGAGCGATGGGCGATAGAAATTAAAAAAGGAATATCGTTCAGCCTGGGGCGCGGATTTCATGAAGCTTGCGAAGATATCCAGCCGCAAAAAAAGTTTGTCATTTATGCCGGAAAGGATAGATTCCCGTTGCAGCAAGAGACTATAGCCATTGCCCTGTATGATTTCATGGATATGCTGAAAGAAAAAAGAAATGATGCAATTTAGCGGATGTTGTTGCAGCAAATGCGCCTTTGGGTGGCGGCATAAACTCGATGCTTCAGAATTTTCTTGAGTAGCAATAATTTCTGATCTGCTTACTTAATGTATCTGGTTAAAGCGGGGTAACTTCGATTCCGGTGAATGTTGGAGTTCCTAGTGTCACTCCAACCTACCGTGCTAACGGACTTCCATTTACTGGGGCAGCATGTGCTGCGGGTTTTGGAGCAAAATGTTGGAGTTCCTAACGTCACTCCAACCTATCGTGTTTTATCCATAGCTTCCTTAATTAGTTTGGCGCTTTCATACGGCATGCCTTGGATCACTTTAAAGTATGCGTCTCGCATTGCCTCGAATGTGCTAAGACTTGTATTTATGGCAAGAGAACCAATACCACCCAGCATTAATTTGTAGAAGTTGTCATTGTCGCCATAAATTCGATGAAGATACAGTTTTTGAAATTCTTTTAGCTCTTCATCTTCTGGGTTTGCTATTGAATTTACGTATGTTTCTAATGCCTTTCGTGTATCACTAATATCTTCAGGACGAGGATCAATATACATGTGAGTAGCGACGACCTTATATATTGATGAAAAATATTTTAAATAAAACGAATCATCATAATACTGTTTTACTAAGAAGCTTGCGCCGACAGCTCTAAGCAATCCTTCTTCACGAGCGAGTCGTTCAACCTGCTCGTGGGTTATATTGAGACTTTTCCGAGCAGCTTCATCGGGCGCCATATTGAAATCATCCTCTATCGAGGATGATTGAATTACAAATTTTTCTACCCATTCAGCAAGCAAAGTGGGTGATTGAAAAATATCTTTTTCAGACGGAATGTTTACTTCATCTTCCTTAGAAGAGGGCGCAGACACGGAATTCTCTTTCTTTTTGCCAAATATTTTACTCAGTAATTCCATGCGTAATCTCTCCTTGATACATAATGCAAAGTGCAAGATATTTCGTTTAATAGTCTATTAGATAATGTCGTAAAATCACGTTCCTTATAGATTATCAGCATGATTTTGCTTTATACGATTGAGGGTAATGAATAGCTCAGAAGAATGTGATATCACCATTCGCTAAAAATTACTGGATTTCGTATGAGAAAGAATTTCTGCAATCATTATAGTTTAACTACACAAAAATGAACGCAATTGCTTGCTGCAATCTCTACATCAGATCAATTGATCTGATGATCCAGCGATCTGCTGATGTAGACTGAAACTAATATCTCTATGAAAAAATTCTCCCCCGAAGTCATCACCCGACGGCTTGCCCATCTTCCCCGCCCAACGTATGCGGAAGAGCTGCCGGTCAATCTGCGCCGCGAGGAGATCAAGCAGGCCATCGAGCATCACCAGGTAGTCATCATTTGCGGGGAAACCGGTTCGGGCAAAACTACGCAAATTCCTAAAATCTGCCTGGAACTCAAACGCGGTGTGCATGGTTTGATCGGGCATACGCAGCCGCGGCGGATTGCGGCGCGGACGGTGGCAGCGCGGATTGCTGCGGAGTTGAATAGTTCGTTGGGGCAGGCGGTGGGTTACAAGGTGCGCTTTTCCGACAAGATCGGCGCGGACAGCTACATCAAACTGATGACGGATGGCATTCTGCTGGCCGAGACGCAGGGCGATCCGCTGTTGCAGGCGTACGATACGTTGATCATCGACGAGGCGCACGAGCGCAGTTTGAATATCGATTTTCTGCTTGGCTTCCTCAAGCAATTGTTGCCCAAGCGGCCGGATTTGAAGGTGATCGTGACATCGGCGACCATCGACGCGCAGCGTTTTTCCCGCCATTTCAGCGCTGCGCCGGTGATCGAGGTGAGCGGGCGGTTGTATCCGGTCGAGATCCATTATCGTTCGCCGTTGGCCGATGAGGACGACGATAGCGACGGTGATGTGCAGCGAGCCATCATTCATGCGGCCGATGAGTTGATGGCGCTGGGTTCGGGCGATATTCTGGTGTTTTTGCCGGGCGAACGCGAGATCCGTGAAACCGCCGAAACCCTGCGCAAGCATTCGTTTCACCGTTTTCATTCGAGTATCGAAATCTTGCCGCTGTTTGCCCGCTTGTCGGTCGCCGAGCAGGAGCGGGTTTTTCAGCCGGATGGTGCGCGCCGTATTGTGCTGGCGACCAATGTGGCGGAAACGTCGTTGACCGTGCCGGGCATTCATTATGTGATCGATACCGGTCTGGCGCGGATCAACCGCTACAGTTACCGCAACAAGGTCGAGCAATTGCTGGTGGAAAAAATCTCGCGCGCATCGGCCAATCAGCGGGCGGGACGCTGCGGCCGGGTGGCGAACGGCGTGTGCATTCGTCTCTATTCCGAGCAGGATTTTCAGGGCAGGGCGGAATTTACCGATCCGGAGATTTTGCGCTCATCGCTGGCGGCGGTGATTTTACGCATGAAGTCGCTGAAAATCGGCGATGTGGAAGATTTTCCGTTTCTGGAGCCGCCGTCGCCGCGCATGATCGCCGACGGTTATCAGTTGCTGGCGGAACTGGGCGCGGTCGACGACAACCGGCAGCTGACTGCAACCGGCTGGCGGCTGGCGAAGTTTCCGATCGATCCGCGTATCGCCCGCATGATTCTGGCGGCGAAACAGGAAAATTGCCTGCACGAAATTTTGATCATCGCATCGGCATTGAGCGTGCAGGATCCGCGCGACCGGCCGTTTGAGCATCAAGCTGCTGCCGACCAAGCGCACCGCCGCTTCCAGGATGAACGCTCGGATTTTATGGCGTATTTGAAGCTGTGGGATTTCTTTGACGATCTGCTGAAACACAAAAAATCCGGTAAGAAACTGATGGCGCAATGCCGCGAGCATTTTCTGTCGTACCGGCGGTTGCGTGAATGGCGTGAGATTCATGGGCAATTGCACGTGCTGATGACGGAACTGGGTTTCAAACCGAATGAAATTCCGGCGGGGTACGACGAGATTCACCGCGCGCTGCTGCCCGGTTTGCTCGGTAACATCGGTTTTAAAACCGAGAATGAAGGGGAATATCTCGGCGCACGGAGCATCAAGTTTGCGATTTTCCCCGGTTCGGTGCTGAAAAAGGGCAAAGCCAAGTGGGTGGTCGCGGCGGAATTGGTCGAAACCAGCAAGCTCTACGCCCGTTGCGCGGCCAGAATCGAGCCGCAGTGGCTGGAGCGGATCGCCGGTAATTTATGCAAACGGCATTATTTCGATCCGCATTGGGAAAAGAAACGTGCGCAAGTCGTCGCGTTTGAGCAGGTCACGCTGTACGGCTTGGTCATCGTGTCGAAGCGGCCGGTCAATTATGGGCCGATCCATCCAAAGGAAGCGCGCGAGATTTTTATCCGCTCGGCATTGGTCGCCGGGGAATTCGTCACGCAAGCGCCGTTTTTTCTGCATAACCAGGCATTGATTCAGGAAATCGAGGAACTGGAGCATAAAACACGGCGGCAGGATGTGCTGGTCGACGAGCAGGAAATTTTTGCTTTCTTCGATGCGCTCATTCCGCACGACATCACCAACGGCGCTGCTTTTGAAAAATGGCGCAAGCAAGCGGAGCAGCAGAATCCGCGCTTGCTGTATTTGCAGCGCGAATTGCTGATGCGCCATGAAGCCGGGCATGTCACCGAGGTGCAATTTCCGGAACGGATGGCATTGCCGGACGGCAGCGAACTGGCGCTTACGTATCGTTTTGAACCTGGGCATGTGCTCGACGGTGTGACCGTGACGGTTCCGTTGCCGTTGCTGAACCGGCTGGAAGCACGGCAGTTGGACTATCTGGTGCCGGGATTGATTCGCGAGAAGATTACTTGGTATTTGAAAGCGCTGCCGAAGCAAATCCGCCGCATGCTGGTGCCATTGCCCGAAACGGTGACGGAATTTCTGCTGAGCCATGCGAATGCCGTGCATCCGATACCGTTGGCCGATGCGCTGGCGCAATTCATTCTCAGAAAAACCATCCTGACGGTGCCGCCGGATATTTGGCAAACCAGCGAGATACCGCTGCATTTGTTGATGAATATTCGCGTGATCGACGATGCCGGCGCGGAATTGGCGATGAGCCGCGATTTGGCCGGATTGCAGCGGCAACTGGGTCAAGCCGCGCAACAATCGTTTGTACAGCGCGGTTCGGCCAACGAAAAAATTGCCATCGAGTGCGATCAAATCACCAGCTGGGATTTCGGCGACTTGCCGGCGGAAGCCGGCTTCATGCGCAATGGGCAGCCATTGACCGGTTATCCGGCGTTGATCGATCAAACCGAGTGCGTCGCGATCCGTCTGTTCGATACCCGCGAAGCGGCGGATCGTGCGATGCGCTCAGGCGTGCGACGGTTGTTGTGCCTGATGTTGAAAGATCAAATTAAACAGCTGGAAAAGAATCTGCCCGGATTGAAACAAGCGAGTATGCAACTGGCGAGCCGGATGAATCCGGGCGATTTGAAGCAAGACATGCTGGATGCGATTATCGATCGTGCATTACTGCATGACGATCCTCTGCCGCGTTCAGAAACTGAATTTGCCGTGCAGTGCCAGCGCGCCAGAAGCCGCTTGCCGGAAGTATCCTCAGCCTTGGCGAAATTACTGCAGCAGATCGGTGTCGACTATCAAACGCTGATTGCGCGCTTATCCACAGTTCGCAACGAGCGGGTGAAATCGGAACTGAATGAGCAGCTCGACCATTTGCTGTATCGCGGCTTTCTCGGCGATACCGGATGGTCACGTTTGCAACAGTTGCCACGCTATTTGAAAGGCATGACGTTGCGGCTGGAAAAACTGGCCGCGAACCCGGAGCGGGATCAGCGCAATAGCACCGAAGTGGCGCCGTTTTGGCAGCACTATGTGCAGCGGCTGGAAAAGCACCGGAAAGCCGGTTTGCATGATGAAAATCTGGAAGAATTTCGCTGGCAGATCGAGGAATTGCGTGTTTCATTGTTTGCGCAAGAGCTGAAAACACCGTTCCCGGTATCCGTGAAGCGCTTGCAAAAATTGTGGGAAAGCGTGCAACCCTAAAAAAACGGGAGCCGCAGCTCCCGTTGGTATGAAAATGATCGTTGTACGATTAAGCGGTTGCAATTTTGCGGCGGCTTGCCGTGAAACCCAATAAACCAAGACCGGCCAGCAACATGGCGTAAGTTTCAGGTTCGGGTACAGCCGCTACGCCTTCAACCGTAATGTTGTTCAATCCCCAGCCTTCATCTCCGAGCCCTTGGAAAGAACCAGAGTAATCAAAGGTTAATACATGGTTACCCGCGGTGAAATTAACCGGAATTGAAACATTCAGCAATCCGCCGTTATAGAAACCGAAGTTGATTGCAGAGAAGGTTGCGCCATTCGGGTTGGCGAATACGATATCCGTGCCGCCGCCGCCGAGATTAAACGTACCTTGGAACAACAGATCGCTGTCGCTATAGAAACTGAACGTATCGGTGCAGCAATTGGAACCATCCAGACTCAAATAACCTTGAATTTCGAAAGTGATATTACCCGCACCGCTGCCTGAAGCAAAGCTGCGTGTGATACTGCTCGGGCTTGGCAGTATGCCTGTCGGGGTGAGATCTTGATAGATGACGGATGCAGCATGGGCTGATTGCAGCGGTGTCAATCCGGTCAAAGCGACAGCTGCAACAGCGATAAAATGTCCAACTGAAAGATTCTTTGTCATGATATTCTCTGGTTTTGTTTATATAAGTAAGTAGCCAAATCTCTTTCTAATCAATAGTAATCCAATCGGTTCCCTGACTGCTTCATTTTGATTCTCGATTGGAATCCCTGCTTTACTATTAGACTGAAATTTGACTGTTCGGTCGAAATTGCACAGTGACATTCTATAATACACTGATTTCCAGACTATAACTTACTGATCTTGACTGATTCCATAGTTCATCACTCCTGTTTTACTACTAGATAATGGGTGATTTGTACTATTAATTCAGTCGACAACCAGCCAAAATCGCTAATAAAATGGTCCTCCACTTCACGAATCATGCAGATCCGGATAGAAGCCTTGCATAATTCGCTCGTTATAGGCCGTGAGATTTTCTTTGGTTAATGCATATTCCTTAAGCGGGGATTCAATGGGGCAACCGCTGATATTGATCAGTAACCCGAAAGCCGATGCATCCAATGCGGTGGGACGATCGCCCAAGAAATACGGCTTGTGGTTGAGATATGCCGCCAATGCATCAATATCCTGCTTACCCAATGCGAATATTTCTTCTGCTTGATGTCTGCCCATACCATGACCATAAATTTGCCGTTGAATCTTTTTGCGCCAACGATTGGCAAAAATATCCCGGATTATTGGCGGTAATGGACTGAAGATGGCTTTTTTATTGATTTGCCAATTTTCATCGGTATATTGCCAGCGGGAATACAGCGCGACCCAAAATAAATGCTCTTCCAGCAAACGCTGCAAAGCGGTCGACAGGGCCAATTCCTCCGTGGTCAATCCACTATCCAAATCGTGATAAGTGGATTTCAGATATTCGATGATGAAACGCGAGTCGCCGAGCGCTTTATCATTATCGCTGATATAAGGCAATTTCCCTTTCGGCGCGCCCATGGGCAACGCGGGCTTAATGTCGTGCTCGATACCGGCCATGCGCAAATAGGTTTCGACCTTGCAACAGAAAGGGCTCAAATTGGGGATGCCCCAAGTACGCTCAAATTGATACAATTTCAGCATGTTGCGTATTCTCCTCTGATGGATTGGAATAATCACTTGCAGTTCACAAGTCACTCTACCTTATGAACTTGTAAATTGCAAGTTACTGCGATACATTAGGGCCGTGTTGTGATTTTGAAGATAAGGATGTTAATCAGTGGCGGAAGATTCGGAAAAAATAGACTTTGAGCGATCGTGCTGTCCGGTCGCCTGCGCGCTCGATCTTTTGGGCGATAAATGGACATTGCTGATTATCCGGGATTTATTATTGGGTAAAAAACGCTACCAGGAATTTCTCGCCTCTCCGGAACAAATCGCCACCAATATATTGGCGGACCGGTTAAAGAAATTGGATGCTGCGGGAATTATCGTGCAGCACGCCTACCAGCAAAAGCCGGCACGCTATGAATACGCATTGACCCGGAAAGGGGAGGATCTGCGGCCGGTATTGGAAGCTTTGGTTAAATGGGGAATGACCTATTATCCGGGTACAAAAGTTTTCAAGTCGTATGAGCGTCACTCTGCCGCTGGCAGGGAAAATAAGCAGGAGACTTAGGGAAACGCTGATTAATTCGGCGGACGAGATGAAGCACGAGGCGCATGGAGTGCAGCAACCGAGACATATCAACAAGATAGGCGAGGGAGTGAGTACCGCGCAACGAAGTGATTCGCTCGTATAGCCAATTAATCAGCGTTTCCTTAGTCCGATTGATAATGATCAATCGATAAAAAACCCCGCCACGTATGGCAGGGTCGTGATGGAAGCAGATTAAATCTGAGGCTCCGGTTTATCGATGGTGCTTTGAGTGTGTGCTGCTGCAACTTTGCTCTCCAGAATCTGAATGCGGGATTCCAGTCTTGCGATCAGTATTTTTGTTTCGGATGATTCGACCGGAATTTGCGGTTTAGCGGCCAAGGCATGACTCTCCAAAGTTTCTACCCGAGTTTCCAGTCGTTCCGGCAAATTCTCAGTCTCAGGTCCGGCCAGATGGGTAAATTCGACACTATCCTCGTACGGTTCACGCGTGGTTCCCGTTGCTTTGATAATGGCACCGGCAAGCAGTCCGCCAGGAATTGCGATGATCAAGGTGATTGCAATGCCGTTAAATTGTGCGATGGCGACATCCGGCACGACAAAAAAAGCACTCAATCCACCCAATAATCCCGGCATTCCGTGCAGGTTATGCACACCGCAGGTATCGACCAGCTTGAATCGGGATTCGAGCATGGGTTGCAGGAAAACATACCCCAGAACGGAAACGGTACCGGCCAGCAAACCGATGCCGAAAGCACCCGTAGGCGAGACAATGTTACACACCGAGCCGATGGCGACACCACCGGCCAGTGCGGCATTTGCCATATCCACCATGGATGTTTTACCTCCATGCAATTTTGTACTGAGGAAGTACGTGGCGATGGTTGCGCCGCAAAGTGCTAATAATGTATTGGCTACGGTTTGCGGCATATTTTCCAACGGCACTAGGGCGGTCGCGAAACTCGGCCAGAACAACCAAAGCACCATGGATCCCAGCATCGCGAAACGGTCCGACGTGTGATCCGATTCGATCGGTTGACTGCGCTGATAGGCTGTAGTCAGTACCAGTGACATGCTTAATCCGAAATAAGCGCCGAATGCATGGATGACGATCGATCCGGCGGTATCCTGAAAGCCGGTGGTATAACCGATGGCATCATCAAGCACCAGCCATTCATTGACTAGATAAAGCGGGACGACCAATAAAGCCAGCAAAGCGTATTGAAAAACGCGCAAACGTCCCAGCACGGCACCCATTGCGATCAATGCGGCGGCAACCGATAACTCGGCATACAGCAATGCATCTAATGTGTGAGGTGACAGTTGATGGCCGAAAATACCATTGGCGCGGAATAATATATATAAAGGCAAACCGACGGCGACAACCAAATAAGTGCCCGTTACAGCACCGAATCCATAACGGCGTACAAAAACCATTAAAAAGCCGAAACCGACCAGCAGCATGGCGAGGATATGGATGATGTAATTATATTGCGCGACCGTGCGTGCTTCGCTTAGGGGCGGTGCGGCTTCTGCATATACCCAGCTACTGAAACTGAGGAGAAACAGACTCATTGCTCCCGGCAATATCTTGCTAAAGCTTTTTTTCATGTGATTCTTCCTTATTCTAGTGATTTTTCGGGTTAATCCTCGACGAGATCCAGAGGAGGGGAT
Source organism: Gammaproteobacteria bacterium (assembly GCA_015709635.1). Classification (NCBI taxonomy): domain Bacteria; kingdom Pseudomonadati; phylum Pseudomonadota; class Gammaproteobacteria; species Gammaproteobacteria bacterium. The sequence continues at coordinate 1,600,856 of CP054180.1, forward strand.
GGAATATGATTTATCCCCACGCGGAGTGTGAGCTTTAATTCCCATCAAAACAATAGGGAAAAATAAATTTTTGATTTCTAATGCTAATGCGTATGGATTTATAAGCGAAGGTGGAACAACAGTATTTGTAAGGGAAACGCTGATTAATTGACTATACGAGCGAATCACTTCGTTGCGCGGTACTCGCTCCCTCGCCTATCTTGTTGATAGGTCTCGGTTGCTGCGTTCCGTGCGCCTCGTGCTCCATCTCGTCCGCCGAATTAATCAGCGTTTCCTAAGGCAACACTTAATCCTGACAACTACAATACATTTTCTTTTAGCGGAAAATGCTGCGGTGCATGCCGGCTTTCAATGCTTGAATGGCTTCTTCGGTACTGCCGACGATTTGCTGATGGGGGCAAAAAATATTTTTGGCGAGTTCACGTTGCGCATAGAATTGCCGCACTATATCAAGTTTTTGCCACTCCGATATGCGAGGCTGTACCCAGGTTTTATCGTCGCGCCCGAGCGCGTAGAGCTTTCTCTCGCTGGTGGCGCAACGGATACCCTCATAGCTGACATTCATCGCACCCGATGATGATTTGACCACCAGCGTAAAGCGGATGACATCATCCTGACCGATTTTGATGGAGGTTGTATCAACCAGATATTGATTGCTGGTTACCGCACCGGCGTCAAATGCCAACAGATTCTTCACTTCCGGGTAAGCGGGAAGCTGCGTCATTTGCTCGATCCAAGGTTTGTCGCTTTCGAATTCATCCTTGAAGGGTGGATTCGCGCAAGCAGGCAAAAGCGCTGTGCAAATCAAAAGGATCAATAGGCGTCGCAGTGTCATGCCGAGGTCAAATCGCTCATTAGCGAAGCGCGGACATCGCCAGCAATGGCGTCAACCAATGCGTGATAAGCCGGGTGATCGACTCCCATGCTGAGCATGTCACCTTGACGCAGCGCCTGAATCATTTCCGCTGTGAGTTCAAAACGCAGGAAATGCACCGATGATGTTTTTTCGCTGTTTTCCCGCTCCAGATCTTCATCGGCAATAGCAAAGACCGGTTCGTATCCGGCGATTCTGACCCAAATCTTGTCTTCGATGCCGATCAGTGCAGCTAATTTTTCCGCACGCACGGCGGGGTCGGAGTATTCAATCATCATCGTGGCTTTCCAATTTTTCCCATTCGGAATCAAAGGGGTATACGTTTCAAGCTCATGCATGATTTCCTCTTCCTGGAAAATGCGTTCAACGCGTAGCATTTCCTGGATTTGATAGCGAACGGTCAAAGCATCCTCAAATATCAGCGTGATATTTTCTCCCAGCGAGACTTTGCGCGTTTTTTTATGCGCCATGACCTGCGCACGGAAATCGTTGCGCACTTTGGCATAAGCTTCCAACGTCAATAAGCTTTCACGAGTGACTGCGGTTGTCATTTGTTTTTCACCTGCTGGAGTGGTTTGATCAATTGATTCACTGGAATCGGATTTTGATTCTTGTTTTGAGTCGGTGCCATAGGCCATGCGCAACAGCGTCAGTGGATGCAGTTTTTGCGCTTTGCTGGTGCCGATGCCTTGCTCGATATGACGCGCAGCGATCGCGCAATCCGAACTGATATAGTCCGGATCGGAAGCAGCCATTTGCTTGAAGACCGGGCGGCCGATTTTCATCGAGTCGGCGAAATGCTCGCTTTTCACTCCCCAGGTGCCGTCATGACCGGAGCAGCGCTCCACGGTGTTAATCGTGGTATCCGGTATCAGTTGCAAGATGTCCCGGGTCTTCTTGCCGACGTTCTGCACACGCTGATGGCAGGGGATATGGTAAGCCACATTGCCTAGCGGTTGCTTGAAATCCGTTTTGAGCAAATTATCCTGATTTCTCAGCACCAGATATTCAAATGGGTCAAACATGGCGGCGGCAACGGCCTGAACCGCTGCATCATCCGGAAACATCAGCGGTAGCTCCTGTTTGTACATCAGTGTGCAGGAGGGAACCGCGGATAAAATGGCATACCCTTCTTGCGCCAGTTTCAGCAAGTGCGGGATATTTTCGTTTTTCAGTTTTTCCACCGCTTGCAAGTCACCCAATTCCAGTTTCGGCATGCCGCAGCAGGCTTCCTTTTCCACCAAGCGGGCGGGAATTTCGTTGTGTTCCAGAATCTTCAGCAAGTCATGGCCGATGCCGGGTTCGTTGTAATTGATATAGCAAGTTGCATAAATGGCTGCTTTGCCGGGCGTGCGCGCACCGTTTTTTACCGGAAAGGAATCATTGAGTTTGGCGTTTGGGCGGAATTTGTCTGCCGCATATTCCGGCAATTTACGTTCGGCATGAATTCCCAGCGCGCTATCCATGATCTTACGGACAGCCGGGGTATTGTTCATGGCATTGACGGTTTGAACCACCACGGGAATCGTCGCCAGTTTGCCCATCAAATCCGTGCTGGAGAGCAATTTGTCGCGGAAACCGGCGCCCTGGTTGTTATATTTGACCGCTTTGGCGCGCAGCATCAAATGCGGAAAGTCGATATTCCATTCGTGCGGCGGCACATAAGGACATTTGGTCATGAAGCACATGTCGCACAAATAACAACGATCGACGACTTCCCAAAATTGTTGCTTATTGACGCCGTCCAATTCGCCGCTCGCGCTGTCATCGATCAAATCGAACAAGCGCGGAAACGCTGTGCAAAGATTGACGCAGCGGCGGCAACCGTGGCAAATGTCGAAAACCCGCTCCATCTCCTGATTTAAACGGGTTGCATCATAAAAATCCGGATTTTTCCAGTCGATGGGATGACGTTTCGGTGCTTCAAGACTGCCTTCACGAGTAGCCATGGCGGAATATCTGTGTAGTGATTTTTGGATGAGTTACTGCGGGATTTAACCTAACCGGCCAATAAACCCCGCAGCGACTTTGGAATCAGCGCAATAATCGCGCTGCGATGAATTAATCGGCCAAGCTGTCCAGCGCACGTTGGAAACGATTGGCGTGCGAGCGTTCCGCTTTGGCCAGTGTTTCGAACCAATCGGCGATTTCGTCGAAACCTTCGTCGCGCGCCGTTTTTGCCATGCCTGGGTACATGTCGGTGTATTCATGTGTTTCGCCCGCGATGGCGGTTTTCAGGTTATCGCGGGAAGAACCGAACGGCATGCCGGTGGCGGGGTCGCCACAGTTTTCCAGATGCTCCAGGTGACCGTGCGCATGACCGGTTTCACCTTCCGCGGTAGAACGGAAAACCGCAGCTACATCGTTTTGGCCTTCCACATCGGCTTTTGCTGCAAAGTACAAATAACGGCGATTGGCTTGCGATTCACCGGCAAAAGCGGCTTTCAGATTTCCTTCGGTTTTTGATCCTTTGAGTTCCATTGTGCTCTCCTTTTTGAAATTGAGGGTTTTTTTATTGTTATTGTCACTGTAGATGAAAAAAATGTATTTCGTATCGCACAAAATTGAGACCAACTGAGAAGCGGAGGCGGGAAGGATGGTTGTGCATCTTGCCAACGTTTCCTTTAGCTCAATCAGCGCATGGCGAGTGCGTAAAAATACAAAATCCAATCTGTGCGTGGAGACTATCGAAGGGCTTATGGATTGTCAACTATCTGCTGGGAGGAAGAGTGGAAATCGGTAAATTTTCTGAGTATGCGAAAAAGATTTGCGGCATGAATTCTTGTAGAATGCGTGCCTCGGTAACAAAGATTATGGATCACTAATTCCAGTAGCCAATATTTTAGCTAAACCGCTGCATCGGTTCGCGTATTGTTATGCCGTCACTCCCTTATTGGCGTCTTTCCGGTTTTTATTTCTTTTATTTTGCTTTCATCGGTGCTTTTTCACCGTATTGGAGCTTGTACTTGCAAGCGCTGTCGTTTAATGCGCTGCAAATCGGCATATTGATGTCACTGCTGCTGGTCGCGCGGATTTTCTCACCGGCCGTCTGGGGTTGGCTGGCGGATCATACCGGTAAGCGCGTCCGTGTGGTTCAAGTGGCTGCGGTGAGTGGTTTGTTGAGTTTCTGCGGTTTCTTCGCCGGTGAATCGTTCGCTTGGATATTTCTTGTCATGCTGTTGATGAGTTTCTTTTGGAGCGCTTCGCTGCCACTGATGGAAGCGATCACGCTATCGCATTTGGGAAGCTATACCGACAAGTACGGCCGGATCCGTTCCTGGGGATCGGTCGGCTTTGTTTTGGCGGTGATCGGCATCGGTTATTTGTTGGAAAAAGTGGAAATTATCTGGTTATTGTGGGTTGTGCTGGGATTAAAACTGGGTATTGTGTTTTTTTCTTATCAAATTCCTGAAAAAGAAATCATGCGTCACACCACCGGACTGCATTCGGTGTTCGAGATTTGCCGGAGACCGGAAGTCATGGCGTTTTTACTTTCCAGTTTGCTGATGCTGTTCGCACATGGCGCTTACTATACGTTTTTTTCCATCTATCTGGTGGAGCATGGATATACCAAAGGATTCGTCGGCTGGTTGTGGGCAACCGGTGTGATTTGCGAAATCGGTATTTTTTTCATCATGCCGTGGCTGCTGCGGCATTTCCGTTTAAAACATGTGCTGATTTTTAGCTTTGCTTGCGCCATTCTCCGCTTTGTGCTGATCGGACAATGTGTCGAATGGCCGGTTATTATCGTTTTTGCGCAAATTCTGCATGCAGCAACTTATGGTGCGCACCATATTGCTGCCATGGTGGTCATCCATCAGTTTTTTCAAGGACGGCATCAAGCAAAAGGGCAGGCGATATACACCAGTACCGCGTATGGCATAGGCGGTGCATTGGGCGCGGTATTCAGCGGATATACCTGGGATTGGCTGGGTGCGGAGATTACTTTCTTTTTCAGCGCTGCCGCGGCATTCGCAGGCTTGGTTTTAATCGCATGGAAAATGAAATCTTTTAATCATTAGTGCGATAAAGCGTGCTTGGTTTGTTGAATTTGTAAACTTTATGGGATAATCGCGCGTTAACCGAATTTTTAAATTTCACCTGATGCAAACGCTATACGACAAACTTTGGAGTCAACATGTGGTGCATACTGAATCCGGTGATCCGGGCAGTATGGCGCTGATCTATATTGATCGCCATTTGGTACACGAAGTCACCAGTCCGCAAGCGTTCGAGAGTCTGAAACTGGCGGGAAGAAAGCCTTGGCGCCTGAATTCCATTCTCGCCGTGGCGGATCACAATGTGCCGACCACGGATCGCGAACATGGCATTCACGATCCCATCTCGCGCTTGCAAGTGGATACGCTGGATCAAAATTGTGACGAGCTGGGAATTATTGAGTTCAAAATGAATGATTTGCGGCAAGGGATCGTGCATGTCATCGGTCCGGAACAAGGCGCTACCTTGCCGGGTATGACGGTCGTGTGCGGTGATTCTCATACCAGTACGCATGGCGCATTTGGTTGCTTGGCGTTCGGTATCGGCACATCGGAAGTCGAGCATGTACTGGCGACGCAGTGTCTGTTGATGAAAAAATCCAAAACCATGCGTATCGCTGTGGACGGTCAATTGGGATTTGGTGTTACTGCCAAAGACATTGCGCTGGCGATCATCGGTGAAATCGGTACGGCGGGCGGCACGGGTTATGCCATCGAATTCACCGGCAGCGCTATACGCGCATTGTCGATGGAAGGGCGCATGACGCTGTGCAATATGGCGATTGAAGCAGGTGCACGTGCTGGCATGGTTGCCGTCGACGATATCACGATTAACTATCTTAAAGGACGCCCTTTCGCACCGCAGGGGGAGTTGTGGGAGCGCGCAGTGACTTACTGGGGCACGCTTCACAGCGATGATGGCGCAGTTTTTGATCGCACAGTGACTTTGCAAGCGGCGCAAATCAAACCGCAAGTGACGTGGGGTACTTCGCCTGAAATGGTGACAACGATTGACGGTACCGTACCCGACCCTGCGCTTGTCAACGATGAAATCAAACGCCACGATATGCAACAGGCGTTGAATTATATGGGATTGCGCGCCAATACGCCGATTACGCAAATTTCGCTGGATAAAATTTTTATTGGCTCCTGCACAAACTCGCGCATTGAGGATTTGCGCGCGGCGGCGCAAGTCATTAAGGGAAAACATATTGCTGCCAATATTAAGCTAGCTCTGGTGGTTCCGGGCTCCGGATTGGTCAAGAAGCAGGCTGAAGAAGAGGGATTAGATAAAGTTTTTACCGCGGCTGGATTTGAATGGCGCGAACCCGGTTGCTCCATGTGCCTGGCGATGAACGATGATCGCTTGACTGCGGGTGAGCGCTGCGCTTCGACGTCGAATCGAAATTTTGAAGGTCGACAAGGCCCTGGCGGTAGAACACATTTGGTCAGTCCGGTAATGGCTGCTGCGGCTGCAGTTGCCGGGCATTTTGTCGATGTGCGCGAATTCGGTCGCTAGATCACGCTGTGTAAGCAATTGCACAAATAAATAAATGGAAAAATTTCATACTCTTACCGGTTTGGTGGCGCCACTGGATCGTGCCAATGTCGATACCGATGCCATCATTCCGAAGCAATTTCTCAAATCAATCAAGCGTTCCGGTTTTGGCCAGAATCTATTCGATGAATGGCGTTATCTCGATCACGGAGAACCAGGGATGGATCCGGCGCAACGCCAACCGAACCCGGAGTTTATATTGAATCAACCGCGCTACCTGGGTGCGCAAATATTGCTGGCACGCGCCAATTTCGGTTGCGGATCGAGCCGTGAACACGCGCCGTGGTCGCTGCAGGATTACGGTTTCCGCGTCATCATCGCTCCCAGTTTTGCCGATATTTTTTTCAATAACTGCTTCAAAATCGGTTTGCTGCCGGTTGTTCTGGATGAGGCGGTACTGGATCGCTTATTTGAAGAAGTCAAAACAACGGAAGGATACCGCTTGACGGTGGATCTTCAGAAACAAACCGTGACGACACCGCAAAATAAAGTGTATGCATTTGAAGTGGATACTTTCCGCAAACATTGCCTGCTCAATGGTTTGGATGAAATCGGCCTGACTTTGCAGCACGCGGAAAAGATTAAACAATTTGAACAGAAACGGCACAGTGAACAGCCTTGGCTATTCATGTGAAATTAGCGTTAAAAATTAACATATGATGAAAATTGCTGTTTTATCCGGTGATGGGATCGGACCTGAAATCGTTGCACAAGCTGTGCGCGTATTGGATGTATTAAAAAAAGACGGCTTAGCGATTGAGCTGGAGTATGGCTTGATTGGCGGCTGTGCTGTGGATGCTACGGGAGAACCGTATCCGGAAGCGACGCACCGGTTGGCGAGTCAAGCGGATGCGGTGTTACTCGGTGCTGTCGGTGGTCCGCGCTACGATACTTTGCCGCGTCAGCAACGCCCGGAACGCGGCTTGCTTGCCATACGTAAAGAACTGGGTTTGTTTGCAAATCTGCGTCCAGCGCTACTCTATCCGGAACTGGCCAATGCCTCCAGTTTGAAATACGAAGTGGTTGCGGGGCTCGATATCATGATTGTGCGTGAATTGACCGGTGATATTTATTTCGGCGAGCCGCGCGGGATTGAAACACGCGATGGGCAGCGTGTCGGTTACAACACGATGATTTACAGTGAATCAGAAATACGGCGCATTGCCCATGTTGCTTTCCAAGCGGCGGCTAAACGGCAAGGCAAGTTGTGCTCCGTGGATAAAATGAACGTGCTGGAATGCACGCAATTATGGCGCGATGTTGTGATTGAAGTTGCGTATGAATATCCGCAAGTGACGCTGTCGCATATGCTGGTTGATAACGCCGCGATGCAATTGGTGCGCAATCCGAAACAATTTGATGTCATCGTTACCGGAAACATGTTTGGCGATATTTTGTCTGATGAGGCTTCAATGTTGACAGGATCGATCGGAATGCTGCCTTCGGCTTCTTTGGATGAAAATAATAAAGGTTTATATGAACCTATTCATGGCTCGGCGCCGGATATTGCCGGCAAGGATCTGGCTAATCCATTGGCGACGATATTGTCGGCTGCCATGATGCTGCGTTATACCTTTAATCAGGAAGCAGCGGCGCAGCGCATAGAAAATGCCGTCAAAAAAGTTCTGGCGATGGGTTTCCGCACAAAAGATATCGATGAACCTGGAATGAAATCGGTTGGCACAAAAGCAATGGGCGATGCAGTGTTGTCGGCGATGTAAAGAGGTTTCCACGGATCATCGATTGAGGTGTTTTTTTGATTAATCAGTTGTCAATTTTAAGGTAAGAGATAAGCAATGAAACAAGTGGGTTTTGTTGGTTGGCGTGGTATGGTCGGTTCCGTATTAATGCAAAGAATGCGGGAAGAAGATGATTTTTCTCTGATTGATCCTGTATTTTTTACAACCTCGCAAAGAGGTGGCGCAGGTCCTGAAATTGGCAAGGAAACTTCTCCGCTGAAAGATGCTTTTGATATTGATCAGCTCAGTGCAATGGATGTTATTATTTCCTGCCAAGGCGGTGATTACACCAATCAAGTTTTTAAACAATTGCGTCAGTCCGGCTGGCAAGGTTATTGGATCGATGCGGCATCCGCATTGCGCATGGAAAAGGACGCCGTGATCATATTGGATCCGGTCAATATGCCGGTAATCGAACAAGCGTTGCATGACGGGGTAAAAAATTATATCGGCGGTAACTGCACGGTCAGCTTGATGTTAATGGCAGTCGGCGGGCTTTTTGAGAAAGGCATGGTGGAATGGATGAGCGCCATGACGTATCAAGCAGCATCCGGCGCCGGCGCCAAAAATATGCGTGAGTTACTGCAGCAAATGGGCGAAGCGCATCGCGTAGCGAAAGATTTACTCGATAATCCCGCATCCAGCATTCTGGAAATCGACCGTGAAGTTGCCGGCACATTGCGCGATAAAAAATTCCCAACGGAGAATTTCGGCGTGCCGCTCGCGGGAAGCTTGATTCCTTGGATCGATAAAGAAGTTGCCAATGGACAAAGCCGCGAAGAATGGAAGGGACAGGCAGAGACCAACAAAATTCTCGGTAGAGGTGATCAGCAAATTCCCGTGGATGGAATTTGTGTGCGTGTCGGCGCGATGCGTTGCCACAGCCAGGCCCTTACCATCAAGCTAAAACAAGATGTGCCTTTGGACGAAATCGAGGACATTATCGCGAGTTCGAATGACTGGGTGCAGATTGTTCCTAATGAAAGAGAAGCAACAACTTCAAAATTGACCCCGACAGCCGTCACCGGCTCGTTATCGATACCGGTAGGCCGGTTGCGAAAGCTGGCGATGGGTAACGAATATTTGTCCGTTTTTACCGTCGGCGACCAATTATTGTGGGGCGCAGCGGAACCACTACGCAGAATGTTGCGCATCCTCATTCAGCATTGAAATTCTCATTTCTTGATACTTTAGTTACATTCTCATAATTATAGGTTTGTTTTATATGAATTAGCCCGTAATTTAAGGCATAATCCCAGCTTACGTGATTGCGTCACAGTGTTAGCCTTTCGAAATCTTTTTTCAAAAAAACTGAGAGGGTACTTCGGTGTATAAAACATCCTTTAGAGTAAGCTTGTTTGTAATCATCCTGATGTTGCCATGGGCTGTTATTCAAGCCGCGGGATTAGGTAAGTTGACACTTAATTCCGCTTTGGGGCAACCGCTTGCTGCTGAAATCGATATTGTCACGACCAGTAGCGATGATGTGTCATCTCTAAAAGCCAGTATCGCGCCCCGGGAAGCATTCACGCAAGCCGGTATCAGTTACGAACCGGTTCTATCCACAATCAAAGCTTCAGTGGAATCACGAGCCAACGGTAGCCCATACATCAAATTGTCATCACCGCAGGCCGTCAACGATCCTTTTTTGATGGTACTACTGGAATTGAATTGGTCTTCAGGACGTATACTGCGCGAATATACTGTTCTGCTTGATCCTATCGAAGCCAATACACAAAATATTGCCGCAGCAAGCACCAATTCCACTCCGGTGATAGTTGCAACTCAATTGAATGAAGAGAAAGCACCTGCGGATGAAAAAAATAAGCGGGGTGTGAATTCTTCCGGAACGAAAACGAAAAATAACGCTCCCGGATCCGGCAAGAAATCCTACGGGCCGGTAAAGCGCGGCGATACGCTGTCATCCATCGCCCGTCAGGTATTGCCGGCCGGTGTCGATCTTAATCAAATGCTCGTGGCACTTTATCATGCCAATCGCGATGCCTTCATTGCCGATAATATGAATCTGCTCAAAACCGGTACCGTTCTGAAGATACCGGAGAAGAATGAAATAGCGGCCGTTGATGCATCAACAGCACAAGCTGAGATTAAAATGCAAACCGCCGATTGGCGCAGCTATCGAAGTAAACTCGCCGATATCAGCCGGGAATCTCCGGCGCAGCACACGATTAGCCAGTCGGATCAAGGTCATATTACTACCACACTGGATAAGAAATCTGCGGCAACGCCGCACGTTTCTAAAGAAGTCCTGAAGTTATCGAGCGGAGCGCAATTACCCGATAAGGACGGTAAGATTCCGGATTCTACGCTGGTTGATCGTCTGCGGATGATGGAAGAAGATGCCATTGCACGCAATCTTGCTCTGAAAGAAGCGAACGAGCGCGTGGCGATGCTGGAAAAAAGCATCGAGAACTTGAAACAGCTGCTGGAATTGAAGGATTCCGTTCTGGCGCAAGCGCAACTCAAAGCTGACCCGTCTCATAAGACTGCCGCTAAGCCGGAAGTGCAATCGTCGGTTGCAGTAGAATCCTCACCTGGGAAAGATACCAAAACGGAATTGAGTTTAGCTGCGGTGCCAGCGCAACAACCGCTCGCGGTTCAGCCGGCAAGCGAAGCAACCGCCAAAAGCCCGCCAGTCACTGCGCCTCCTCCAGCTTCTCTAGCACCGGACACTGAAAATCGTTCGTGGATTGATTTGCTATTTGGCTATATTGAATATATTGCTGGCGCGCTAATTTTAGGGTTGCTGCTGGTTCTGTTAATGATCAAAAGACGGCGCAAGCAGCAAGAAGCAGTCGAAGAGGAAGAAGACACGAGAAAAGAGAATTTCTCTTCCGCAATGCGTTCACGCATGTCAACCATGGCGGCTACCGGGGCGGCTGCGGCAGTCGCTGCTGATTCGTTTGCATCCGAAAACACGGAAGATGATCTAACTTATCAGAATTTAGATTCGTATTCTGAGGATGAAGAGTTTGATAAAGAAGCAAAGTACGATGAAGATCATGCTCCAAGGTATGAAGCTGCAACGGAATTGCCAGCTGACGACGAGCCATTGATAGCGGATTTGCAATCGGATGAGCAGCCAGTCAGCCAAAATGTGCGCGGTGATTTTGCAGAAGATTATGAGCAACCGGCCGATTCCGGGAGTGATGCGACAAGCTCGGTGAATCAAATTGATTTTGATTTGAGCGATGAAGTTGATGAGATTAAGCATCATGCGGCGCTGGATCAATCGCTTGCGGATGACGAAGCGGGATTATTGAATGCCGGCGAAGATTCGAAAGCACCTGAGAGTGCTGCAGATTACGCACTGGAAATCAATTTTGACGACTCGGAAAAATCTCTGGATGCTGTCAATCTCAACGACGATAATGTTTTCGACAATGAGAAAATGGATTTGGATTTTGATCTGGGAGATTCGGTTGGCTCGGGTATTGATCTGACTAAAGATGAAGCGGCAAGTGAAATCGAATTTCCATCAACCGGTGACGAATCGGCTGCAGATCAAAGCAAGACAATATCCGGATTACGTGATGAGCCCTTGGAATTTGATCAAATTCCGGATATCGCGCAAAAAGCACCTGTGGCAAATATATCTGAGCTTGAATTGGCTCATATTAACTTGAATCTTGAGGATTCCGATCAAGAAAACGAAAAGGAAGAAAATCTGGATTTAAGCGAAAAGAGCGAACAATGGCAGGAAGTGGAAACCAAGCTCGATCTGGCAAAAGCTTACCAGGAAATGGATGATAAGGAAGGCGCTAGAGAAATGCTTGAGGAAGTAATCCGGGACGGCGACGAAAAACAAAAGAAAGCAGCAAAGCAAATGCTGAAGAGTTTGTAAGAATCACGATCGGATGGTATTGATCAACCGGTGACAGCATTTTTTGTTCGTGCGCGTAGTTCTTGTTTTAGAGTATGACGGCAGCCGTTATTGCGGATGGCAAAGCCAACCGCAAGGCTGCTCGATCCAGGATGTGCTGGAAACAGCCTTATCGAAAATCGCGCAAGAAAAAATCCGTATCATTACCGCCGGACGCACCGATACAGGAGTGCATGCACTCTATCAAGTGGTACATTTCGATACATTGGCGCAGCGCCCGGTCGGTGCCTGGATACGCGGCGTCAATGCATTATTGCCCAATGATATTGCGGTACTCTGGGCAAACGAAGTATCCGGCGAATTTCACGCCAGGTATAGTGCAAAGGAGCGACGCTACTTATATTTGTTATTGAATCAGCCGGTGCGACCAGGAATTAATAATAATAAAGTCGGCTGGTATCATCACCCGTTAGAATTGGCAAAAATGCAGGCTGCGGGCAATATTCTCATCGGTGAACATGATTTCTCTTCATTTCGAGCCGCCGAATGTCAAGCAAAATCCCCGGTACGGACAATCACCCGGCTAACCATCACCCGACAAGGGAATATATTGGTTTTCGATATATGCGCTAACGCATTTCTGCATCACATGGTGCGCAATATCATTGGTTGTCTTGTTTATGTCGGCAAAGGGAAGTATTCTGCCGAATGGATGCGAGAATTATTGGCAAGCTGTGACCGGACGTATGCCGCACCTACATTTTCCTCTGCGGGTTTGTATCTGGCCGGTGTGAAGTATGACACGTGCTGGGGCATGCCGGAATTTTCTCCGATGCCGGTCATTGCCAATTCATCGTTTCATGATTAAGTTACAAAAAAGATTATAAAAATCCCATGTCAGTGCGCGTAAAAGTATGTGGAATCACCCGTAGCGAAGATGCAAAAGCGGCAATTCAATCCGGTGCAGATGCCATCGGTTTTGTTTTTTGGCCGCAGAGTGCACGCTATATCGATGCGGATTCGGCGCGCCGGATTGTTGAAGTGATACCGCCTTTTGTCTGTACCGTCGGGGTGTACGTTGACCCGGATGTTGCCTGGGTTGAGGAAACCGCACGAGTTGCCAAACTTAGCCTGCTACAATTTCACGGCGACGAGTCACCGGAATTTTGCAATCAATTTTCACAGCCTTATATTAAGGCGATTCGCGTCAAAGCGGATACAGATTTGCTACAATATGCAGAACGTTACAAGACAGCAAAAGGATTATTGCTCGATACTTATGCTGCCGACATGCCTGGCGGCACCGGTCATATTTTTGATTGGCAGCTTATCCCGCAGCAACTGCCGTTACCACTGATTCTGTCCGGTGGTTTAAATCCAGATAATGTGACGAATGCAATCAAGCAAACAAAACCGTGGGCGGTGGATGTTTCAAGCGGCGTGGAAGCATCAAAGGGTATTAAAGATGAGAAAAAAATTATTGCTTTCATGCGAGGAGTTAAACAATCGTGAGTGCTTATGATCTGCCGAATAAAGAAGGTCATTTCGGTCCGTATGGCGGTATATTTGTCGCCGAAACATTAATCTCGGCACTGGAAGATTTGCGCAAGCAATACGAATTTTATCGTGACGACCCGGAATTCAAGGCGGAATTTGCGTATGAATTGAAACATTACGTCGGACGTCCCAGTCCTATTTATCATGCAAAAAGATGGTCTGAGCACTTAGGCGGTGCGCAGATTCTATTGAAACGCGAAGATCTGAACCACACCGGCGCACATAAAATCAACAATACGGTAGGACAGGCGCTTTTGGCACGGCGGATGGGGAAAAAACGGGTCATTGCGGAAACCGGTGCGGGTCAGCATGGTGTGGCAAGTGCCACGGTAGCCGCGCGCTATGGCATGGAGTGCGTGGTCTACATGGGTTCCGAAGACGTAAAACGCCAAGCGACCAATGTGTACCGCATGAAACTGCTGGGTGCGACCGTAGTACCGGTGGAATCAGGGTCCAAGACCTTAAAAGATGCGCTGAATGAAGCCATGCGCGATTGGGTCACCAATGTCGAAAATACGTTTTATATCATCGGGACTGTGGCGGGGCCGCACCCTTATCCGATGATGGTCAGGGATTTTCAGGTGGTCATCGGGAATGAAGCCAAAGTACAAATGCAGGAAGATTTCAATCGCCAACCGGATGCATTGATCGCATGTGTCGGTGGCGGATCGAATGCGATCGGCTTGTTTTATCCATACATTGACGATACCGATGTTCGCTTGATCGGCGTGGAAGCAGCGGGAAAAGGCGTTGATACAAACCAGCATGCGGCAACCTTATCCACAGGCAAACCTGGCGTATTACACGGTAACCGCACTTATCTTATCCAGGATGAAAATGGTCAGATCATTGAGACCCATTCCATTTCAGCCGGTCTTGATTATCCCGGCGTGGGACCGGAACATGCCTGGCTTAAAGATTGCGGACGGGCGGAATATGTTGCGATTACCGACGATGAAGCGCTGGAAGCGTTTCATACACTGTGCCGCTTTGAAGGCATCATGCCGGCGCTGGAGTCCAGTCATGCACTGGCTTATGCTGCCAAATATGCACCTACTTTACCGAAAGACAAATTGTTGCTGGTGAACTTATCCGGACGGGGCGACAAGGATATGGCGACTGTCGCGCAAATGTCCGGTTTGACGCTGTAATCAATGGTATCCGGTATTGCGATATGCGCAGTTTTTCTAAAAAAGCATTAAGAATAGGTTGAGCTGATGAGCTTTATTAAGAATTTAATGGGTATTTTCGGTGGCCAGGGTGATACAGAGAAAATAAACCGTATTGCTAAGGTATTCGCTGCATTAAAAAAACAAAACCGAAAGGCGTTGATTCCGTTTATTACCGCTGGCGACCCAAACCCGGAAATAACCGTGCAATTGATGCACCAACTGGTTCAATCGGGTGCCGACATCATCGAGTTGGGCATTCCTTTCTCCGATCCCATGGCGGATGGACCGACCATTCAAAGATCGTCGGAGCGTGCACTGAAGCATCACGTCAGTTTGAATAATGTTCTAGACATAGTCAGCGAGTTTAGAAAATCGGATACGAATACGCCGGTAGTCTTAATGGGATATGCCAATCCGGTAGAGGCTCTGGGTTACACAGCATTTGCCGCTAAAGCGAAAGATTGCGGCGTCGATGGCGTTCTCATCGTCGATTATCCTCCTGAAGAATCTGCTGAATGGGTGCAGTGCCTGGAACAACAGGAAATTGATGCGATCTTTTTGCTGTCCCCGACGACACCGCAAACGCGTATCGAGCAAGTGGCAAAAATGGCCAAAGGTTACGTATACTACGTTTCGTTAAAAGGAGTGACCGGCGCATCGCACCTGGATCTTCAAGATGTCAGTGCGATGTTGAAGCAATTGCGTCAATACATTTCGTTGCCGATCGGTGTCGGATTCGGTATCCGCGACGGGGTAACGGCCAGAGCGGTTGCCGATCTGGCCGATGCCGTAGTGGTCGGCAGCCGGATCATCGAGGAAATCGAGAAATCCCCGGAAGCCGAAGTGCTGGGTAATGTCGGGAATTTGATCAGTACCTTGCGTAAAGCCATTGATGAAAATTGAAACAATGTTTAACCCGTTTTAGGAAACGTTGCACATGAGCTGGTTTCAGAACATTATCCCGCCAAAAATCAAAAGAAAAGAAGCAGGTGAAAAGAAAATCGTACCGGAAGGCCTGTGGAGTAAGTGCCGTACCTGCGAAGCGGTTTTATATTACACCGATCTGGCTAAGAATCTGAATGTTTGTCCTAAATGTGATTTTCATAATCGCGTTTCGGCGAGAAACCGTCTCGATCAATTGCTCGATCCGGAAGGCCGTTATGAAATCGGTGCTGAAGTAGCCGCCACCGATGCATTGAAATTTAAAGACAGTAAGCGCTATGTCGATCGCTTGGCGCAAGCGAAGGAAAATACCGACGAGCAGGATTCCTTAGTGGTAATGCAGGGAACCATCAAAACGATGCCGGCCGTTGTTGCGGTCTTTGAGTTCGGTTTTATGGGCGGTTCGATGGGCTCCGTTGTGGGCGAGCGCTTTGCGCGCGGTATCAAGGCTTGCATCGATCTGCACTTGCCATTCATATGCTTCAGTGCGAGCGGCGGTGCGCGCATGCAGGAGGGCTTGTTTTCGTTAATGCAAATGGCGAAAACAACCGCTGCGCTAACCAAGCTCAGTCATCATAAATTACCGTTCATATCGATTCTGACCGATCCTACCATGGGAGGCGTATCGGCCAGTTTTGCTTTCCTCGGCGATGTGGTGATCGCCGAACCCGGAGCTCTGATCGGTTTTGCCGGTCCGCGTGTTATTGAACAAACAGTGCGCCAAACTCTTCCGGAAGGTTTTCAGCGGGCCGAATTCCTATTGCAGCATGGTGCGATTGATATGATCGTCGATCGCAGACAAATGCGCGACAAAATTGTCAGTCTGTGCACACAACTGATGCGTGTTCCCGAACCCACAACTTAGATCCTCACATCTGATTCCTATTCAATGCATGCACCCAGTAGTGAAACCGGCTCGCTTGCAGATTGGTTAGCGTATCTCGAATTGCTTCATCCCAAAACGATCGAAATGGGACTGGAGCGTGTCAACCGGGTTCGAACTAAACTGAAATTAGCGCCGCAATTTCCCATTATCGTGGTAGGCGGCACGAATGGTAAGGGATCCGTTTGTGCGATGCTGGAGTCGATCTTATTTTGCGCCGGATATAAAGTGGGTTGTTATACCTCACCGCATTTGCTGCGCTATAACGAACGTGTTCGTGTGAATAAAAGAGAAATCGGCGATGAGGAGCTTTGCCATGCCTTTGCGCAAGTTGATGAAGCCCGGAAAGATTGTGATACATCGCTAACTTTCTTTGAATTTGGCACATTAGCTGCGATTTATTCGTTTATTCAAGTGCATGTGGATGTGGCGATTCTGGAAGTCGGCTTAGGCGGGCGCCTTGACGCTGTTAACATATTCGATGCGGAGTGCGCAATTTTGACGAGCATTGATCTTGATCATATCGATTACCTGGGAGATACCCGGGAACAAATAGGTTTCGAGAAAGCTGCGATTTTCAGAAAAAACAAACCGGCGATTTGTGCGGAAATCGATATACCGGATTCCGTTCGTCGGCAGGCAGAGCAAATCGGTGCGAAAATTCTCCTGATTAATCAGGAATTTGGTTTTTTAAATAAGCATACGCAATGGGATTATTGGGGTCCCAAAGGCAAGCGAAATTCTTTGCCTTTTCCTGCACTCCGTGGAGCTAAGCAACTGCAAAATGCGAGCGCCTGCCTGGCAGCATTGGATACGTTGCATGATGCGTTACCGGTCAGTATGAATGAAATCCGGCAAGGATTGAATGAAGCAGTGATACCCGGCAGATTCCAAGTGATCTCAACACAACCGATGACCATCCTGGATGTCGCTCATAATCCTGCAGCAGCTGCCGTTTTGTCGGAAAATTTGGCGGTAACCAAGCCGAATGGTCATACCTACGCCGTTTTTTCCATGTTGCAGGACAAAGATATTCAGGGTGTCATTCAAGCATTGAAAAATGACATCGATTTTTGGCTGGTATCCGCGATTGATTCTCCTCGCGCGGCACCGGTTGATTATTTAATCCGGGAAATTCATGAGGCAGGCATCACAAGCAATGAAAATGCCGTTTATCAATTCCCCGATTGTGTCGCGGCTTTTGTTTTTGCCTGTGAACATGCCGGCAAAAATGATAGAATTTGCGTATTTGGGTCTTTCTATACGGTAAGCGGCGTGTTGCAGTATTTGAACACACAATAGGGCAGGTAATAATCGATATCTCAAATGAATAAAAATATCAGCGAAGAAGAATTATTACTCAGAAAGCGCGCGAGACGCCGCTTGGTTGGTGCTATTGTGCTGGTTCTGACCGCTGTCATCATATTGCCGGCCATATTCGATGAGCCCAAAAGTGGAAGTGAGAAACAGGAAATCGCCATCAATTTACCGCCGGGCAAAAGCGCCAAGATCGATGTGACCCCGAAAGAAGAATTAATAAACCGTGAACTTCCCAATGAAGAAGATACGTCACCGGAATTGTCGAGCAGACCTAGAATGGGTGCGTCGACGCATGATGAATTCGCTGGCACATCAGGTGAACACAGGCGCATCCCTATCCCCGGTATTAAACCCAAAATCGACCGGCGTTTAGTAGCCGCCGCTCCCGAAGCAAAAAATGCATCAGCGGCAAAAGCTGCGCAGACTGCGACATCCGCACCTGCACCTGTGGCAACAATACCGGATAGTGCTGGAGCGACACCAGCAGCACCAGCAGCGGATACGGCGAAAAGCTTCGTTGTACAGCTAGGGGCATTTTCTGATCCGGTAAAAGCCAAGCAACAACAAGCAAATCTGCTGGCAAATGGTTTTAAAGCCTATACTGAAACACTGAAAGTTGATCACAATGAGGTAACGCGGGTAAGACTCGGTCCATTTATGACGCGAAGTGCCGCTGAAGCCGAATTAAAAAAATTAAAAAAGATCGGGTTGGACGGTGTAGTGGCTCCCAAGTAAGCTGATAACCGGGTAATTCTGACATTTTGTCACTAAACCAACTGGCACTGGACTGATTTTACTGATGACCGCATTTGATTATGTCGTTTCCGGTATTTTTCTTATTTCGGTAATTTTAAGTATTTACCGGGGATTTGTCCGGGAAGCGTTATCCATTGCCGGTTGGGTAGTCGCTTTTATCGTGGCGAGCGCTTATGCATCGTTTTTTGAACAATTTTTACCTGCCGAAATAGCCGGTGAAACACTACGCATCTCGATAGCATTTGTACTGACATTTCTTTCGGTGTTACTGATCACTGCAATGGCGACTATGTTGTTGACTACCTTGATCAAAGGCATCGGACTTGGTTTCATTGATCGATTGTTCGGCTCGGTTTTTGGTTTTTTACGGGCACTGGCAATTGTAACGTTACTGACCTTGATTGCTGGATTGACGACGATTCCCAATCAAGTATTCTGGCAGCGTGCGGTATTTAGCCGTCCATTGGAAGTGATTGCGCTACAGGTTTTACCTTGGCTGCCAACCGATCTGTCTAAACGCATTAGTTTTGAAAGAAAAGAAAATTCTTAAGATGATTCAGGAGCACTGCAATTTACCGTATCGCTCCAATGGATCGTCTGATAATAAATGGCATTTTAAATTCAAACGCTGAAGCTGATAAAAACAAAGTTTACGGAGCGCTTCTATGTGTGGAATTCTCGGTATTGTTGCAAAATCACCTGCCAATCAACTGCTTTATGATGGCTTGCTCATGCTGCAGCATCGCGGGCAGGATGCAAGCGGCATTGTAACGGCGCAAGGTAATACTTTTCACATGCATAAAGGCCTGGGTATGGTGCGGGATGTATTCCGTACCCGGAATATGCGGGCATTGTCCGGAAATATCGGCATCGGCCATGTGCGTTATCCGACAGCGGGATCGGCCAATTCGTCAGCCGAAGCGCAGCCTTTTTATGTGAACTCGCCGTTTGGGATCGTCTTGAGTCACAATGGCAACTTAACCAATGCGGCGCAACTGAATCAAGAATTGTTCAGAACGGACTTGCGGCATGTGAACACCAATTCGGATTCGGAAGTTTTACTGAATGTGCTTGCGCATGAGCTACAGGAAAGCACACGTAACTGTCAATTGGATCCGGATACGATCTTTGCTGCGGTAGCCGGTGTTCATAAACGTTGCAAAGGCGCGTATGCGGTGATAGCGATGATTGCGGGTTATGGACTGCTAGCCTTTCGTGATCCTTACGGCATACGCCCGCTGGTTTTCGGCAGCGCGGAAAATGAATTAGGTGATGAATATTTGATTGCATCGGAAAGCGTGGCTTTGGATACTTTGGGATTTAAATTGTTACGCGATGTGCAGCCCGGTGAAGCCATTTTTATCGATGAAGACGGTAATTTCTACAATAAACAGTGCGCACCCGACGCTTCGCTGAATCCCTGCATTTTTGAATATGTTTATCTGGCACGACCCGATTCGGTCATCGACGGAATTTCCGTTTATGAAACGCGATTGAACATGGGAGAGCATCTGGCCGAGAAAATCAAAAAAACGATGCCGCATTTGGAGATCGACGTCGTTATCCCGATACCGGATTCCAGTCGTCCCAGTGCCTTGCAACTTGCCAACAGCTTGGGCGTTGATTTTCGTGAAGGATTTGTCAAGAACCGTTACGTCGGCCGCACTTTTATCATGCCGGGCCAGCAGCAACGGCGCAAATCCGTGCGGCAGAAATTAAATGCCATGAGTATAGAATTTCGCGGCAAGAACGTGATGTTAGTGGATGACTCCATCGTCCGTGGAACCACAAGCCGTGAGATTGTTCAGATGGCGCGCGAGGCTGGCGCAAATAAAATTTATTTTGCTTCCGCGGCGCCGCCGGTACGCTATCCGAATGTCTATGGTATCGATATGCCGACACGCCAGGAGTTGATCGCGACTGATCGCACGCCAGAAGAGATTTGTAACGAAATCGGTGCAGATTTTTTATTTTTCCAGGACTTGGATGCACTGAGTCATGCGGTTTCAAAAGTATCGCCTGCCATCAATAGCTTTGAAACTTCGTGCTTTAACGGTAAATATATAACCGGCGATATCACGCCGGAATATTTACAAGCCATCGAATCGCAACGTAATTCCGGTCATTCGGTATTACAGACCAGAATCAATACACAATTAGATTTGAGTCTGGTTTTTTCCGATTAATGCACCGTATTGAAAATTAAGCAGGTATTCTGTCATTTTAAGCGCGTTATTCACTTTTTGCTCATAATAAACTTTCCAGGTCGTTAAAACGATCGTTTTCACTTAAGGTTTCATTCTATGTTCGATCATTTGCAGCCAGAAACACTCGCGCTTCATACGGGGATTCATCGCAGTCAATTCAACGAACATTCCGAAGCGATGTACCTGACGTCAAGTTTCGTTTTTGATAGTGCCGCACAGGCTGCTGCGCGTTTCTCCGGTAATGAGCCGGGCAATATCTACTCCCGGTTTACCAACCCCACCGTCACGGCATTCGAAGAGCGGTTGGCCGTATTGGAAGGTGCAGAAGCTTGTGTTGCGACTTCTTCCGGCATGTCGGCGATCTTGGCGTGCGTGATGGGACTGCTGTCCGCTGGCGATCATATTGTCGCATCGCGCAGCTTGTTTGGCGCAACGGTGAATTTGTTCAACAACATTCTGAAGCGTTTCAATGTCGATACGACATTTGTATCGGCAACGGATGTGCAATCATGGCAAGCGGCGATACAACCCAATACCAAGTTGTTTTTTCTGGAAACACCGTCCAATCCGTTAACGGAAATTTCCGATATTGCAGAACTCAGCAAGATTGCCAAGAAAGCAGGTATTTGGCTGGTTGTCGATAATTGTTTTTGCACCCCTATTTTGCAGAAGCCACTTGAATTGGGCGCGGATATCGTCATTCATTCCGCGACCAAATATTTGGACGGGCAGGGCCGGGTATTGGGCGGTGCTGTGCTCGGCAAGCGGGAATTGCTGATGGATGGCGGGATTTTTGGATTTCTGCGCACGGCCGGACCGACACTGAGTGCATTTAACGCCTGGGTGATATTGAAAGGCTTGGAAACGCTCAAGGTGCGCATCGAAGCACACTCCGCCAATGCGCTGCAAATGGCGCAATGGCTTGAATCACAGCCGAATGTGGCGCGTGTTTTTTATCCTGGTTTGGTATCGCATCCGCAACATACATTGGCAAAACATCAGCAAAAATCCGGCGGCGGAATTGTCACATTCGAAGTAAAAGGCGGCAAAGAAGCGGCTTGGCGTGTCATTGATTCGACACGCTTAATCTCGATTACCGCCAATCTCGGCGATGCCAAAAGCACATTGACACATCCGGCGACCACAACTCATGCGCGCATCAGTCAAGAAGCCCGGGATGCTGCGGGGATCTCCGATGGATTGTTGCGGATTGCGGTCGGATTGGAAGCGGTGCAAGATCTGCAAGCCGATTTGCAGCGCGGATTATCATAAAATTGACCGATCGAGTTGCGGAATCACTGCCGTGATTTTTACGTTGCAAGTGTTTCCTTAAATAACTTCGGCCTTCAGAATAACGACGTCTTCCAGCGGCACGTTTTGGTGGCCGGTATAATCACCGGTTTTGACCTTCTTGATTTTATCGATCACATCCTGACCTTCAATTACTTTGCCGAATACGCAATAACCATAACCTTGCGGTGTTGCCGATTTGTAATTCAGAAACCCATTATTGGTCACGTTAATAAAGAATTGCGCGGTTGCCGAATGAACATCGGCAGTGCGTGCCATCGCGATGGTATAGGCTTCATTTTTAAGCCCATTGGCAGCTTCATTATGAATCGGTGCTCGCGCCTTTTTTTGCTTCATACCGGGTTCAAATCCGCCGCCTTGAATCATGAAATCGTCAATAACACGATGAAATAACGTGTTGTCATAGAACCCACTGGTCACGTAATTTAAAAAATTCTGCACGGTTTCGGGTGCTTTCTCGCTGTCAAGTTCAAGCTTGATAATGCCAAAATTGGTTTGTAGTTCGACCATATCCATCCTATATAAATTATTAGATTCTTGTGATTGCGTATTTTTAAGAAAAATCCGAATAGAGTTTCTCTACGGCAGTTTTACGACATCTTCAATAATAACGCTGCTTTTCGGTACATCCCCGGAAAATGGACCGCCCGATCCGGTCGGCAGCGCAGCGATTTTGTTGACCACATCAATGCCGGCAACCACCTTACCGAATACCGCGTAGCCGTAACCGCTTGGTGACGGAGCTTTGTAATTGAGGAACGCATTGTTGGCGACATTGATAAAAAACTGCGCCGATGCCGAATGCGGATCCGAAGTACGTGCCATCGCAATGGTTCCGGTTTCGTTTTTTAAGCCATTGGCGGCTTCATTCTGGATCGGCGACCGTGCCGGCTTCTGCTTTAATGCTGCGTCAAATCCGCCGCCTTGAATCATGAATCCGGCAATGACGCGGTGAAATACGGTATTTTTGTAAAATCCTTCGTCCACGTATTGCAAGAAATTCTTCACAGTCTCGGGCGCTTTATCCGGATACAGTTCGAGCACGATACTACCGAGATTGGTTTTCATTTCAACCCGAAGTTCTGCGGCATAAATATTCAAACTGATCGAAGCTAGCAATAGAAAAATCAAAGTCTGACGCAGATGCATGATTAAGTGTCCTAATTGGTTGGTGGATAAGGGCTTGGCGCCTTGGTTATGTTATACTCGCAGGCTATTCGAATAGCGCGGAAATGACCGGATTCTATCAAGAAGAAAGCTGATTGCACAATTTTATCTGTTGACCTTATGCTTAAAATTTATAACTCGATTGCCCGGGAAAAACAAGATTTCATTCCAATAACACCTGGAAAGATAAAAATTTATGTCTGCGGCATGACCGTTTACGATTATTGTCATTTGGGTCATGCGCGGGTTCTGGTGGTTTTCGATACGGTTGTCCGTTGGTTCAAAGCCAATGATTTTGAAGTTCATTACGTGCGCAACGTAACCGACATCGATGACAAAATTATCAAGCGCGCACAGGAAAATAACGAGCCGATCGAAGCGCTGACGCAGCGCTTCATTCAAGCGATGAACGAGGATTCCACTGCATTGGGTGTCGCATTACCGAATCATGAACCGCGCGCAACCGGCTACGTCGAGCACATGATCGCCATGATCGGCAAGCTGGTTGGAAAGAATCTTGCGTATCAGGCGAAAAATGGCGATGTGTATTATTCCGTACATGATTTCCCCAGTTACGGAAAACTTTCCGGTAAATCGTTAAGCGACTTGCGTGCCGGTGAGCGCGTGGAAATCGATTCTAACAAAAAAGACCCGCTGGATTTTGTGCTGTGGAAATCGGCAAAACCGGGCGAACCGTTTTGGGAATCTCCTTGGGGCAGGGGACGTCCGGGCTGGCATATCGAATGCTCGGCCATGAGCGAACAGTTGTTAGGTATTCATTTCGATATTCACGGCGGCGGACAGGACTTGCAATTTCCCCATCATGAAAATGAAATCGCGCAAAGCGAAGGCGCGCATGATCATCCTTTTGTCAATTATTGGATGCACAACGGTTTTGTACGCGTCGACAATGAAAAGATGTCGAAATCGTTAGGCAATTTTTTCACCGTCCGCGAGATTCTGAAACTCTACCAACCCGAAGTCGTGCGCTTCTTTATTCTGCGCGCGCATTATCGCAGCCCATTGAATTATTCCGATCAGCATCTCAAAGACACCAAGCTTGCACTGGATCGTTTATACATTGCGCTAAAGGACGTCGAACCGGACTCAGCTGCCGCTATCGATTGGCACAACCCCCAGGCGCGCAAATTTAAAGACGCCATGAACGATGACTTCAACACACCGGATGCTATCGCCGTTTTGTTTGAGTTGGCAAGCGACATCAATAAAACGGGCTCGAAGGAGAATGCCGGTTTGCTTAAAACGCTGGGCGGTTTACTTGGTCTTTTGCAGCAAAATCCGCAAGCGTATTTGCAAAATACACCGGCCACTGGTGCATCGGATACGTTGACTGCGGATGATATCGAACAGTTGATTCAGCAGCGCATCAGCGCGCGTAAAGAAGGCCGCTATTCGGATGCCGATGCGATTCGTAAAAATCTTCAGCAACAGGGCATCATCTTGGAAGACAGCTCGCAGGGAACGGCTTGGCGGCGCGCTTAGCGAACGATCCTATTAAACTAAATTTTCCACAGATAAAGCGTGGAATTGGAAAAATCATCGAGTTTGATACTTTGGTTCGCGGCAACACCGGGAATGATGAACGTATTACTGATCAACAAACTGCCCGGACGCATTTCCTTGCAAGCCTTTTCCCACAGCGCCGCCATCGGCACCGGCGATAAGTAGGCATAAACGACATCGTACTGTGAAAAATCCTGCTGCCAGAAATCTCCCCAGGTTACTGCGCAATTTTTAGCGCCAAACAGACTTCTTAATTTACTGATCAGGAAGGGCAGGGGCGCCGCTTCAATACCGTGAAACACACCATTGCGGTTTTTCTGCGCCAGATGACTTAACAAACCGCCGCATCCGCTGCCCAAATCGACAAAAGAAAACCGGTTGCTTTCCGGTAATAGCGATTGCAGCACCTGAGTCACCCGGTTGCTGGAGAGATATAGCGGTACTTGAGTTTTATAAGTTTTGCCATAGATCAGCCATAGACCGAGAAAAAGCACCAGGCACGCTGTTGAGGAAATATTCAATGCCAATGCAACGACAACCAGCGGGATAAAGGCGAAATGGATCGGCATCCACCACACCGGCATGCGCAGCGCATAACTGAATAATCCCGCCGCCAATCCTTGCAGCAGACTCCATTCGAATAAGCTCAACCCGATCGTCGCCTGCGAGACGATGATTGCGTAAACCAGCAAGATAGTAACGATCTGAATAAGCAGTGCAATAATACCGGGATGAATTCTTTTTAACATGGCCGGCCGCTCAATGAATTAAGGATTTCGCAACATTTCGCTATCCGGCTCAGCCTGCATATCGATATCGATCGTCTGATCATCCATCGTGACGGCTTTCTCGGCTCTTTCGTTCATGACCACGATGCTGATACGGCGGTTGATCGGATTGAGCGGCTCACTCTTGTCGAACAGCACAGCGGAAGACAAACCGATCACTTGCAACACTTTGTTGGTATCCATGCCGCCGATGATCAATTCACGGCGCGAAGCATTTGCACGGTCTGCCGATAATTCCCAGTTGCTGTAACCTTTGTCGCCGGACGGGAACGGTTTGCCGTCGGTATGACCGGACAAGCTGATTTTGTTGTCGACATCATTCAGCATTTTGCCGATCTCGCGCAGAATGGTTTTCGTGTATGGTTGCAATTCCGCTTTGCCGAGCGCAAACATTGGGCGGTTCTGCTCGTCGACAATTTGAATCCGCAATCCATCCGAAGTGATATCGAGCAACAGCTGGTTGGAGAACTTTTTCAACGAAGGATTGTTTTCGATCGCTTCCTCGATTTTTTTCTTCAACCCTTCCAATTTGACACGCTCAATGCGTTCCTTGATGATTTTCTTGGCTTTTATGTCGTCCTTAATCTCGCCTTTCTTCACTTCGCCGTGCTGGCGCGTGAGATCGGTGCCGCCGCCTTTCAGCACGCTGCTGGTTTCGCCGATGGATGATCCGCCCATCATGGCGACTTTCAGCGGTGTTTTGAAATACTCCGAGATACCTTCCAATTGACTTTTGGTCGACGACCCCAGCAGCCACATAAGCAGAAAGAACGCCATCATGGCGGTCACGAAGTCAGCGTAAGCAATTTTCCAGGCGCCGCCATGGTGCCCGCCAGCGACTTTCTTGACTCGCTTGATGACTATCGGGCGTTGGGAAAGATCATCAGCCATAATGGTTCTCGCAGTTCAAGTGAAGGACGATTGTGCAGCAATTATTTTGATTTGCTTTGTTTGACATGCTCTTCCAATTCCAGGAAAGACGGTCTTTCGGTCGTGAATAGCACTTTGCGACCGAATTCAACTGCCAGAACAGGCGAATAACCGTTCAAATTGGCCAGTAATGTGATTTTGATACACTCGAACATCTTGCTGGATTCATGAAGATTATGTTCTAGCTTGTTCGCCAGCGGACCGACGAATCCATACGCCAATAAAATTCCCAAGAATGTACCGACCAGCGCGGCGGCGATCAGAATACCCAGCTCTGCGGGGGGAAGATGCACCGATTCCATGGTGTGCACCACGCCCATGACCGCAGCGACAATACCGAAAGCCGGTAATCCGTCGCCGAGTTTGGCGACCACATGAATCGGTACTTCGCCTTCCTGATGATGCGTTTCCAATTCACTGTCCATCAGGCTTTCTATTTCGAGCGAATTGAGGTTGCCGCCCACCATCAAGCGCAAATAGTCGGTGATGAATTCGGTGATATGGTGATCGGCCAGGATATCCGGGTATTTGGTGAAAATCGGACTGTTGGCGGGATCGTCGACATCGCCTTCGATCGACATCAACCCTTCTTTGCGGATTTTGCTGAGCACTTCGTACAGCAACGTCATCAAATCCATGTACAACGCTTTGGTGTATTTGGAGCCTTTGAAAACGGTCGGTAACGCTTTCATCGTGGCTTTGAGCGCTTTGCTCGAATTGCCGACGACAAACGCACCGATTGCGGCGCCACCGATCATAAGCAACTCGACCGGTTGCCACAGCGAAGCAAGATGTCCGCCCGCCAGTGCAAAACCGCCGAAGACAGAAATGATGATGATGAGATAACCAACGGATACAAGCATTGCGATGACTCCCTCGAATGTAATTACGCAACTTTTGATGGCAAATTCTTGGAGTGAGAAGTTAGCACACCGTGACGCAATTCATTCTTGAGGATAAGGTCGGTTTTTTCCCGGTATTTTCAGCTTCTTTTATTGCTGCTGAATTCTCTTCGCAGAAACAAGATGTAAGTTGTTCATGCGGATACTGCTATTTATGAGGGGAACACAGAATTAGGAAAAAACTGCACGTTAGCGTCTATGATAGGCTGACTATTATCGATGATGGATGTAACTGATATTCGCGTTACCGCTGAATATTAATTCCTGAGTCTTTAAGAAATTTGTACACCGTCGAACGACCAATGTTATAACATTTTAGACAGTTAAGTAATGCTGCACTTATTCTGATAAAGAGCTAATTCAAATTTGAAAGCAAGACTCGGAGTGTTCGAAAGCGGCGATTTACGTAAATTTGCGGCGTGAATCAACGAAAACAGGAGTCAACATACCGAACCCGACTAAAACTGACGCTTTGCCAACAGAGAACGATCCGCGTTGGCAAGCCGTGCTGGCTCGCGATCCAGCTGCCGATGGCCGCTTTTTCTATTCGGTTAAAACCACCGGCGTCTATTGCCGTCCGTCCTGTCCGGCTCGTACCGCCAAACCGGAAAATGTGCAGTTCCATCTTACCCGGAAAGAGGCGGAATCTGCTGGATTCCGCCCCTGTCGGCGCTGTAAACCGGATCAGCTATCCTTGCATAAACAACACGCCGATAAAGTCACCGAAATCTGCCGTTTGCTGGAAACGGCGGAAACCGAGCCCAGTCTTGCCGAGTTGGCGGCTATTGCCGGGCCGAGTGCTTTTCATTTCCACCGGATTTTTAAAGCAATCACCGGTTTGACACCGAAAGCCTATGCGGCGGCTCAGCGCAGCAATCGAATCAGGAGCCAATTAGCGAACAGTCAGTCGGTAACCGCTGCTATCTACGATGCCGGTTACAACTCCAACAGCCGTTTTATGAACAATCGCCACAACTGTTAGGTATTTAGGTATGACGCCATCCGACTATCGTGCCGGCGGCACGAATCGCCGGATTCGCTTTGCATTGGGCGAATGCTCACTCGGTTCTATTCTGGTAGCAGCCAGCGAAATCGGGATTTGCGCCATTGCTTTGGGCGACGATCCAGACCGCCTGGCTCGGGAGTTACAAGACCGTTTCCCTCAGGCCGAATTGATCGGCGGCGATCATGAGTTTGAGCAATGGGTCGCAAAAGTAGTCGGTTTTGTCGAAGCCCCGGTCATCGGTCTGGATTTGCCATTAGATATGCGCGGCACCGCCTTTCAACAACGGGTTTGGCAGACCTTGAGGCAAATCCCGGTTGGCGAAAAAGTGAGCTACACGGAGATTGCTCAACGTATCGGCGCACCCAAAGCGGTGCGGGCAGTCGCCGGTGCTTGTGCGGCCAATACGTTGGCGGTGGCGATTCCTTGTCACCGGGTCGTCCGCTCGGACGGCAGTTTATCCGGTTATCGTTGGGGAGTTGAGCGCAAAGCCGAGCTGTTACGGCGGGAGAGTCAAACATGAATACTCGTGTAATTTCTTGCACACTGCCGCTGCCTACGAATTACCGTAGATTATGTACCCATTTGTACCGGCTTGGATTTTCACGAAGCAGGAATGCTTTTATCTCCTGGCGTTTGGTCTCGTCCGCACGCAGTATGATTCCACGCAAATCACGATCAATCGACCGCTCACTGGCTCCAAGTTCTTTCGCCTTCTTATACCATTCTGACCCGGCGCTGTAATTTCCCATCTCGATATTTACAGCGCCCAATAAGGTACAAGGTCGGAAATCCTTCGGTGTCAAAGCATGCGCCTGCTCGCCAAATTTTAATGCTTCATCAAAGCGATTCAAATCCCGCATCACACCGCCATGAGTTGTGCAAATAGCGGAATTCAGTTTGGGGGCTATTCTGCGCGCGGCAGGAATCGAGTTCAGTAATTCATGGGCTTTTTTGGATTGGTTGCACTTTCGGTAGTGGCCACTTGCATTAACCGTGTTCCATAAGTCATTCGTCCGCTTGTACTCGGCCGCATAGAACTCGGCTTCTCGCTCATGAAAGGCCGCTTGAAGACTCTCTGTGTAGTATTCTTCGCCATCTGTGGTAAGCCAAACAATGTCATCGTCTGCGAGGCGATTGCCACCGTCGAGGCGATGAAGAATACCCATCAGACGCGCAAAAAACTCTTTTTCGATGGACTGATCAAGGCCGTAACGCCGTCGAAGCATTTGGTTTTTTATTTTGGCTATGTACTTTGGATCGCTCTCACGCTTCCACCGTTTGCGCTCATAATTGGCTTGGCGAATAGCCTCTCGGGCCTTTGCTTCTTCGATCATCCGCAACCGTGCGGTTTCTTCTTTTTGTTTTTCAACTTTGAAGGCATGCTCACGAGCAACCTGCTCTTGGGCTGCACTCTTACGGAACGTTTCATAGTTGATTTCACCCCGTGCAAGCCGGGTCAGATTAAAAAGCCCTTGTTGCTGCAAGTACATCGCTGCGTCCAATGCAAGCGGACGGCCTTGCTCTAAGTTTTCGATAATATTGTTCAGACGAGTCGCTGGGACAACCGCTCCCGGAAGGTCGGTCACGAAATATTTGCTAGCAAGGTCAATACGATTTGAATCCATAACCACTTTCTTAGGCAATTCTGATCGGTAGCCAAAAACGTTTCTAGAATTTGGTCGAGTTTGTTTAAGTATTTTGGGGATTCGACTCATAACAGGTATTGTTGATTACTTAAATGTCGCGACATTCATTATTATTCACGAAGTATAATGCAGAAATGAGCAGGCCGATTAAGTAGAGTTTTGTAATTTTTATCTATATTTTTCTGCTACATAACGGCAAGAAACAATATTAAATTTAACAATAATCTAATTTTAATCGCAAGTCGGAGTTTGCTTTGCTGTAGTCCCGGCTAGTATGGCGGTTGACTCGGCGGCTCCGGTTGCCTTCGTCGATTCAAGTTATCCCGGCAACCTTATCTTATTTGGAGAATGATAATGTCAGAAGCGAATAAAGCGATTGTAACCCATTGGTTTACGGAGTTTTGGGGCAACCACTTATCCACAGATGCGCATTATCCTGCGCTCTATTTTCCCCTGGTCATTTTTCAATCGTAATGGCTGGTCAATTTTAAACCGGTATCAACACTTTGATGACTTTCAACAGCGCCAAGGCAAACTGTTACAACTTTTGGTCAATGAGCATACCACGCTGCGCATCAAGGAAGATGACAGTAACCTTCCCGCTGGGCGGTGCATCCGCTATGGCAAGATTTATAGAGCAAGTTGCAAGAATCGAGATCCTGGAAGGATTAGAGACTTTAAACGATCTGGACATGAATGCGCTACTTGAAGAGCGCAAGATGCGCATCGCCATCAGCGTATATGGCTATCTCAAGCGCATGGCAGCCATTTAATGTTTACAGCACGGCAAAGACAAGATTTCCGTTACGGAAGCGCAAGCACTCCTGAGCATGGTTGTCCGGCATGTTCATAACCCCTTGTCTTGGTCATTTGACGTTGAAGAGCGCGTGACAGAAATGAGGCTTGGCAAATGGTAGCGCTGCAAGCGATTCTGAAAGCGCTTGACCAAAGCAAAAATGAAGCACTGTTACTGGCGCAAAGCTCTTTGCCGCAATCGCAGTTTGAAGCATTTCGTAAAATTTATCTCAACATCTTCGGCAAGAATGGATTGAAAAAGGAACTGGCAAGGCAGATCGGAAGCAGGAAAGGGCAGGAATAGATCATGCAAAAAAGGAGGTGCCATAATGCGTGAACGAACCCGACAATTTAGAAATTGTGATAGGTTTTAGCCCTGACTTACAGGAGCAAACTATCCAAGCCGGAGAATTGCGCTTGATAAAGTCTTTTCT
The DNA here is from genome assembly GCA_015709635.1 of Gammaproteobacteria bacterium. Taxonomy (NCBI): domain Bacteria; kingdom Pseudomonadati; phylum Pseudomonadota; class Gammaproteobacteria; species Gammaproteobacteria bacterium. Next base: position 1,632,209 of record CP054180.1, read on the forward strand.
TGTCCTTCCTGCCAGAATCGACTATTTATGTGATGAGATGGTCTTTGATGTTCAAGAAGTGATTGCTGATCGTGGGTATGGCCGAGGGCCGACTTATAGTGCATTCAGGCAACGCAAGATACGCACTTATATACCACTGCACGATGCCCGCCTGGGTAAAGGCAAACTTACGCTGACTACGTTCAAGTATCACAGTCAAACTGATCGATACCAATGTCCAGAAGAGTATTTTCTCTACCCTTATGAAAAATTGGATAATGAGCTGATCAAACGATACCGAATCACTGGCGGGTACTGTCGCCAATGCAGCAAGCGAGCAGATTGCTTACCCGACTCAGCCAAAAGCAGAGCCCGGTTTGTCTATCGAAGTCCGCATCAGCATGAAATCGATAAGGTTCGTGCACGGCAAGAAACCAGAGCTTTTATCTCCAAGATGATACTGCGCAAATGGACGATAGAAGGATTATTCGCTGAAGCCAAACAATTCCACGGACTAAGGCGCGCCCGTTATCGGGGATTACAGAAAGTATCGATTCAAGCTCTGATGACTGCAATGGCGCAGAATATCAAGCGAATCATTAAACAATTACTTGATATTTATAGGGACTTAGGAAGATATCCGTATCTCAGAAAAGAAATATTGAATCCACAAAATTATCCGTTCTACTTTAAGCACATGCCCAGAACTTTTCTTTATAAACCCGCCTTGGCATATAACCAGCTTTTTCAACAGGCCGCAGATTTGATCTGACAGAAGGGTCTTGCCAAAGGGTGGGATTACCCGGTTTGATAGAGGTGCGAAACTTTATCAACCATGCGCGCAAGCGCAAAGGAGTAATCCCATGAGTAGTATTCAACAGAGTAGGCTTGCCATTGCATTGCACGAACTGGGCCGAATTGAACGTTCCCTGTTCATTTTAGATTGGCTACAAAATGTTGAATTACGTCGCTGCGTTCATGCCGGGTTAAATAAAGGTGAGGCTCGCAACGCTTTGGCCAGAGCGGTGTTTTTTAATAGGCTGGGAGAAATCCGCGACCGAAGTTTCGAGCAGCAACGCTATCGAGCCAGTGGCCTCAATCTGGTGACTGCTGCGATAGTGTTATGGAACACGATCTATCTTGAAAAACTATCGAGTCACAAAGAACACAAGGTAAATATGTTGACGATACACTGTTGCAATATCTATCCCCGCTTGGTTGGGAACATATCAACCTGATTGGCGATTATGTTTGGAGACAAAATAGAAAAAACGATGACGGGCAATTTCGGCCTTTGCGAACCACTGAGAAAAATTAAACTCGGATAGTCAGCCTATCATAGACGCTAACGTGCAGTTTTTTCCTAATTCTGTGTTCCCTCCTTGATGAGAAAGATGATCTTCTCACGAATACTGATTGATCATTATGTAGAAATGGCGTTTTGCCGCTTGTGCTGATCGATTTCTTCCTGTTGTTGCAATTCCCACATCTGCGCATACGCGCCGCCGGCTGCCAGCAATTGCGGGTGCGTGCCGCGCTCGATGATGCGGCCATGATCCATAACCAGGATCTGATCGGCATCGGCGATTGTCGACAGGCGGTGCGCAATGGTCAATGCCGTGCGGTTCCGGGCGATGCGTTTCAGCTCCGCTTGAATGCGCTTTTCGGAATTGGAATCGAGCGCCGATGTCGCTTCGTCGAAAATCAGGATGACCGGATTCTTCAGAATGGTGCGGGCAATGGCGACGCGTTGTTTTTCGCCGCCGGATAGCTTCAAGCCGCGCTCACCGACAATCGTGGCATATTTCTCCGGCAGACTTTCGATGAAATCATGAATATGCGCGGCGCGAGCGGCGGCAAACACTTCCTCTTGCGCGGCATCCGGCCGGCCGTAGGCGATGTTGTAATAAATACTGTCGTTGAACAATACGGTGTCTTGCGGCACGATACCCATCGCGGCGCGCAGGCTTTGCTGCGTGACGGTGCGGATATCCTGATCATTGATCAGAATGCCGCCCGATTGCACATCGTAAAAACGGAACAGCAAGCGCGCCAGCGTCGATTTGCCGGAACCGCTGTGGCCGACCACGGCGATATTCTGCCCGGCGGGAATATCGAAGCTGACATCGAATAGGATCTGGCGATTCTGCTCATAACTGAAATCGACATGACTGAACCGGATCGTGGCATTAGCGGCATCAAGCGCTTGGGCATCCGGCTTGTCTTCGATTTCCTTGTGCTCGTCCAATAACGTGAACATGCGTTCCATATCGGCCAATGAATGCTTGATTTCGCGGTAAACAAAACCGAGAAAATGCAGCGGCATGTACAGTTGCAGCATAAAGGCATTGATCAGCACCAGATCGCCCAATGTCATACTGCCGTCGATGACTTGCTCGGCTGCCAGCAGCATCAGCAAGGTGACGCCGACCGCGATGATTGCGCTTTGCCCGGCGTTTAATGTGGCCAGTGATGTCTGGTTGCGCACGGCGGCTATTTCCCAGGACTGCAAATGCTCGTCGTAGCGCCGCGCTTCCCAGGCTTCGTTGCCGAAGTATTTCACTGTTTCATAGTTCAATAAGCTATCGATCGCTTGCGTATTGGCTTTGGAGTCCATATTGTTCATCGTGCGGCGGAAAATCATGCGCCATTCGGTGACGATCAGCGTAAGCACGATATACGCCAGCAATGTCAGGAAAATGATGATGGAAAACCGGATATCGTATTGCTTGATCAGGATCGCTAGTACCAACCCGATTTCCAGCAGCGTCGGCAGAATATTGAACAGCATGAAATTCAGCAAAAAGGAAATGCCGCGCGTGCCGCGCTCGATGTCGCGCGACACGCCGCCGGTCTGGCGCTCCAGATGAAAACGCAGCGACAGCGAATGCAGATGGCTGAATACTTTATTTGCAACACGTCGGATCGCACGTTGCGTCACTTTGGCGAAAATTGCGTCGCGCAGTTCACCAAACAACGTGCTGCATAATCGCAAAACGCCATAACCAATCAGCAAAAAAACCGGTAACACTAACTCGGCGCGCGGTTGATCCAAAGCATCGACAATTTCCTTCAACACCAACGGCACCGAAACATTGGCGAGTTTTGCCAATACCAGCAGACTGAGTGCCAGGATCACCCGTACTTTGAATTCCCACAAATAAGGCAGCAACGCGGCGATGGTTCTCAGATTGTTGCGTGTGGCGGCAGGTTTCTCAAGACGGGTGGGGCGCATCAAAAGTAGTTGGCGGAATAAATAAAAACAAACGAAAAAATTTTTACGATATGAACCGGTGTTAGATAAATTGAGTTTCTTTGCATTGCAGCATTAGGTAACATAAAGCCGGTGGTGTTTTCACCGCCGAATCGCAAGCCGATAAACCATCAGGGCGTAATTTTAAAATGTTTTGCGGAGGGAATCATGGAAATTACCTGTTACCGAGATCCTGAAATCAGCCGGGAAGCGCGCCACTTGCCGGCCAGCACGTACAATCTGGCGATTACCTTGTTATCGCGTTGTCCCACCCGGCATTTATTCGTGCCTATCCGCAGCATGCAGTACATGGCGATCATCGACCACGAAGAGTTTGTGTTCATCGACGGCGAGCGTAAATGCTGGATCGATGTCGCGTGGCGCAATTTCAAACGGCAAGATCGCGATGCGCTGGATCAGCCGGTCGCCTACGATGCCGTTTATTACCGCGAAGACATGTCGGCCGTGATGACGCGCTTACAAAGCGAATTTCCGGCGGCATTGCAGTTGCTGGTGAATAAAACCCGGCTGGATGGCGCGGCACGGATTATCCATTTTCCAGCGAGAAACTAATCATCATCTTTCAATTTGGTATCCCAGCCTTTCGCTTTAGCTTTTGTTATCGCTTCGGAATACAACCGCATGTGACGTGCGCGTAGTTCATCCGGTAAGCGGCTTGGCAAGTGGGCATAAGGCTCCCAGGCAGCGTGGACTTTTTCATACAATGTCTGCATTTGCGAACCGCTCCAGCCCGCGCAGGTTTCCGTTTCCGGCAAAATACCGAATACCCAGGCATCGCGCACGATGCGGCCTAGATGCGTGAGCCCTTCGTTTTCGTCTTGGTCGATGCCGGCATAAAATTGTTCAATCATTGCAAAAATCTCATAAAAACTTCATATCACGGGAAAGCAATTTGAAGTTCGGTTATTAAGTCGCAGCTTCGGATTTTACGTCAAAGCGGCTCAGGATGTGGTGCGACATACTTTTGGCCAGCTCCTCGTCGGCAAAGAATACCGTACCCATATCATCCTTGCGCAACAACATCGTTTCGTCCTCGCTGCGGCTGCGCAATACGATTTCGATATCCGGATTCAGTATGCGCGCGGTATCGATCATTTGCCGCACATTCAGCAGATCCGGCGTGGCGATGACCAGCATCGCGGCATCCTTGATATGCGCCTGTATCAGCACCGATGGTTCGGTGGCATCGCCGGATACTGCAGTGGTGCCTTGCTTGCGTAAGTCTTGCACCAGTTCGCGATTCTGTTCCGCGACGATGTACGGAATATTCTTCTCGTTGAGCGCCTGCGCGACCCGTTGGCCGACATGCCCGTAACCCACCAGCACAACCTGGCCTTGGAGAAATTTGCGTTCGGTGCTCATCGGCAGTTCCGCGTACGGATCGTCGCGGTTCTCATATTTGCGGGCCAGCGCGGAATGTTTCAGGATCAAGTTTTTGAACGGTGTGATTGCGGCAAAAGCAATCGGGTTGAACGCGATCGAAATCAGCGCACCGGCCAGCACCAAGCTCATGCCTTCAGGCGGCATCAATCCAAGCGACAACCCCAATCCGGCCAGGATGAAGGAAAATTCGCCGATTTGCCCCAGGCTGGCAGCGACGGTCAATGATGTATAGAGTGGATAACGCAGGATCAAAACCAGTAGCATCGCAGCCATCGATTTGCCGACAATGATGATGGCGACCACGGCGAGAACGCGCATCGGTTCCTCAATGAGCACGGCCGGATCGAACAGCATGCCGACGGAGACGAAAAACAGCACGGCAAACGCATCGCGCAGCGGTAGCGATTCCTCGGCGGCGCGTTGGCTGAATTTGGATTCGCGCATCACCATGCCGGCAAAAAAAGCGCCCAATGCGAATGACACATTGAACAATATTGCAGCGCCGTAAGCGATGCAAATGGCGACGGCGACAACCGCCAAGGTGAACATTTCGCGCGAACCGGTGCGGGCGACTTGCCACAACAGCCAAGGTAAGACGCGGCGGCCGACGATCAGCATCAAGGCGATAAAAGCGGAAACCAGCAGTAATGTGATGCCGATCGTGCGCCATAACGGATCGGCCGGATTGCCATTCTCATTCGTTCCGCCCAGCATAGTCGCAAATGTCGGCAATAGCACCAGAATCAACACCGTCACCAGATCTTCGACAATCAGCCAGCCGACCGCAATACGGCCATTCATCGATTCCAGGAAGCCGCGCGATTCCAGCGCTTTCAGCAACACCACCGTGCTGGCGCAGGATAACGACAGACCCAATACCAATCCCTCGCCCAGACTCCAATCCCACCAGGAAGCCAGCACCATGCCCAGACCAGTCGCAACGGCCATTTGAACGATAGCACCCGGTACTGCGATGCGTTTGACCGACAGCAAATCATCCAATGAAAAATGCAATCCGACGCCGAACATCAACAGCATTACACCGATTTCCGACAATTGCGAGGCGATGCCGATATCCGCGACGAATCCGGGTGTGGTCGGGCTGATGGCGATCCCAGCCAGCAAATAACCAACCAGTGCGGGCGTTTTAAGCCTTTCCGCAATGAAACCAAAAATCAATGCCAGGCCGAAACCGGCTGCGATCGTTGTGATCAGGGCAACGTTATGTTCCATTCAAATCCCAAGGTTATGGTGTATTGGTTTGAGCTTCAGGGTGCCGCTGCTGCATCGGTGCTGTCAGGGGTTTTGTCCGATAAAGCGGGCGTATTTAAAAATTTCTCAAATTCGATGCGTTCCTCTTCGATCGCACCTAGAATCTGAAGTTTAAATTCTTCGCGTGAAAATGCTTCTTCCAGCATCAACAGGAGTTTTTCGACGGTCAGGCCGATCGTAATGCCGCCAATGATACCACCGATGGCCGCGCCGATGGCCGTGCCGATACCAGGAATGAACGATCCCAGTGCCGCGCCTGAAGCGGCACCTGCCGCGGCACCGCCCAGTGCGCTGACGGCTTTACCGGCGGTGACTTTGATCAGGGCTTGCGCGCCGAGTTTGATGATACCTTTACCCGCCACTTTGGCGGTGATTTTACCGGCGATGGCGCCGGTAATCGCACCGGCGGTACCGATACCGCCGGAGATCAACACGCGGTTTTCCAGATTGACGATCACGCTGTGCGCGGGCGGTTCCTTGAGAGCATTTAACGAAGCGTGCCGGACGATTTCAAGTTGGGAATCGTCGGCGCGCTCGACACGGTTCTCCACCAGAATTCGCTCCACTTTTTGCATATGTTCGGTGCGTAATTGCTGGTTATTGTGCAATACCTCTTCGATGGATTGTTGCACCGGACCGAAGACATTGCCCTGCATCAAATAATTCTGCAGTTTCTCGGCCATCCAGGTTTCCAGTGCGCCGGTGGCGAGTGCCACAATGCGTTCGTATTCCCCTGGTAAACTGTAATACCAATCGAGATAGGCATCGACGTTGCCGGTCATTTGCTGGAAACCGATGCCAGTGGTTTCGCGCAATTTCCCCAGCGATGCTTCCATCTTGCTGAGACTGTCGAGATAGGCTTGTTCGATTTGCGCCGCCGTCCCGGGCTTGTAGTATTCATCGCCGATCATCTCGACGGTTTGAACGGCGGTTTGCCGCGCGGCGCGGATTTCTTCAACCGTTTCCGGATTGGAACGCAGCCAGGCGTCGACATAAACCGTCGATGGCACATAAATGAAAAAAATGAAAAAAGTGGCGAATGCCGACGTAATTGCCCATGCCCAAGGTGACACCGCAGGCGGTTCGTCACTGTCCTGTATTGGCGCAAAGACACGACGGTATTCGGCGAGCGGCACCATGAAACTGGAAATTCCCAGCGCCACATTGTAGAAAAACAACACGCTACCGAGAAAAATAACCGCCAAATACAGCACATCGTCGAATGAATGCAAGCCGCCCAACGCATAGCGCTTCATGCCTTCGATGAAACCCAGCAAGCGGTTGGTTTCGAGAATCAGAATGCTGTTGGTCGTGCCTTCCAGTTTCTGGCTTTCCGCCGCGACCGCCTCGGTCAGCGAAGCATATTGACGGCTGGTACCGGCGTGATCGGTAAAAAAAACGAAAAACACCGCAATCGCCAATGCCGTAACCCAGCGCGCCCAGGCCAGCGATTTATGCACGGCGATGTACGGTTTGTATTCGCGCGCCGCAATCGGATAAAAAACCGCATAAACGACGGCAAAAGCCGGAATGGCGGCGAAGCAAACGATCCATTCCTGCTGATCCGCGGAACCGAGGTAAAACAGCAGCAGAAACGAAAATACCACCGACCACAACAGCCACCCGATATACGCCAGAATCCGCCGCGTGAACAACCAATGCAAAATGCCGAGTTTCTTGAACTGGCTGGCACGATGGATTCTTTGAATTGTCACGGCATAAATTGCCGCGCCATAAATCGGTAAACCGAACAGCAGCGTGATCAACAATGCAAACCACAATTGCCGGTCCGGAATCAAGCGCCCCAAAAAATATGCAAACGCCAGCCAGCACGCGGAAAACACCAAAAAACCAAGCGTTTTAATGAAATTGAAGTTTTTAAGAACTGAAAACACAACGCTGATTCCTTCGTGGTGAACAACAAGACGTAACCAAAGTCAGCAGATCGGCTTAATTGGTCAAAGCAGCTTACCGGTGGGGGATTTTATCAGACTACGGATAGTCACGATATTGCTTCATCGGGTGGGTGCGCTTTCTGAGCGGTATTTTTCTTGAGCAGAAAATCATTTGCTAGCGCACTGTTGTATAGTAAGCGCTGAATTGCAAGTAAAACCTTCGTATTGCCAGCTTTGGAGTATCAAGTTATAGAAACATAGTCAATACATGATCAGATTATGAGTTTCTTCACTCAATACCCAAAAGTCATATCGAGAATAATTTGATGAAACATTGGAAAGACATCGTATTACCGATCCCGGAATGGTTAAATCGCTGGGCTGCAGGAATTCCGCAAATTTTTCCCGATGCGAATCAAAGAATGACGATGGTTATTGATTTGGCACGGATCAATGTGCAGCACGGAGGAGGGCCGTTTGCTGCCGCGGTTTTTGCTCAGCACACGGGTGAGCTGATTGCGCCGGGTGTGAATTGGGTTGTTCCGGGAAAATCCTCGTTACTGCATGCGGAGGTAATGGCGCTGGCGTTAGCGGAGCAGACACTGGGCAGCTATGAGTTGGCGAGCCGCGGGTCATTTGAACTAGTGACCAGCGCGGAGCCGTGTTGCCAGTGTCTGGGGGTACTGCAATGGACCGGCATCGCTGCTGTTGTTTGCGGCGCGCGATCGGAAGATGTGCAGGCGACCGGTTTCAATGAAGGACAACGCCCGCCCAACTGGGTAGAGGAATTGCAGCGACGGGGAATCAGCGTGACACGAGAAGTAATGCGCTCACAGGCAATCGAAATACTACAAAGCTACAGCGGAGAAATTTATAATAGCCGCTTGCTATTATGAACACTACACAATGAAGCCGATTGATTGGTCATATTTGATATGGGATTGAATTAGGATATCCACACAATTTGATATGAAACAGAAATTATTATCGCATTTTCTATATTGTTTCATAATGTCTGCAACGATGACGGGTTGCGTATCGGCGACAGTAACTGCGGTAAACCTTGGTTTCTCCAATTATTTCATCGAGGAATGGCTTTATTCATGGAGCATCGCTTTTCCAATTGGTTTTGTGCTTTTATTGGTGCTTTCACCAGTATACCGGCGTGTGGTGGGGATAATAATTCGCTGATTGAGTTTATAAATATCGGAGTAAAAATGTACCACTGAGGCGCGCTAAGTTTCGTGGCAATCGCGAAATAAAAGTGTACCAATCTTAAGCCTGTAAGCTGATGCGATGAGTATCAGTTGAAAGGCGATGAGGATGTATACAGTGGAACACTATGTGAAGATTCGACGAGCGGTGATGGTGGAAGGCAGAAGTGAATGCGAAGTTGCGTGATATTTTGGAATTCACCGCAAGACTGTCAAGAAGAAATGCCAATATGCAGCACCGCCGGGCTACCGGCGCAAGAGAGAGCCCGTTTCTCCTAAGCTAGGCTTCATTCACCGGCACCATTGATGCCATTCCGGAAGCCGACAGACAAGTCCATGTCAAGCAACGCCATACTGCGGTGCGGATACTGGAGCGGTTGCGCGATGAGCATGGATTTACCGTCGGCTATACCATCGTACGCAACTATGTCCACAAAGCTGCGACTCGGCAAAAAGAGATGTTCATGCCATTGGCGCACCTGCCTGGTCATGCCCAGGTGGATTTTGGTGAAGCCGATGGTTATATTGGCGGCAAACTGATTCGCTTCCATTATTTCTGCCTTGATTTGCCGCATTCGGATGGCTGTTTTGTCAAAGCCTATCCGACTGAAGACACCGAATCTTTTCTGGATGGGCATGTTGCTGCTTTCGCGTTTTTGGGTGGGGTGCCGCAATCGATCCTATACGACAACACCAAGATCAGGCGGCGCCCTTGCAAGATTGGATCCTGCCTGAGATATTCGATCGGCTGCGTCGCGTGTTGGAAGCTCGCATGGAGCGCCGCGGTCGCAAGGAATATATCCAGATCTTGCGGTTGCTGGAGAATTTCAGCCAAGCACAAGTTGAGCAGGCAATCAAACAAACGATGGGGTTAGGCACAATCGGTTTTGATGCCATCAAGCATTTGATCCTTTGTGCAATTGAAAGACGCCCCGCCAAGCTCGACTTGACGCTCTATCCTTATTTGCCTCGTGCCAGTGTTAAATCCACTGAACCCAGATCCTACTTAAGCTTGCTGACCAAAACAAACCAGAAGGTAACGGAGGCGCACTATGACTGATACCTCCATCCCTACCACGGTTGCGCCGCAAGTCTTGCTGATCAATCACTTCAAGACATTGAAGTTGCCGACCTTTGCACGTGAATATGAGAAAGTTGGCATCGAGTGCGCACGTGAGGGCATTGACTATGCACGCTACTTATTACGATTGTGCGAACTGGAATGCATCGATCGTGAACAACGCAATACCGAACGACGCATACGGCAGGCCAAATTCCCAGTAATTAAAAGCCTCGATACATTCGACTTTGCTGCTATCCCTAGCTTGAATAAATCGCTGGTACTGGAATTGATGCGCTGTGAGTGGATCGACAAGCCCGAGAACATCATTGCGCTAGGTCCCTCAGGAGTGGGCAAGACTCATATCATCGCATTGGCTTTAGGGCTGGCTGCCTGTCAGAAAGGCATGAGCATTTTATTCACCACAACTGCAGCATTGGTGCATGAATTGATGGAAGCGCGTGATGAAAAGCGGTTGCGCACCTTACAAAAACACTTGATCAACGTCAAATTGCTGATCATCGACGAACTGGGCTACGTGCCATTTACCGCAGTGGGTGCAGAGCTCTTGTTCGAGGTATTCAGCCGCCGCTATGAACATGGCGCTACCCTGGTCACACCCAATTTGCCATTTGATGAGTGGACACTGGATCGTTTAACCCACCACGTCCATATCTTGGAGATGAATGGCGAATCTTTTCGTCTGGCCGTAAGCAAGAAACGGCAAAAGCAGACAGTACAATCCAAATCAGCAAGGGAGGATGCTAATCAATATACATGATGTTGAACGCACGGCAACATCAAAATATAGAAAATCAGAAACGCAAAACCAGAGGTCAAAACCTCTTGAGATCTTTGCGCGGCAATAATCCCAGGATAATGGCTCGAGTGATACAATTGTATTTTAAAACAATATGATTGAAGAGCTGGACATGAGTTTTTCAGACTATGATGTAACGCGCCGCACCGGGAAAGGGAATTTCTTAAAGCAGATTGATCGGTTGATCGACTGGAGCGCGATCGATCGAGCAATCGCGGTTCATTACGCACCGATATCGGATGCGGCAGGCCGGCCTGCATATTCAGGTTTGCTGCTGTTCAAGATGCTGCTGGTAGGGATCTGGCATGGCGGTTTAAGCGATGAGTCGGTGGAAGACATGGCAAACTCGAATCTGCATGTGATGCGATTTCTGGGGTTGTCGCTGGAGGATGATGTGCCGGATCACTCTGTGTTATCGCGTTTCAGAACCCGACTGACGGCAGCGGATGCTTGGGATGGATTATTAGAGCAAGTAAATCGGCAAATACACATGCACGATATCACGGTCAGGAAAGGCTGCCATGTTGATGCGAGCATTACGCAAAGTCCGCGTAAACCTAAAACCAGGCCTGCTTATGAAGTGGTGAGTGAGCGGGAAGAGCGGGAAGAACGGGATGATGAGGCGGATGCCCAGACGGCGATGCAAGTCATTGCAGTAACCCAACCCGGAGTAGATAGCGAAGCACGTTGGGTCAGGAAAGGTGGTAAATCGGTATTTGGTTATAAATAACACACGATGGTCGATAGCGCCGGGTTGGCCATGGCAGTAATCACCACTGCGGTCAATTGCCATGACAGAAAACCGCTGGTGGACCTGCCCGATAAAACCAATATCCAGCCGGGAACTCGAGTTCATGCCGACAAGGCGTATAGCAGCCAGAAATATCGTGCTGAACTGAAATCACGCGGTATCAAAAACGGCATTCAGAATAAGGCTGTCAGGAACAATCCTTTGGCGAGGCGGCAGTTGCAGCGCAATAACCTGATCACGAAAGTCCGGCATGTCGTGGAGCGTACATTCGGCAGCCAGGTGCGGTGGTTCAATGCCAAAATTCTACGTTACCGCAGCCTGGCCAAAGCGCATGCCTGGCACATGCTACTAGCGATGGCATATAACTTGAAAAGACTCCCCAGACTCTCCGTCAATCGGCAGTTGATCGCGCAAACATAGGGATATTGCGTCCTCTTGACCGGAAATGCCCGGTTGAAGGTGATTATTTCCACTCCATTTGCAAAAATATGACTAAAAACCATCCGATCGGGTAAAAATAAACTCGGAATTACATCAAAAGAAAAATTCGCGTGATTTTGCAAAGATCTCTGAGAATATCTGAAAATCTAAGAAATATCACACTATTTCAGGGTTTTCCTAATTGTCAGGATTTCTTTTCATCTTTAAGTCTTTAAGTTAAATCAGGTGTTTTTATGATTGCTCAGCAGCATATGTTGTACAAACATCCGATTTGCGTATAATGAAATCTAGAAAAAGAGTGTGTATTTTTCCTATATATCGTTTTCTCAACTTTAAAAAATTGGTAGTTGTACCCTTGCGATTGGTTTTGGAATACGGCTAGATTGCCGATTAATTATTAACCCTAGCGAATGGATTCCTTTCTCAAGCTGAGTTTTATACCCTATTCGCGCATTGAAGATATACGCTATGACAACAATCCTTCCTCCATCTCTGCCGGCATTTATAGTAAGTCTTAGAAACGATTCTGGCCATGGTATTCCGGGTAAAGAATTCAATACTGACGATACTGCCAATTATGTGCTCAAAACTTCTCGGAATCCCCCAAGCGGTCCGGTTAGCGCATCCGATCCATACACCTATCTATTAACAACCGATAATGTGGTGGGCGCAGACGCTTGGGGTAAAAAAGTAGCAGAGACAGCCGCCGGCGGACCTGTACTTATTTTTATTCATGGTTTTAGTAACTTGGCACCAGAAGTAATAACAAGATACAATGCCGTTGATTCAGGTTTAAAAAATACACAAGCAAAAATAACCGTAGTGTGTTTCGATTGGCCTAGTACCAAAGATGTTCCTAAAAATTATGAAATTGATCAAGACGCAGCTATTAAATCTGGTCCCTTCTTAAAATCAAAGTGCATTCAGGTGCTCAAAAACGCTGGCATTTTAACCAAAAACATTCATATTTTGACACACTCCATGGGCGGTTATGTTGCCCAAAATGCTTTTGATACCGTGGCTACTGAAGCCCAAGTTGGTCAGGTACTTATGGCAGAAGCAGATGTTTTAGAAGCTGCTTTTAATGCAGGAAATACTAATAACGCGCTACGTTGCTTCACCTCATGGATTAGCCATTTAACCGTCTATTGGAGTGGCGTTGATCTTGCGCTGGAAGGTGCAATGGCGTTTGCGTTTTCCATGCTGAAAATCATGATACCGCTTCTCATACTGCTTTAAAACTCTGGCATTAGGATCAGCATTCTCGCGCTTTACCAGGGAATCCATGGAGGCATTAGCCTTCACGAGCGTCGCATCAACAACAATCTGCTTGCCGGTGAATCGACCCTGCTTTTGCCATTGCAGCAACATCAGTTTAAATATTTGCTGGTATCTGGATTCTCCCATTCTGTCTCGTATACGGGTTAATGAGGAGTGGTGAGGTACAGACTGGTATAGGGGAATCCGGCAAAACCAACGATATGCCAGATTCAGGTGAACATCACGGCAAAGCTGACGGTCAGACTCAATCCCAAACAAGTAACTGATCAGCTGCATCCGAAAAAACAATACGGGATCAATGGAGGTTCGTCCATTGTCTACGCAGTAGAGTTCTTCGGTCAGGCCATACAAAAACTCCAAATCCAGTAGCTTATCGACCTTCCTTAATAAATGATCTTTGGGAATAAAGCTCTCTAGATCTATCGTCGAGAATAATTCCCGTTGATGCGTTTGTTTGCCTTGCATTGATCTTTACCGGTGGTCGATAGTGAAGTCTATTTTATTATCAACTCAACGTAGTATCAGAGGTTCTTCAACAGGCCGTCTGAATTACTACAAATAATGGCGGGAAGGCGGGATTCGAACCTTGATCTATATTTGATATATCAACCATTTATTGTTTACCTCTGCTATTTTTGTGTCATTTTGAAGTATTTCTATAAGTTTCAAAAATTTCATCAGACTCAGTTTAAACTTATTTAATTAAACCATCAAGATAAGTTGAATCTTTGGATAAATTTATATCTTTAAGATGCTTTGATTACCAGCTTTCTTAACCATGGTTCAAGGTGAGCCAAATCAAATGAACCTGTTTCAAACATTTGCATCATGTAGGCGTAAATAATCATTGATTCACAATTGATTCGGTAACCATTAATACGAAGGAAAATATCAGTAGCTGCAAAAGCTACTCGTTTGTTGCCATCTACAAAGGGGTGATTAATGGCTAAACTTTCCATCAGTGCGGCTGCTTCCGCAACTATATCAACATAGTAGCCTGATTGAAGGCGAAATAAAGCAGATTCAAGTGCGCCACGGTCACGGATACCCTGTGTTCCACTGTAACGCTGAATTAATATTGAATGGATTGCCAGTACATCGAGAACGGTCAGGTACTCTTTCAACGTTATTTAGCTAATTCACGGTAGAGCTGATCAAATTCGTTTAGGCTTTGCGCAAAAGCATCCATCGCTTGACGGCGAGGCTGGCCTTTTTCTTTACGTTCGATGTATTCCCGCAGAGCTTCATCAAGTATTTCTTGAATAGGACGCCCCTCAGATTCAGCAATTTTTCTCAATGCAGTAAGGATTTCTGGCGCAGCTTGAGAAGAAAATTTTTCGCGGGCAGTGTTAGGCATGAAATATCACCAGATTTTGATGTTTTTGAGAATTTTATGATACGCTAAAGATTGTTTTTTAATCAATGTATTTGTAGCCCATCGTTTTACTCGAACGTGAAAAACTGAGTGGGATTATAGGGATGCTAAGCTTAGTTATATGACATTACGTTTCACATTATGAGACATTTTTTGCCGTATGTATTACGTTAAGAATTTTTGGAGGTAACTGTGAAATTTGACGCTGGGGGTGTGATAGATAACGATCATTGCATCGTGTTAACTCATGAGTTCTTAAGATGCGATGATTCTTTCGAGGAGTTTAGAAAGTACGCTGAACTGATGATAATACAAGGACAAACACGCGAGATTTCCTACAAAACCTACAATGCTTATACAAGTTTTATACTTCATTTGTATGAGTTTCTAATGGGTTGCCTTGCCCGCGATGCTAAAAACACAGATATCACCAACAAAAAGGGTGATGAAAGAATAAGAATAATTGAAGGGTATGTAATGCATCATGCTCAGCGAATTATAGATCAGTACCGTGATGCAATAAAAAATGGAACAGCTCCGTCTTGGGTAAATCACATTAATTGTTACGATATTACTGTTCCCGATGATTTTGCAAAAGATTTCAGGGAATTTAGAAATAAAGCGATAGGACATGTTGCCTATGAGCGTGCATCAACTCTTAGTCTCACTGAGTTCTATCAAAAGCATCATAAGTTTCTATATTTGCTGTATCGAGAATCAATTTATTGGTGGGGTCAGCGTAGCGAAGAATTCCCTAACTTAAAAGAAATAACCGAATTCAGTGTAATGTTAGAGCAAGAAAATGCCTAACAAATCATTCGAGCGAATACTTAACCAGCGGCGCCGGTTAAGCTCCCTCCGCCAACGCTCCAGTGCTAATTATTTCAAACGTAATGTTTGTAAAGTGAAATTGGATCATCAAATGAATGGATCAGATAAAAAAAAGCGTTTGAAACCGTATGATTTTAAATTGGATGAAAAAGATAATGATGGAGCAACAATAAGGAAAATTTATACCAAGCATCCTGAATATGTAATTTATCGTACGGACAGTGCTATCCGCGTTGATATGGATGATGATAGCAAAAAAGTCAATTTGTATTCAGAAAATCATTATAAAATCGGCATTGATTTAGGAAGAATATATTCATGGCTTCCAGAAAATCTTTCTAGGGCCTGTTAACACTACCTAAGTGCTTCGACGATGAGAGCGAAATGGATGAATGAGAGAAAAATGACATCCAGTTTGTCGAATCTGGAGAATATTCGACGGAATCCCTTGAGTCTGCGGAATAATCTTTCGATCTCATTGCGTTTTTTGTACATGGCGCGGTCATATTCCCAGAGCTCCAGCCGATTAGTTTTGGGTGGGACAACCGGGATATAACCGAGCTCCAATGCAAGCTGTCTGGTTTGATCACCCTCATAAGCGCGATCCATCAGCAGATGAGTAGGAGAAGAGACGGGGCCGAGTGCTAACAGGAGTTGTCGTCCTTCCGGTGCGTCATGTGTATGCCCCGGAGATAAGGAAAAGTTATGGCTGTTCTGGTATCTGCGGCAACCAGATGAATTTTAGTGGTCCAGCCACCTCGGATTTGCCGATGGATTGCGGGCCGTTTTTTTTAATGCACCAGTACCATCAGGGTGCACTTTGATGCTGGTGCTATCCATCGAAACGGCTTCAATCTTGATGCGAATGATTTGTTGATGCTGCAGCTGCTCAAAAACTTTTTGAAGCACGCCGCTTTTCGCCCATCGATTCATTCGAGTGTAGATGGTATGCCAATTACCGAAACGCTTGGGTAGTCCGCGCCACTTGCAACCATGCTCGGTAACATACAGAATAGCATTGAGAATTTGTAGATTGGAATGACTGACATTGCCACGCTGGCGCGGCATGCAGTGTTCGATCTGTTGATATTGAGTTTCGGTGATTTCCATCACCATATTATATCAAATAGTGTTAACAGGCCCTAGATCAGAACCAATAAACAAGCAAATTGCTAGGGCAATGAGCACAAATATCGTAGGAAACTATGAAGATGCAAAAAAGATGTTGGCGCATGCAGAAGCGAGAATTGTTAAGCTCAAGACAATCCAAGGCAGGCTTGAATATGCATCTAGTGCATTTTTATTTGTAGTATTGTTATTTGTCGTATCTTGGCTATCTTCAGAAGAAAGCTATGGCATATATGCGAAAGTTGCACTGTGTGGAAGCTTGGGGGGTGTATTGTCAATTGCCACTGGTTTTTCTTCATTAGAAATAGACATTGATGCCAATCGGCAGACAAATTGCCTTGTAGGGTGTTCCAGAATACTTATTGTTGGTGGAGAATATGACCATCGTAGGGATTGCCAGGAAAGGTTCTGGCACCGACTATCAGGCCGCTTTTGTGCGTAACAGCAATGCCGGCTTTAACTCCGAACTCGTAAGGTTTGCGTGCTTTGCCCTTGCCGATGCATTCGGCTTCCGGTGCGTGCAATGCATAGAGTTTGTTGTTGTCCTTGGGTTGCTGCTTATGAATCCGTCCTGCCCGTTCCAATAGCGTGGTCAATTGCTGCAGCGATGCGGCACAGACCGTCGTCACGGTTGCCAGTTTGCGCTGGATCTCCCGCAGCACGATACCAAGGATCGTGCGTTGGCGTTTAACGGTTTTGTGCAGACGCCGCAATTGCCTGGCGTGGGCATAGCCGCCTGCCCTTCGGCGCAGCGCCTTGCCTTCTTTGGCGTAGGTTTGCTTCAAGGTGATGCCAGCCCGTCTGGCTGCTTGCACAATCTTGCCGCGAGCAATTTCCAGTAACCGGCTATCCACCGGATGCGCAATTGCCTTTTCCTGAATTGTCGTGTCAACAATCACTCGTTTGAATTCAGCCGGTTGACCGCCTTGGTGTGCACCGCAGTGTCAATCGTTGCCTTCAGCAGCTTCTCAACACCAGCTTCACCAATGGCGGTGCGGAAACGGCCAATCTGGGTGGCATCACACGGCAACTTCGATGTGTAATATTCCTCGCCGCTGAAATACTGCCACACCACATTCTCCGACCAGCGAACCACCAGCTCTTCGTCACTGAGGTTGAACGCATGCTTCAGATACAGCAACGATGCCATCAACCGGATCGGCAAGCGGGGCGACCCGCAGTGCTCACGCCCCACTGGCAATCGCCAATGTTGTGCCAAAAAGATCGTTGATCTCCAACACTTCACCCTGACGGTTTTTACGCTCAAAAGCAGGGACAAGTGCTGCTTCAATATCAGCCCACGGCAGTCGATTCGACAGCACTGCCAGGGGATGACGCAGATCAATTATCTGATCGAGACGCGCTCGGAAAAAATCATCGGTCGGCATTTCAGTTCCTCTTGATTCTCTCAGTGTTTTGATGCGAATAGTATAAATTCTCAGGGATCAATGCCGTCTAAAATTTGATGATTCCTGCAGTTCATGCAAGCTCTAAGTGTTTTGCAGGGATGACTACATAGTTGAATATTTAAATATATCTTCCCATTCATTACTTGAAATATTGAGCGGTGCTGAATTGGCGTTTTCGTTTAATTGGTCGAGTAACCCGAATACATGATCAAGCTCACTCATATCACTGAATATGAGTATTTCTTCGGTACGTGGATATCGATCAGGTAGTTCTTTGACTGCTGGCTTATTGGATTTCTTGCCTTTTTCTGGCATAGCACACCCTTCAAAAGTGCACCCTTCAAGATAGGTCACTCCAAGGCGGCTGAAGGTATCCGCTTTTTCGTTCCGTCGAACTATGGAGTAATTAGGAATATTTTACAGGGCAATTCAATTTTCTGAGTCAAAAAATTTTCTTGAATTCTTGACGGTTGAAGCATGAAATTTACTGCCCAAATATTAAGCAATCGACATGAAAAACAGGGGGGGTACTTTTCAAAAAGTGAGTAACTTTGTGAGTAATTTTGAATGCATAAAAATACAGAATGGGTTAAATAAATGGTTTCCAGTGATAATATGAATCCATTCTGAGCATCCACGGTGCACGGTGATCACTTTATTGAATCGATGATTTTATCCAAGTATAAGCGTGTCTTCTTGGCGGCTTGCTCTTCGTTTCTTGTCAATTCTTTCTGTACCAGGTTTGCAAAATTAATCAGGCTTTGTGATGGATAGTTATCCTGTAAGCCACAGTCTTGAAAGAATTCAGCAATCCAGTGAGCATTCAACTCACTGCTTCCTGTTTCTTGAAAATAGGTATCCGCTGCTAACAAGACGTAATCTGATAACTTATGCATTGCGTGTGCGCTTGGTCTTTGTGTGGAATCCTTCAGAAATCGAACTAGGGCCTGTTAACACTACCTAAGTGCTTCGACGATGAGAGCGAAATGGATGAATGAGAGAAAAATGACATCCAGTTTGTCGAATCTGGAGAATATTCGACGGAATCCCTTGAGTCTGCGGAATAATCTTTCGATCTCATTGCGTTTTTTGTACATGGCGCGGTCATATTCCCAGAGCTCCAGCCGATTAGTTTTGGGTGGGACAACCGGGATATAACCGAGCTCCAATGCAAGCTGTCTGGTTTGATCACCCTCATAAGCGCGATCCATCAGCAGATGAGTAGGAGAAGAGACGGGGCCGAGTGCTAACAGGAGTTGTCGTCCTTCCGGTGCGTCGTGTATGCCCCGGAGATAAGGAAAAGTTATGGCTGTTCTGGTATCTGCGGCAACCAGATGAATTTTAGTGGTCCAGCCACCTCGGGATTTGCCGATGGATTGCGGGCCGTTTTTTTAATGCACCAGTACCATCAGGGTGCACTTTGACGCTGGTGCTATCCATCGAAACGGCTTCAATCTTGATGCGAATGATTTGTTGATGCTGCAGCTGCTCAAAACTTTTGAAGCACGCCGCTTTTCGCCCATCGATTCATTCGAGTGTAGATGGTATGCCAATTACCGAAACGCTTGGGTAGTCCGCGCCACTTGCAACCATGCTCGGTAACATACAGAATAGCATTGAGAATTTGTAGATTGGAATGACTGACATTGCCACGCTGGCGCGGCATGCAGTGTTCGATCTGTTGATATTGAGTTTCGGTGATTTCCATCACCATATTATATCAAATAGTGTTAACAGGCCCTAATAAAAGCCGCAATATCTAAAGATTCTTATCAACAGAATCGACAGCTTCGCGCCGCGCCATTTTGGCTTTTTTCGTGGGCGGCTCGAGTAGAGTGGCAGTTAAATCATGGAGTGTTAGCAATAGCTGAAGGTGTCGCTGTGCCCATACTGGCAAGGGCGCGGAACCGTTCGCCCAATGGCAAACGCTGACACGGGAAACGCCTGTACCCGATGCAAAATCACTCTGTTTCCAGCCTAATTTATCCAAACCCTTATGAGAGTTTCAAGGGTAGCAGAGCTATAGGTGTAAAGCAACTTTAATAGAAAGTGGTAAATTATATTAATAAAGTAAACCAATTTTAATAAAAAGTGAATAATCATTAAATTATTGAATTTAACATAACGTACGTTATTGGCAATTGAAAAAATAATTTCAGAAAAGTGGGAGACTCAATATCCATGCGGATTGCAGCGATGTTTCAGGCGTTTTTGTGCAATTTCGCATAATTATTTATGCCATCGCATAACTAAATTCTAGTTATTTTTTACTCATGGTGAAGGGCGGCAACAGGAAAATTCCGCGCTGCATTTTCGTATTTAAACTTGCTGCGGAATCCAGAAATGTAGGGCAAGAATTGAAGCAAAAACCTATGAATTACCCATGAAAGTAGGGCGCCCTACTGATTCCGGTGGCAATCACGGAAAAGTAGGGCGGCTATAAGTTAATAACAAAGCCATTCTTGACGATTCCGCCCTACTCGCCCTACTTGCCCTACTCAAAAAACAGGGGGTAGGATAAAAGCAAAAAATATAACTATAAAAATTAAACCGATTTGCTGAATAACGGAATAACTTCCGCTCCCTTTTCCAATGCTTCGATATGGTTACTCCACCATATCATCATCCTCTTCCTTTCCGGTAAGTATTCCGCCCGGTTGTATGCGCCTCTGATCTCATTCCTTTCGCCGTGTGCCAATTGCCGCTCAATAGCATCGGGATTGAATAGGCCGGATTCATTCAATGCAGTGGAAGCAACAGCCCGGAAGCCGTGCCCTGTCATCTTGCCTTTATAGCCAAGACGGTACAGGGCAAAGAGCAAAGTATTGTTGCTTATCGGCTTGTTAGGGTTTCTTCCAGGCAGCAGGTAGCGGCTATCCCCGGCAATGGTTTTCAATTCAGTCAGTATGTTCAATGCTTGATGGGTAAGGGGTACAACGTGTTCATTTTTCATTTTCATGCGTGTAGCTGGCACAATCCATAGCGCGTTGCTCAGGTCGATTTCTTCCCATAGCGCGCCTATCAGTTCATTAGTACGAACGAAGGTTAAAGCCAGCAATCGCAAGGCAAGCTGCGTTTGCCGGTCACCTATGCGTTCATAGTTAGCAATTGCTCGCAGCAGTTCCGGCAATTCTTCCGGTTTAACCGCTGCTTGGTTTTTCTTTTTGTGCGGCGTGAGTGCGCCGCGAAGATCGCCGGAAGGATCGCGATTGCAGCGGCTTGTCGATACCCCATAGCGGAATACTTGCCCGCATACTCCCAGCACTCTATGCGCCAGATCATAAGAACCACGCTGTTCAATGATGCGGATCATATTGAGCAATTGCGGGGCTTCGATCGTGCTGATAGGGTACATTCCGATATAGGGAAACGCATTGCTTTCAAGTCGTCTCAGTACATCTTTTGCATGGCTTTTTGCCCAGGTGTGCGTTTGCTTGGTAGACCATTCACGGGCTACGGCTTCAAAGCTATTGGCGGCGGCTTCCTTGGCTTTCTGTTTATTGATCTGGCGATCAATGGACGGATCGATATTGCCGGACAGCTTGACACGCTCAACTTGTGCAAGCTGCCTTGCTTGCTTTAACCCCACAACAGGATAAACGCCAAGGGATAAAGATTTTTCCTTGTCATGAATCTTATAGCGCAGCCGCCAATACTTGCGGCCGTCTTCATAAACCCAAAGATAAAGCCCTTGGCCATCGTGCAGCTTGCGTATCTTGCTACCTTCGGCGGTTGCATTCTTGCAAGCCAAGTCAGTCAGCGCCTCTTTTATAGCCATAATGTGGTAACTCAGAATGTGGTAAAAAAGTTACCACACTTTTTACCACATTTTTTTACTGGCTTCTAGCGGATTATTCTGGATTGGTACGGAATAGAATATTCGGTAAGGTGTCGTTATTGCTAGGCTTCGTGGATTGCTTTGGACTTGCATGGAAGAGGATGTGGCGGAGAAGGCGGGATTCGAACCCGCGGTACGGTTTGAGCCGTACACACGCTTTCCAGGCGTGCACCTTCAACCACTCGGTCACTTCTCCAGGTGAAATTCTGCAAGGGGGCAAAGAATAAACCAGTTCCTGGTTTCGGGCAAATTTGTTTTGTCGATTTTTTGTCTATCGATGGTAAATTCTAACGCAAATATTTCCACGTGGCGAAAGTAGCGCCTTGCCCGATTGTTGTGCCATCGGGTTTATGTATATTCCAGATGGTGATCTGCTCAGCGAGAAAACACCGTCCGGTACTGGATATTCTGATTCCACTATAGCCAGAAATATAGCCTTGTGTTTTTACCTGCTCCAGC
The DNA here is from genome assembly GCA_015709635.1 of Gammaproteobacteria bacterium. Classification (NCBI taxonomy): domain Bacteria; kingdom Pseudomonadati; phylum Pseudomonadota; class Gammaproteobacteria; species Gammaproteobacteria bacterium. The sequence continues at coordinate 1,654,619 of CP054180.1, forward strand.
ATACGTGCGCGTTCTTCACGTGTGGCGGGTTCGGCTGTCAAACGGGATGGCGTTTGAGTGAATTGCTGCCAATTCATTGCCCATAAATCAAGTGCTGTGCGATTACCGTAATTTAATACCGGATCGTCTTCCGTGCCGTGCGATGCCACTACGAACGGGCTGTTGAACAGTCGCTCCGCTTGTTCCAGCGGTGTGCCGCTGCGTTCAATCAATTCCTGTTTGGTCCAGCGCGCGTAGCTGTTGAGTAGATACTGGCACCATTGCACAATTTCAGGATGTATCCAGTCAATTTGCATTATTCAAAATATAAATTAATAAGTTACAGTATGTGTCAAGATTGCTGCAAATGAGTGATTGCATCAGGATTAAAGCCCCAAATATCCTTTTGCGATTCTGTAATAAACGATCCGCAGTGGTTTATCTTCGCGTGTGATCATCAGGCTTTGCACCGGACCGGGCTGATCGAGGAATCTGGTGATGTCGTTGCCGGCACGATCTTGTTCCAGATGCTTTTGCTCCATGCCAACCAGGATTATCGGCCGGGTGGTGGGCGGTTCCGCGGGGTGCCATAATTGGTACATGGCGCCGCTGTCGCCAAACATATTGCGCGAGCGGATATCCATCGCTTCTCCGTGCCGATTGTAAAAAAACATCGCGCTGGCGACCGACCATTTGCTCATGCCGACAACAAGCGGTTTTTGTCCGGTTTCCCGTTGCACATTTTCGACAATCTTTTCGATCTCACCGGTGGTTTCACGCCAATAGTATCGAGTCATGAATGACGGATAGGGGATTCCCGGAATTCCGAGTACTACGTAGTGTAGGGTTAAGGCATACACCACAAGCAAAATAGCGATAGTCGGCTTCCAGGCGGCTTGAATGCGGTCTGTAATGCTGCGCGGACTAAGATTTTGCCCCATCATCCATGCCATGGTCGGCACAATGGCTAGCCATAGCGGGGCGGTCCAATGAAAGCGTAATGAATCGAATATACTCAGGGCAAAAAATATTACCAAGGGTATGCCGGTGAAGATGCAAACAAACAAAGTGCGTCTGCGCGCAATTTCGCTGCCGTTCGGCTGATTCCCGGGCAATAAAGCCAGTAATGCCGCTGCCAAACCTACTGGCGATAACAATACCAACAGATCGACGAACAGTAGATGGGGTGAGAACAGGTCGTCACCGACACCGCGGATTCGCGATGACTGAAATGCGATCGAAGTCCAATGGTGATCCAAGTTCCAAATAATAACGGGGGAAAACAGCAGCAGCGCCAGCAGCGCCGCAAGGTACGGATGCGGACGGATCAACCAGCGGCGCGCAACCGGATCGATGAGCGTGAATAACAGGGCGGCTGCGCCCAGCAATCCCAGCGTATATTTGGATAAAATGCCGAGACCAAATGCGATTCCCATACCCAGCCACGCTGAGCTGCGGTTTGCCACCAAAGCGCGTTCCATGTAATACAGTGTGGCGGCCCAGGCGGCCATTACCGGAGCATCGGTTGTCATGAGGAAGCCGGTGGCAAAGGTGAATGGCAGAATAGCCAACAGCAGTGCGGTACGCATGGCAGTCGATTTGTCGTACAGATTCTGTGCCAAAGCATACAGAAAGCCCATCGTGATCAAGCCGCAAAGAAATGCACCAATCCTAACGCCAAATTCACTATGACCGGCGAGTGCGGTGCCGAGCCAGATCAGCCATGCCACCATGGGCGGATGATCATAAAAACTTAATTCCATGTGTTGAGCATAATTCCAGTAATACGCTTCATCCGGAATCAGTTCCGTTTGCCCGAGATAAATCAGGCGCAGCACTACGATGAATGCGACGACTCCAATTGAAGCGACGCGCCAGTGTACATCCGGAGCGGGTTGATTCTGTGTTGGGGACGGTAAGTAAAAAACGGATCCCAGATAAACAATGATGGATGTAACTGCAATGGCTGGGAAAATAGCCAAAAGCGGTGGTGCGTGCCAATCATAAACCAGCAAAGCCAATAAGCCGCCGCGCGTGAACAGCGCAATACCGCCGAGTGCCGCAAGACGGCCAATCAGGCGCCAGTGCAATTGGCCCGCCGGTTGCAGCCGGAATAAATCGCGCAAATTGAATGCGTACACTGCCGCAGCAACGAGAAAACTCACGATATGCGCCAAAGCCAATCCCGCACCGCTACTCATCATCAGCTGATAGATTGCAATATCGATGAGTATGCTCAACAGGCCGGCTGTTACAAAACGGTTAGTACCGCCAGTTGCAACCGCGCCGCCCGCAAGTGCCATGAGTCGTTGCAAGTAAGCCCATTGATGGTGAAATGACAATTTCGAAGTACCGCGTGTCCGGTCACGAAAACAGATGGGTACCTCCACGACTTTCAGCTTGCCTTGCCCGGCCATCAGCAATTCGAGCAGAATCTTATAGCCATGCGCTTGCTCGGAAATAGTCGATGCCAGTTCGCGGCGGAAAGCAAAAAAACCGGAGGTTGCATCGTTGACATCGCACAATGGGCGTGCCAACCAGCCGCCGGCGCGCGATAGCCATTGCCGGTACAGCGGCCAGCCTTCGGTGCTGCCGCCGGGAATGTACCGGCTGCCGATGGCGATGTCGTAACCGCCGTTTAATACCGGTTCAGCAATCGCACCAAGCCGTTCCGGCGGGTGACTCAGATCGGCATCCATGACGACAATGACGTCGCTTCGCGCCGCTGCTGCGCCAGCCAGAATCGATGCGATCAAATCGGGTTTTTGCGTGCGCTCGATCAGTCTTACATCCGCTTTTTTCTCCCAACCGCGAACTTTCTCAGGCGTGCCGTCGCGTGAACCGTCGTCGACGAAAATGACCTCAAAGCTGCCCGCTGGCAGATTCAGCGTCGATAGCGAAGTTAGTAAGGGATCGATGTTGTCAGCTTCGTTGAGCGTCGGAATGACTATGGAAAATTTTATCAAGGGAATCTCTGGAAATGGAGTGTTTGGTTTCTGTAATTTTAATCGATAGGAAGCTCAGAAAATCAGAGCCCAATCATATTCTTGCGATTTCTTCTTCACAATTAATTCACTGGTATCAATATATTATTATGCGTTAAGTTTAAGTGTGATTGTATAAAGTGCCTGAAAGAACATGATTGTAGTGGAATTCGCCAACGTATGACTGGAAGCTGATCGCTTGAAGAAACCGCTGCCAGTATAAATTAGGAAAACAGTGATGGCTATTGATTTAGGGTTTGACAGGATTGTTCGTGATTTAAGTGGTGCACGGTGGATTTTTTCTCAATTAACGGAAGACGATACGACGGCAACATCGATTCATCGCTGTTTTCGGCGCATCGTTTGGCGTGAAGCCAGTCTGCTGGACCGCTGCATCATGCTGGTGGTGCTGCCATTCCTACCTTTCTTGATTATCGCGCTGACAGTAGTTTTCACGGCGCTTAATGGACATGCAATCAAAAAGCGAAGCGGCAAAGGAATTATCCGTCAGGCTTATGAGCAAATCGGTGTGGCATGCCATTTTGCCATTTTGCCGCCGTGGTACTACATCTTTGAATTACACGATGACGATAAAAGACAGCGTGCCAATGAATACCTGAATCGCTTTGAAACGAAAGCAGGGCTTTATCGCTTCATGCGCGACAATAATGGTGGGCTTCCAATTCCTGCTGAACGTAGTACGGATTGCATCAGGGATAAGACGCTCTTTATGGCACATTGCCGGAAGAACGGTGTTGCTGCAGCGCCGATCCTTTGGATAATCAAGGATGAGGAAATTATACCGGTCGATTGGGATAAATCCGGTTTTCCCGAGTTTGATCTTTTTATCAAACCGCTCAACGGGCAGGGCGGCAGAGGCACCATACGCTGGGATTATCTGGGTTCCGGGCAATTTCTCTGCAACGACGGGAGCCGTGCAAATGGAAGTCAGATGCTTGAAATTTTGCGGCAAAATTCAAAACAGACAGCGTATATCGTACAGCCGCGGCTGATCAATCACTCCGAAATTGTTGATCTGGCTTGCGGCGCACTGGCGACCGTGCGCGTCATGAGCTGCCGCAATGAAACGGGCGGTTATGAAGTCACCAATGCAGTCTTTCGCATGAAGCGATACGCCGATGTGATCGTCGATAACTATCACGCGGGCGGCATTGCGGCCAATGTCGATATCAAAACGGGAGTGCTGGGGGAAGGTACGCGCGGCGGCTGGGGAGTGGTGACTGATGGTTGGTATGAACAACATCCCTTATCTCATACCGCGATACCGCAGCGTAAGCTTCCCCGTTGGGAAACGATGATCGATTTTGTGCAAAATGCCCATGTCCGCCTTTTCCCAGACCAGGTAGTGATTGGCTGGGATGTTGCCTTGCTCGAAAATGGCCCATGTCTGATTGAAGCCAATAAAGCACCGGATTTGGATATCATTCAACGCGCTCAGAAAGGACCGCTGGGTAATGAGCGGCTCGGCGAGCTTCTGGCATTCAATCTGCAACGGACAATTGAAACTAAGTATGTGCATTGATCATTCACATCAGCCTTAATGAGCGGTTCATTCGATTGATGCGGAGTATGGAGCCGGTATATCTTTTAATGAATAAAATAGCCATGATCCGGTATAATTCGCGGTTGCAAAATTTTCGTTTCTAAATAAGTTTAAGTCGAGGATATAGCATGACAAATGAGCGACATGTTTCCAAATGCGATGAAACTGAAATCTTCAAAATGCTCACGATCGAGCCTGGAATGGATATGTCATCCCCTGAAGTGCAGCGCGCAGCCATTCAAACCCTGGAAGGGGGAGGGCTCATTTATCTGCCCCAAGGAGGATTCGAACTCTCCGACCGGGAACGTGAATTAATATCGAATACGACTAATATCCTGACTCAAGTACCTGATGTTGAAAATGGTAAACCTACCATCATTTTCGATCCGGAAAACGGGCATATTAAGAAGTATCACTATGCGCAGATACACGGCAAGATGGTGCGAGCACAGATCAAAGACACGGCACGTTCTGATCTCGAAGCCATTATGGCGCGTTATGGACAGTGGACCGAAAGTGTCATCACCCAATTATTCCCAAGTTACCGCCAGGGATTGGACCGAAAGCGGGTAACTTACCGGCCTTTTGCGCGCAACAGTACCCAAGCTCTCCACATTGATTCAAGCTACGGGTACCCCACACAAGGACGGAGTATGCTGCGTGTTTTCACCAACATCAATCCAGTGGATCGATTGCGCATCTGGCAGCTCGGTGAGCCATTCGAGCCTTTTGTGCAACGCTTTTTACCCGATGTGCATGTGAGCGGACCATCGTGGTTTGCTGCTCTGCTGGCCCGTTTGGGTATCGTTGATGGTGTAAAAACTAAATATGATCAATACATCGCAGCACTGCGCGCACTTGGTATGCGTGATAAGGAATACCAAGCTTCGGCTCCACGCAAACTGATGGAATTTCCCGCAGGATCGAGTTGGATCGCGATTACCGATTTAGTGTTGCATGGGGCGATATCGGGGCAACACAGCCTCGATCAGACATTTTATTTACCGGTCGAGGCGATGAACGATCCGTCGCGTTCACCGTTGCGTATCTTGGAGAGATTGACCGGTGAAGTGCTGGCATGAGCATGGATAGCAAAGGCAGTTTACTCGAATAAATACAGTTTGTATAAACCGTTCGTTATGGAAATGAAATCAGCGGCAGAAGTGTATTTCGGCGGCCCGGATCAGCCAGTCGGTTATTTGCGTAATGTGCTGGAAGCCTATATTGCCGCTGTTCCAGTGGGCGGATCTATCGACTGGGTTACTTATTATTTTCGTGATCTGAAACTCGCGGAAGCGCTTATTCATGCACGTAAACGCGGCGTTAAGGTTACCGTAAGTCTGGCCGGCAAACCGCGTACCGCCGATGCCAACGATGCTGTGATTGCAATGCTGTCCGGACCGGAAGGTTTGGGTGATGACTTGCGCATCGTCACGTTTCCGGGATTGCCTGCGCCGCCGGGGAGAACATGGGCACCGCAACTGCACGAAAAACTCTACTGCTTTTCGCATCCCAAACCCATTGCCTTTATCGGTTCGTTTAATCCTTCCGGAAATCATGCGGAAGATAGACTCGACATCATTCGCGAGATCGGTGATCAAGATAAGGGTTACAATACTCTGATAGGGCTTGTCGATCCGGTGCTGGTGTCGCAACTGGTAAAATATGCGCGCAACTTGCATAAAACGCCACCTGGATTATTTTATCGTTTTTCTGCCGATGCCAACGAAGCGATTCAGAGTACTGATACGACCATTCATTTCTGGCCGCGCATGCGCTCTCACCCGGTGATGCAGTTTTTGAGTAAAGTGAGCGATAATGCGCATGTGCGTATTTTTGCTTCACATATCAGGAGTGAAATTGCGGTTAATTTCATGATTGGATTGGCGAGTCGCGGTGTAGCGTTGGAGATATTCGCGGAGGCGACGCACCGGCGCGTTACGGCAAAGGTGGAACAGCGTTTGCTAGCCGCCGGAATCCGCTTCAAGCGCAGCAGAAATGCGGAAGATTTGCCGATGCATCTCAAATTGGTGCTGATCGAGGATCGCGGTCAAGTATGGTCCATTTTCGGCAGTTTTAATTGGACCAATCCGTCCTTCTGGCTGAACCACGAGATTGCGGCTATTTCAAGCGATCCGGCGCTATTCCGGGTGTTTTCGGAACGCTGTGACTGGATAGAAAAAAGGGATTTCGTAATGCCGGTACAAATAGATTTGGTAACTGCTTGATAGAAATGGTAAACACAAACACGGGAGATGCGGCTTCAACGCTTATTATTCCGGTAGAAAGTCAGGTTCGCGAACTGGATGCTAAAATCCTATTAGCATGTTTCGCAGCGGAGCGCGGTTTTCCAGTACTGATCGGTTCCCGAGCTTTTGCACATTTCCAGATGGCATCCATTCCGCGCGGTGTTTATCTCGCTAAAAGCATGCGCAGTCTTAGCAGTTCAATGTTCAAGGCATTGCGGCAACTGGGTCATGAAATTGTCGCTTGGGAAGAAGAAGCGCTGGTGCACCCGCCCGCTGATACTTATTTCACACTCCGGCTTTCCCCGCAAACGATTAATAAAGTGTCGCATGTCTTCGCCTGGGGGCAAGAGAATGTCGACTTAATGCAACAGTATCCCGATTTACCGCAGAATCTGCCGATTCACATTACCGGTAATCCGCGCGGCGATATGCTGAGACCGGAATTACGTCCGTTTTTTGATCCGGAAGTTAAAAAGTTGCGTGATCGATACGGGGATTTCATCCTGATCAACACGAATTTCAGCGATGTGAATCCTTTTATTCCCAGCATCGGCTTATTTCAATCCGCGAAAAGCTCTGATAAGACGAAACGCCGCGGTCAAGCGGGGATAGGCATGAGTATCGAGTTTGCCGAGGGCTTGCGGGATCACAAACAAGCGATACTGGAAGATTTCAAGCAACTGATTCCGGCGCTCGAGCGGGCATTTCCTGAGATGACGATTGTTGTTCGCCCACATCCCAGTGAGAACAATCAAATTTATCAGGATCTCGCCGCACGCAGTGAACGGATCGTCGTCAACAAGGAGGGTAACGTCATCCCCTGGTTGCTGGCAGCGAAGGCGCTGGTGCACAATGGCTGCACGACCGGTTTGGAAGCTTATGTGCTCGGCGTTCCGGCCATTTCTTATCTGGCGACGTTGAATAAGTTTTATGACTATGATTTTCAGGGGTTGCCGACAAAACTCAGTTACCAGTGCTTCAATTTTGCAGAACTGCAGATGACATTGAACCGGGTTCTGGCAGGGGAGCTCGGCGGCGCCGGCGGCGAGGAACGCCAAGCTCTGATCGACTATTATTTGTCGGCGCAGCAAGGTCCATTGGCTTGCGAGCGTATCGTCGATGTTCTGGAATCCAGCGGCTATTCTGCTAGCCAGCCGCCACCCAGCCCTTTCAGTCGCTTTGCACGAGGCTGGTTGTTCACCACAATAAAGGCGGCGTTGACCAACCTCTACATGCGCCGCCCCGGACCCAACCGGTTGGCTTATCACGATCACCGTTTTCCGGAAATTTCCGTGACTGACCTGGAACAAAAAATCACCCGCTTCGGTCAGCTGTTGCATCGCTTTGACACGATCAAAATCGAGCAACACTCGAAGCATCTTTTCATGGTGAGCTCCCGGAGTAAAAGAAAAATTTCACAGGCCGTACCGGAAGTAAACACATGCGAGAATGATCGTGCTGTGAAAAGCGAACACAATGCATTGCTGCCGGACTGAATCATGAAAAAAATTCTTCATCGATACATCTATAAAAGACATATTCAGAACCTCGCAGCACAGATCAAATCAGCGGTTGCTTCTCTGGACGATGCAGTGCCGATTTTGATTGTGTCTTACAACAATGGTGTTTATGTTGATCATTGTGTGCGCCAATTCAATGCGCGATCTGTCAAGCCGATCGTCATCGACAACGCCTCGAGAGATGTTGAGACACGCACTATTCTTGCGGATATTGCCGCAGCAAAAAAAGCTTTCGTGGTGCGGTCAGCGGTCAATATGGGTGCACGCACCGGGTTTCAAGGACCGATTTATGATGTCTTGCCGGAGATATTCGGCTATACCGATCCGGATTTGCTGTTCAACGAACACTTACCAGTGGATTTCATTCAACAACTGATTGATGTTTGCGGTTACTTCAAGTGCTTTAAGGCGGGTTTCGCTCTGCCATACCAAGTTAATGGCTACAACTTAACCGATCGCCGCATGAAATCAAACTTGGGAAATATTGTTCCATGCGAAAGACTCGTGACCGTGCCGCAATGGGAGTCGCGGTTCTGGAATAAACCGCTCAGACATGACCGGTTAGAGGTATATGCAGCACCCATCGATACAACTTTTGCGATTTGTCACAAAAAATACTATAACGGTGATTTTTTCGATGCCGTACGGGTTGCCGGCAATTTTTCCGCACTGCACATGCCGTGGTTTCCGGATTTGGACCTACTATCATCGCAGCGCCGGTCGGCTTACCTGAAAGGCAATAAATCATCAACCTGGGTCACCAATTAGATTTCAATACCTTGGAGCTGAGATACATGTAAAACAGTTTCTTTTTACTGAAAATGGATGCAGCGTGCGACGGCCAGTTTTTTACTAATGTTAAGTTTATCAATTGATTAATAATGGAATAACCGGAAATTTTATGAAAGTGCCTAAGGTAATTGCCGAAATTGGTTGTAATCATAAAGGTGACATGGAAATCGCTAAGGAAATGATCGGAATTGCAGCCACATTTGCAAAATGTGATTTTGTGAAGTTCCAGAAGCGTTCCAATAAGGAATTGCTAACGCCGGAAGAATATAATGCGCCGCATCCGAATACACAAAATAGCTACGGCGATACCTACGGTGCACACCGGGAATTTCTCGAATTCGACGTCGATCAGCACCGCCAATTGCAGCAATACTGCAAGGAGTTCGGCATCGGTTACTCAACGTCGGTGTGGGATCTCACTTCGGCCAAGGAAATTGCCGGCCTCAATCCGGTATTCATCAAGATACCGTCCGCGTGTAATCTCAATTTCCCCATGCTGGAATTTCTCGCCCGGGATTATCACGGCGACATTCACATTTCCGTCGGTATGACCACGTACGAGGAACAAGAGCAAATTGTGCAGTTAATGGAAAAATGCCATGCGGCTGAACGCGTTGTTTTATATGCCTGCACCTCCGGCTATCCCGTTCCATTTGATCAAGTCTGTTTGCTTGAACTGCAAACGCTGAATAAGCGGTTTGGCTCGCGTATCAAGGAAATCGGGTTTTCCGGTCATCATTTGGGTATTGCTGTGGACATCGCGGCTGTGACGCTGGGCGCATCCTGGATTGAACGCCATTTCACTCTCGATCGTACTTGGAAAGGAACCGATCATGCGGCGTCGCTGGAACCGGATGGCCTGCGCCGCTTGGTGCGGGATGTACGGGCTGTTTCTCAGGCATTGACATTTAAAGATGCTCCCATACTGGACATCGAAGCGCCGCAGCGCGCCAAGCTGAAACGGTTGCAGGGAGTACACTTCAACTGATGCGCTGGGTTGCTTTTATGCCGTTGCGTGCCAATTCAAAATCCATTGTCGATAAAAATGTGCGTGCTATCGCAGGACGGCCATTATTCGCATGGAGCCTGGAACAGGCAATTGCTTCGCGGTGTTTCGACGAAATTTACGTGGCGAGTGATTCTGCGAGAATCCGCGAGAAAGTGCTGGATGAATTTCCGGCAGGGGTGACGGTTCTGGATCGTTCTGCCGAAACTTGTACCGACACGGCCAGCACGGAAAGCGCCATGCTCGAGTTTAAACAGCGCGTCGCTTTTGATGTTTTATGCTTAATTCAGGCCACTTCGCCGCTCACGCGCGCAGAAGATTTCATTGCGGCCAAGCAGAAGTTTCTGAATGAACATCTCGATTCCTTATTGACGGCGGTACAATCCAAGCGGTTTTACTGGACTGGCGACGGTACGCCGATCAATTACGACCCGCTCAAGCGTCCGCGGCGCCAGGATTTTGCTGGCTGCTTGATGGAAAATGGCGCTTTCTATTTCACCCGGCGAAGAATACTGGAGGATTTTGGTAACCGGCTTAGCGGGCGTATCGGTGTCCATGAGATGGCAGCGGAAACGGCGATTGAGATCGACGATGAAACCGACTGGATCATCGTTGAACAGTTGTTGCTGCGGCAAAAATTGATGAAGCTCAGCGCATACGCCGGGCAAGTGAAAATGCTGGTTCTGGATGTCGACGGCACCTTTACGGATGGCGGCATGTACTATGGACCGGAGGGTGAAGCGTTGAAGAAATTCAACACGCGCGATGCGCATGGTTTACAACTGCTGCGCAAGAACGGCATCGGCGTTTGTGTCATGAGCGGCGAAAAAAGCCCTGCCGTTGCGGCGAGAATGAAAAAGCTCGGCATCGAGGAATACTATCCAGGGGTCAACGACAAACTTCCGCAGTTGAAAGAACTGGCAAAACGAAAAGGGATTGCGCTGCAAGACATTGCCTATATCGGTGACGATCTCTGCGATTTGGCATGCCTCGAAAATGCAGGTTTTACCTGTTGTCCGGCCGATGCGGTGCCGGAAGTTTTGCAAATAGCCCGTTATGTTTGTGACCATTCCGGTGGTCACGGTGCCGTGCGTGAAGTGTGCGATCTTATTTTAAAAATGAAAAATTCCGGTCAGATTACTGCGTAGGTATGCGACATCGATCACCTGTTGGATGAATAATGGTTGTACGGGCTTCTCACAGAAAATGACATGAAAGCGCTCTTCTTTCTTCGTCATTACAACGATATCGATCATATCACCCCGGTTATCTGCAAATGGGTCGAATACGGCCATACGTGCGATGTGGTGCTGATTGGTCATCGCACTATCCGTAACGATTACCGCATTGAGTTTCTGCGCAAGCTGACGGGCGTGCGACTAGCGCATATCCGTGATGTGCTGACACCGCTAGAGTTTATGCAGTGGTGGCTGCAAACGTTATTATTGTCGCCGGGTATGAAGCGCTCTTTGCTAAAGCCGGTGGTGCAAAAAGCTATTGCGATGTACGGTGATGAGAAGCGTCAACAAGTCTGGAGAAGCACTTCCCGGAAATTGCTGGAGAGAAGTTTTGCCGGTAGCGGTAATGGTGTAATCGTGTTCGACTGGGTGACCCGGAATTCTCCAGTGTGCATCGAGTGGGTCGAGACGGTCGTTGCCATGGCACACGACAAGGGGCTTGGCGCGGTTTCACTGCCGCATGGCGACAGTCCGCACGCCAATCACCTGATCCGGCGCGGCGAGTGGAAACTGCAGCCGGATAGCATGTATTCCGCCGGTTGTTTATTCGATAAAGTCGTGGTGCCGAATGAATTATGCGCCGTGCGTTTCCGCCCTTTCATGCAGGCGCAGTCGATCGCGGTGCTGGGGTCGCCGCGCTTTTGCACCGAATGGCTGGATAAATTGGCGCAATTACAACCGCCGTCGCCGCTCACACGTTCCGCGAGCCGGCTTAAACTGATCATCTTCTTGCGAAAAAGCGATTTCACCACGTTCTGGGAAGAGGTTGGCGAGGTGGTACAAATGATCGCGGCTTTCCCAGGCGTGGAAATCATCATCAAACCGCACACCCGCGGCGGCTGGCGGCAGCCTCTGACACGAAATAAGGCCATTTTACGTTTGCCGAATATCAGCATCGCGGCAGATGATGTACACTCCGTGCATTTGTTGAATTGGGCGGATGTCGCCATGGATCTCGCAACTTCGGTTGTTTTTGAAGCGGTAACAGCAGGAAAGCCGGTGCTGGCGGCGGATTACCTGCACGCAGGCCGCTCCGTTGTGGCCGAGTATATGCCCGAGACCGAATTACGATGCCGCGATGATGTATATCAAAGAATCAGCGAATTGCTATCGGCAGGTTGTGATTCATTTTACGATGAAGAACACCGGCAGCGTTTTCTCAAAGAAATCATCCAAGGTTCGGGAGATGACGATGTTTTGCCCCGTTATGTAGCATTATTGGAAGAAAGTTGCCGCCTTCGCGAAATACACCGATGAATGAATGGACAATCAAGTGACACCGGCTGCCGAAAAATCTATCGATGTCGTGATTCCGGTTTATAACGCGCCGGAGCTGACAAAGCGTTGCATTGATTCAGTCGTCACGCACCTTGGACAATCCATACAACATGTACTCATTCAGGATGATGCGTCCGACCGTGAAACGCGCGAGATGCTGGATCATTTGCCGTATGCAGGTGTAGAAGTTTGCCACGCGGAAAAGAATCAGGGCTTCGGTTTGACAGTCAATGCTGCCGTCAATCGCTCGAATGCTTTTTATGTACTGATTCTAAATTCGGATACCGAAGTCAATCAAAACATTCTGCCGCAGCTATGTGCGGCATTTGATGCCGACGACAAGCTGGCGGCCATTATTCCGGCCGGTAATAGTTATGACAACTTCGATTTCAGCCGCTATGTGCTGCGCGAGGGAAATTATGTTCAGACTTATTATCTCCGCGGACATGCGATTTTGATCCGCCGCGATGCCTTTCTGGCGGTCGGCGGCTTTGATGCCACATTCGGCCGCGGCTATTACGAAGATATCGACCTTGGCCGTCGCCTTGATTTAAACGGCTGGCGATTTGGCGTTCACCCTGAAGCGCATATTTATCATAAAGGTGCAGGATCGTTTGGCGATGATCGCATCACTCTGGCACGGCGTAACCGGGCTGTGTACTTGTCGCGCTATCCCAAGGCGCGGCAGAATATTATGTTACTTTCGGGTAACTGCGCATTGGCGGATTTTAGCGACGATTTACTTAAAGCAATCGATCAAGTATTTCATGTGGGCGGCTCCGTTCATTGGTTCACGCCGCTACAACCCACCCGGTTAATTTGCCTGCAGATGTATGGTCATGCACTACGGCTGCATTCGGTTATCAACGTTCTATCACGCGGCTGGCAACGCGCCGATAGACGCGTAACCGCAATATGGATCATGCCGGGAGTTTCTTTTTTACTGCGTGGATTGCTTACTGTTTGGGCGCGCTGGCAGAATCTTAAAATTCTGTTTATCGAAGAAACTGTAGCGCACGATCCTGTTCGTAATTCAGAATAGAAAGCAATTATCTATTCAGCGCTTTCTTAAATTAAGCGGAATTCAGCAAGCAGCGGAATATGATCGGATAAACGCCGCCAGGGCTGGCCGTGCAAGCGATCGCAATTAACGATATCCAGGCCACGGTAGTAAATTCGATCCATTGATAATACCGGCAACCAGGAAGGAAAGGTGCGTGCATACGTGCCGCGGGTGATTTTGAAAACTTCCTTAACACCCAAACCACGATGCAAGAAATGCTCGGCACGGCCGCGCCAGTCATTGAAATCTCCAGCGATAATGAGCGGTCCATTTGCCGGAACATGCGAATTGATACGCTTTACCAGCGTTGCGAGCTGGTGTTCTCGCTCTTGTCCGAATAATCCCAAATGTACACAGATGATGTGAATTTTCTGAGCGCTGCCGGGAATCTGGATCGTGCCGTGCAGAAGACTTCGGCTGGCCGATTTTAAAAATGAAACATTAATATTTTCCCATTCGATGAAGGGATATTTGCATAAAATTGCATTGCCGTGATGGCCGGATTTGTAAATGGCATTCTTGCCGTAAGCGAAATGGTGCCAAACTTGATCGGCAAGAAACTCAAACTGCCGGCTATTGGGCCAATCAGTGAAACGATGGTTCGATTTATTGCGTTCACCTTGCACTTCTTGCAGAAATACTACATCGGCATTGATATTTCTCAATAAATTCTTGATTTCGTGAAGAATGAAATGCAAATTGGTGGCGCTGAACCCTTTGTGAATATTATAAGTTAGAACTTTAAGTGAAGTATTGGGCATACCGTTCCTGAAATTTTCCTGCTTGCCATCAGTCATAAAGAAATTGGATTTCGTAAAAACTGATAACTCTCGTCATCCGCAATGACCGTCGAATTTATACAATTATTGTTGCTCATTATAATTGCAAACGGCGCACCGGTATTGGCGCGGATAATTTTCGGCAATAATTTGGATTTACCGGTGGATTGTGGCGTCGTATTACCTGATGGCAATCCTTTATTCGGTTCTGCTAAAACATGGCGGGGGATAGTTGCCGCACTGTTGATGACGTCAGTAACTGCTGTATTACTGAATTACCCTTTGATAATCGGATTTTTAATAGCAAGCTACGCTGTAGCCGGTGACTTATCATCCAGTTTTATTAAGCGCCGTTTGTCGATGATGCCGAGCAGCAAAGCGCCGATACTTGATCAAGTACCCGAATCGCTATTGCCTGCATTCATGCTGATGCGCACTTTTGCTTTAGAGTTACCGTCAATACTTTTGTTATCTTTTGTTTTCCTAATTATTGATATCGTGATGACCTATATGCTTTATCACTGGAGAGTGCTTAAGAAATCGGGTTAGTTGTATAGAGAAGGCTACTGCGATGAGGCATAAAAAAGATCAAGTAATCAATCTTCCAAACCTGGTAAGCTTAATTCGAATATTGATGGCGCCGGTTTTATTTTACTTTGCCTACACAAAGCAGCCTGATTGGTACATTGGAGTATTAATATGTGCTGTCTTTACCGACGTGCTGGATGGTTTTCTAGCCAGGATATTGAATCAAATAACGGCAATGGGTTCGCGTCTTGACAGTTGGGGAGATTTTATCATTTACTCGAGTATGGCAATTTGTGCTTGGGTGCTATGGCCCGACATCATACAACGTGAGCAGTTTTATTTTATTATCATCGTCTTAAGCTTCACTTTGCCGGTAATCGCAGGCATCATTAAATTTCACACGGTAATCGGTTATCACACCTGGAGTGTAAAACTTGCGGTAGCTGTCACCATAATAAGCTATATCTTGCTTTTTACTGAAACTCTGACTTGGCCTTTCAGAATCGCGACTTGGTTTTGTGTATACGCGGCACTGGAAGAAATTGTGATTACATTATTGATACCCCATGAACTTGTTGATGTCAGAACCGTTTGGCAAGCGTTAAGATACACAAGAAATAATCGGCAAAGCGGATAATTCTTCGCTCGTAGTGTCGATATTTTCCGGGATAAACGAAAGGATTGCTTACTTCTCGGATTGTTTCAATTGCTATCGAACGGAGAAATATCGTATTGGATTAATGGAGACGCGCAAAAGGATTATTATGGAGCAATGAATCGGTATCCGAAATGAGCGGCAAGTGACCATTGCTAACTGCTCCAATTGAATTAGAGATTGGAAGCCGCCTTTTAATCCGCAAGCTGCTATTGCCATAAAAGTCATATTCATTAACGTGTGGAGGTAAATAATGAGAATATTCCTTCCTTTTCTGGTTTTTGCTTTTCTTGTTGTTCAGGGGTGTGCAATTATGAAAAATTTTATTCCTGCAAACCCGGATATACCATTATCAACCTACGAACCCCTTGTTGATCCGCAAGTTTGTAAAGGCTGTGATTACGACAATGATCTGATCGCATGTAAGTTAATCGCCGTAAGAAATACTAATGATTCCGGTAACATATCAACTCGCGTATCTGAGGAAACAAAAGCTTCTGCACTGGAAGAAGAAATTGTCAGCACTGCGATTGGAGCTGCGGACAGTAAAAACGAATACGACAGTAAAGAGCACACCATGAGACAAATGATTATTAAATGTATGCAGGAGCGCGGTTACAGTGTCTTACAATAATAATAAGCAAAGATCATAACTTGTTGGCCAAGACAGGTAAAGAAGGCAACACATTATCAGTGTTGATTGATATTCCGTTATTTTGATAGGGTCTTAGAAAGTTAAAGCGGGTTTAAACGTAACAATTTAAGAATAGGGGCTGTAGTAGATTAGCTTAGATGCTAAGCTAATTTAATGAAGATAAGTCATTGTAGATTATTAAAGAAAACGCAATCAAGATTGTTGGAGTAAGCTGTATTGCAAAACCACCGAACTCAAGAAACACCGTTCTAAAAAATCCGGTCAGCACGTATCCGATGAAGTCATCGAATTCTGCGAACGCCTCGGAGTAATACGCGAAGAGTTTACGCTTAAATCGCGCTTTCTTCTACAAAACGGCCTGGCATATCTAGGCGCAATTACAGATTCACTACTAATAGAGGTTTATATGGACAGAACCCAATTGCAACGGCTGGAAAACGTCAAGTATGAAAATTTCAACGATCTGCCGCCACGGCTAAGAGCTACTTACGTGAGCTGGAAATATGGTTATCCGATTGAGCTTAAACGCTCGGCTTTTTATAACCATAGAAAAGCCTTACTTGCTTACGGCATCGATATATCAATACCAAACAACGTGCAAACGATGCTAATTAAAGTAAAAACTATAGAGCTTGCCGCGCTCACTGCGCCAGATTGGTACATCAAGAAATACGCATAAATTAGTTTTTCTACGCTCTGAATTCAATAACTGCCGATTCAGGTAAAGCGTTAACAGGTGGTGTTAAGAGGTTGTTATGTTAGAAAAAGTAAAAGTGACCGGTATCACATTCTTTAAAGATGCCATTGACGGCAAACCTATCGACTCCGGAGCTGCATTCGTTGAAGAAAGTTTTGAACTTCCAAACCGGAAGATCTAAGCTCACTGCTGCAAATCGCCGGATTCTCCGGCAAATTCATGAAACTGCACGTGGCTTCCGTCAAGTACGGCAAAAGCAATCATGCGCCGGTCGTGAACCGCTGGTACTACACCGGCCACGGCATTCTATACCCGAGCCTGTTCACCTGCTACGACACCCGGCAAATCTTCACTGATGATTCCGCGCCGTACGTCATGCTCTCATCCAAGCAATTGCACCAATGGTACGGGGAGGGCGCTCGCTCAATAGTCGGAAAACTGATCAACCCGCCGAAGAAAATCAACAGGCAATCGCAAAAACTGCTGGGCAAGCCCAAGCACCCGCTAGTTCAGAAAATCATGAAGCTGCCGCCAGAAAAACGCATTGAATTCATTCAGAGATTCGAGGCTTGCGGTGCTTTCAATCGTTAATTAACTGGAGTATTTATGAAAATCAAAAATTACTTGAACTCTTTCTTTACAGATTTTTGCGCATTTCTGTATTTTTGCTGGCTTTTTATCCTTCGCGTTTTCTGCGTTATTAATAACGATGGATTGCGCCAGCGCTTTTTTGCTTATGCCGATAAGCATTCACGCATTAAACCGCCAGAGTGATTTGCTTGCTTTTCACTCCCAAGGGTCGCGCCGCCGACCGGCGCGAGGGACATGCAGGGCAAAGCCCGGAATGCTGTCCCGAACCTTACCACTGCACGAACTTTCCTCCTGTTTTCCTTATTGCCGAACTGGTTTATATTTTTGTTTGCTTGCCGCTAAGCATTCGATGATTATTATTTCGGATGTTTAAATATGATTAATGCTCAGGCAATTTTTGCAGAATCACTAACTAATTCGGTGAATGCTTTACTGAATCAGCCCTTAATTCCATATCTCGTTATCGGCTCTGTGATACTTGCTTTTTTGGTGTTTATTCTCAAGCTTACGCTTATATCACTTGGTAGGCTTGTTGATTTTAAATATAAATCCCTGGGGACGCTGTTTTCTGACGCTGAACAGTGCTTTTTTCACGTATTGAAACAATCTTTATCAGATCAGTACGAAATTTTCGCGAAGGTGCGCATTGCCGACATATTGACCCCAGACCATGCGTTAAGCCGGAGAAACTGGCAATCTGCGTTTTTCAAAATCTCATCCAAGCATTTTGATTATGTGCTTTGTGATAAAGAAACGCTTGCTGTGGTTGCCGTTATTGAACTAGACGACAGAAGTCATGAATTGAGCAAATCGCGCAGTAGAGATATTTTTGTCCAGGAAGCTTGCAGAACTGCTGGATTGAAACTGCTTCGTTTTCCTTGCCGCAAGAATTATCGCATTCAAGCAGTACGGGAAAAAGTAATAAATTCACTGAATTCTCCTGCTTAATCCCGAATGTGCTTTGCTTTTCTGCTCTGAGTTATAGTCGCACCACCAATCTGCGCGAAGGGCATAACCCTGAACCCGAGAGCGAGTGTGCTGTCCGATCGCTAGTGCGTGATCACTTACTTACTCATTTAAAAAACGGCTGATATCATCATCTGCTAGGGGAATATCACGAACAGGAATTATCCAGTCCCTGCCGTTGCAGAAAAACTCTACCCCTACTTTACTTATCTCTTGTCTAGGAATGCTATGCCGACTACCTAGCCACAATATGTTTCCGTCTTGAGTCTCATTTGTAGTATCAATTATCTCAATTGAGTATTCTCTGTCCGTTTTTTTGGTGATTTTTAGTTGTGTGACATGCACTAATTTTAAATTTGCATTGGCAAAATTGGCGTGAAAAACTGTGTTGTAGCTGTTTGATTTATTCGTGACAGATGGATAATAAAGACCTCCCGTACCATCAATGGTGATATTTTTAATTTTTCCATTGATTTTAATAGTTTCTTCTTTTGGATATCTTGTTGTTAGTGCTTCAGTTGCTGCTGCAGTGAGTTTGTACTCGACATTAAATGTTTTGTGTATTTTGCGGGTAAAAAGAGTTTCTAAGAATGAATGATAAAGTATGTCAATCTCTGAAAAATTATGCATTTCCATTTCTGAATGCGAGAAAATTCGATTTATCGGAACATATGCTGTATTTATCCATTGACCTAAATATACAATATCCCCCTCTTGTACATCGCATTCTAATAGGGCTGTTATTCGTTTTGATGCTGCATAAAACATTGGAATCCCTGGTGGATTACATCGCTGATAACCTGTGATTAAATCAGCAGATGGCGCTCCAAGTTCGCTCACTTTGTCTATTTTCTTGGAATTGCAGATTCTAGCTCGAAAATATATCTCGATACTTTTATATTGAATTGGTACTTGAACACCATCAGATGCAGACCAAAGTAATGAAACAAGATATTTGTAATCTACTTTATCCAAATCAATGGAGTTAAGTTGTTTTATTTTTTGTCTTAATTTTAATGTAGACATATTGGATTAAGCGGTTAGTAATATAACTATTCAATTTTTTAATTGTAATTGAAACAGAGAAACTTGAAATTCCAAAAATATTATCTATCTGTATTTATGACTGAATTCGAAAAATTCCTCAAAAAACTCGAAGACCTAACCACCAGCTCCAACGCATCCTGTAAAGAATTCACCAATCTATTAATAGCCCTAGGATTCCAAATCGAAAACTGCGGCAGTGCCGGCCATAAAATCGCGCGGCACCCGGCCGTATCATTAATTGAGTATCCTAACTATAATTGTGGTCATAATAAAGGCGAAGCCGTTAAACGCCCGTATATCAAAAAGCTATACAAATTTGTCAAACAGCACGAAAACGCAATCAAGGAGCACATGAAATGAGATTTGATCCTGAAGCCTATTCGATTACGATACGTAAAGAAGAAATCGACGATGAAATTCTATACGTGGGTAGGGTAGCTGAATTCCCTAATATCAGTGTATATGAAGAGGATTTTGTAACTGCCCGAAACC
Organism: Gammaproteobacteria bacterium; assembly: GCA_015709635.1. Lineage (NCBI taxonomy): Bacteria > Pseudomonadati > Pseudomonadota > Gammaproteobacteria > Gammaproteobacteria bacterium. Next base: position 1,674,702 of record CP054180.1, read on the forward strand.
TGGTTATCGATGCAATTCAAACACTGAAAAAAATTGCTGACGAAACGCACAAAGACTTTCCGCCTCCATATCTCGCAACATCAAGCGAATTTATGGAGCGGGCATCCGCATTTCGATAAAACTACAGCAATGAAAAAATTATTCAGTCGCGCCATTATCGGGGCAATTCTGATAATCCAATTAGCCGGATGTATAGCGCCGCCAGTAGTTGGGGTTCCTGTTGCACCAGGAATACCGCCCGGTGTTGTATATGTAGCTCCTACTTATGTGAACCCAGGCCCTGGGTATTTATGGAATTACAATGTTAATTACGGCTGGGGATGGCACCATCCGAACAACGGATGGCATCGAGGATGGAGATAATCTGCTAAATTAAGAAAAGCTTCTTTCCAGAATCAAACCGAACCGGCTTTCAAGCACAACCTGGCGTCTGTAAAAATCAGCCTTGATTTCAAGCGCATCAATTTCCTCGTTGCGCCTATCTAGCTCAGCTTTCAATAGCCTGATTTCACTTTGTAAGCTCGATACCAATTGGCATTTCCAGAAAAAAGCTCTAATTTCATGCGGTGTAAAACCATTTCGCCACTCAGGAACAAAAATCAAATTATCCACGAAACGATAGCCTTTCCATTCATCACCTAATAAAGCACTGGCATCACCGGAAAGATACAACTTCAAAAGCCTGAGTGCCGGTTCTGGTATCTGTTTAGTACCTTTTTTCCATTTCTTAATGATTTTCTGACTCTCACCGGTGATTCTTTCTATTTCTTCAACGCTCACACCAAATAGTAGATCGTTCATTTTTTCGGCCTAGAAGCAAAAACTAGATCATTACAAAATTCAAATGATTTTTATTTCGATAAAAGAGACACGACAAGTAACGTATTCAGAAGTTGTTATTGCTTGTCGGATTTGAGGGTATTTAAACAATGCACTGCATTCACGCAGTGTTCAATGGCCAAAACTAACACTGCGATAACCATCAAACAACTTTTCCAGAAACTCAGCAATCTTGTTGAGGGGGGACTATCATTCTGAAACAATAAGAAGAGAAAGAAATAAACTGGGAAATGTTATCAGCATTATGTTTCAGAGAATTTAACCAGAAATTTAGGTTTGAAACATTCTGCGAAAAAACGCGACAAAAGTCAGAAGAAATGAAACAAAAATGATATTTTTTTGCAATTGTTTGCTAGTGAATGAGATTGTTAAGTTTAGTATCAAATAACATGAAAAGTTCATTTGCCAGGTTTTTCTAATTCACTATGACTATTAACTACTTGCTGTGCAACAAGGCGCATATTGTCATGAATGGATACAAGTGAGAATTGATCTTTAACAGAATCATATAGATTAATAGTTTCAAATATTAGGTCAGCCAGAAGATCAACATTCAACTTATCATTTTCAGAATGCAAAGCGTCATGACAGTACAGGGTAATTGCGCTATAAGCTTCGTAAAATTCTTTACCTCGATCAATAGCCAGTTTTACTAGGGCATCAATATCTGCGGGATGCAAAGCTTTATCTTTTCCAGCTACTTCTTCATTTAAATTACTTGAACCGATAATAAAGAAGATTGCTGACATTGCATTTGAATCAAAACCATTTTTATAGCAATTGAACACCCTGTGGGCTAATTCAGCGGCTTTCTTTGGAAAATCAAGAATAGTATTTCCAGTGATTACATAGGGAATATTTATTCCTAATTCAGCCGCCGCTACGTAATACTCATTACTCGGTTTTCTCTTACCGCTCTCATAGTTTGTTTGAGTATTCTTATGAATACCTAAACGTTCAGCGAAGTCGGCTTGATTTAACCCTAACCTAATCCTTTCATTTTTCAGCCTTTCACCTTCTTTTAGGCTGTTTTCTATCAAATATAATTCGATTATTGTTTTCATTCTGGTTGCATAACACACAAATTGTGTGTTTAATATGTGGCGTGTTTATACAAAACGTGTTTAAATCGGGTGATAAATATGAGTAATACTACATCAGAAAGAAGAAAAAAGGCTAAAGAAATCATGTCGAAACATGGATTAACTCTCAAAGAGTGGGCGAGGAGGCATGGGGTTTCTGTAAATTTGGTAAATGCAGTAATTAGTCGCCCCTGCAAAATTCACACAGTCATGCCGACAAACGAACGTTTTGTGTAAAAGGTGTTGATCAGTTGCAGCAGCGCAAGTCGCAATAAAGAATTCTTGATGCCCAAACGGTGTATAGCTCTCATCAGCCAGCGCAGATTGTAGCCAGCCGCACATAACACAGCGTGCAGTGCATCACCCAACTGACCTGGTAACCAGCAGCGATCCATTCGGTGATCCGACTTCAGATGCCCGATTGCAGGTTCCACGGCCTGCCGGCGCTTGAGCCAGCGCCGCTGCGGTTTCGTCAGCGACTTGTACTTGCCGCGATGGATGATTTCCACTGCCGGATTGTCAGCATCCACTCCCCGGAACCCGAGATCGGCAATAACCTGCTTCGGTATTGATCCGGTATCTTCGAGTAGCCTGTGCGTTTGTTCGAGCTGTTGGTGGAGAATATGACCATCGTAGGGATTGCCAGGAAAGGTTCTGGCACCGACTATCAGGCCGCTTTTGTGCGTAACAGCAATGCCGGCTTTAACTCCGAACTCGTAAGGTTTGCGTGCTTTGCCCTTGCCGATGCATTCGGCTTCCGGTGCGTGCAATGCATAGAGTTTGTTGTTGTCCTTGGGTTGCTGCTTATGAATCCGTCCTGCCCGTTCCAATAGCGTGGTCAATTGCTGCAGCGATGCGGCACAGACCGTCGTCACGGTTGCCAGTTTGCGCTGGATCTCCCGCAGCACGATACCAAGGATCGTGCGTTGGCGTTTAACGGTTTTGTGCAGACGCCGCAATTGCCTGGCGCGGGCATAGCCGCCTGCCCTTCGGCGCAGCGCCTTGCCTTCTTTGGCGTAGGTTTGCTTCAAGGTGATGCCAGCCCGTCTGGCTGCTTGCACAATCTTGCCGCGAGCAATTTCCAGTAACCGGCTATCCACCGGATGCGCAATTGCCTTTTCCTGAATTGTCGTGTCAACAATCACTCGTTTGAATTCAGCCGGTTTGACCGCCTTGGTGTGCACCGCAGTGTCAATCGTTGCCTTCAGCAGCTTCTCAACACCAGCTTCACCAATGGCGGTGCGGAAACGGCCAATCTGGGTGGCATCACACGGCAACTTCGATGTGTAATATTCCTCGCCGCTGAAATACTGCCACACCACATTCTCCGACCAGCGAACCACCAGCTCTTCGTCACTGAGGTTGAACGCATGCTTCAGATACAGCAACGATGCCATCAACCGGATCGGCAAGCGGGGCGACCCGCAGTGCTCACGCCCCCACTGGCAATCGCCAATGTTGTGCCAAAAGATCGTTGATCTCAACACTTCACCCTGACGGTTTTTACGCTCAAAAGCAGGGACAAGTGCTGCTTCAATATCAGCCCACGGCAGTCGATTCGACAGCACTGCCAGGGGATGACGCAGATCAATTATCTGATCGAGACGCGCTCGGAAAAAATCATCGGTCGGCATTTCAGTTCCTCTTGATTCTCTCAGTGTTTTGATGCGAATAGTATAAATTCTCAGGGATCAATGCCGTCTAAAATTTGATGATTCCTGCAGTTCATGCAAGCTCTAAGTGTTTTGCAGGGATGACTAGGGCCTGTTAACACTATTTGATATAATATGGTGATGGAAATCACCGAAACTCAATATCAACAGATCGAACACTGCATGCCGCGCCAGCGTGGCAATGTCAGTCATTCCAATCTACAAATTCTCAATGCTATTCTGTATGTTACCGAGCATGGTTGCAAGTGGCGCGGACTACCCAAGCGTTTCGGTAATTGGCATACCATCTACACTCGAATGAATCGATGGGCGAAAAGCGGCGTGCTTCAAAAAGTTTTTGAGCAGCTGCAGCATCAACAAATCATTCGCATCAAGATTGAAGCCGTTTCGATGGATAGCACCAGCATCAAAGTGCACCCTGATGGTACTGGTGCATTAAAAAAACGGCCCGCAATCCATCGGCAAATCCCGAGGTGGCTGGACCACTAAAATTCATCTGGTTGCCGCAGATACCAGAACAGCCATAACTTTTCCTTATCTCCGGGGCACACATGACGCACCGGAAGGACGACAACTCCTGTTAGCACTCGGCCCCGTCTCTTCTCCTACTCATCTGCTGATGGATCGCGCTTATGAGGGTGATCAAACCAGACAGCTTGCATTGGAGCTCGGTTATATCCCGGTTGTCCCACCCAAAACTAATCGGCTGGAGCTCTGGGAATATGACCGCGCCATGTACAAAAAACGCAATGAGATCGAAAGATTATTCCGCAGACTCAAGGGATTCCGTCGAATATTCTCCAGATTCGACAAACTGGATGTCATTTTTCTCTCATTCATCCATTTCGCTCTCATCGTCGAAGCACTTAGGTAGTGTTAACAGGCCCTAATTAGCAACAAGACATCATGCAGTATCAATAAGGGCCATAAAGTAGCGGTACTGCTGGGATTAAAAAAGGGGGAAATCATTGAATAAAAAACCCGCGATTATTACGGCAAGTTATCGCGGGTTTTGCGCGGGCTTTAGTAAATCCCGCGATTCTGATTCTGTTAAAGATATATAAATAACAATGAGTAAGTCAACACAAACCAAAACATTGCATGTAAAAACTATCGCGGGTTTTTCAGGTGATGATGTTTGGTTAACTATCACTGATGTTTCTAATTTGACCGGATTGAATCCAGCAACAATTCGTGAAGCTTGTTCAGAACGAAATGGAAGTTATAGAGGGGGAGGGCGTTACACCTATCGCAAAGAAAGCAAGCGCTATGAAATTCTCCTAACTAGCCTACCTCAATCAATCCAAGCCAAATACTGGTTAGAGCATCACAAACCGCAGCAACCAGATTTACCTACTGATGATGAAAATCAAGAAAATATTCAAGTTGAACATGATGCATATGAAGCTATAGCTGATTCATACAGCAGAAAATCCGCAGGAATTAAAGAAAATGCAATCCGTCGAGTAAATATACTTGATGAATATTTGAAATTGCTTAAGGGTGGTTTCAAGAAAGAAATAGCATTAAAAATCATTCAATCACACCATAAGGGTATTTCCAAAGCGACGTTATGGCGTTGGTTACAGCAAGTGGCTAATCATCCGCGCCAATATTGGGAAGTTATTTTAGCTCCCGATTATCAGGGGCGCACACGCACTGAAATTCACCCAAGAGCATGGGATTTTTTCTACACCAATTACGGGCAACAATCTCAACCGGATGCAACGGTTATCTATCGCGAAACGTGCAAAGAAGCCAAAAAGAATGAATGGGGTGAATTGCCAAGCCTTAAAACATTTTTAAGGCGATGGGATAGCAATGTACCAGAAAACGAAAAGATATTGCTTCGCCAAGGTAAAACAGCGCTAAAAGAAAGCTTGCCACACCTTAAACGTGACTACACAACTTTTGGAATTCATCAAAGGTGGGAATCAGACGGGCGAAAAGCGGATGTATTTTGTTTATGGCCGGATGGGACGATTTCACGTCCCTGGGTTGTTGTTATTCGTGAACTTAGAACACGCATGCCGCTTGCAATTAAAGTGTACACAAATACTAATGCGGAATTGGTTGTTGATGCGCTAAAAAATGCGGTATTGCTGACTGGAACCATGCCGGAAGATTTCTCATTGGATAATGGCACCGAATATTCAAATAATGCATTGAATGGCGGACAAAAAAGTCCTTTCCGCTATACCGTATTGAAGAACCAACCAATAGGAATACTCACTCGGATGGGTATCAATACGATTTGGGCTACACCTTATCACGGCGCGGCAAAAGGAAGCACAGAATCATGGTGGAATGTAGTAGCCAGAAATGTGGATAAGTTATGTGGTGCTGCATATACAGGCTCCAATGCTGTGAATAGGCCGGAAAACTGCGACAAAAAACACGCAATACCCATTGAAGAATACGCAAAACGTTTATCAAGTTGCGTAGTTGCATGGGCAAAAGGTGAGTTTGGTAAGCACCGCGGGCATGGTATGAATGGCATGTCTCCACTTGAGCTATACAACCATTTAATGGAAAGCCATACAAGGCGTCCGGTATCGATTGAACACATGCGCGCAATGCGTCCGTTGGTATTTCGTCGTGTACTCAGTAAACAACTGGTTTTTCAAATGACAATCCCGGGTTTTGGGCAGGTCGAGTATACGCCACAAGACAATTTGGCTGTTAAACGCGGCTATTCCTACGACATTCTTCCAGATCCATCCGATCCCACAGAACCGGCTTTAATTTATGACGGTGCCGTCTATATGGGAGAAGCCATTTCCAAAGCATATACGCCATTCTTAGACAAAACAGCCAGTGGGGAAACATGGAAAGGACGATCATCGGCGATTAAAAAAGCAGGTGTGGCCATAAAGGAGGCAAAAGAACGAGTTAAAAATGCAGAGGTAATACTTAATGTCGCTGAAGTAGGGTTGCCAGATTTGCTGCAATCCAGTTTGTTGAATGTATTAAAACTACCACCAGAAAAGCAGCCTGAGCCGGACGACCACATCCGAATTCAAGAAGATGGAAGTATTTTAAACACTCAAACCGGCGAAATTACTAAGCGTAATGCCCGGCCAATTTTTCCCGAAACCACGATTGACAAAGCAGCGGAGGAACGCGAACGAGAACTGAAAGAGCTGGAAGAGAAAGTAGCAAATGAACGGCTTATGAGATGGAAAAACGGTAATTAGGATTACTCATGCGGCAACCTGAATAATCCTAATACTTATCAACATACTTAAAAAGGAAACGCAATGCTAAACCAAGACGCTGTTGATAGCAAGACCAAGGCTAAAATGAATTCAATATCGGATGAAGAGCTTGATAATTTGAGAAAAATAGAACCTCAAGTATGCAATGAAAGACTTTACGATTTAGCCAGGTATATTTAGCCAGGTATGAAAAAATCAGGCAACGGGTAATCGATGAAATAGCTATTGATAATAACGCATTACTAAAAATAGCCAATATCACCAAACCAGAAGATTTTAGAGAAAGTAAATATACGAACAATCTATGGGGTGAGCGTATTTCCGAATGGATAAGAAGCAGTGAAAATATGCGTCAACCTGGACGTTACTTCAATCAATTATCACTCGCTGAAGTAATTGAGAATGCTTTGGAAAAATATTTTCTTGAACAAGATGAAATTCGCGCTGAAAAACAATCTTATGGTGATTTCGTTGAAACCAGTGTTTCCAAAAAAATTACCCAAGGTTTTTTGATGGCACAAGAAGAATGCAGGATGGTCGAAATTTCAACTTTACCGGGGAGTGGAAAAACAACAGCAGCAAAATACTATCTTGCGCACTATCGAAAAAAAGATGGGTTTGATTGCCCCGTATGGATGATAACTTTGTCCGAGTGCAATATAACTACGAAATTGATTATTTGGGAAATTTATAAAGCCATTGTATTAAATAACAAGCCATATTTTGATTTTGCAAATCCTGATAAGAAATCAGAATATGAAATGATCGAAGAAATAGGCGTTGTATGCAGCAATAAACCATATGGGCTTTTAATCATTGATGAGGCGCAACTTATTGGACTATTCCACGGACTCGTTAGAGTAGGTGGCCTCAATATATTGAACGCGCTACGGCATTTTTGTGATCGCGGTTGGTTTGGCATTGCCTTGCTAAGTAATGGTGAAGTGTACGACCGCACCAAGAAAACCAAAAACAGCACTCAGTTATCTAGCCGCATTTGGCGGGTAAGGGTCAATAAACCGACTGAAAACGATATTGACCTAATCATGTCAGCTTGGGGAGTATCTGGAAAGCTGGAGCGTGAATTATCGATTCAATTGGGAACCGGTGAAGGCTGCTTGCGAACTCTCACGGATGCTTACCGAATGGCGCGGTACAAGTACCCCGGCGAAGACTTAACTCATATGGTCATAAAAGCAGCGTTGCGGGGTTAAATCATGCGGACAAATGATTTGAAACAAACCTGGAAGCTAACACCGCGCCATAAGCTGATGGCTATGGTTCATATTGCCGCGCAGCAGCTTAATATCGCGCATGGCAGCATTGAATACCGTACATGGTTGCAAAACTTGACCGGTAAGTCGAGCTGCAAGGATTTAACGGATGAACAATTGCGGGAATTGATCGCCACACTGAGACAGCGGGGCTGTTTGGAGCGCAAAGCTACCGGGAGCGCACCGAACCGGCCAACGCAAATTCAATGGCGCAAGATGGAGATTCTTGCCCGGCGATTGGGTTTCGGTAATGCCATGACACCGCAGTTCGCAGCCTTTGTTAAGCGCATTACCAAATTGGAAAGCCCGCGATTCTTAACCCGGCAATCTATTTCCAAGGTCATTATCGGTCTGGAAAAATGGCTGGAATACAAAAAACAGAAAAATGACAATAACGGCATGAATGGACATACCGCAAAAACACCGTTAAACGCACGTTAATTTTCGATCAAAAAAGAAATTAATAGGGAAGGTTGTTTGAAAGATATTTAACGCGACATAAATCGATTGCGGGGCTTTTAACGCAAAACAGCAAGATTTCAACTTGACGTGCCTTTAATGGCACGTTAAAGTGAAAAAAGTCGCGGCCAAATGCCGCGCCGGGTTTGACATCCCGATGACAAGGCGGATAAGCCGCTCAAGCGGCTATTTTTTTGTCCGTTGATACAAGCACGCCTAGTTTTTGGCGGACTGTGCGGGGAGCCGAAAGGCTCGCCGGAACCTTGTCCCGGTATGTCAACCTGCACAGTTCCGCCTCCTCGTTTGACATCGGGGTAGCGGTTTTTGATCGCTAGACAAGGAGTAATACCATGCAGCATATCTTTAATTCCGCCTCATTTCAATTGAGCAAATCAATCGGCAAAGAATCGATTCAGCAAGCTCACGTGCAACAGGCTAGAGTAATGGGGGGCCGTCATGTGCAATAAATGCCAAGAAACCATGCAACCAACCACAAAAAAACCGGATTTTGTTGGTACGTTGGCACAGCTTGAAGTTAGGCTTGATGCATGCCGCTCCATAACCGGTTGCATACTGGAATATCTGCCAGCATCAACTGAAAACAGTACAACGGCATTTTATGTCAATGAAATCGGAAACCTTGCTTCCGCACTGGGGGATGTTCTTGATTTATGCCGCGAGGATGTAAAACGCGCGTATGAGAAGCTAGGACAAGGGGAAAATCATGAGTAATCAGGAAATTAATAATGATGAAGTTGTTATCGTTCGATATCCTGAGAAAATCCCCGGAAATCCTGAAAGCTACCGGAAAATGGCCAATGAATTTGAAGATGCGAGTTCTGCCCTAGCTTCTTTAGGCGAATTAATGAGGGGGGTGGATCATGATCGATTGGAAGAATACACCATTGAAGGAATTGGCTCTTTATTGGAGATACTCGGAAAACACTTGATGAGCAACAGCTTTGAAGCGATGGATATGGCCAGTGAAGCACAAAAGCAGCAAGAACTAAATCAATCACCTGATTTATCAAAGGGTGTGGAAGTAAACCAAAGTAGGGTATAGAATAAAAAACGCGGGTGTGACACGGTGATATTCCCCCGGCCGTAACACGGCAGCAATGCCGGAGTGATATGTGGGGTTTCCGGGAAACCGGGTTGGGGGGCCCCACCATCCGCAAAGTATTTTCAAAGATTTACGGGTGAGCTGTGGAAATTTCGGAGTCCACAGGCTTGGATGCTAAGGCATCGATGAATGGAGGGACGTCCGGCCTCCCGCCCGTTGCCGTTTTGAGCAAAGCCGGTTGTTTCCAATGGGAATGGTTAGGGGCTGAAAGGCCACTATGATCCGGTTCGAATCCGGCGCCGGTTTTGCTCTTCCTTTATGCGGGTGAGCTGTAGAAATTTTCGGAGTCCACAGAAACGTTTCTATGATTCGTTGATGGATTGACGTCCGGTCTCCCGGCCTTTTTTAATCAGATTTAATTCCTAAATTTCCAAACCCTAAGGGGCGGAAAGCCTTCCGCCTTATCCCAGCCCGACCAGCTTGGCATTATGGCGTGGACAATGTTCCACATTCACAAATGCAAGCTGATATGCCAGCAAACGACAACAACGAAAATCAAGAGCTGTTAAACCTGATCGGTGATGATGCCTTTACCAGGCTGTGTACGGTTTTTGGCGGTACGCGCCTGCATGTCTCAAACAGCGACCGGTCACGTAAGCGTCTGAATATCATCGTAGGCGCAGAAAATGCCGAGAAAATGATATTTCATTTCGATGGCGTGGCGTTGACCTTACCCATGCTCTCAAGCCTTGAAATTAAAAAACGGCATCAGGCAATTATCGAAGACGCGAAAAAAGGCATGAGCCATCGGGATATAGCCATGAAATACGATCTGACAGACCGCCAGGTAAGGCGAATTATTTCTGATTCATAAAAAAATCACAGGAGCAGAAAATGAAATACAAGGTTACCCGGAATATTCACCACAACAATGAGAAATACACTGAAGGTGATGAAATTGAATTATCGCTGCAAGAAGCAAGGCCGCTGCTGGAATGCAAGGCCATAGAACAAATCATTAAGCCGTTTTCACAAGCCTCTGGCATGTCCTCTATTAACTCAAGCAAATAAGGGGCAATAAGATGGATAGAAATGATACTGGCAAAGAAGTTCAAGGGTTACTCACCAAACTGCGTTCTGCGGCTGAAGTAATCAAGAAGAAGATTTATGAAGCGGATCAGAAAATTGAAGTGCTATTGAACGAGCGGGCGATAATTTCTGAATCCCATTTGAGTAAAGAAGGTTTCATGCAATATGTGCGCAATGATATACAGCGCCGCGCATCGGAATATCCTGTTCGAATGAGCCATCTTGCACGAAAGCACGGATTCCCGTTCAGCACCAGTTTTCCTCAATTAGAACGTAACGAAAAATCAGGGAATACCCAGCCCTTTCCATATTTGGATGGCGAAACATATTCCAATGGCCCGGCATTTCACGTCAGCGCTATTTATTGGCTATTTGGTGAACAAATAGAGAAGCGCTTCTCCGATGCGCTAGATCAATTTCAGTGGCCGGAAAACAGTATGTCACTTGATGAACGGCGTAAGCGGATTGCTGAAATTGATCAGGAACTGGAAATGCTCAACATGGAGCGCGATAGCCTGGCTAGTGACCTGATGAGCACAGGAATGACGCAATAACAATTAGAAGTATTCAAAGCGTGAGCTTTGATGGTTCCTATCATCTGCAAAATTCTATATTGAGATAGACAGACCATAGATATAGAAAAAGCTTGTGGTAGGGATAGTAAATGGTTACTTCCATTTCCGTTTACTATCGATTAATGAGTTATGGTTTGTCATGGGTTCATGGAAGCAATTTGGAGTTCCTGGGGGTTTCAGATTGCGCGTCCAATTCTATGAACGGAACCGTCCACCGCCATGAGGCAAACATGGTTGCAGCGGTTCTTTTTTATTTGTAGCGAGCGTTAAATTTTCGCGTTATTTGGTACTGTTCAGCGTTTCAAATTATTTGTCCCGATGTTTCAAAGTAATTGTCCGCTGTCATCAAATTATTTGTCCCGATGTTTCAAAGTAATTGTCCGCTGTCACAAACTTATCGGATTTTCTTCTCAGTTTGTTTCTGCGATTATTATTTAACATAATACAAATTGTTTACGCTCCCATTTTCGGACATAGCAGCATGAGCAGGGGAGGAAGTCATTGAACTACCACCAAAAATTAACGCAGCAGCTGCGACTGTTGCAGCTTTTGTAAAGCAACTTTCAAAAATTTTTCTTCGTTTTTCGTCTTTTTCTACTACTAAATAACTTGCTGCAATAACTTTAAGTTCGTCTTCACCAATAAAGCGCGCTAATTTTATGCAAAGTGCTGCTGTTAAGCTTTTTTTCCCGCTTTTTACCAATCCAAGAGTTGTATATCGAGTCTCAAGATAGTCAGCCAAATTCTTTTGAGATCCCGCTTTTTCTTCGCCCATTTCAATATATTTTTTTATTTCCATCTTTTTCACCTATTTTAAGCTTGACAACTACTATAGTAGTTGTATAAATTAACTACTCAGGTAGTTTTATATTACGGCTCTGAATCCCATATGTCAACGAGGTTTTTATGAATTCATTTCACCGAGCAATTCTTGAAGCCACAGAAAACGGTAAATTTCCAGAACTTGGCGACTGCTGGCGCAACTACCACCCCGAAGCAATCCTGTCCGATAGTGATTACCCAGTATTGACTGACGAGAACCGGCTACCTGTTTGTGTGGGTGAGTTTGTTAGATTGGATACTTGGATATCTAGTATTTCTCGTTCCCGTTCGTGGGTAACCCCCTCCCGGCCGGTAGGCGCATCCGCGAGGGTGCGCCAGGCCGGGGGCAGGGGGGCAAAAATACTTTACGTCCCAGTTACACGTAAAGTTACTGACACGGATGACAGTAAAACATCAAAAATGCAGACCGGAATGATTTAAAGATGATGAATCTGATTCCGGTTTTTGTAGATTACCTGACCATCCGGCAAGTGCATGACGGCGGTAAATTGCCAATTATTAATGGCGGCCGGGTACTGCGCATAGATTCCGATGGTGAAATTGAATACACCGTGGACACACGGCAGGGCCTGGAAGGAAGTTTTGATAGTAGGGTAGAAGTCCGTTGCGATGGTCACCAGGTGGAATTCTCCGGGAATATTTCACGCTATGGCAGATCGGATAATTTGTTTGGTTTTACGTTTGATGGCTGTATTGAGCGCATTAATGCATTGCTCAAGTCGCTCGATTTACCGCCTTTCACCTCCGGCAAGCTGTACAAATTCGCTGATTCCGGCTGGACGTGGACAGGTGCCCGAGTCAGCCGGATAGACATAACCTGCAATTATGTCACCGGCTCCATGATCGACTCGGAAGCATTACTCCGCAATATGGCAGGACACCACATTGGCAGACAAAAAGGCTCGTTATCCGTCAACGGCGCAACGGTCGAATACGGCCGCGGTTCAAAGTATGTTTACGGCAAACTCTACTGCAAAACCACCGAACTCAAAAAACACCGCTCTAAAAAATCCGGTCAGCACGTATCCGATGAAGTCATTGAATTCTGCAACTCCCTCGGTGTAATACGCGAGGAGTTTACGCTTAAATCGCGTTTCCTTCTACAAAATGGCCTTGCCTACTTAGGCGCAATCACTGATTCACTATTAATAGAGGTTTATATGAACAGAACCCAATTGCAACGACTGGAGCAAGTTAAATATGAAGATTTCAATGATCTTCCTAAGCATATTAGATCCACCTATGTCAGTTGGAAATACGGCTTTCCACTGAACCTTAATGAAAGAACCTTTTACCGTCACAGAAAAGCTCTCCTTTCATACGGCATTGATATTTCCATCCCCAACAACGTGCAAACCATGCCCATCAAGGTAAAAACCATCGAACTGGCGGCACTTACTGCGCCGGATTGGTACATCAAGAAATACGCATAAATCAGTGTCTTCTACGCTCTGAACTCAATAACTGCCGGTTCAGGCAAAGCGTTAACAGGTGGTGTAAAGAGGTTGTTATGTTAGAAAAAGTAAAAGTTACCGGTATCACATTCTTCAAAGATACCATCGACGGTAAACCCATTGATTCAGGCGCGGCCTTTGTTGAAGAAAGTTTGAATTTCCAGACCGGAAGATCGAAGGGCACCGCAACGCAAAAATACCCGCTAGGCGATGCAGCCAGGGCGCAAGCTTTAATGCACCTGGAATTCCCGCTGATTTGTGAAGTTGAATTTGTTCGTGTGACAAATGGCAACGTATCCAAAAATATCATCAACTCCATCAAGCCGCTTTCACAAGCAAAACCGGCTGCTTGATTGTTTTCATATGGGGAATGCGATGAAACTTAAGTATGTTTCTAAAAATGCACGGGAATTATATAAAAACCTTCTCGATATTCGTGATGCCAATTAGCGTTCGCGTATTGAAGGTTCTACGCCTCTTGTCCGGTTTACTAAAAACCATGAGCGACAAATACAAGAAATTGAGCGCATGGAAAATTACCTGAGTCCCAGAAAGATACGCGCATGATTCCAGCCTGTACGCCATTTCACCCAGTGGCGTATGGGGTGCAATTCCGCACCGATTAACTTAAGGAGTTTAACCATGTTTCAAAAAGCAAAAGATGTCGTGATGACTATCGGTTCCAGCATGATTCAAAAATCCAAAGAACTGTATGACGGCTTTATCAATAAAGTCCGCGCTACAGCTCTGAAAGCTGAAAGTACCGTTTCTTCGTTTGCCGTTGCTGTTAAAGAACGTGCGATTGAAGGCGAATGGTTACCCAAATCCATGTTTGCAAGCGGTACTGCTGTTATTTCCCTTGCTTCTACCTCCTCAATGGCCGCAATCGATGTTACCGGAGCTTTAGGTACTTTCGCTGATGTCAACACGGCTATTCCGCTGATCGGTGCTGCATTCTTGGCTGCCCTGGGTATCCTGGCCGCTTGGAAACTCATCCGCGGCGCGTTCGCGTAACGGATCGGGGTGCTCCTATGGCTACAGCTTTCATTTCCTGTGTTTCTCCTGCCGTACCATCCCTTGTTAGTAACGGAACAGGGTATGAAATCGTCTGTAGTGATTCGAGCATCCCATCTCTCGTTCCGGCTGCTATCGGGCTTTCCGATCTCGCCTGGTCTGACGTTTCTCTCTTAATCAGTGCTCTTCTGCTTTCCGCTTGTTTGGCCACCGGCTGGAACATGATCGGCAAGCTCTTTTACCGGGGGTGATTGTGAAATGGTCATCGACTCCTTGCAGTCCTTTGTTCTGGCTTCAAGCTTGCTTATTATTTTTCTGCTTTTTAAATAGTGCTCATTCAGCCATGTGCTCTCCGGATGCTGTTTTATCAACGCCTAGCGTTGGTTTTTATCGTATTGCCGGTGTTTCTGGCTATGATTATCCTTCGGCTTCCTCTGGATGTAGCTCTGCGGCTTCTGTAGATAAATTCTGGGGAGCTGGTTATACAGGCTCTGGTTCAGGTACTGGACCGTCTGCTTGCGTTGTAACTAAGACCAGCGATGGCACTACCAATCCAGTTTCTATCGGGTTTGTCGCTGGTTCATGCCCTTCAGGTTTTGTTGTCAGCGGCTCTCAATGTGTTAATACGTGTACGCCATTGCCGCCGTGTCCAGGCGAAGGCACTTCTAAAAAAGATACTGTTTCTTTATCGGGTATCGCTGGACAGCAAGGTATAGGCGCTTCAATGTGCGCTGATTCAGGCGGTTCTAACTGCGGAATTAAGTGTACTTCCGGTATTGCCAGCTATAACGATGTTTCGGGACAATCGAGCGTTTATTGTGAATCTTATACATTCACGGGATCTTCTTGTTCTGATTCTAGCCTGGTAGCTACCCCTGTTTCTACGGTTCCCAGCACGATCAAAGCCACGCCGGTAAACGATCCGCCGAAAAGCCGCGAGGATTGTCCAGGCGGCTCCGGATTTGCTCAGGTCAACAATGTCGGCATGTGTCTGCCTTCCGGCACTCAGTTTTCTGGCGGTTCCAGCACGACTACCAGCACAAGCGGAAGCGTCACGACTACTTCCACCACAACGGTAAACCCTGGCGGCACCAACACGACAACCACGACCACGACTTATAAGGACGGTAGCGGTAACGTCACTTACTCCGGCACGACAACCGGTACTGATGGCATTAATCAGGCCGGCAACAATGGTCAGAGCGGTGAAAAGCTAAACCTTGGCGATGCGCCGGTATTTGATCAGTCATTACCGACTGAAACCAATTTCAATATCAAGGCACAGGGCAATCCTGTGTTTTCTACCGAGATTTTCGCCACCACGGCCAGTTGTCCGGCTCCTATTACTTTTTCTGCGATGGGAAAAGATTTCAGTATTGATTTCTCGCCTATCTGTGCCTTGGCGGACATTATCCGGGGAATCGTTCTCATGCTGTCGGCTATTGTCGCCATGCGTGCAGTTGTAACTAAATAAGGAATATTAAAATGCTTGCTCCATTCATTACACCGATTCTGACTGCCTTTCGATGGCTTGCGCTCACTGCCATACCATTTATGGCATCGGCTTTTGTTGTTGGCCTTTTGGTTAAAATCGGCGTGGCTATTACCTCCTGGGCTGTCATCTCCTGGGCTGCTGAATATCTGCGGGATTTTGCCAATGCGCAGCTTGCAACCATCGGCTCCGGCGAACTCGGACAATCGGTCATATCCATGCTCTCACTCTTTGGCGTTTTTGAAGGCATTTCCCTGATCGTTTCCTGTTACCTGGCCAAGGCTACCTGGCTGAGTGTCCAGCCTTCGTTAACCTGGCTTAATCCACCGGCTCCTTAATCATGTCGATTACTTTAATCACTGGATCACTCGGGACCGGTAAAACTGCGCTGGCGGTCAAGCTGCTGACCGAGCACTCGTACTATTCCGATAATGCCGTAGTCGTCGGCGTTCGTGAATGGCAGGGCGGCGGGGCGTATTACGCTCTGAAAAGCATGCAAGATGCTACGGCCAACCAGCGCATGATTGACGATATCGGAAAACTGCCGGGCACGGTTTATCTGGTCGACGAAGCCAAGAAAATCTGGCCGTCCAGAATTGCCGGAAAACCCACGCCTGAATTTATCGATTCACACCTGGCCGAATCCCGCTCGATAGCACAAGACTGGATACTCACTGCACAAGCGCCAACGCAAATTGATGTTGCCTTGCGTCGTCTTGTTGGCCGTCACATACACTTGGAAAAAACAGCGCTCGGCATAAAGTATTCGGAAGCAGGGCAGATCAGGGAAGATTTGAAATTCAACAGGGACGAATCCAGGAAATACAGTTTTCCGGTCGAAAGCCTGAAATTCTATAAATCGGATGACGGTGTTTCTGATCTGCAGAAAAAAGGGCTCCGGTTGCCTAAACGCCTTATTTTCCTGATGGTGCTTATCTTTGTTCTTGCTGGTGTGATTTATTACTACGGTTCCAAATCAACCATGATCGGATTCGGCAGCAAGGAAGAAACACCGCAAACGAGCGAGCAAAAATTAACATCGGCATCGTTTATTCCGCCCGGTACCACTCAGCCACAACCGGCACCGAAAAATGACAAACCGCTAAAACTTAACGAAGCGCCCGATATCTATTACTTCCTGCCTAAAGACCCGGCTTTCCCGGAAATCGCAAAAGCGCCGCGTGTGCCGCTGTCCTGTTTATCCAGCAAGTCGCAAGGCTGTATTTGTTATGACCAGTATATGAACCGGATCAAGGATTTTCCGGTTAAGCGTTGCGAAGACATCATCAAGGGCGATGATCAAGTCGCCTTTACCCGTAACCCGCATTATCTAAACTAGAGGAGCTATGATGAAATTTCTGGAGTTTGTATTTGTTGAGATTATTTTCTTCAAATTGCTGGTGCCGGTTTATGTGTTTTTTATTTGCTTGCTGCGGGGGTTAAGGATTATCTCCCGTCAGCGTTTTGAGCGTTTGCTCTTTGGAGCACCGGAAAAAATGTCGGACCGTCCTTATCCGTTCGATTAAAACAATTAAAGGGGAATCATGGCAATGACGGAAACCAATCAGCTCATGCAAATCGCGCAAACTGCGATTCTCAATTATTCCGGGGATATCGACGTACTAAATTCATCACTGGGAATGCTGTTTACCGGCCACTATTACGGCTGGCGCTTCCTGTACATCGTTCATTCAAAGCGTACAGTCCGGAAGTATGAAAAAGTGCTGAATATCAAAGTATCTGAATACTTTGAACCGACCGGTTCACTTTCGCATCGATCAGCCGGACTGTTTGAAGCAAACAAGCATTCAAACTTCTGGAAGTGTGTCAGTGGTGATATTCAGATACCCAACAGGAAACTAATCACGGATGACCCGCAAACGCTCTAAAAGCTGGCTTTCCCCTTTGCCGAACAAAAAACCACTAGTTTAAACCGCTGAAAGTCCAAGGGTCGCGCCGCCGACCGGCGCGAAGGGTATGACCCCGGCAGGGGGCATGCTGCCCGATCCCTGACGCAATTCAAGTTGCTCCTGTCTTCTAGTAAACAAAGCAATTTCCCACTCGACTATTTAATTATTTATAGCCATTGACCTATACTGCATATTGCAGTAGATTTAATAATGTAAAAATTATAAATTCAGATTAAGGAAAATATCATGGCTAATAAAACTACTCGATATACTATTGATCTTGATCAAGCTTTTGATGAAAAGCTATCAACATTAGCAGCCGAAAAACACACAACCAAAGCAGAAATTATTAAACGAGCATTAGCAACATACAACATGCTTTCTGCACAAGCACCCATTAATTCAAATACCAAAGTTTCTATTACTAATAATGAAGACAAAGTATTAAAAGATATCATTATTCCTTGAGCTTATTATGAATACTGATGTAAAACAAATCATCAAATCTGAAGAGGTTATGGCCGAGGTACATGACATACAAGTGCAACAAGTGCCATTCGTCCAGAAAGCCGGGCTTAAACTGGCCGCAGCAGTAGGAGTAGTGATAGCAATAGTAACGCTAAGTGCTGTTTATCTATTAATCTCCAACTATCCCCAAGCTCCAACTTTAAACTCGCTAGAAAATTTACCTAAAGCCGAAGAAGCATTGAAACACTATAAAGAGCTAAGCTCGATAGCAGTTAAGAGTTCGCAGGATTTATTCCAAACAATTGTAACTCAAGCTCTCTTACCAGTTTTTACAGCAATTCTTGGATATATATTTGCAAAAAATGGAAGTGGAAATTCAGGTGGATAATTTTAGCTACACCTATAAAACTCTTCAAAATCCTAACCAGGAAGAGGCTTTGATGTCTGCATAGGCAGAATGAATATTTTGTATATATTCAAGTTTGTGGTCGACTAATAGCTTGTATTAATATGTTTTGAAGTATATACAATGGTAATTTTTTTAAATTTAAATAACATCATAATGCCATGTCTCCAATAATTTATCTTGAAGCATTAAAATCTAGATTGATTTCATTTCGTACCCTGCAGGATGAATTAACAATAAGAGATATGCCGACAGCACTGGGATGGACATTATTATTAAAAAAATATGAAGAAACAGAAGGAAATATACAATATAGAGAACGATGGACGAGTAATTTAGAAGACATTTATTTAAATCATATTAAATATAATTCCAAAGTTGTTTACATATATGAATTATCGGCTGATATTGCATATAAATTACAAAGTAAATTAAATATCCTAGTAAGTGATGAATCTAGATTTAAGGATACTTTTCCTTTACCAGTGAATGAAAAAGATCTTAAGGACAGTAGCTTTAATCCTGACATTTTCGAAATTGAAACTGAAGGTGAAGATATTCGACTATTCAGTTCCTATAAACGAGCTTTCAGAACACGAGATGAAATTCAATATTCTCAGTTTAATGGCGAGAAGACTAGTAATGCGTTAATTGAAACATTAAATAAGTACGAAGAAGTTTATGGATTACGTACTGATTATGCTCAAGCAATTGATTGTATTATTCTGAGGTCAAATAAGAATAGAATGGAATTTCATATAGATAATAGTCATGATATTTTGCTTGAGGAAGTTGCAAAAGTAGCTAATTATTACAAAGATCGAATAAACAAGTTTATTCAAAAGGAATTTGAGATTAATGAATGTCTAAATACAGCTATAAATTTTTATCCTAAAATTAAAAAGCTTTATGAAGATGCTGATGGACAAGTTACTGATTATGGGCATGTAACAAGTTCAGCTTCGGTAAAGCATGAACGAATGAAGCGCGGAATTTATGATCTTAGGAATGAGCCTTTTCATCAAGGTGGTTTAGCTGCTGTTACAACTGATGGATATTCCATTACAAAAAAATGGAAAACCGAAGGAAAGAAAATTCTACCGAGTTTATCAATATCCGGTCGTTTTTCAATTGCGGGACAACTAGATGCAAATATTGATTTTATTTTAATTAACGATTGTCATTCTCAAAATGATTTCGATATGATGCTAAATAAACTTTTTGAAAATGCGTAAGGAAATAGCGGTTAAGCACATCAACGAAGATCTCACATTTGATCCCAAATTGCGTCAGGCATGTTTGGATATTGTCGATTTTTTATGTTTACAACCAGAACAGGCGTTAAGGCATATAACATTTGGTACTCTTTCTGGAGTAGCACAATTGACAAATACCGAAGATCTTGTTGCAGCTTCGCGCTATTTATCTGGCTCCAGGCTACCTTTGTTAAACTTAGAATTTGAATTTATAGATCTAGATGATGTAATCCATATATCACATGAAGTGATCACTGAGGCCAAAGCAACAGGAATTTTTTATCATCCCGAAACTGGTGAGTTAATTGAAGAATTTGAAAAAATGATTTATATGTATTTCGAGCTTAGTAGTGAAGGAATGGAATTAAATCGATCTTCTTCAATCAATTGACACCCCTCAGGGTTAATGATTATTAATAAATTGGAAAATCTCACATTAGCCGATCTACAACAAATTGGCGAATTAAGGCCAGACTTGGCGCGTTTTGCCGATTTTGTTTTAGCGAATACCTACGATAAATTTTTGGAAATATTACACAAGGATTTACAAGATTGTATTGAATCAATTGAAATAAATCCATCCGTCAGACAAAAGGACAGCGAGGATAGGATTACCGAAGATGTTATTGGCTGGTTAAGAGCGCGTGGTTATTATGCAAGCCATGATGAACAAGTGGGGGGGCATTGTGATGTTGTAGTTAGAGTTCGTGATAAGCCTTTTATGTGGCTGGGTGAAGCGAAAAAACATTCTGCCTATGAAGATCTACAGACTGGATTTAATCAATTATGTACTAGGTACGCCAGAGGAACTCCTAATAATGATAATGGAGGACTAATTATCTACATTTATAATGAGAAAGCCACTGACGTAATAGCTGAGTGGAAAAAACGTTTAAGAAATTTAGAACTTGAAAAATATTATGAAAAAGAGTGTGATTCCCGTTCGCACCTTTCTTTTTATAGTACCCACACTCACCAAAGTAGTGGATTGCCTTATACAGTAAAGCATATGGGAGTAGTTCTTCATTTTAAGCCTCTGGATCGATAATCAATTCCTATTTAGAACAAAAAGTATTATTTAAAATTAAGAAAAGCTTCTTTCCAGAATCATGCCAAATCGGCTTTCAAGCACGACTTGCCGTCTGTAGAAATCAGCTTTTATTTCAAGTGCATCGATTTCTTTATTGCGCCTATCCAGCTCAGACTTCAACAAGTTATTTTCATTTTGTAAGCTCGCTACCAACTGACATCGCCAGAAAAAAGCTCTGATCTCATGTGGTGCAAACCCATTGCGCCACTCAGGAACGAAAATCAGATTATTCGAAAAACGATATCCTTTCCATTCATCGCCCAGCAAAATACTTGCATCGCCAGTAACATACAATTTTAAGAGTCTGAGCGCTGACTCCGGTATCTGCTTAGTGCCTTTTTTCCATTTCTTAATGACTTTCTGACTTTCGCCGGTGATTCTTTCGATTTCATCGATACTCACACCAAATAATAGATCGTTCATTTTTTCAGCCTAAGCGTAAAGACTCAATCATTGCAAAACCCGAATGATTTCTATTTTGATATAAGAGACACGACAAACAATGTATTCAGAAGTTGTTATTGCTTGTCGGATATGAGGGTAATTTAAGACTGATGCGGTTTTCAAGCTATGTTCAATGGCTAATGCTGGTACTACGATAACTACCAAACAGCTTATCCAGAAACTCTGCGAATTTATCGTACCTTCTTCTGAATTTGTTTCTACGATTGTTTAATTTAACATAATACAAATTGTTCGGCAATTGATTCCCGCGCCTGGCTTGCGTTTGCTGGATTTGGTGTCGTTATCGAAATGAGAGCTATAAAGAGGGCTGCAACGATAAAACTAGCTGCTTTAGTAATCGAAAAGCAGCTCTCAAAAACTTTTCTTCTTTCTTCGTCTTTCTCTGTTACTAGATTGCTTGCAGCAACAACTTTAATTTCTGATTCGCCTATGTAGCGCGCAAGTTTTATACAGATAGCATCAGGTAATCCACTTTTACCCAGTTTTGCTTGTCGTAAATAGCTATCTCTTACTCCCAGTATTCGCGCCAATTCGGCTTGCTTTCCTGCGAGTTTTTCACCTTTTTCTATGTATTCTTTTATTTTCATGATTTCCTCTTGACAGTCGAAATTTAGACTGATATTGTGAGTCGAAATTTAAGCTGTATGACGATGCAGCAATCATATAGTTCAAGTTTCCTTAAGTCAAATGAGGTTTTTATGAATTCATACCATTCAGCAATACTTCAAGCTTCAAGTAACGGCCGGTTTCCTCAACTTGGCGACGCATGGCGAAATTATCATCCAAATTCTGTTTTGTCGGATAGCGATTACCCACTAATGACGGATTTACAAGATGTTTATCTATCTGATCCGCTCCCATCGTTTTTAACCTCTAATTCATTTTAATTTTTCTTTAATCAACCAAGGAGTAACAAACATGAAAATCCAAGTACTCGGAGTAAAAAGAATGTCCGGAACAGCCAAAGAATCAGGAAACCCGTTTGATATGGGTTCACTTTTGGCCATTGTTCCTATCGAAAATGTATCAAACGCTAAATTCAGCGTTCAAGGCTATGGATATGAAACCGGCGAAATGTTGCTTGATCCAGAATGCATCAAACAATTCGAATCCTTCAAATATCCCTGCGCTTTGGAATTGACCATGGAAATTGTCAACTATCGCGGAAAAATTTCACAGATTGTTACCGGTACCACAACTCAGCCGGTTGTGAAGTCGGTCGCGAATGGCTAGTAACACTACGCCGTTCAGTCTCAATTTGAGACTTTTTGATACTTTTTGTGATTAATTTTTAGGTTGTCTTTAGCGAGTATGGCACATGAAATCTTTATCGATTGGATCACCATTTCTCAGTTACATACAGAATCAGAACCGTTCCCAATTTTCACGGGCGGAATCAATGTTGACTATGACCCCCTCGGCAACGCTCGCTTTGAAAGAGTTCGCGCCGCGAATTTTAAAGGATCATTTGAAACAAATCTGCGGATCAAAAGTGACGGTCGTCATATATCACTCAGTGGAAACGTTGGGCGGTTTTCTCGCAAAGACAACTTGTTTAATTGCGGATGGCTTCAAACCCTCGAAAAATCTAATCGAATACTGCTGGATCGAGGCTTACCAGCTTTCAATGCCGGACTTATTCGGAATGCAATTGGTCAGGGAGACATTCCAGGCGCGCGAGTATCACGCATCGATCTCACCGCCAACTTTGAGACGGGTTCAGAGTCGCAAGCCCGCGCCCTTATTCGATGGCTTGCAACCCGGTCTGTTTCCAGGATGAAAAAAGGCCGGGCAGGGGACGAGTCGGTCTGGTGGTCAAACACTCGTCATATGCTCAAAGCCTACATAAAGCATATTGAAATGTTGAAACATGGCTGTAATGAAGATGATCCGGCTTATATCTTCTGTAAAGAAAAAGGAGTCGTCAGGGTGGAAATAGAACTAAAACGTAGATTGCTCAGTGATCTTGATATGGTTGATATCAAAAATATCAGCGATGAAAAGCTCATAGCAATT
Organism: Gammaproteobacteria bacterium; assembly: GCA_015709635.1. NCBI lineage: Bacteria > Pseudomonadati > Pseudomonadota > Gammaproteobacteria > Gammaproteobacteria bacterium. Next base: position 1,698,389 of record CP054180.1, read on the forward strand.
TTTCACGAACAAACGGAGATATTCAACACCGTAGACCGTAGCGACGAACCCGATATTTTAGACGCAATACCAATAAAGAGCAGGGTACATGCTGCCGCCTGGATGGCCGGTCAAGATTTAAGGCAGTTCATGTCAAGAGCAACATTCTTTAGACATGCAAAAATCCTGAGAGATTACGGCATAGACATTAGCGAGCCGCGCAACGTTGAAACCTTCCCCGTAAAAGTTCGCATCGTTGAAATGAAGCCCTTATCCATGCCCGACTGGTACAGCCTGGAAGATGAAAAACCACACTTAAAAGCAGTCGGTGAGTGATTCCAGCCGTTACACTGTAACCAAAAATAGACAGTTATAGTGTAACGGGTGCAATCCCGCACCAATTCAAATTAAGGAAAAAACCATGAAAAGAAATCAAGTTGCTGTTCTGAAAAAAAATGAAACTGCTATTGAAGGCGAATATTTAGGAAAAGGCGCAGCCGTTGCCACGGGTGCCGGATTAAGCCTTTTTTCTGCTTCTACCTTTGCTGCTGTTCCCGCATCTGTAACGACCGCCATCTCTGATGCAGTCGCAGACGTTGGAACAGTCGGCGGCCTGGTCATCGGCGTGGTTGTGATCGTGTTCGCTTTCGCAATGATGCGCAAGCCAATGAACGCTTAAAAACGTCATATCTTTCCCCGCCTCGGCGGGGATATCTTTTTCAATCAGGTGTTTTATGGGTTATCGATTTCAAAATCAATGTTACGAGACTAAACAAGAGTTTCTCGATGCATTAGCTCAAAATTGCTATGTCTCTGCAAGCGGTTCTGGTGGTCTTGGCTCTTTTTTCACAACTTGTACATCAAACTCAGACAACATAACAGTGCAGTCCTATACATTGACTAATGGCACCGCCCAAACTCCCTGGACGCTAACACCCCAATTAATCGCCTGTACTTACCAAGCCCCCAAAGTTTTCTCCAATGCTGATGTAGTCGAGCTCTCCTGGCTAGTTGTCGGCGTTTGGGTTGCAGCCTGGGGAATCCGTAAACTTTCTGAAATGATGGATAAACGATGATTTACGACTTTGACAACTTATCAATTTTTCTCAGCATACTAGGTGCAGCATGGCTTTTGCTCTCGTCATAATTTTCCTTCTTTCATCACCAGCCTATGCCGGTTATCAAAATCTAGCCATTGCGGCCGGCCAAAGTGATTTTTACTATGACGCGCCAAAAAACCAGACATTCGCACGTTTCGCCGCGAATGATCCTATTTATAACGCCGGAACCCAGACAGTAAACACTACACGGCCTTATAACGTCGTAGGCATTGACGGCAAAACGTACCAAACCACAATCACACGAACCGCGGCCGCCGATATCCCGAAAGTAGGCGCTGCTTTATCGAAGTTTGCCCAAAGAGTAGGGCCACTCAGTATGGCCCTTGCTACTGTGGATTTGGTTTGCACTTTATCCAATATCTGCAAATCTGCGGCCGGTCTTTGGGAAATCCCCGCTGATCCAGAAATCGCAGGTTTTCCGCCTTCATTGCCTTCAGTAGGTTTTTACTATGTTGCGGGTTTAACTGCGTACAAATACCCATCACCGGAAATAGGCTGCGGCCGCGCTGCGTCCGTAGATAAATTCTGGGGCAATGGTTATACAGGCGCTGGATCGGGAATCGGTGCCTCTGCTTGTACGGTAACAAAGACCGATACCGGAACAACTAACCAAACATCAATTCAATATGCAACAGGCACCTGTCCCACAAATTACACAGTAAGCGGTTCAACTTGTGTTTTATCCGGAAGTTCCGTTGGTCAAACTCCTACTGCATCGGATTGGACCAATAAAGAAACCGCTTTATCGACTCCCGAAGCGGCTGAACGTTTAGCTGTAGAACTCGAACCCATGCCGATTCAAGTTCCTACTGCATATGCACCGCTTCAACTTCCCATTGGAAGAATCACAACAACGAACCGCGACGCAATCGGCAACGCCACCGGAACAAAGGTTACAGAAAAGAAACTTGAAATTGAAGACGCGGCCACACTACAAGAACCGAACCGCTCCAAGATTGAAGAAATTTCAACAGAAACAACGTTTGATCTTAACGGAAATCCTGTTTCTTCTACAGAAACCAAAACCGAAACAGCCACGCAAACTGAACCACAGCCAGAACCCCCCGTTTCTGAAAATATAGAAATCGACTTTGACGAATCCCAAGATAAAAATTTAGAAAAGTTTGAAGTGCCTTCTCTCTTTTCTTATACCTCCTGGGGTTCCGGCTCCTGTCCCGCTGATGCGGTTGAAGATACGACCTTCGGAGAAATTACCCTTTCCTATGCGCCAGTTTGCGAAGTGGCCGAAGGTGTCCGGCCATTTGTGATCTTGCTCGCCTTAATTGGTGCCTTCTTTATCGTTTCAGGATCTAGAACATGAAAACAATCTTAGTTCCTCTTGCTCAGTTTCTCGATACTTACCTGGGTTCTTTCGCCCGCAATGTCCTGACAAGTCTTGGCTTCGGCGTGATCTCCTTTGCCGGAATCAAATTGGTATTTGATGAGCTCGTTGCACTTGCCCAAACGCATTTTCTCTCTATGGCCTCTGATGCGCTTTCAATCGTCCAGCTGGCCGGAGTAGGGGAAGCAATCGGTATCACTGTAGGCGCTATCACTTACCGCCTAACCATCACAACGATGTCACAAATCGGAATCCTTCCCTCATGAGTATTGAACTTTTAACGGCTGTTCCTGGTGGCGGCAAAACTTCCTATGCGGTTTGGCATGTCATAAAAAAAGCGGTGGAAGAGGGCAGAACCGTTTATACAATCGGCATTCCCAAACTCACACTTCCAACGATTGAATTAACGTATGACTATCTGAAAACCTGGTATGAGCAAGACATTGTTGATGGTCTGCCGGTCTTGAAGCACCTGGATCACGGCGCTTTAATTGTCGTTGATGAAGTTCAGAAACTCTGGCCAAGCAAAGGTACCCAGGCATCAAAAGATATTGAAGAACTCTCAGAACACCGGCATTACGGCCTTACTTTCTTCTTAATGACGCAATCGCCCTCATTAGTCCATAAAAAAGTTCTGGCGCTCGTAAATCCCCATTATCACATTGTCCCGCGCTGGTCTGGCCGCACCATCTACGAATGGCCTGAATATCGAGTTAACACCAGTGCCGGAACCGCCCGGCGTGTTGCTGTCTCAAAACCCTATAAGCTGCCGAAACAAGCTTTTAAACTCTATCACTCCGCAACACAACACATTGTCCCTGAAACAACCATCCCCCGCGCTGTTTACTTCTTCGTTCTTTCAGTTGTCTTTACTGTTGCAATCGGTTTCTATACCTTTCAGAGAATCACTTCAAAATCTGAGGTTCCGGATAATTTAAAAACGGATAGCGCAACGCAACAACCGGCCGAAGAACAAAGAACCGTTTCGCTAAAACCTAATATCGTTCCTGTTTCTGCCGCTCCTGATCCCATCTATATTGAACCGTCCAATCGTTTCAACTCAATACAAATACTCACTGCTTCAATTGACTGGTCAACTGTAAAAGCCTGCCTCAAGAACGCTAAATCCTGCATTTGTTACGGGCAAAGCTTCGAGCGCCTTTTAATTGAAAGGCCCACTTGTGAGCTTGCCGTTGAATATGGCTGGCCCGGTAAAAAGACTTAATCACTGCCCTTGACAGTTACACTGTAACCAGTTATACTGTAACTACACTGAATCAGTTACACTGTAACAATAAGAGGGCAAATCATGGCACTAACAAACGCAGAAAAACAAAAGCTTTACCGTACACGTCACTATTGTTTAGATCCGGATATACCAGTGGGAACACATACAATTCTGCACAGACTGCAAACCAATTTAGACTCACAGGCTTTTTGTAACCTTGAGCGCTTGGCCAAATCAACCGGAATGAATAAACGTGAAATAATCGAAAAAGCGATAAATGAACTTGCGGAGCGGTTAGACTGTAACCATGACAAATATTAAATTTTCTGCTGGCACCGGTCTTTTTTCGGCTTATTTACTTTCAATCAAAGTTACGCTGTAACCTATTTTGATTAATTTTATGCGATTCCGGAGAAAATGCGAGTACGACGATGACGAAGGAAGAGGAGGCGCGAGCATTCGACAGAATCGCATGAAAAACTTTAAAACATCAATTGAAGATATTGTTTTAACAATCTTAGTTTTAAACTAAATCACTTCCAAGTGTCGCGCCGCCGACCGCCGCGAAGGGTATGGACCCCACAAGGGGCATGCTGTCCGATCCCTAATGCGTTGATTGTCTTTATTCTGACTATGCCTCTTATTGCTAAACACTTTTAGATGGCATTGCAACTTTGTTGCCGTTAATGTCAAAAGTATGGAGAATATATGAAAACTTTATAATTACTCGTCAGATATCTCGCTAGGATCTCGTGCATGAAAGTCAATGTAATGAAATTATACGGCCCATGGGATGCTGGTTATGTTCTTGATCGGCATGTATTGAGTAGTGAAATGACCGGGTACAACGAACACGGACATATAGCTTTCAATACTATTAGAAGTGATGCAGGCGAAGCAGCATACCAACTTAAATACAAATCAGATTTTTCTCAACTTCAACTGCTGTCTAATGCTATTGCCACAGAGATTGTTCCAAAACTTGGATTCATTTCTTTTGTCGCTCCAATACCGCCCTCGAAAACGCGATTCCGCCAGCCTGTAATTGAGCTAGCGCGCGAAGTCGGAAAAATCATCAGCAAACCATGCCTTGAGAATGTCTTAGTCAAGCACAGTGCAACATCACAAATGAAGGATATATCTAGAGACGAAAGAAAATCCGTATTGCTTAGTTCATTTTCATATAGTGACACTTTAGCGAATGATTGTAAGTACAATATTCTATTAATTGATGACTTATATTCGTCTGGCGCTACTTTTGAAGCGGCTTGTACTATATTGAGGCAATACCAAAAAATTCAGTGCATTTATGTTGCAGCAGTTAGCAGGACAAAATGATATGACGACCGTTTTTATTTCTGGCTCAATGCAGATAAAGAACCTAGATACCAATGTTCGCATGCGAATTGACAACATCATATCATCCGGTTTTGATGTAATCGTTGGTGATGCTGATGGTGTTGATGCGTCTATCCAAAGCTATTTATGTGAACGACAGTTTAATCGTGTGGTGGTATATTGCAGTGGTCAAAAGCCCAGAAATAATATCGGTGACTGGAGAATCCAAAAAGTGTGTAGCAGTTATACACCGGGAACACGTGCATTTTTTACAGCAAAAGACTTGGAAATGGCTACCAAAGCTGATTATGGCTTAATGATTTGGGACACCAAAAGTACAGGAACGCTTAGTAACATTCTTGAGCTCCTTGCCAAGGATAAGAAATCACTAGTTTATGTGAATAGAGTGAAGAAATTTCTTACAGTTTCAGAGATTGATCATCTAAAAAGCCTATTTTTTGAGATGTCGGATGTCGCACGTATGAAAGCAGAGCAAAAAATTGGTATTGCAAATAGAATTAACGCTATGAAATATAAACAAGGAAGTCTGCTTGTCTAATCTCAACGTAGAAATACATTCATCATTTTAATTTTTAATCACTCCAACTTTTGAAAAGCGGTATAGGGCGATATTAGAATATTTAACAGAAATCTGATTAACCCTGTTTGTTGATTCCGCATACTTCCAAGGGTCGCGCCGCTGACCGGCGCGAAGGGTATGACCCAGCAGGGGGCATGCTGCCCGATCCCTAACGCGATTTATCTTTATCCTGACTTCCCTTTATTGCTAAGCAGAATTTAATAGTTCTTTCCTCTAATGGCTCACTAAACCAGACAGTTCAGGTAATTGGCTTATCATGATTTTGATTTGATATTGCACACCAGGACTAAATGACTCCTTTGTTTAGTTCGAAGGATCTATTTTAATTTAAACAATATGTTATTTTTTAATGCTAGACTTAGATTGTGCAATTGGTTTTGAATCCGGCGCTTGATTATTTGTGTTATTTTTTAGAGAAAAATTTATGTATACAAACTTTGTCAGAAAAATTAGTTACATAACACTAGGCAGTGCGCTCTTCAGCCTTAGTTTTATTACATCAGCTGCTACCATTACGTTTGAGACGATACCGCCGAATCCCTCAAATTTTGAGGTGAATGTGTCGTCAATTGGACAAATCCAGTTTAGTAGACCTTACTACAACCCGAATTTGGAATGGGTTGGCATTCCTGTGGCGGATATCTCTGCTCTATATGGGCATATCAACTTGTCGGCGAGTGGCCCAATGGGCGGCTTCGTTACGGATGGCCTACGCATTTCATTAGTCAATGGAGCGACGTTTAACTTTGAATCAGCGTATTTCGGAATGACACACCCATTCGACACTCGGAACATTGTTGCTCACGGTTACATCGCGGGATCGGAAATATATACGACCTCGATAATGCCGGATCAGAAGGCAACTTTCGTCAACTTTGACTGGGTCGGTGTTGACTTGGTGGCATTTGATGTTCATTATTCAAGTGGTTACCTAACCATTGATGACCTTTCCTATTCCCTATTATCTCCCGTCCCAGAACCTTCAGCAGCTATGCTTGCGATGTGTGGTCTCATAGTTGTCGGCGTTGCGTTCAAACGAAGGAAAGATGTATAGCGGGTAAATTTTGATGGCAGTTCGATTCTCGCACGATCTAATCATTGATATTTTTTTGTCGAATGTTGAGGCAGAAGATGGCCAATTACATCAAATGAGCAAGAAAAAACCACCATAGCGAAAACAAGTGAGTGATACACCACCAGCAAGCCCAAATCCTGTATTTCAGCCAAAATAAACTGCGTCTGTTATGGCCATCAGGCGCAACGCCTGAATATTGTTCCAGATACCTGTAACGCTGCAATAAGTTATGGGTGGATTACAATGAAGAAATTATAATTAAATACCAATTCTTAGAAATTTGAACCAAATATTATCTTTAATGCTAAGATCTTTTTTAGCTAACAAAACAATTTTATCTAAGCAATCATTAACCGCTGAAGAATTATCTATAAGATAATCAACATAAAATTCATGATTTATGTTCTTGAATTTCATGAAATCTCTTAACGCTTCATGTACTGCATCTGAAAATAAAAATCCGCCGCTATAAACAGTTTTTTTAACTTTATAATAATTATCATCCAATATTTTTTTCAGTTCTGTTTCTTCTTCTTTTTTTAATTCTCTGCCATGCACCTCCGCAGAAATTCTTGTCCCATAATAATAATTTAGATCGGCAAGAGCTTCAATTAGTGATTTGTATGCTTCAACGCGCAACTCCCACCATTTTTTGTTTATGTGAAGACGGGTAGCCATATTGGCGGCAAAAAAACCCGATATTAACCCAACGGTAGCTAATTTAAGTATTTCAAGAAATAAATCCATTTATTTAACCCTAATAAAATTAGTAGGGTCGCTCCGCCGACCGGCGCGAAGAGCATGCACCCGAAAGGGTGAAAGGGGGCATGCTGCCCGATCCCAAACGCAGTTTATCTTTATCCTGACGACCTCTTACTGCTATACGCTTTTTGATAGTTCTTGCTATCTATTACTCACTAATTTTTGTTGTATTCGTCAAGTATGGAATTACGAGATGTTTTTTGAAGCTCGATCATTTTTATGTTTACTGCTTCCTCTCGCTGTGCTCCTTGCTGAATATTAGCTAAGATTGATAGATACTGATCCCACTGAGTCTGCGTTTCGAACGTGATCTGTCCACTTTTAACGCTTGTGCGACCCAGGTTTTTTTCAGCAAAATCCAACATTTCAACGACACTTTTTAAACTTTCGAGCTGTGTTGTTCTGAGTTCGTCGTAAGCATTAAGAGTGTGAACTATACCGGCTTCAAAGCTCCTTATTGTTTCGCGCCGTGTCGATTCGTCAATGTCTACAGTACGGAAATATTCTGCACAATCCTTCAAATAGCGTTGCAATGCAATTTGGCGTTCATTGATAATCGCTTCTACATTGCGAATTTTCTGTCTTGAGGCAGTAATGCTAGAGTTTGATGTAATATTTTCTGGTTTGAGGACGCTCGATAAATCAATAGCAGCAAATTTTTGTTCGATTGCTTTCATATCGTTGCCCCACTTTGCCACATAAACTTGGACACCCCTTATGAAAGCAATTTGTTTATCAGTGGGATTACTACTTTCTGTAGATTTTAAAGATTGCGCAGATGAATGAGGCTGTGTGTTCGAAACAGATGCTTGCATAAATGCTTCGATAAGTTCTTTCTTAGCCTCCGTTAGGCGGTGAGTATCGTGCCACGCGCTGATACTCACTGTAGCTGACCATGCAAGTAATCCCATGCTGAGCATGAGTTCGACATACGACCTTTTGGTTATAGAATAGGCATTAAAAGTTAGCCTGATGGTTGCACCGACAATAATATATGGAATGACCATTTGCCCAAATAAAAGACCTATATCGTATCCATTCATTGCATCAACAGAAGCCATTAATAATGGTATCGCTAGTGCAAGACCAAGTAGCAAATAGGAAGCTATTTTAATGTTCCGAGCATGGATTTCGGGTGATCTATTTGTCGTCATTGGATTCCTTCCTGGATTGGATTGAAATCAGATTATAGTTTTTTTTTGTTCCTAATTTCACCATATTATTAGACGGGTTTATATTTCGTTTTACCTGTCGTTAAATTGCCTTTTATCCCGCAAATATGTTTTCAAAGCTGAACAACCTTTATTGGCACATTCGCTACACGCGCAACAAATCAGTTAAACGCAAATATTACCGGTATGTTTTGAAGGAAAAAAAACGCCTGATTGAATCAGGCGTTGATGCTGAGGAAGTTCGGCTTCTATGTCGAGCGCTTAGTAACCGGCTAAATTCACACGCTGAGAGAAGGCTCGAACGTTACCGAAAAGACCATTTTGTAAGTAATTGATTATTAATAATATTATTTTAATCATTTTACATAATACAAATTATACGCAATTGCTTTATACTTTTTGCGGAATAGTTTTGCTCCATTTGGGAGTTAAAAATGTTTTGTTATTTTGTAAATCGGCATTCTTTTCATTTCATAAAAATGCTGGAATTTCTCGGCTTCAATCGTTTCTGGGTGAATGTGTTTCTGTGGCTGCCAGTCAAGCTGGCTTTTCTTGAATTGAAGTTTAAGTATGGGTCTTTGAGAAATTACCTTGAGCATGTTGATCAGCAGAAACACATTGACCAGCTAAGGGGCTTGCGAAATGAAGCAATCAAATGAGATTCGATCCGGCCTCCCTGTTCTTGCTCGTAGCTTTGCTGTCAGTCATGGCCTGCGGATTCAGCAAGTCATCCGCTACTGTGAATCAGGAAGAATTCCCGGCGCTCGCTTTGACCGGGAGCTATGGCAATGGGTCGTGTATCCACCCGTTAAATTGTTGATCAGGTGAAAAAATGCAGGAATCGGCGCAAACCCTTCAGACCTGTGAGTCATTCAAAGTTCCGCGAAACCCGCATTTTATCCGGGCTTAGCAAGGAGGAAGCTGCAGAAATGCTTCGTGTTACATACCGCACAGCGCACAACTGGGAATCTGGGCGGGTTCAAGTGCCCTACGCGGCTTTTAAGCTTCTGCACATTCTAACAGGTTACGAGCTTCCTAGTGACGATTGGAGGGGCTGGAAGTTCTCGGGTGAGGCCCTTATGGTCACCCGAGGGCAAAAAATTCACTGCGGTCGATTTAAATTACCTTTCACTTACTTTTGCAATGGCCAGGCAATGGCGGCTTGAACGGGAGGAAAAACGCAAATCCGTATCCTCTCCAAAAAGATCGAATTTGCTGCCCTTTGTCCGTCCAAAAAATGGAGGGAAGAAAAATTCATCAATCGGCTAGTAACACTATGCCGTTCACTGCCATTTTGGCAGTAATTGATACTACCCTGTTTTATGCTGCATCAATGACTTAGGTCATTTTCAGGGAAAAAATACTATTCCGCACCAAGTCAATGGATTTGCGGGGTGTTTTTGGATACTAAAAAAGGAGGAATTTTGACGCAGTTTTTGAGCATTTCCGATGTTGCGGATTTTTTGGAAGTCTCCGAGCGCCGAGTTCGGACTTTGCTTGCCCAAAGGTACGCTTTCGTGGTCTGGCCAAAAATGCGGCACAACTGTATTTGATCATGGGATGACCCTAGTGACCCAATCGTCAATCTAGAGCCATCTCAATTATGTGTCTTATCCTTTTCTGCGATGCGCTACGAAACCAAGTAAACCCAAGCCGACCAACAGCATAACGTAGGTTTCCGGTTCGGGCACAGCAGGAGCAAAGGTAGAAAACGTGGCGTAACCATTTTCACTAAATGATGGTGAAAGATCAATTCGTCCGGTTGCCGTTTCAGCATAGGCGATTGCGTCAGTATCAACGTAGAAGAAACGAGTCTGCGAACCCTGTGGAACATCACCAAAACCCCAGGAGAAACTTACAATATCTCCATCAGCTGTGCGAAATGCATCAGAGGGCTCTACATCACCTAAACCATCCGTGCGCCAGCCAACATTAGTTGTAAAACCCGCAAAACCATCCCTTGATACTACCAAAGGGTAAATATCCGGCTTGGTAGTCAACGTGATGCGATAGTAGAAGTCATAGGTACCATCCACTGAGTGCACCACTCGATCTTGAATTTCGACCTTAAATGGGTTTCCGCTGGTCGTAAATGTTCCTTCTACGATGCGCACCTCATCTTCTACAACTGAACCGGCTAATTGCGGTTCCAACGCGATAGAACTACCCGGCAACGGAGTGATAAACCCACCGGGTGCCAAGGCTGCAGCATGAGCCGATAAACCAAATAAAAAGCTGATGCTTGCACCAGCTAGAATATAAGTAAGGCGATAAAACATTTTTTTCTCCTTCAAAAGAAATTGATCAATACGAAATAATATAAAGCGAGCAACTTCTTATAATGAAAATGGTTGCCGCAGAACAATGCCTGCTCATCAGGCGCATTACCGCTTCTCTATAGGTAAAATTTATTAAATAAATATATGTCACAAAAGAATAAATATCATATTTCTTCTTTTGTAATGAATTTACTGGAAAGCAAATACGGTGTCAAACACGTTGAGATCAAATAAAACCGGAAGCTCTATAAATTCATTCTCAAGTCCTAAAGATCTCTACGAAACTCTAAAAATTTTTCGTGGGTAATGGAGAAAAATCTCCCTATGACACTTATTTTGTGTATAAGAAATCTCCAGGTTGTTTCAAAGAGGGTTGATTGAAATAAGTAGCGGGTTATCAATATCTCTATTCATCAACCTCAATCTTTTGCACCCGTACTGGCCAAATTCCTTTTTCAATCGCTTGTCGGCCCTCAAATACAAGATAACTTTGCCGCCCGTAATGCGGCAACGGACGAATCAGTGCTTCGAGCGAGGCGGCATCTTGTGCAGAAACGATGGCGAGCGATGCGTCGCCGCTGCGTGTCACTGTCCAAACTTGCGCGCTGCCTTTTTTGCTGATTTCATCCGGCCGGGCGGGTAACTGTTTGGCAGCAAGCCAGGCGTCGACTTCCGTTTGTAAACCGATCACGAGTGCCGGGGCAGAAGTTAGCGGATCGTCCTGCGCGATTATTTCAAGTTTGCGGTCTTGCAATTTACCGGCGAGTGTTTCGGCAATTTTGCGGATTTCCGGTTGATCGGATAATAAAACCGTCTGCGTAGCGGCATTGACCATCACTTCGCGCAGAATCGGCGGTGCTTCGCCTGTTGCCAGTTGCCGGAACAGACGCAAATCGGGATCGAGTGAAACGGATAATGGTTTGTCCGGCAATTTTAGCGTGAATGTTTGCTGCAGTTGCTGCAAATCGAGCCGGTGAATTGTGCTGCCTTGTTGCGTTTCGATTGCAACCGGAACCTGCAACTGATACGGTGGATCTGCTTGTTTCAGCGTGATCGATAATTCGTGTCCGGAATCCATCGCCACGCTTGTCACTTCGGCGATTTCAATCGCGGGCGCGCCGCTGCGATTAAGCCATTGCGCAAAAAAGGCCTCCAGCGGTTGTCCAGAAACCATTTCAAAAATTTTTTGCACGTCTTGCCACGACGTGATTTGGAAACGCCGCGTTGCCCATAGCCCTTGCAAGGAGCGCTGAAAAGCCGCTTCACCCAAATGATCGCGCAGCATGAAGAAAAACATCGCGGCTTTGTTATAGCCGACGATTTTCGACGCACCGTGCGTGCGTGAGGTGAATACGGTTAACGGCTCATCTTGCCCCGGCTGCAGCGCGGCAAAGTCGCGCAACCAGCCCAACCGCATTTCACGTGCGGCTGCGTCACTTTCCTGTTCCTTATAGGCATAATCCGCCATGAATGTCGTTAATCCTTCGGACCAATTACCGCTGCGGTAATCCGGATAAACACCGTTGCCCCACCAGTTGTGCAGTACCTCGTGACCGAGCGAAGTATTGCGGATAAATGGTAATTGCAGCACATCGATGCCAAGATAGGTCAGTGTCGGCATGCCAAATCCCGTCGGCGTGGGACTCGATACCACGCTGAATTCGCTATACGGATAATCGCCGATCCTGGATTCGTACATATCCAAATAACGTTTCACCGCATCGAGATAATCCTTCGACAGACTGCTGATTTGCGGATGAAAATAAGTGCGTAATTGCACCGGCTTATGTTTGCTATTTTCATGCGTCTGCGCTTCGATGACATATGGCCCGGCCATCAAATCAATGCCTTCGGCCGGATGTGAAAATTCAAATGTGGCCTGGTATCCTTGTTCGGATTCGCTTTCTTCAATGAGCCGGCCTGCCACTAAACCCTTCTGCCCGGATGGCAGCTCGACTTTGACTTTATAACGCGCCAGTTGACCGGCCACGCGTGGATACCAATTCGATCCATCCGGCAGAAAAGTGCCACCTGCACCGCTGACCGCAACCGGTCTGGCTAATGTTTGTTGATGATCGAGCGAAGTATCCAGCGGCGCCAGTGTGCCCTTCCATTGAATCAAAAACTGGATTTGCTGGCGGAAATGGAACGGAATATTCCAAATATGCGGTTGATTGACTTGTTCACGGCCGATCCCCAATGGGCCATCGTTAAATTCCGCTTGCGTTACCTCGTATGCTGCTCCCAGCAGCAACTGCAGTTCTCTCGGTCTATTGACGGTAATGAAGCTTTTTCCTTCCAGCGTGCGATTGACCGGATCAATTTTGACTGTGATGTCATATTCAACGTCGTTCGGCTTGAGCAGCGGAGGGGCCGATAAAGCAGGTGCAACAGTAAAACAAGCGAGAGAAAGTAAAAAACAATGCCGGATAACGGTAAAAATAGCCATCGCTGGGTACTAAATAAGAATTAATGCTTCGCTGCGGGGAATTTTGCGACAATCAACATTTCCTGTTCATCGCGCTTGATTTTGATCGGCAACCAAGTACCCGGGGCTTGGCGTTTTACAATGTTCGTGACATCTTCCAAAACTTTGACTGGCACACCGGCCATCTCGAGAATCACATCGGAATCCTGCAACTTGGCGGCATCGGCGACGCTGTTTTTCTCCACTTGCAATATCACCGCACCTCCTCTACCCATTTCGTAGCGGATACCGAGGCGCTGAAATTGCGGACGGACTGAATCGGAAACATGCGGCAGCACACCGAATACCGCATCGGCTACACCGGCAACCAGATTCTTGCAGGACTTATCGCTATCCCAAGGTAACAATGCGGTAACGGATTTGACTCCCAAATCGTGTAGTTGGTGCGTGACGCCGAAACCATGCAACACATGCCCCGTGCCCATGACACCGACCACCAGCGGTTTTTCCGTACCCGCCGATCCTGTAATGGCTTGCTGCAGAATTTGCGCCATGGCGCGATCCCATAATTGCTGTCCGGCGATAAAGCGGCGGAAATCCGGGTCGTCCTGGGTGGTTTCATCGTCTTTTTTCTGTTTGCGGTCGTGCTGCTTATAAATCGGCAGCAAATAATCGACGTACGCCTGACTGGGTTCCGCCGGACGCGTCAAGCCTTCGCGCTCTTCCACCGGAACACCGTAAAACCCCTTCTCCGCCACCTGGCGGCGCAAGCTCGTTTCGATATTCAGCGCCAGCATTGGAATGCGATTCATGCGGGCAAAATGAAACAACGGCAAATACAGGTTGGCATCGGTATTCCAAACATGATCCCACTCGGCCGCACGCAGAAATTCCTTTTCACTCAATTCACCGGCAATCCATTTATCCAGTGCAGGTTGCACACGGCGCGGAAACATTTCAAAACCGATCACCATATTCGGGCGTTGCGCATGCAAAACCGCCAGCGTCTGCAATTGCCAGCGGTGATGATCAGCGTTGATGTGCGTTTCGCCGAGCAGCACCACCGACGCTTTAGCTGCGCGCGCGATCACTTCCTGCTGCGGAGCCTTGCCGGAACCGGGAATAATCCAATCCCCCAACGGCACACAATGAGCAGGTGCCGGTTTTTTCGCCGGGATAATCACTGCACTTGCAGGACTCGCTGCCAGGCTCATGAGCACAACGATCAGACACATCAAGTTACTGCACCGGGTTATTTTGCCATTTGTCATGTTATTCATTCTTCTCATTGTGTAGTTGATTACGACGAACGTTACCCTACCCATTTGCGTGCGTTGCGGAATAAACGCATCCACGGACCGTCTTCCGTTTTACTGGAACGCGTATCGGGATGCCACGAATGTTGCGCTACACGAAATACCCGCTCCGGATGTGGCATCAACACGTTAAAACGCCCGTCCGGTGTCGTCAATCCCGTTATCCCCTGGATCGATCCGTTGGGGTTGTACGGATAATTTTCAGTAACCCGGCCTTGGTTGTCGACATAACGCAGCGTCACCAAACCATTGGCTTTTTCCGGATGTCCGGAAGCAAATTCGACTTTGCCCTCCCCGTGCGCAACTGTGATCGGCATCCGGCTGCCCGCCATGCCGTCAAAAAGCAGCGATGGCGTTGGCTGCACTTCCACCATGACAAAGCGCGCTTCGAATTGTTCCGACAGATTGCGTTTAAAAAGCGGCCAGGCTTCAGCACCGGGAATGATTTCATGCAGGTTGCTCATCATCTGGCAACCGTTGCAAACGCCCAGCGCAAACGTGTCGCTGCGCTGGAAAAATGCCTCGAATTCGTCGCGCGCGCGCGGATTGAACAAAATTGATTTGGCCCAGCCTTCGCCAGCACCCAGCACATCACCATAAGAAAAACCGCCGCACGCGACAAAACCAGTGAAATCCCGCAATGCCACTCGCCCGGCAATGATGTCGCTCATGTGCACATCGACCGCGCGAAACCCGGCACGATCGAATGCTGCCGCCATCTCGACATGACCATTGACACCTTGCTCGCGCAAAACCGCCAGGCGTGGACGTACGCCGGTTTGAATGAACGGCGCAGCGATATCGTTGCTGGCATCGTAGCTGAGTGCGAGTTGCAAACCGGGGTCGGCTATGTCGAGAATACGGTCGAATTCCTGCTGCGCACACGCCGGATTGTCGCGCAGCTTTTGCATGTGATACGTGGTTTCCGACCAGGCGCGCTGCAAATCGGCGCGTTTTTCCGCCAGTATCGGCTTGTTGTTGCGCATCACGCGGATTTCACCGGATTGATTCGGGAAACCGATAATAAAACTGCAATCGCGCAATTCCGCGTCCGCCAGCACTTGCATGACTTCCTGGCGCTGTGCGGCGGCAATTTGTATCACCGCGCCCAATTCTTCGTTGAACAGCACGGCGAGAATGCGCTCTAGAAAACGCCCACCCAGCCGTTCCGGCTGCAATTCCGATCCGTCGATATCACTGCACTGCGCATCAAAACATAATTGATCCAGATTCACCGTCAAGCCGGTATGTCCGGCAAACGCCATTTCGCACAGCGTTACGAACAAACCGCCATCGGAGCGGTCGTGATACGCGAGTAATCGATCTGCTGCATTGAGCTGTTGAGTCGCGTTAAAAAAACCTTGCAACAGCTTCGCGCCGTCAGCGCCGTCGATATCCGGCGCGGTATTGCCGACTTGCTTATACACCTGCGCCAACGCCGAACCGCCCAAGCGGTTGCGCCCTTGCCCAAGGTCGATCAGGATCAATTCGCTATCGCCGCAGTCGGTGCGTAATTGCGGTGTCAGGGTTTTGCGCACATTCGTCACCGTAGCGAATGACGAAATGATCAGTGACAGCGGAGCAGTGACTTCCTTGCGTGCACCCGATTCTTCCCACGCGGTTTTCATCGACATCGAATCTTTGCCGACCGGGATGCTGATACCCAATTGCGGACACAATTCCATACCGACGGCATGCACCGCATCGTACAAACCGGCGTCTTCGCCCGGATGACCGGCTGCCGCCATCCAGTTGGCGGATAATTTGATTTTTTCAATGCCGCCGATCGCCGCCGCGGCGATGTTGGTGATCGCTTCACCTACCGCCATGCGTGCCGCTGCTTTTTGATCGATTAGCGCCACCGGTGTGCGCTCGCCAATGGCGAATGCCTCGCCCAGAACCGTTTGATATCCCATGCTGGTCACCGCGACATCGGCAACCGGAATCTGCCACGGGCCAACCATCTGATCACGTGCCGACAGACCGCCGACGCTGCGATCGCCGATGGCGATCAGGAAAGTTTTGTCGGCCACTGCGGGTAGCCGTAAAACCCGGTAGGCCGCTTCGGTTAAACCGGTATCCGCCCAGTCGAGCGGGGGCAAGATCCGGTTTCCATGCGTAACGTCGCGCGTCATCTTGGGTGGTTTGCCGAGCAGCACCGGCAGCGGCATATCAACTGGTGGCACCGGCGATTGCGCATCGGCAACTAGCAATTGTTCATCGCCGGTGGCTTCACCGACAACGGCAAACGGACAGCGCTCGCGCTCGCAAATGCGTTGGAACAACGCCAGTGATTCCGGTTTGATCGCGAGCACGTAACGCTCCTGCGCCTCGTTACTCCAAATCTGCATCGGCGACATGCTGGTTTCTTCGGATGGTACTGCGCGTAAATCAAAACGCCCGCCACGGCCGGAATCGTGCACCAGTTCCGGAAACGCATTCGACAAACCGCCCGCGCCGACGTCATGAATGAACAAAATCGGATTTTCCTCACCGTTGCGCTGCAATTGCCAGCAGCGGTCGATCACTTCCTGCGCGCGCCGCTGCATTTCAGGATTGCCGCGCTGCACTGAATCGAAATCCAGCGCTTCGATATTGGCGCCGGTATCCATGCTGGACGCCGCGCCGCCACCCAAACCAATCAACATGCCAGGGCCGCCCAATTGAATCAGCAGCGCACCTGGCGGGAATTTCTCCTTGCGCACATGGCGGTCGGAAATCTGGCCGACACCACCCGCCAGCATGACCGGCTTGTGATAGCCGCGCATTTCCCCGCCAACACGCTCCTCAAACGTGCGGAAATAACCTGCCAGATTGGGGCGGCCGAATTCATTGTTGAACGCCGCGCCGCCGATCGGACCTTCCAACATGATTTGCAACGCCGACGCGATGCGCCCGGGCTTGCCATAGGATTGACCGTTGCTTCGATCGACTTCCCATGGCTGCACAAAATCCGGAATGTTCAAATTGGATACCGAAAAACCGCACAATCCCGCTTTCGGCTTGGCACCGCGGCCGGTTGCACCTTCGTCGCGAATCTCTCCGCCGACACCGGTTGCCGCACCAGGAAACGGTGAAATGGCGGTCGGATGATTGTGCGTTTCGACTTTCATCAGCATATGCGTTGTTTCCTGCGCGTAGCCGTACTCTTGTCCATCGCCCGGATAAAACCGGCTGATTTCCGCACCCTCGATAACACTGGCGTTGTCGGCATACGCCACCAATGTGCCTTGCGGATGCGTTTGATGCGTGTTGCGGATCATGGCAAACAACGATTTGTTCTGCGGCTTGCCGTCGATGATCCAGCCGGCGTTGAAAATTTTATGACGGCAGTGCTCGGAATTGGCTTGTGCGAACATCATCAACTCGACATCGGTCGGATTGCGCGCCACACGCTGAAAATGTCGCACCAGGTATTCGATTTCATCCGCCGACAGCGCCAATCCCATGCTTTGATTGGCTTGCCGCAATGCATCAACACCACCGCCCAGCACATCGACGGTATTCAGCGGCTTAGGAGGAAAATGCTGAAACAGCCGCTCGGCATCGGCAAACGATGCAAACACCGCCTCGGTCATGCGATCATGCAGCAGCGGCTTCAATCGCGCTTTATCCTCAGAGGATAAGGATGATGCGCATTGAATGTAATACGCGACGCCGCGCTCGATGCGGTCGATCGCCATCAACCCGCAATGCTGCGCAATATCGGTGGCTTTGCTCGACCATGGAGAGATGGTGCCGGGACGTGGCAGCACTAAAAAGAATTCGCCGGGATGCTGCGCACTTTCCTGCGCCTGATCATGATTAAGCAATTGGCGTAAGGCAATCAACTCATCGTCTTGCAGGTTCCGGGTAACCGAGCAAAAATGCCAGTACTCCGTTGCAATCGCCGTGACCGGCAGGTTCAGTGTGTTAATTTTCTTGCGTAATTTTTCCAGACGAAACGGCGAAAGCGCGTGTCCACCACAAAATTGAAGCATCGTAGGCTGTGCAGTGCGTAGATTAAAAGATTGCAATTTTACACGAGAAGATGTAGTTATCGCTGATCATCCCATACGTGAAAATAACATGAAGGCAACCGATCCCGTTTTCTTTACCGCTCAAATCCGTGCCATGGAGCAGCAGGCGATGCAATTGCCCAAACCGCCGCAGTTGATGGAAAAAGCCGGCTTGGCGGCGGCACAGGCGGTGCGCGACCGGCTGCTGAAAAATCCCAACCATAACGTGCTGGTGCTCGCCGGACCGGGCAACAACGGCGGTGACGCCTTCGTCGTGGCGCGTTATCTGCAGGAATGGGGTAACGCGGTGACCGTGGTTTTCGCCGCTGAGCGCGACCGCGTGCCAGCCGATGCCAAGCAAGCGTTGCAAGCTTGGCTCGATTGCGGTGGTGATATTTGCAACGATCTACTCGATGGCGAGCGCAGTTGGGATGTGGTGATCGACGGTTTGTTCGGCATCGGCTTAGATCAATCGCATCATCGCTCGATTGAAGGTCAATACCGCGGCTGGATCGAAACTGTCAATCGCATGGCGGCTCCTATCGTGGCACTGGATATTCCATCCGGCTTGGGCAGCGACGACGGTTGCATCTACGGCATCGCCATCCGCGCCGCCATCACGGTCACTTTCATCGGATTAAAGCCCGGCTTGTTCACCAACTTCGGCCCGGAATGTTGCGGCGAAATCGTACTGCGCGACTTGGATATCCACTTGTCCTCGCCGCCCGAACCGCAAGCCTGGCTGTTGAATGACGCGCTTGTGCAAACGCTGCTGCCGCTCCCCCGCTCCGCCAACAGCCATAAAGGCTCGTTCGGCAATGTCGCCATCCTCGGCGGCTCGACCGGTATGGTAGGTGCGGCACTGCTGGCTGGCCGGGCTGCGCTGCATTTGGGCGCTGGCCGTGTGTATGCGGGTTTACTGGCGGAGAATGCACCACCGGTCGACTTCTCACAACCGGAACTGATGCTGCGCGCGCCGTCTGAATTATTTGCATTGAAGCCGCTGAATTGCTTGATCGTAGGTCCCGGTTTAGGGCAATCGGCGCAAGCCCGGTCGTTGCTGGCAATGGCTTTGGATAGCGACTGCGTACTGGTGCTCGACGCCGATGCGCTCAACTTGATCGCGCAGCATCCCGATCTGGCGAAAAACCTCTGCCAGCGCAAAGCCTCCGCCATCCTAACACCTCACCCCGCCGAAGCTGCACGTTTGTTGAATACCGATAGCATCACCGTGCAAAACAACCGCATGAACACAGCGCTACAAATTGCGCAACATTTCAATTGTTACGTCGTCCTCAAAGGCGCGGGCAGCATCTGTTGCTTTCCCGACGGCAAACGTTATCTCAATACCAGCGGCAATCCCGCACTCAGCACCGCCGGAACCGGCGATGTACTGGCCGGCATCATTGGCGCGCTGATCGCGCAAGGCGCGAATCCGGATCATGCGTTGTTGTTGGCGGTTTACCTGCACGGCGCTGCGGCGGATCGCTGGGTGCAGAAGTATCAAGGGATGCTGGGAATGGCGGCGTCGGAAGTGATTACTGAAGCGCGTATTTCGCTAAATCAATGGATTTATCAACACCATGGTGATCAGCACAATAGATCACAGTGATTTGAGATTCGGATTGTGAAGCAGAAAATCCAGCGTTTTCTGATCTCGCTCACCTTGAAAGTATTTATCCAATACACGCTCAAAAACTGATCCCTTCGGCGTTACGCTGGCAAATAATGTGGCGCAGGATTTGAGCTTCATATCATCCGGTGCAGCGAAGATTTCATAAGTGGAGCGACCATTAACAGCCAGCACCGCTTCGCAGCACCGGATCAATCTCGGTCCGAGAATCGGGTGATTCAAGTAGGCCTGCGCTTCCGCAACACTTTTGATCGCGTAACGCTGCGACATCGCACTGAATCCAAGTCCGGCAAATTGTGGAAAGATATACCACATCCAGTGCGAGTGCTTGCGGCCACCGGCAATCTCAGCCAAAGCAATTTCAAAATCATGCACTTGCGCTTGTACGAAACGGTCAAGATCGTACGGATCGCTGTCATCAATTTCCACTGCTCCTCCTTTGCCGGAAATTATCTACCTGACGAAATGCATTTTGACACAGCAACTCATTTATAATTTTGCCTATTTCCCGATTCCGATTTTAATTGTCACTGTGAAGGATACCGAATGAAAACTACCTCGAGGTTTAAAAAATTTATTTGCGCATCGCTACTATCGGCCTGGCTGATATCGATGCCGCTTGCAATAGCCGGCGACCTGACGGAATTACCTCAAGACGCCATCCGGAAACTGCAAATCGACGCCGGGTTCGGTTGGGGGATTTTCAGCGGTACGATATACAACGGCAACGATAATTACCATATTACGCAACTCATTGTCAGCATGACGCCGGTCCACGATCATCATCATATGCATTCGAACATGTCGCACGATCCCAAAGTGCATAAAATCGATCTGGATCTGCCGCCTGCCTCGAAAGGCTCGTTATCGATGGCACTGCCCAACGATGTTGCCGATGCGCATAACTTCGACTGGGAAATTCTGAAAGTGACAGGCTATCAAGTCAACCAATAAATTCCTATGCAGCAAGCGTTAAAAAATATTCGCGGCATCCTCATCTATACTGCGGTAATTTCATTGATTTCATTGGCCTATTTTATTTATGCCTACACGGTTCATCCGATTCCCGAAGAGCGTGAGACGTTTCTAACCGAAATCGGCGAAGGATTCGGGAAAACGGGCTTGGTGCTGCTGGTTTTTATCTATTGTCGCACACTGCTCAAGCTGCTGCTCGGTCAAGGTAAATTGGCGCAGCGCTTGCTTCCGGACTATATTCCACCGGTCGAATCATCCGGGCTGAACGATCTGTTGATCTGGATGAACCGCACGCATATTTACTTCGGTATCGCGGCGGTTGCCGTGATTTTGTTGCATATCGCGATGATGGGGTTTGCACGCTACAGCCACATTCTATTTTTCCCCGCTTTGCTGGGTTTAGTTATCTGGCAGGGCCTTTTTGGAATGTTTCTAACACTTCGCTATTCGCCGGTCGAACTGAAGAGATTTTCTTATCTGGTACATGCGCAATTTGTCACCGGCATTGCAATCGGTATTTTCGCTTTCTTCGGCCATGTGCTGATCGACGATTGATTGCTCAATTCGCTGATTTCCGATCCATAACCAATCTGCCGCTTTTATTTCATAGCGGGAAAAACGATTGTTATCATCTTTACCGGTACACAGTGTATGATCATGCGCTGATATTTTGAGAATCACCGGCAGGCCTCTCTTTCAATTATAAAAAAAGCTATGGATAGCGCGTCGAAAATTAAGATACTGATCCTCGATGACGATACTTTTATGCTCAAGCTGCTGTCGCGCATGCTGGCGAAGCTGGGCTACACGGCTGTCACTACCTGCGACAACGGTTCGGATGCGTTGCAAAAAATCGATCATACCGATACCTGTCCCGATTTGATCCTGCTCGACTTGAACATGCCGGATATGGACGGCATCGAGTTTGTGCGTTACTTGGTGGACCGTCAGTACCACGGTCAATTGATATTGGTCAGCGGTGAAGACGAACGCATGCTCAAAACCGCGGAAAAACTCGTGCATGCGCACAAAATTCCGATGCCCGGCTATGTGCACAAACCCGTGGATCCCAATAAGTTATCGGAAATCTTACAACGATTGGAGATTGAAACATCCATCCATCCGCAATCAAGCGACAAAACCTACAGCGCAGCCGATATTCGCTCGGCCATCGCCAATCAGGAACTGGTGAACTACTATCAACCCAAAGTATCGGTGGAAAGCGGTGACGTCATCGGCGTAGAAACGCTGGTGCGCTGGCATCATCCGCACGATGGTGTAATCATGCCGGACCGGTTCATTCATGTTGCCGAGGATAACAATCTGATCGACGATTTGACCCACTTGGTGCTAAAGCAGGCGATCATTCAAGCGGGAAAATGGCATCGTGACGGTCAGGCTTTGCGCGTGTCGATCAACGTCACGATGGAAAATCTGGCTTCTCTCGATTTTCAAGACATGGTGGTCAATCTCGTCAATGAGAATAATCTGCCGCCGCAAAAAATCGTCATCGAAATTACCGAAAGCCAGGTGATGGGACCGGATGCGCGCATTCCGCTGGAAATTCTCACCCGCCTGCGTCTCAAACGGTTTCATCTGTCCATCGACGATTTCGGCACCGGCCATTCATCCCTGGCGCAACTGCGCGACATTCCGTTTAACGAACTGAAGATCGATCAAGGATTTGTTCATCGTGCATGGCAGGACGATACGCTGCGCGCCATTTACGATGCCAGCTTGGCGATGGGCAAGCAACTGGGCATGGATATCGTTGCGGAAGGCGTTGAAGATCGCGATGACTGGGAACTGGTACAGCAAACAGGGTGCGATATGGCGCAGGGAAACTTCATCTCACGCCCACTCCTGCCCGCCGACCTGCTGCATTGGATAGAAGAATGGCACGGTAGAGTCCGCGCTGAAGCGCTGATCGCTTCCCCGGCATCTTAACCAAACAGTTTTACAAATTTTCCCCATCTGGCGCGGTTAAGGAATCAAGATAGGTTTTAACCGCGAGCATTTCCGCATCAAATTGCGGCAACAACACCGCCAGTTCCGCCGCAGCATTCTTTTTACCTGCTTGTTCCATGGCCGCGCACAATTCACCTAATGCCAGCGCCCCCACCGATCGTGCGGATGATTTCAGCTTATGCGCCAACCCACCGGCAACCGTCAATTGACCGGCTTGATAAGCGACGTGCAGCTCTGTAGCTATTTTTTCCGCGCTGGCGCGAAAATCTGTCAGCATTTCCCGGATCATCTCCGCATCATTGCCGACCAGCTCTTCCAGCACATGGACATTGACCGGTACCACTGCCGCTTCCACTTTACTCGCTGATACGGCGGCTGCAGAAGCCGCAGGTTTTGCAGTTACCGGCGCTTCGCTGCGCGGCAAATATTTTTCCAGAATCTGGCGCAAATCCTCAAGTTGCACCGGTTTGCTCAGGTAATCGTCCATGCCGGCGTTGAGGCAGTGTTCCCTCTCACCTTTCAAGGCATTGGCCGTCAGTGCGACAATCGGCATGTGCTGTTGGCCGGATTCCGCTGACCGGATCTCTTTCGTCAATTCAAAACCGTCCATCTCCGGCATGTGCAAATCGGTCAGCAGCAATCCATATGCACAATTCTGCTTACGTTTCAGCGCTTCCCGGCCATCGTTGGCAATATCCGCTACATAGCCAAGTAAAGTCAGTTGCTGGCGGATGACTTTCTGGTTAATGTCGTTATCTTCCGCCACCAAAATAAGCCGGCCTTGGCGCAGCGCTTCTTCGCGCGAGACCGAGGTAGGCTGTGACTTGAGAGTGCTGACAAGCGGCGCGCTCTCCGCGCTCGCTTCCACTTTACCGGCGGCAATCGCCATCGCGCGCAGCAACGATTGACGGTACATGACATCGCCATCAAGCGTAATGATATCGATATCTTCAATGCGCGCCTGGCGGCGGCGGCCACGTTTGATCACGACAAAGCGGGGGTCGATGTATGGTTGAACCTCCCTCAATCCGGCTTTACCCGGGCGTTTCTTTATCTGCTCACCGCGCGCATTAAATGCAGTGCGCAGCGCTTCGATGGAAAACACTTCCTGACCCGCATCGATCACCACCAGCCATAACCCGGGCGTCAGATTTCGAATAACTTGATCAGCCTTGGAAAAATCGGATATTTGTTTAACTTCCGCTCCTGCGCTGCGCAAATAAACCGCCAAATCATTGCTCAAACTGGCGTTGTCGCCGAGTATCAAGCAATTCATGCCGTCCAGGTCTTCGATCTTGTGATTGATAACCGCGCTAGCCGGTAGCGGTTTAAAAGGCATTTGGATAATGAAAGTGGATCCTTGCTGCGGCTCGCTTTGCACGGTAATTTCCGCATCCATCAGCTCCGCCAGGTGGTGCGAAATCGCCAAACCGAGACCGGTGCCGCCGAAGCGGCGCGTGGTGGAAGGATCGCCTTGCGAGAAAGATTTAAAGAGCTTTTCCTGCGTCTCTTTATCCATACCGATGCCATTATCGGTGATTTGAAAGGTCACCACGATCTGGTCCGTATTCGATTCGGTCAATAATACCCGCACCGACACCTTGCCTTGTTTTTCCTGCTTACTGGAAAATTTGATCGCATTGTTGATGATATTGACCAGCACCTGGCGCAAACGCAGCGGATCGCCCAATACATTTTCCGGGATGGCGGGATCGATAAACAGAGTGAGCTCAACTTTCTTACTGAGCGCCAGATGTGCCAGCATACCGCAGGCATTCTCGATGATGCTGGCCAGCGGCATCGGAATTTTCTCGATTTCCAGCTTGCCCGCTTCGATCTTGGAAAAATCGAGAATGTCTTCAATAATAGAGAGCAAGGCATAAGCGGAATCGCGGATCAGATTCGCCATTTCCATTTGATAACCGCTCAAACTGGTTTGCCGCATGACATCGATCATACCGATCACGCCATTCATCGGTGTGCGGATTTCGTGACTCATGGCGGCAAGAAACGCCGATTTGGCTTTGTTGGCTTGCTCCGCTTCGATGCGGGCTTGTTTCAAATCCTTCATGATACGCACATGTTCGCGGATATCGCGCATCACACCGGTGAAATGCCGTTTTCCGGCAACAAAATATTCGCTGACAGCCAGATACAGTTCAATCCGCTCACCGTTTTTACGCACACCTTCCACTTCCCGTCCCAGGCCGATGCCGTGCGAACCGGACAAATAAGGGCGCCCGATATATTCCTGGCCATGACCGGTACGACAATAGTTTTCCATATAACTATTATGCTTGCTGCGATCCGGTTCGGGTACGATGATCGAGATGTTCTGTCCGATCATCTCATCGTGGCTGTAACCGAACAATTTCTCCATCACCGGATTGACGGATAAGATGGTGCCGATTTCGTCGGTGGTCACCACGCAATCCACCATGTGCTCAACTACCGAGCGCATTTCCTCTTCTTTGATCGCCAAAGCTTCGTTAGCGCGCTGCAGATCGTCGGTTCTGGTCGCCACGCGATGTTCCAGCTCCTGATTGAGCTGCACCAGATTTTCTTCGGCTTTATTGCGATTTTGATCGCTCGCGCATAGTTTTTCGACCATCGCATTAAACGTGTGCGCCAACTGTCGCATTTCATCCCAGCCTTCAATCGCAACCAGTTGATGCAAGTTTCCCGAAGAAATTTCCATTGCACTCTGATTCAAATGTTTCAAGGGATTAACCACGCGGCGGTGGAACAATATCGCCCCCAATAAGGCGGCAAACAATATCAAAATCAGAATAACCAAGCCGATAAAATGTACCTTATAAACAGAAGCAAAGGCTTCTTCGACATCAATTTGCACGACGATGCCCCATTTCATACGCGGCAAATAACGCCATGCTGCAACCACTTCCTTGCCGCGGTAATCGGTAGTCAATGCACCGCCCGATTGCCCCTTCAAAGCATTTTGCATGGCTTCGGAAGATGGCAGTGTATTCAGCGGTATCCGGCGTTTCAGTGCTGCATCGGGATCATATTTGAGCGGCACCATGACGAGTGCAGTCTGATCGTCTTCCAGACGCGCCACGACCGTTTCACCGCTATCACCCAGTCCGACGTTATTCGATAACACGGTAAACACGCGTTGGCTGTAAATTTGCAATGCCAAAACACCCTTGGTTTCTCCATTTAATACAATCGGTGTTGCAACAAATGCGGCAATAGCGCCCCGGGATGGTTCGTAGCGTTCAAAATCCGAAATACTGCTTTTCAAGTTCTCCAGCGCAAAGCGTGTCACCTTGCCTAAACCGGTATCGCGATAAGGACCGGTAAATAAGTTGGTGGCAAAATCGGATTCGTGCGTTTGCGAGTAAATAATCGTGCCTTGGGTGGAAATCAAAAATAAATCGTAATATTTCGCATCTTCAACAAAACGTTTGAAATTTTCGCGATAACTGGCGTCCAAGCGGCGATATTCCTCCGAATCCACTCCGTTTTCCTCGAAAATTTTGGAAAATCCGATAATGGCTTCATGTGTCGTGCTGGCGTCACGTATCAAGCTGGTATCGAGCAAGCGCTCTTGCAGATAACTGTCGATTTGTTCGAATTTTTTATCGGCAATGGCAGAAACATTGCGGATGGCCGATTTCTTGATTTCTTTCTCAAAGGTGTGCAACAGGCTATTACCAATGACCAATATTGGCAGCAAGGAAACCAATGTAAACCAGACAGCAAAACGCTGCGTCAATGAAGTGAATTTCATTCGTTCCTCCTTGCAATGATTGCAATTGGAATTGATATTATTAGGGAAGTTCTGAAAAACTGCTACGCTCGGCCATGCTCGCTACCTGTTTCAGAGTTTCCTTAGCACATTTTTCTATCCGACCGAAAAACCGGACTGACAAAACAGTCGCAGTTCTTCCCATAAATGCCGTTTGTATCTTTCTTGCTAATCTTATTGCTTGCGGATGCCGTAAACCCAACCATAATTTTTTTCCGTGTTACGCCAATGCTATCGAAAGATCTTTACTTCAGTTCCCGATCCTACTTGTTAAAAATAACGACTAAGGGTATTAAAGGGGTAAAAAAAGTATGTTTTCCGGTGGAAAAAGTGTTGTTAAAAATAATTTTATGAGAACATGTTATGGAAAACACAGGTTCTGTCAAATATCTTGATCTTTGTCTACTGGAAACTCTGAGAATCTCAAGTTAATGAAACATCAATTCATGGAAGTTACATTTACTCGCATCACTCAGTCTATTACCCGCATCGCGCACTGCCTTTCACGACTCATCCGGTTGCGGATACTGATTTCCGCGGGTGTTTTACTGCTGCTTTTCAGCCACACCGCATCTGCTGCGCTGTTTGGCAAATTGATACAGCCTTATGGTAGTTACAGCTTGACCGCCGATGACAACATATTGCGTATACGCGATGGAACGAATCCCCTGCCGCTACTGGGCACGAATAATCTTTTTGATATTTCCCAGCGTTTTACCGGCGGAGTACTGTTAGAAAAAGAAATCGGGCGGCAACGGTTCAATGCGAATTTAAACTGGACTCATACCCGGTTTGAGAAATTCAACCAAATGAACAACAATCTGAAAAGCTTCAACGGCAGTTGGCAGTGGTTTCTCGGCAACCGCTTGGAAGGCAACATGGGTGCAAGCTATGTACAATCACTAGCGCCGTTCGTGTTTCAGCCAGGTGTTAAAAATGTCAGAACCGAGCAAACCGAGTTTTTAAATGCGACATGGAGTCTTCATCCCAGCTGGCGCTTGAATGGCAGCTATACCCATTACGATCTCAGTTCGAATAGTCCCACGTTGCGCTTCCTGAATCGTATCGAAAACCGCTTTGAAGGCGGCATCGATTTCATAACGTCAGGCAGAAATACCGTGGGGATACTCTTTCGCGATACCATCGGCGATTTCCCGGTGCGCGTTCTGGCGGCGGATGGTTCGTCCACGGACAATAGCTATAACCAGATGGAAGCGTTGGCTAAAGTCAACTGGGTGGTGACCGCAAAATCTCGCCTCTACGGAACCGGCGGATGGGTGGAGCGCACCAATGCAAGCTTTAAAACGCGTGACTTTAGCGGATTCAATGCCCGTATGGTCTATCAGTGGCAACCTACCGACAAGGTCGGCGTCTCGGTTACCGGGTGGCGTGAAACTGCGGCTATGCTGATGCTTACCGCCAGCTTCAGCTTGAATACCGGTGTCAGCATTATTCCCCATTGGGACATCACCAGAAAAGTAAGACTCGAGGGAGATTTTTCCTATCAGCATCTGAAATTTGACCGTTTTTCAATTTTTACCGATTCATTTCTACCGATCGGTACGCACAATACGCTTCGCAATGCCACGGTAAAACTCATATACGCCCCTTATCCTGGTTTACAGGTCATCGCTTCGGCCTATCATAACGATTTGCAGACCAATAACCCTTTGGGCGGATTTAATGCCAACGGTGCCAATATCAATCTGCAATATACTTACGGAAAACGATGACAGTCAACGATTTACCTATCGTAGCTTTTTTCAAGCACTTGCTCGACCCGTTCATCATCTGGAGCATGCTGATCCTGACCGCTTGGTTATACGATGAAGACTTCACCAGTTACTATCTGGTGCTGGTCATCATCACCTTCTTTATTTCCACTTATATTTACGAGCGCATCCTCATTTACCGCAATTGGCGCAAGGGCCGCTTGCTTGCCTATATGCGCGATACGGTGATGGGTTGGCTGGTGATTGTCGCTATTTTGGTATTTCTCGGTTATGCCACTAAATTTTACAATCAGTTTTCCAAACAAGTTCTGCTGACCTGGTTTATCGCCACACCGCTCATGCTGATTGCAAGCCATCTCACGGTGCGCAGCATCGTCACCAATCTGTATAACAAAGGCAAGCTACGCTCGGCGATCGTGATCGGCGCCAATGAAAACAGCTTGTCGTTCATCCGGCATATTGCCGAGCTGCCCTTTTTATTGGTCAGTTATCAAGGCTTCTTCGATGAGCGCAGCAGTTCGCGCATCGCCGGCAACTTCGGTGCGCAAACGGAAGAGCCGGTTGATCCTGCTGCGGCAGCGGCGATCACCCGGCCGGATGATTTCGGCTCGCGCTTAGGAGGACTGGATGATGTCGTGCCCTACATCCAGAAGCATAATACCGAGATGGTTTTCATCAGTTTGCCGATGTCGTCTCAGCCGCGCATTCAGAAACTGATGGATGAGTTGCCGGATACCACGTCATCGATCTATTTCCTGCCCGATATTTATATCTTCGATTTGATGCAGGCGCGCTTCGAGTACATTGGCGATGTACCGGTCGTGGCTATGAACGAATCGCCTTTTGTCGGTGTGGATGGTGTGGTGAAAAGTGTCAGCGACTTTGTACTGGCTCTGCTGATTATCATTTTGCTATCGCCTTTGATGGCGTGCATCGCCTTGGCGGTGAAAGTTACATCGCCCGGCCCGGTGATCTTCAAGCAGCGCCGCTACGGCCTCAACGGCGAGGAGATCATCGTGTATAAATTCCGCTCCATGACGGTCACCGAGGATGGTGCCACTATTCAGCAGGCCAAGCAGAACGATCAACGCTTGACCAAAATCGGTGGCTTCCTGCGCCGCACGTCATTGGACGAACTGCCGCAATTCTTCAATGTGCTGGAGGGCAAAATGAGCATCGTCGGCCCGCGTCCGCACGCGGTGGCGCATAACGAACTCTATCGCAAGCTGATCAAGGGCTATATGCTGCGTCATATGGCCAAACCCGGCATCACTGGTTGGGCTCAGGTCAACGGCTGGCGCGGTGAAACCGATGTGCTGGAAAAAATGAAAGCGCGCATCGAGCACGACCTCTACTATCTCAAAAACTGGTCCATCTGGCTCGACCTCTGGATCATCTTCAAAACCATCAGCGTCGTCATCAAAAAAAATAATGCTTATTAGCCTCGCTGAATGCACGGAATAACGATCAGCCGAGAATACGCCGCAACCAGCTGCTGATAGCGGCAATTTCCTGTCCGCATACGGTATGCGCCATGGGGAATTCATGCCATTCCAGAGAATAGCCGCTGGCCAGCAGTTTTTCCTTTGATTGTATAGCCAATGTTAAAGGTACTACCGGATCGTAGCTGCCATGTGCCATAAAAATCGGTGTTGCGGCATTGGCACTAGAAGCTTCGGCTGAAAGCGTGTCTGCCAGCGGCAAATAACAGGATAATGCAATAATTCCAGCCAGCGGATTATGCTGACGCAACCCGGCTTGCAGTGCCATCGCACCACCTTGCGAAAAACCGGCCAGCACGATGCGTTCGGACGGAATACCGCGCTGCATTTCCCTGTCGATCAAAGCATCGATTGCTTTTTGCGACCCATGAATACCGGATTTATCCTGGTGATCGCTAAAATTTGCATGAACAATATCGTACCAGGCGCGCATGATGTAACCGTTATTAATCGTGACGGGACGCTCGGGTGCATGCGGAAAAACAAACCGGACCGCCGTACCGGGCGAAAATTCCAGTTCGTCGACGATCGGCACGAAATCGTTTCCGTCAGCACCCAGTCCGTGCAGCCATATAATGGCATGTGTCGGGGAATCGTCCGTTTCGATTTCCACCGCAGGCAGAAAATCCATCAAATGAGTCATCATGTAAATACCTGTGTGCGCTGCATTGACATAAAGAAACGATCAGATAAAATTCCGCAACTCAACAAATTCACCATAAAGGAAGTTATGAAACGCAGGGATTTTATAAAATTAATCGGCACAAGTGTACTCTCTTTCCCGGTTTCACCCTTAATGGCCAAGCAACTGCTGTCATCGGATTTCAGCAATTGGACCAGCTATCGCTTAACCTATCAAATCGACCTCCCGGTCAATGGCAATTCCGCGCGCCTATGGCTGCCGCTGCCCGATACCAATGACTCCGCTTTTCAGTTCACGCAAGGCAGCAATTGGAATGGCAACGCCACTAAAGCTTCTTTCGGTACACTGGGAGCCAGCCCTTTCCCGGTTTTCAAAGCCGAATGGCAAGGCAAACCGAAAAGCGGCATGCGTCACGTCACCGTCAGTTGCATCGTGAAAACCACGCACCATTCCTTGGATCTCACGCACGATCACGCCACCAAGAATTCCGCGCTGCCGCACAGCATCAAGAATTATTTGAATCCGACCCACTTGAAACCAACCAACGGTATCGTACGCGAAACCGCGCATGCCATCTTGAAAGATAAACATGCCGCAACGACAGTGGATCAAGCAAAAGCCATTTATGACTGGGTCATCGATAATGCGCAATACGACCAGAATACACGCGGGCGGGGGCAAGGTGATATTAAAGCGATGCTGGAAAAAAGCCAGCTGGCCGGTAAATGTGTCGACTTGAATTCGTTGTTTGTCGCATTGGCAAAAGCCGCCAATATCCCGGCGCGCAATCAGTACGGCATCCGCATCAGCGAATCGAAATTGTTTAACAGTATCGGACAATACGGTGACATCAGCCAATCGCAACACTGCCGCGCGGAATTCTTTCTCGCTGGCCGCGGCTGGATACCGGTGAATCCGGCCGATGTGCTGCAGGCATCGAACTTGGAAAAACTGGCGCTGGACGATCCGAAAATCATGCAATTGCGGGAAAAGTTTTTTGGCACTTGGGAAATGAATTGGCTGACATTCAATCACGCTGAAGACTTGACGCTGCATCCAAGCAACACTGCCAGCAAGCTGCCATTCTTCATGTATCCGTACGCGGAAATCGATGGCAAAGCACTCGACAGCCTGGATCATGAAAGCTTTGCCTACAAAATCACTTCCGGTGAGCTCGTCGGTACCGGTGCTAAATTATAGCAATCATAAACATAATCCATTGGAAACACTGAATCATATAGCGGGCACGGTATGCTTCCGGTGAACCGGCGCAATCAGGTATTTTTAATCACGCCATCTTCCAGCTCCACCACGCGATCCGCGACATCGAGAATGCGATAATCGTGCGTCACCAGCAGGATGGTAGTTTGTGATTCCTTTGCCAGTTGCTTCAGAATACTGACCGCTTCGTAGCCGCTCTGTTTATCGAGTGAAGCGGTCGGTTCGTCGGCCAGCACGATTTTCGGTTGCCCGACCAAGGCGCGTGCGATGGAAACCCGTTGCCGCTGCCCGGCTGACAGTTGATCCGGCTTGTAGTGAAGGCAATCTCCCAACCCGACGGCGGTCAGCATTTGCGCCGACCGCTCGAGCCGTTGCTGCTCCGTCAGCGTGTTGCCCATTTCCAACGTCATACTGACGTTTTGTAACGCCGTGAGCGATTTGAGTAGATTATGCTGCTGGAAAATGTAACCGATTTGCTGGCGCACTTTGATTTTGACTTGCTCGTTGCTATTGATCAATTGCTGATCAAGCACCATGACGCTGCCGTGGAACGCTTGGCGTAGTCCGCCGATGATGGTCAAGAATGTCGTTTTTCCGGAGCCGGAAGGCCCGGTAATCAGCACGATTTCACCTTGGCGGATCGCAATCGTCACATTCTTCAGAACAGGTTGTACCAGGGCGCCGCTGCCAAAACTGAAACTCAAACGATCGACATCGATGATCGCCGTCATCAGAACATATCCGCCGGATCGGCGGCTTTCAATTTGCGGATGGCCAGAAATCCGGCCATGGCGCACATGGAGAGAATAAACACGAACACGGTGGTCACTTTGTTCAATGTCATCGGCATCGGCATAAATATTTGCGACTCCGCCAGATGATACAAACCGACGGAAAGCGCACAACCCGGAACGAATCCCAAAACCGCCAGAAAGAAAGCCGAGGCAAACACCACGCGAATGAAATAGCCCTGCTCGTAGCCGATGGCTTTGAGCGTGGCAAACTCATTACGCAGATTGGCGATATCGGTAAACAAAATCTGATACACGATCACTAAGCCAACTACCCAGCCCATGACGGTGCCGAATCCGAATATAAAACCAATGGGCGCCATATTCGCCCAGTAATTCCTCTCATACTGCATCAGCTCTCCATAGGTAAAAACATTGACGAATTCATTCAACCGCAGGTGCAGTTCGGCTTGCGTCTGTTCGATCGAGGCGCCCGGGTAAAGTTTGATGATACCCAAATCGATATCGCTGCGATTTCTTTTGGGAAAAATCCGCATGAAATTCAATTCGCTGGCGACGATATTGCCATCGGCAGCGAAAGATACGCCCAACTTAAACAATCCGATGACGGCTATCTTGTAATCATTGATCTCGGTGATATTTCGCCCGTTATCCAACAGTTGCCGCAGCGGTCCGAATTCTGGCCGGGAATATTCGTCGAACAGCACGGTATCCTTCAGTTTCAACCCCGCCTGCTGATCCCGGATGGTCTCCACGCTGAATATCTGCGAATCCGGATCAAAGCCGTACACCATTAATGTGCGCTTGACCCGGGTTTCAATATTCTTGAACGGCGCTAACCCCAGATAAAGCGGATAAACTTCGGCGACTGCCGGATTTCCCAACGCACGCATCAACTCGCTGCGTTTAAATGTCACCGGGCGCCATAGCGCTTCGCTTTGCTTGTGCATCAGAAACAGATCGCCATCCAATTTCAGCGGTGCGGAAATTGCGCTGGCATACAGCGCATCCCGGAAACCCAATTGCATGAATACCAGCACGCACGCGAACAACACACCGCAAATCGCGGCAACCAGCTTGGTGCGGTCAAAAACCAATTGCCGCCATGCCAGCCGCGCTGGAAAATAAAACCAATCGATCATCACGGCACGATACGCACGTTAACCTGGCGGAAGATCTGGTGCTGTAAATCGGTTACCGCATCCGGCTCCAGCGTCAGACGGACTTCGATGATGCGGTTATCGCGGTCGGCCAACGGATCGGTGTCATTGATATCGTTTTTTCTGACCAGGAATCCCAGTTCCCTAACTTGCGCGCGATAAATTCGCTTAAAACCCGTTGCATGAATACATCCTGGTTGACCTGCTTCCACTTGCAGCAAATCGGATTCATAGACTTCCGCCACGACATCGAGTTGCGATAAATCCGCCATTTCCAGCAAGCCCTTATCGCCGATTCGTTCGCCCGGTCGCGTATGAATCTTCAGGACGGTACCGCTGATCGGTGCAGTAATGCGGGTATTGCTCAATTCCGCTTCATTAACTTGTTGCTCGGATCGCGCTTGTGCGATTTCCGCCACTAAGCGTTTCAGATTGATTTGCGATTGTTCGAACGCCAAGCGCTTGGCGTCGGCGATCGAGGCACTCGTTGCGGAGCTGAGTTCGAGCGATTGATGGCGCAAGTATTCCCTTTTATTGAAAGCCAGCGCAGCTTGCTCCACCGCATGTTGTGCCTCGAGTACTCTGATACGCGCTTTGGTTGCTTCAACCTGCGCTTTTTTCTTGAAATGATCGGACAACAATGCCAGTGTATCACCGGATTTGGCCTGATCGGCCTCTTCAAAAAAGAGCTGTTCAACGCGCGCGCCTTCCGGTCCGGCATTGTGGGAAATTTTAATCACGCGCGAACGCGGTTCAATCCGGCCGAGCGCACCTATGCCCTGCTGATTATCCGGCAAGCAACTCCTCTCGGCGAATGCGCTGAAATTCGCAAAAAACAAGCTTGCAAGTGCAAAAATAAAATACTGTGCTTTACCGCCCATACATCATTTCTCTGATAAATTCGCCCAAAATGCGGTGTTTTCTTCCTATATCACGCGCTCTGTGTGCCGCCCGGAATACAGAATCGCATTGTGACCATCACCGGCATACTTTTTCAACCTATTCTTGACATACCGGCTGTCCATCGGGTAAGTTTGCGCCCTCACGTTCAGGTGCCTGCGAGTTTCTTTTCTTGCAGGTTAAACGGGAAGCCGGTGCGTCTGATTCCATTCAGGCAATGCCGGCACTGCCCCCGCAACGGTAATTGAGTTAACGATCTGCATCACGCCACTGTGCAACAACACGGGAAGGCGCAGATCCGGAATTGCTTCCGCTCATCAGTCCGGAGACCGGCCCGAAGTGTACACATTACTGCGAGATTGCGGCGGGCAATCGGTGGCATTTCAGACGGTTTTTTTAAACCGCTCGAGTTGTCCATTTCCGGATTCTTCTTCCGCATTCGCTCATTTTTAAATTCGACAACGCGCGGGTGTGCGCGGAGGAATCAAATCATGCAGAAATGCCGTTTAACGGCGCTGGCGGTGCTATGGCTCGGCACAGCAATGAATGTATTTGCCGCAGACGCGGATCATCAGGAGAAACCGGTTATCGTTACAGCCACACGCACGGCTCAGACCACCGATGCTGCACTCGCTTCAGTCACGGTGATTTCGCGCCAGGACATAGAACGCCAGCAGGCGCGCTCGATTCAGGATTTGTTTCGCGGCGTGCCGGGAATGAGTATCTCGAATAATGGCGGTGCGGGTAAAGACACCGCCGTGTTCATGCGCGGCAGCGAATCCGATCAAGTGCTCGTCATGATCGACAACATCAAAGTGGGTTCCGCTACTTCAGGTACCACGGCATTTGAAAACATTCCGATCGATCAGATCGAGCGCATCGAAATCGTGCGCGGCCCGCGCTCCAGCTTGTACGGCTCCGAGGCCATCGGTGGTGTAATCCATATTTTCACGCGCAAAGGCAGTGGTAGCGGATTCAAACCGAATTTCAATTTCGGCGGCGGCAGTTACGGAACTTTGGAAGGCGCTACGGGATTCGCGTATGGCGGCAAGCAAGGCTGGTTGAACATGACCGCCAGCGGTATCGGCACGCGCGGGTTTAATGCCTGCACCGGTTCCAGCGATGCCGGTTGCTTTGTCGACTCGTCCGATCCAACCTTATATGACAAGGACGGTTACCGCAATGTCGCAGGCACTGCACGTGCGGGGTACCGTTTCCAAAACGGATTGGAAATCGACGGTAGTTTCATGCGCTCTGCGGGCAAAACCGAATTCGACGGCAGCTTCGTCAATAAAGGGATTGTGATGCAGCAAGTTTTTGGCGGCACGGCGCGCTATTCGCCGCTCAAGTTCTGGCGCGTCAATTTGATCGGCGGCAGCAGTCACGAAGATACGGATAATTTTCTTAATACCTTGTTTCAAAGCCGCTTCAATACCACGCGCAACACCATTTCGGTACTGAACGATTTCACCATCAATCCGAAAAACTTGCTGACCATCGGCATGGACTACCAGAATGATCATATCGACAGCACCGAAGCTTTCACGGTGCGCTCACGCACCAACTGGGGTGTTTTCGCGCAACATCAGGCCACCGTCGCCAAACATGATTTTCAGCTCTCGCTGCGGCATGACGATAACCAGCAATTCGGCAGCCGGGTGACCGGCAGTGCGGGTTGGGGTTATCCGCTCACGGAGAATGTCCGTCTGCTGGCAAATTTTGGCAGTGCCTTCAAAGCGCCGACATTCAACGAATTGTATTTTCCCGGCTTCAGCAATCCGCATCTGCGTCCGGAAGATTCGCGCAGTTTTGAATTCGGCACACGCGGCAAGGCGGCTTGGGGTAATTGGTCGTTGAACATCTATGAAAATGACATCTACCACTTGATCGCCTACGACGCCGCCACTTTTGCGCCCGCCAATGTCGATCAGGCACGCATTCGCGGATTTGAGGGAATCGTCAGCTTGCAGGTCAAGGGCTGGCAATTGAACGGCAATCTGACGCTGATGGATCCCGAAAATCGTTCATCCGGCCCAAATCGCGGTAATATATTGCCTCGACGCGCCCCGGAATCGTTCCGGTTGGAAGCCGACCGGCAATTCGGCCGATACCGCCTTGGCGCGATGCTGCTGGTTGAAGGCCAGCGCTATGACGATCTGGCCAATACCCGCAAGCTGGATAGTTACGTTAAATTCGACTTACGCGCCGAATACAACCTGAATAAACATTGGCGTTTGCAAGGTCGTATTGAAAATATATTCAATGAGCACTACCAAACCGCGGCATTCTACAATCAACCGGGGCGGAATTTTTTCGCCATGTTGCGTTATCAACCTTGACTAGGAGTTAAACATGCTGACTTTATCGCTTCGCCATCAAATCGCCATCGGGCTGCTGCTGGTCGTATTCATGATCCTCACGCGCAGCCATCATTTCGCCACGCTGCATAACCTTGCCGATGCATCCTGGGCGATCTTCTTTCTCGCTGGAGTTTATCTGCGTTCCGCATGGCCGCTAGTGGGATTTTTTGCGTTGAGCTGGGGATTGGATGTTGCCGCTACCACCTGGGGCGGTGTCAGCGATTTTTGTATGACCCCGGCGTATATTTTTCTGTTGCCGGCTTATGCGTCGTTATGGCTCGCCGGACGCTGGTACGCGAAACGGCATCAATTCGCATGGCACACCATTCTGCCACTTTTTGCCAGCATCGTAGTGGGTGTAACGCTGTGCGAGCTATTCTCCGGCGGCGGGTTTTATTTCTTCTCCGGCCGCATTGCAGAAACCAGCATAAGCGAATTTGGCGAACAACTGCTGAAATATTTCCCGCTTTATATCGAGACCTTCGTTTTTTACCTGGGTATCGCCGTTGCCGTTCATGCGCTCTTGACGTTCATCGCGCAGCACAATCCGCGCAACACCACGGCAGGATAACGCCATGACCGATTCCGGGCGCGCAGAACGCCATCGCACACGCATGCAGCGCAAGAAAGAAATCGTCGATGCGGCGATTGCGCGCGCGGATCGTGAAAAGGGTTTGCTACTGGTTCTGACCGGCAACGGCAAAGGTAAATCCAGCTCGGCCTTCGGCATGCTGGCGCGAGCACTCGGCCACGGCATGCACGCGGGTGTCGCGCAATTCATCAAAGGCCGTTCGGATACCGGCGAAGAAGCATTCTTCCGCAAACAATCCAATGTCACTTGGCATGTCCTCGGCGAAGGCTTCACCTGGGATACGCAGAATCTGGAACGCGACACGGAAACCGCGCAACGTGGCTGGGCTGTCGTGCAAAAAATGCTGAATGATCCGTCGCTGGATTTGATCGTGCTCGACGAACTCACGTATCCGCTTAAATTCGGCTGGCTAGATCTGGCAGCGATACTGAACGATCTGAAAAACCGCCCGCCCATGCAGCATGTCGTCATTACCGGACGGGGCGCTCCCGAAGCACTGTGTGAAGCGGCGGATACAGTTACCGAAATGACTGACATCAAGCATGCATTCCGTGCCGGCGTGCAAGCGCAAAAAGGGATCGATCTGTAGCATCATGAGCCATAACCATCGCTTCAGTGATAGTGAACGTGCCGCCATCTATCGTGTGATCGCCGAGCGCCGCGACATGCGGCATTTTCTTCCCGACCCGGTTGATCCTCTCGTATTGAAGCGCCTGCTCGCCGCCGCCCACCAGGCACCCAGTGTCGGTTTGATGCAACCATGGCGGTTTATCCGTATTACCGATCCGCAGTTGCGCAATACCATTGCAACCCTGGTGGAAGAAGAGCGGCACCGCACCGCCGCTGCACTGGCGGAACGCAGCGATGAATTCATGCGCTTGAAAGTCGCCGGTATTCAGGAGTGCGGAGAGCTGCTGATCGTCGCATTAAGTGATCGGCGCGAGCAACACATTTTTGGCCGCCGCACTTTGCCCGAGATGGACTTGGCTTCGGTCGCCTGCGCCATTCAAAATTTCTGGCTGGCCGCGCGTGCTGAAGGATTGGGTATGGGCTGGGTGTCATTGTTTGATCCCGCGCAATTGGCTGAATTACTCAGCATGCCTGCCAGTAGTAAGCCAGTCGCTATTTTATGCCTGGGTCATGTCGAAGCCTTTTATCCTGCGCCGATGCTGAAACTGCAAGGCTGGGCGGAAGAACGTCCGCTGCAGGAATTGCTTTTTCATAATTACTGGAACAATACGGCATAACACACACGATGAACACGCAAACACTGATGGTCCAGGGTACCACGTCGGATGCCGGCAAAAGCATGCTGGTGACGGCGCTATGCCGCTGGCTGGCGCGTCAAGGCGTGCGGGTAGCGCCGTTCAAGCCGCAGAACATGGCGCTCAATAGCGCGGTTACCCGTGATAGCGGGGAAATCGGCCGGGCGCAAGCGGTGCAGGCTTTGGCCGCCGGATTGGCACCACATACCGACATGAATCCGGTATTGCTCAAACCCAACACCGACAAGCATGCGCAAATCATCATTCACGGTCATGCGCTCACCAATATGGATGCCAGCGGTTTTCATGACTATAAATCGATCGCGCTGCAAGCTGTGCTCGAATCGCACACGCGGCTTTGCGCTCAATACGAGCGGATCATCGCCGAAGGCGCGGGCTCACCGGCGGAAATCAACCTGCGCACCAACGACATCGCCAATATGGGGTTTGCCGAAGCAGTCGATTGCCCGGTCATTGTCATCGCCGATATCGACCGCGGCGGTGTTTTCGCCCATCTGGCAGGCACATTGGCACTACTGAGTGAAAGCGAACAAGCGCGCATCCAGGGATTTGTCATCAACCGCTTTCGTGGCGACAAAACATTACTCGACCCCGGATTGGATTGGCTGGAACGCTATACCGGCAAACCGGTATTGGGTGTTTTGCCATACTTGCAAGGATTGCACCTCGAAGCGGAAGACGCGTTACCGCACGCTAATGATCTTATTGCGTCAGCGGAAGAACAGCATCTGCGGATTATCATTCCGGCATTACCGCGCATCAGCAATCACACCGATTTCGATCCGCTGCGCTTGCACCCGCAGGTACACGTGCAGTTTATCGGTCCCGGTGAAACCATTCCATCGGCGGATTTGATCATTTTACCTGGCTCAAAAAATGTCCGTGCGGATCTCGATTGGTTGCGTCAGCAAGGCTGGGAATCGGCAATTCAGAGGCACTTACGTTACGGCGGAAAGTTGCTGGGAATCTGCGGCGGTTTTCAAATGCTCGGCAAACGAATTCATGATCCGCATGGTTTGGAAGGCGATGCCGGTAGCGCGCCAGGACTGGCATTTTTCGATATAGAAACAACATTGGAGCCGCACAAGATTCTGCGCAACGCGCACGGCCGGTTGACTTTCAACGACGCAACCGTGACCGGCTACGAGATCCACGCGGGAGTCACTACTTATCACGCACCTTATCAACCGCTTGTTCATCTGCCGCAAAGTCAGGATGGTGCGGTCAGCGATGACGGTTCGATACTGGGAACCTATCTGCACGGCATTTTTACATCCACGGCTGCTCGCAAAGCGCTCCTAGCTTGGGCCGGATTGGACACCCAAGTGGAAATGCCCGATTACCAAACGATCTGCAACGCCGCCATCGACCGGCTGGCGGATTGTGTCGAACAATACCTCGATACCGCGCAACTGAATCGGTTGCTCAACTTGGGCGCACAGTCATCATGACAGCCACCAGAACCTTGATTCTGGGCGGTGTGCGTTCCGGCAAAAGCCGCCTGGCGGAGCGTCTGGCGATGGAAAGCCGATTGCCGGTTACCTATATCGCCACGGCAACCGGCGATGACGCTGAAATGCGCGCGCGGATCGCCGCACACCGGGCACGGCGGCCCGATCACTGGCAAGTCATCGAGGAACCGCTGCAACTGGCATCCGTATTGACGCAACATACCAACGAGGAACGCTGTCTATTGGTCGATTGCCTGACG
Organism: Gammaproteobacteria bacterium; assembly: GCA_015709635.1. Lineage (NCBI taxonomy): Bacteria > Pseudomonadati > Pseudomonadota > Gammaproteobacteria > Gammaproteobacteria bacterium. Next base: position 1,739,236 of record CP054180.1, read on the forward strand.
CTCTGGTTGACGAACTGGTTGCTTCATCCGGAGGCGGCGCGATTGGACGCCGAACGTACCGCATTTCTCAACGCACTTTCTCAGGCAACCGGCAGGTTGATTCTGGTCAGCAATGAAACCAACATGGGCATCGTACCGATGGGAGAATTGAGCCGCCGTTATTGTGACGAAGCGGGTCAATTACATCAGGCAGCCGCGCAGTGCTGCGACCAAGTGATTTTGACCGTCGCCGGCTTGCCTTTGGTGTTGAAAGGAGAGCCGGTATGACGCCATCGGCAACCTTCGATTGGCTGAAAGCGCCGCTGGCTCAACCCAATGCGGAAATGCACCGGTTAGCGCAGCACCGTCAGATGCAACTCACCAAACCGCCGGGGGCGCTCGGCCGTTTGGAGGAAATCGCCATCCGGCTGGCTGCACTGCAAAATACCCAACAACCCGGTGCTGATCGCGCATATATCGCCATTTTTGCAGCGGATCACGGCGTCGCCGCTGAAGGCGTTTCCGCATTTCCGCAATCGGTTACCGCTGAAATGATCCGGAATTTTGCCCGCGGCGGCGGTGCCATCAATGTTCTGGCACGTACCTTGGGTGCCTTGCTGGAAATTATTAACCTGGGAACCGTGCAGGCTATGCCAGCGCTGGCAAATGTCAGGGATTGCCGCATCGGAGCGGGAACGGCCAATTTTATCCATGAACCCGCGATGACCTGGGAGCAACTCAGCCAGGCGCTGACGGTCGGCTATGAAACGACCGAACGCGCACAAAAAGACGGCCAGCAACTTTTCATCGGCGGCGAAATGGGCATCGGCAATACCACCAGCGCCACTGCGTTGGCGTGTCTTTTGTTGCATGAGGATCCGGTGCTGCTGACCGGGCGCGGCACCGGACTGGATGCGGCAGGCGTCATGCACAAGATGGCAATCATCAAACGCGCCTTAGCCCTGCACCGGCCGCAGATCAACTCTCCATTGGATGCACTGCGCCGTGTCGGCGGATTTGAAATCGCCGCATTGACGGGAGCCTATATTCGCGGCGCGCAACTCGGTTTGCCGGTGCTGATCGATGGATTTATCAGCTCAGCCGCTGCACTGGCCGCCGAGCATATTGCACCGGGTTGCAAGGAATGGTTCATTTTTTCGCACCGGTCTGCGGAATCCGGGCACGCAGCCATCCTCAAAGCACTCGATGCCGATCCTTTGATCGATTTGAACATGCGCTTGGGAGAAGGCAGCGGAGCCGCCGTGGCGCTCAACCTGTTGCGCATGGCGTGCGCGTTGCATAATGAAATGGCGACTTTCTCCGAAGCGCACGTTTCCCGGAACGATTAACGCTGCGGCTGCCTTGACGACTTATATCGATTTGCTGCGGCACGGCGAAACCGAAAATAGTCATCGCTATTGCGGCAGCTCGGATTATCCGTTGACACGGACCGGCTGGCAGCAAATGTGGAAAACCACTGAGGATCAAACGCCGCAATGGCAGCATATCATTACTTCGCCGTTAATTCGTTGCGCAGATTTTGCACAGGCGCTGGGGCAGCGATATTCAATTTCCGTCACGTGCGATAACCGCATCCGGGAAATTCATTTTGGCGCTTGGGAAGGTTGCTCTGCTGCTGAATTGCAGCAAAGCGACGCCGATGCGTTATCCCGTTTCTGGCAAAACCCGCTTGATCATCCGCCGCCTGATGGCGAACATTTACTGGATTTTGAGGCACGCGTTTTGTCAGCCTGGAAAGATATACAAGCACAATTTTGCGGTAAAAGAATTTTACTGATCACGCATGGCGGCGTCATTCGCATCCTTGTTTGTCATATTCTGCACCACCCGCTCGAGCGATTGCTGGATATCGATGTGTGCCATGCCAGCATGCGGCAGGTTTGCATAAAACCGGATATACTGCCGCGCGTCACGCTGGTTGCGGGGCCGCACTGATGATCAAACCATTTCTTGTCGCCATACAATTTTTAACCCGGCTGCCTGTACGATTGGCAGCACAACTGGACGAAAAAGATCTCGGCTATTCATTACTTTTCTATCCGTTGGTAGGCGCCATGATCGGATTCATTTTGGTGGGAATAGGTTGGCTTATGACCGGCGTACCGCCATTGGTGGCTTCTGCCTTGCTGGTCACCGCTTGGATCATATTGACCGGAGGACTCCATTTGGATGGTTTGGCGGATAGCGCAGATGCCTGGATCGGCGGATTAGGCGATCGGGATAAAACAATGGCGATCATGAAAGACCCGAATTGCGGTCCGGCTGGTGTGTCAGCAATCGTATTGATCACCCTGCTGAAATTCGTCTCGCTGTACACTTTGACCATTGCGAACGAATGGACCGCCATCATACTGGCAACCGTCCTTGCGAGAACATTGCTACCTTTGCTATTTCTGACCACGCCTTATGTGCGGAAAAATGGCTTGGGATCTCCATTAGCCGCCTTTCAGCCGCGCCGTTGGAGTATTGTTGTCATTATCGTCACATTCGTGTTGATTTTTTTTCTGACCGTGAACCGCTATTTGTGGTTAGCGCTAGCCGCGATTATTACATTCTTGTTTCTGCGCCACCTCATGTTGCGCCGTATTGGCGGAACAACGGGCGATACCGCCGGCGCATTGGTGGAAATAGCCGAGACGGCTATCTTGTTGACTGCGGTGATTGCTATTCGATAAACGATACCGACAAATAAAGCACCCCGCCACAAACAGCGGGGTATTAACCGCGCTCTTCAATCTGTTGGTCTTCAACCAGCTTTCGCCCCAAGGAGCGGGGAATTGAACCCGCAGAGATTAACGGATGTAATCTTCCGGGTAAGGTATTACCATTTTTTCGCGATTCAATAAGCCAATCTGCTGACGCAGCGTAGCGATATCCGACCAGCCCGATTGATCTACCGCTGGGATCCAACGCGCGCGCATATACCCGTTGCGGTCAATGAGAAATTCCATATGATCTGGATTCCCCCCCCGCCCGATGATATCCGGATGACTGATTGTGCGGCGCGATAATGCATAGCTCGTCACAATTTCAGCCGCGCTTTGCGTTACGACCGGGAAAGGCAGCTCCGTCGTAATTTGCACTATTTCATCGTCGCTCAGTTCCTTGGCAGGTACAGCCAGTAACGCCACATTTTGCTCACTCAACTGGTTATACGCTTGCTTCAGCTGTTCCAGGCGATCACGCGATTGCGGCCAGGAAAAAATAACCAATAGCACGGTTTTATGATTACGGAAATCTTGTAATGTACCGCTGCTGCCATTATTTTCCGCATACGAAAAAACCGGTGGTTTGACATACGCTTTGTTTGGGATGATTTCTGGCGCTAGAATTCGTGCTTGATAGCCTCGCGATAATGCATGCACATAATTGACCAGATCCCAGCGGTCTTCATCGGACAACTTATCCGCAAAGCCTGGCATATCGGTATTGATCATACCGTAACTAATCCAATGATAGAAATCACCCGGTGTATGTTCCACGGTATGTGGTTCGGTCAACAGATCCGGCAATTTTGTCGATAATGTCCGGGATTTGATGCCATTGCCCATCCCCTGAAAACCATGGCATTCCACGCAATGCTGTGCGTACAAAGCAGCACCATTCGCTACTGACGTTGCATCGAAAGGCACCGGCGGTCTGCGATAGGTTTCCGGATAAGCTTGAATGGTCAACGGCGGTAATGCAACCGCAAGACCTGACACCAACAATACGGTTGGAATACCAATTAAGCGCCGGTATTTCCAATGACGAAATTTACCGAGCAAAATCGCTCCTGCTGCAAGTATCAGAATAAAAGCGCCTATCCATACTTGAGTCGCAACATTGGGTTGATTCCAAGTCGCATTGATCGAGAAACGGAACGGATAAGGCCAATTTTCAATTAATGCATACTTTACCGGCGTGGTACTGGCGATGACGGTTGCCAGCAGTAGCAATAGCAATGCCAGAATAAATTCGATGCGCACCCATTTCTTTACCCCTGCTCTACCGGCATCAGCATCCGCCGCAGTTGCGCTGTTTGCCAATAACGGCAACCAATGTGCGCGTACGCGTGCTGCAATGAAAAGAATGACAGCCAAAATCAATATTTTTATGCTTAATAACCAGCCATAGGACGTTGCCACGGAAGCTGCGTAATAACCATCGAACATACGGTCAGCTACTATAAAGCCGGTTACAACAATCAATAGCATCGCAGGCAAAGCAACGGCCGAAAAGCGTCTTAGCGTTTCAAATTCTGAAATGGTTATTCGCTTGTTTTTGTCGCTTTTATTATTTTCGTAAACTAGCAGCAGAAAAGCCGGTAATGCACCGAACCAAACACCTGCCAGGATGAGATGCAAAGCAAAAGGTGTAATTATCGAGAGTGATAATTCTTCAGTTGCGGAATGGCTTGTCAGTGAACCCGCAACTAATGGCAATGCAGCAATAACTGCACCTAAAAGATATCGCCAACGTGCTCTGGGAGATTTGCGAAGATAAATGACGATGAACAACAGCAGGGTAGCTAATGAAATACGCCAGACCCATATTTGACCGACACGCGTATCATTTATAAATCCCAACCAGGTATCCTGCTGCCATAAGTTGTCGGGATTTCCGGTAGCTTGAGTTATGGTCGCAGTCAGTATGACGATCAAACCCATAGGGATACTTATTGCCAGCCACGGAAACAAACGCTCCAGTTTTTCAATCCATGGATCCAGATAGGCTCGTTTTCCAGTATCCGCGATAGCTAAGAATATACAACTACCTAACAAAGTCAGGTTTGCTGCAAGTTGAAACCAACGTGCAATTGCCGCAATGACATCTATCATTTTTACTACATTTTATTTTTTACGCTAAAATCGAAACTCGATTCAATGACATGACCATCAACAGACATCACACGATAATGCACAGTGTAACGCCCCGGTTCAATCTGCGGTAAGCTTAGCACAACAGATTTTGGGTCATCTGCAACACTTTCCGGTGTATTTTCAGTTATCGAATTCTTATTTGAATCACGCACAGTAACTGATGCGTAAGATCCTTCTATTTTTTCGTTAAACCAAAGTTTTATCTGTTTTGGAGGCATGGAAAGCGTAGCTCTACGCGGTGGATCGGATTTGACCAGTGATGCATGAGCCATTGCCACTTTTACTTCAAATGCCAAAGAAAATATTATCAACAAAGAAGCAAAAATAGTGATCTTTTTAGTTGTAAACATTGATCTCTTATTTTGCATAGTCTTCCCCTTATTCTTCAGATTTATCATGTTTTTTGATTCATCTCATAAGGATGAGTTCAAAAAACTCATCCTTGTTATTCGATATGATTAAGCTGTGCCTTGATCTGCCGGTTTACGCTTACGCAAGAAGAAGAAAGCGGCAACAGCGATGACCAGTATCACCGGTGCAATGATCGCCACTTTCGGAGTCGGACGGCCTTCCCCTACCGAGAACGGAAAGCGCGATACATAGTCCTGCGCTCCACCTGTCACCGTCACCAGCCCTACAAACTTGCCCTTTTCCGGAAAGACATGCTCTACGGCAATCGATGCCGATGGGTAGACTTTCGGTGGTAAATGAAACACCGTAATTTGATCCAAATTCGCTTCCGATCCCGTATCCCGGATAATCCGCACTTCCGTCGTCAGCGGACGTAATTCTTCCTGGATATAGTCCAGCGCTATCACAGTCTTGCCTGTTTCCGGTATGTCTTCACAGAATTCTTCTTCCTGCGATAGCGGTTGATAACCGGTAAAGTGCATCCGGTACGGCCCTACCGTCAGTACGCACATGTCTTCTGCCAGTGCCAAACCACCGTGCGCTTGTACTTGTGTGGTCATTAGCATGCCCGTTGCGAGTATGATCGTTACTATTGCTTGCTTTATATCTATTAGTCTTGCTGACATTGCTTGGATTTCCTGTGTCGATAAATGGTTAGTCTCTATAGTGTCTTAATCCGCCATTGGATCATTCAGTTCTTGTTGGCCCGGCGTGTCGCCAGCCAGTCTCTGAAGCGTCTTGACCGGATGAGTTTATACCCAAGTATGGTGGTCAGCAATAGCCCGACTGCCGGTCCTATGGCAGCTCTGAATACTTCCGCGTAGTTGATCAGTTCCACCCGCAAATGGTATTCATAGTTCAAGGGCGGTACACCTTCCGCTGTAATCTGCACCAGGTACTTCCCTTGCGCCAGCTGACTTTGCGTGCTGATTACTCCGTCTTGATATAATGCCGGACGTACGTTGGTGATCGTTTCCCCTTCACCTGCCTTGCTGCCTTGCACAACTTTTACGCTTATCGGCATATCGCGCAATGCCGGATCCACCAAATCAATAACGAGTATGGCATTGCCTGCTTTGGGTATCTCCGTGCAGTAATGTCCTTCTTCATCGACTTGCGGTTGGTAGGTGCTGAGGTGAATCATGTTTTCGCCAACCCGACGCATGCAGCTGTCCTCTTCCATGGCTACTTTGCCATGAGCGCCAGCTGTGCCCGCATACAGTGCCATGACAAGTATCAAGACCGCAATCCCCGTTGGTGCTATTTGCCTGATCACGACAAATCCTCCTCTTGGATGGGTGCCTCTAATGTTGCCAGTTCTTGTGTCTGCATTCTCTTACTGCCCTAAATTTTTACTTTATTTCTTTGCCAAAAAAAACCGGTACACCGGCTGTCTTGCGACAGTGGTGTACCGGTGTTGATGCCTAACTTCTCTTATTACAGTTTGGTAAAGACTGGAATTACCGCACCAGCAATACTGTTGATGTAACGATTGCCTGCTTGGTCCCAGGTCATCAGCAAGCCACCAAAGCGGCTTTCCGGGTCACCCAACAGCGCCATCAAACGTTGTACTTCCCACAACGCGTCTTTGGCTTCCATCTTAACTTCACGGGTTTCTCCAGGTTGAACACCTCTGTCGCCATCCACCGTCAAACCAGTTGCTACCAGTTCTCTTGGATAGTCAGGATCCAGGTGTTTGCGGCCCAGTTCGTTCACAAAGCGTACGCCCGCTGTCGTGAATTCACCGATGTTGACTTCTGAGTCACCGTTGTTGGTGATTTCCATCGTTACACGCAGTGCACGGCCCGGTACGTCGTAGTTAGCGTGCGTTACTTTGATCGCAACAGGGTTCGGTGCAATCGGTAACGGTGCTACTTTCGATTCGCCCGCTTGGATCGGTACTGTGTATGGGTGTACGCTTTCGGTGTAACGATAGCCGCCCCAAACGATCGCGCAGGTCAGAATAGCTACTGCAAGACCTACTTTTCTGTCGGTTGGAGAGGTTAATAATTCGTCACCATACGCCAGCAGTACACGGCTACGCGGTAGGAACATCGGTTTCGCTACAAAGTAGCCAATCCAGAAGCAACCTAAGCCCAGCCATACGATGTGCCAGAATATGCCGTTGCTGAAGTTGAACGTTTCCAGGTCAATGGTTTTACCGGTCAGTGTGGTCACTGGGTTGGTAAAGTCATCCCAGCTGCCGGAGATGTTCATCCAAGAAGCCGGACCTGCAATAGGACCTGCATCTTTAATGTTCACCATCGCATGCATGTGATGGCGTCCAGGGATACGTGCTTTCAGTCTGACTTCAAATGCATAGTCACGACCGATTTCCAGCGGGCCGGAAATAAACGTCGGTTCGCCGTTCAGTTTGGTGCTTAAACGTACAAACACCGGGCTTGGGCTACCTACGTTAAAAAATGCACGGGTTGGCTTACCTACCGCACGGGGCCAGTCTTCCGCTAAGTGGAAGTTACCGGTCATCGTCGCAATGTCGTTCACTTTGGTGACTTTCGGTTGCCATTTCAAGTCGTACCATTGAATACTACGCATGCGCAGGAACGGTTCTTGTGAGCGCTCACCGTGTGCCGCTGCCGTCTTGACGTCTACCGTCAGCGTCATCGCCAGCGATGCCGCTCCAATCGCTGCTCCATACAGGCCTAATACGCCCAGTTTAAATATGCTTCTTATGTTCATTATCTAATCCCCTGTGCAAAGCCTTTTTCACCAAACGCGGTTACGTCGTTCTTCATTGATATGCGTCCTCTTTCGCCTTTAACATAGTAGAAAGCGGTGCAGTACAGTTTACCGAAGTACCACCATACGCAGAACATCAGCATGGATACGAATGCTGCGAAGAACGCTGCAATCACTGTGGTGTGACCACCAAAGGTACGCAGTGAGCCTTGCTCAATCAGGCGAACGTATTCAGGTGTACCCGTACGTACGTACAGAAAACCTGTGTAGTCAGCTACTGACAGCAATACGCCTTCAACAACCACCGGTAAGTGGGTTGGGCCAAAAATCGGCCAGTTGCCCGGGTAGAAGAATAAACCAAAGAAGCCGCCGCCTAACAGGGCTGTGATCAGCCAGTTACCCGTCAACAGTAAAATCGTATCCATCATCAACGCACCTGGAATCATGGTCGATGGCAGTACAAAGTTGAGCGGATAGTGTGACCACCAGTAGAAGCCCCAGTAACGGGTCAGCCATTCACCTACTAACAGGCATACGATACAGAGTGTCGCGCCAAATGGCAGGCGATAGTTTACCCACAGGTAATACATCAGTGCTGCACAGTACATGATACCTACAATCGGTGTCACTACCGGCCACCATTGACGGTCTTTCCAATCCAACCAGAAATCCCAGTCTCCTGCTAACAGCATGAAGTGCATGTGATAGGTTCCTACCAGCAATATACACAGAATCGGAAAATATACCGCATCTATGTATCTGGACATCTTGACCGCTTCCGGCACCATCTTCGCCGCTGCTAAAATTTCGTCTGTTCTACTCACTAGACCCTCCCTTCTTCATTTCGTGTGATATTAAATTATGAAAACTTGACGATTCCCTTGCTTCTTTTTGTCGTCAGCCTATCGGCCGTTTTCATGACTGCTGCTAATCTTTCTTAAATTCTTCTATCCTTCCCGCCCAGCCGGGCAGGAAGAATTAACCTCAAGAATTAAGGTACGATTCTGTTGTTCAGAATCTCTCTGCTTTGACCATTCCAGGTTACGTCGGTCAGGTTCGAGTAACGGGTGATGATTTGTGCTGCAATACCGCCCGAGAATAAACCTGCCCAGCCCAGAATTACAAAGCCCCAGTGCAGTGGCGCGCTGAACAATTCTTCCATGAACCAGAATGCGTGACCCCATTCGTTCAAACCTACGTTTGGCAGAATCATCAGCGGGCCGGCAATCGCCATAACCAGCGGGAATGATGTACCGCGGCTGTATAACGGCAGACGGGTCATCGCGTACAGGTAGGATGCTACGCCACACACGATGTACATCGGGAATGAGCCGTAGAACACCACTACGTGACTTGGTGTGAAGCTGGTGTCACGAATAATCACTTGGTGCCACGATGCGTCTTGCTCGGTGAAGAAGCTACCGCCCCAGTAAACACCAAACAGATACACACCCAGCCACATCATCCAGTAGAAATAACGTTTAATTTCCAGTTTGGTGTCCAGATTGTCCAGTTGTTCTTTGGTGTCGCGGGTCTTCAGTATCCAGCCCCAGGTTACCAACGCAAACAGCGGCATCAGGGTCATGTGAACGCGCCACAGTCCCATCCATACCTTGTCAAATTCCGGTTCCATCGAGTCCATACCGTGTGAGTATGCAAACGTCCTTTGGTACCAGATCCAGAATATCGCTACCAACAGCATTGTTAACATGCCCAGCTTGTAGTACTTCGAGTCGTACCACAGCGACATGTCATAGCTTGCGCTTGATGCACTTGACGTGCCATAGGTTGTTGCCATGTTTCTACCTCCTAACTGTTAATCAAAACTACTTCTCGTTCTTTTACTCTCTACTTCTTCTAATACTAATTAATTAGTACTGCTTTTACTTTTATCTCGGCAGCTAAATTAGCCTATTTTTCTCCCCTAATTTAACCACACCTCTCAGGCTAGTCGACCTTACCCCTCTAAGTCAAGTCATTTGTCATAAAATCCCATACTCCCCCTCAGGGATCTTATCCTCTATCTCCACTATTTCCCCTTTCTCTACAAGGATTAATTGGTAATTTATTTCCACTGCTAAAACTCGAAAAAAGACTGTTAGTACTTTCGAAATGAAATCTTTTGTTCACCTAAAAAAGACCCCTTAACCGGCATTATTAACTCGAAACATATAAAAAATTCTTTTTCATTTTTTGCTTATTTCATCGTACTCACTAATGCTATATTTACTATAAACATTAATACTCCGAGTATTAACCAATTTCTTCCAGCTTTCTTCGCAACAGGATTATCTTTTCTGAAATAAGTAAAACCCATAGCAATTCCAATGACAGGAAAAAGTATCGTGCCAATGATAATTGCTAAATTAACTCCCGCTGAAACTGCGGATTTTTCGTTTGTGGAAAGATTTTCCTTTTCATTTATCGTGTTCATAATTTCAAATTGAAAAATAAGGAGTGATATTTGAATTAATGTGCTTAAAAATAACAGAATTTACGATTGACAGTATCTCAAAATTTTATCCGTATAATTACATTTACTATAATGCGAGGGCTTAAATAGCAGAGAATGTAAACATAAGAACAAATAACTACAGACTGTATGAAATTGTGATCGCCCACTCAAACAACTTGTCCGGCTGCATAACCTGATGCCCAAGCCCATTGAAAATTAAAACCACCCAGTTGTCCTGTGACATCAACCACTTCACCAATGAAAAACAATCCAGGTACTTTCTTCGATTCCATCGTTTTAGATGACAACTCTTGAGTATCAACACCTCCCAGCGTCACTTCCGCTTTCTTATAACCGGTTGTACCGCTCGGCATAACCTGCCAATCATGAATTTTATCTGCAATCCTATTCAATTCATTGTTCCTGAATTGATTTACTGGCTTTACCATAAGCGATAGCTCGGTAAAAATAGCCGCACACCAGATATCCGTAAATCGCTTCGGTAAGTAGCGTGCCAATAGATTTGATAGTATTAACGCACTTTGCCTGTGCTCTGAGAAAATCTGGTGTACGTTATGCTGTGGCAATAGATTGATATGCAGCGGCTTTCCGGGTCGCCAATAGGAAGAAATCTGCAAAATAGCGGGACCGCTCAGACCGCGATGGGTAAATAAAACATTTTCACGAAATGAAGCATTATCACAACTGACCGCAACATCGATCGATACCCCTGAAATTTCTTTAAAGCCCGAAAAATCTTCAGAAGAAAATGTCAAGCCGACCAAGCCGGGACGTAAAGGCGTCACGCGGATACCGAATTGATTGGCGATTTGATAACCCAATGCGCTCGCACCGATCTGTGGAATGGATAATCCGCCGGTAGCAATAACAAGTGAATCCGTAACGATGATATTACGCTCGGTTGTAACCAGGAATTTTTTCTTGCTATTTTGCAAGTCGCTATTTATGGAAACGTATTCAACCCGCTGTACCTGAGTCGGCATTTGCCAATCCACACCAGCTTTTGCACATTCGTGCTGCAGCATATTGATGATCTGCTGTGAGCTATCAATGCAAAACAATTGCCCGGATTTTTTCTCATGATAGCGAATATCATGTTCCTCAATCAGAGCGATAAAATCCTGCGGTGTAAAACGGGCAAGTGCGGAACGGCAAAAATGCGGATTTTCGGAAAGATAACTTTCCGGCTTGACATAACGGTTGGTGAAATTACAGTGACCGCCACCGGAGATGCGGATTTTCTCCGCCAATTTATGCGCGTGATCCAGCAATATCACGCTGCGGCCCCGTTTCCCAGCTTCTATCGCGCACATCATGCCGGCAGCACCTGCACCGATGATAGCGACATCTTTGGAAATTTTTCTCAAGGCCATTGATACAGCGAATGCATCAATATTCCTTGATTACTGCGATCATTTCAATCAGTAACCATATCCAAGCAATCAGTAACCATATCCAAACAATCAGTATCCATATTCAAACGGTACGATATCATCATGACAATAAATAGAAAAAGTGACAAACCGATACGTATGCTCAACGATTTGACCATACGTGTCGAATTTCCTTTATCTTTGAACATGTAATACAGAGCGGATCCCATTGTATATACTATAGTGAGAAATAATATGATGGCGAAAATTTTCAATGGAGTATCCCTGCAAAAAATTGAATTTGCCGAAGTGTAGCCGAGTTTTATGGAATGTCCAATGGCTATTTAACCATAAACGGCAATAATGCTCGACGTCAGAAAGCGACTGCTTGTTTGGCGTATTTCTCATTTCTTCCGTTAATTGTTCTATCACGACATGCAAAATTCAATCCGCTTGCCACCCGCTATTTTCTTGATGGGCCCGACTGCCAGTGGAAAAAGCGGAATTGCGCTGGACATTGCGGAAAATTTTCCGGTTGAAATCGTTAGCGTCGATTCTGCACAAGTGTACCGTCACATGAACATCGGAACCGCCAAGCCTGATCAGGTAACGCTAAGCAGGATACCGCATCATCTCATCGATCTTATCGACCCGGATCAACATTATTCTGCGGCACAATTCCGGCACGATGCTTTGCTTATCATGCAGGAAATTACCCGGCGCAATAAGATTCCACTATTGACAGGCGGTACCATGCTCTACTTCAGAGCTTTGCAAGAAGGCTTATCTGCGCTGCCCCCGGCGGATAAAAATCTTCGCCTGAAGCTGGAAGATATGGCTAAAGAGCTGGGTTGGCCGGCCATGCATCAAAAACTCGCCGAACTGGATCGGCAAACCGCAGCACGCATCAAGCCAACCGACAGTCAACGGATTCAGCGTGCGCTGGAAGTGTGTTATCTGACTCGACAACCGATGTCCGAGATTCTGAAAACACCCCGGCAAGTGGATTTTCCTTTCCATGCAATCAGTGTCTCGCTGATTCCCGGTGAACGTAGTCAATTACATTCGCGCATTGCACATCGTTTTGAAGCGATGCTGAAAAACGGTCTCATCGATGAAGTACAAGCAATTCGCCAAAAATTTTCTGCACTCAATCTCGAATCACCATCGATGCGCTGTGTCGGTTACCGCCAAGCCTGTCTTTATTTGGATAATCAAATAACCAGCAGCGAATTGCACGACATGGGAATAGCCGCCACTCGCCAATTGGCCAAGCGGCAACTCACCTGGTTACGCAGCATGAGAACCGGTACGGTTGAGGAATTTGATTGTCTGGCAAACGATCTCAGTGTGCAAGTGCAGCGCTTTCTACACACTGCAATTGCAAAAAACTGATGCAAAGTGCGCGAAAAGTCTTATCATTGATACATTTTGCACGAGCCGGCTTGTCTATATCCTGTTCATGGCGTTATGATTCCATGTTATGGAAAGGGATAAATATCCTGTACTACCTATAAAAAATAACAAAACAGGCTTGCGTCATATTTAACAATTAACAGCATCTGAATTTAATTTCAGAACATTATCAATAGGATAGAAACACTATGCAAACGCGCATTCATTTATTTACTTTAGCATTATTTTTCATGAGCATACTCATACTGACCGGTTGCGAAAATTATGCGGAAAAAACGCACCAATCCTGGGTTACGCCACCATCGGGACCGGTTTATGACGACTCGACCATTTTTGCTCGCATCACCCAAGCTGTGCAGTCGGATCCGGTTTTACAAGGCGCCAACATCGATATCAAAGTACAAGACGGCAATGTCGCTTTGAAAGGCACAGTCAGCAATGAAGATCAGGTGACACGCATTAACATGCACGCTTGGATCGTCGATGGCGTGAAAAAAGTCGACAACCAAGTGATTGTCAGGTAAATAGTCGCCCCTGCAAAATTCACACAGTCATGCCGACAAACGAACGTTTTGTGTAAAAGGTGTTGATCAGTTGCAGCAGCGCAAGTCGCAATAAAGAATTCTTGATGCCCAAACGGTGTATAGCTCTCATCAGCCAGCGCAGATTGTAGCCAGCCGCACATAACACAGCGTGCAGTGCATCACCCAACTGACCTGGTAACCAGCAGCGATCCATTCGGTGATCCGACTTCAGATGCCCGATTGCAGGTTCCACGGCCTGCCGGCGCTTGAGCCAGCGCCGCTGCGGTTTCGTCAGCGACTTGTACTTGCCGCGATGGATGATTTCCACTGCCGGATTGTCAGCATCCACTCCCCGGAACCCGAGATCGGCAATAACCTGCTTCGGTATTGATCCGGTATCTTCGAGTAGCCTGTGCGTTTGTTCGAGCTGTTGGTGGAGAATATGACCATCGTAGGGATTGCCAGGAAAGGTTCTGGCACCGACTATCAGGCCGCTTTTGTGCGTAACAGCAATGCCGGCTTTAACTCCGAACTCGTAAGGTTTGCGTGCTTTGCCCTTGCCGATGCATTCGGCTTCCGGTGCGTGCAATGCATAGAGTTTGTTGTTGTCCTTGGGTTGCTGCTTATGAATCCGTCCTGCCCGTTCCAATAGCGTGGTCAATTGCTGCAGCGATGCGGCACAGACCGTCGTCACGGTTGCCAGTTTGCGCTGGATCTCCCGCAGCACGATACCAAGGATCGTGCGTTGGCGTTTAACGGTTTTGTGCAGACGCCGCAATTGCCTGGCGTGGGCATAGCCGCCTGCCCTTCGGCGCAGCGCCTTGCCTTCTTTGGCGTAGGTTTGCTTCAAGGTGATGCCAGCCCGTCTGGCTGCTTGCACAATCTTGCCGCGAGCAATTTCCAGTAACCGGCTATCCACCGGATGCGCAATTGCCTTTTCCTGAATTGTCGTGTCAACAATCACTCGTTTGAATTCAGCCGGTTTGACCGCCTTGGTGTGCACCGCAGTGTCAATCGTTGCCTTCAGCAGCTTCTCAACACCAGCTTCACCAATGGCGGTGCGGAAACGGCCAATCTGGGTGGCATCACACGGCAACTTCGATGTGTAATATTCCTCGCCGCTGAAATACTGCCACACCACATTCTCCGACCAGCGAACCACCAGCTCTTCGTCACTGAGGTTGAACGCATGCTTCAGATACAGCAACGATGCCATCAACCGGATCGGCAAGCGGGGGCGACCCGCAGTGCTCACGCCCCCACTGGCAATCGCCAATGTTGTGCCAAAAAGATCGTTGATCTCCAACACTTCACCCTGACGGTTTTTACGCTCAAAAGCAGGGACAAGTGCTGCTTCAATATCAGCCCACGGCAGTCGATTCGACAGCACTGCCAGGGGATGACGCAGATCAATTATCTGATCGAGACGCGCTCGGAAAAAATCATCGGTCGGCATTTCAGTTCCTCTTGATTCTCTCAGTGTTTTGATGCGAATAGTATAAATTCTCAGGGATCAATGCCGTCTAAAATTTGATGATTCCTGCAGTTCATGCAGGCTCTAAGTGTTTTGCAGGGATGACTAAATAGCCATAAAAAAATCCCCTTGATGGGGATTTTTTATTACACCTTATAGAAATCTAACTTCAGATACCACGTAACAACTCGTTGATCCCCGTTTTGGACCGGGTTTTGGCATCCACTTGTTTGACGATCACCGCGCAATACAAACTGTATTTTCCGTTCTCAGCAGGTAAATTGCCCGAGACAACAACCGATCCGGGCGGAATACGGCCATAACTGACTTCTCCGGTTTCGCGGTTATAAATTTTAGTGCTCTGACCGATGTATACGCCCATCGAGATCACCGAATTCTCACCAACAATCACACCTTCCACAACCTCGGAACGTGCACCGATAAAACAATTATCTTCAATAATGGTCGGATTCGCCTGCACTGGCTCCAACACGCCGCCAATGCCGACACCGCCGGACAAATGCACATTTTTACCGATTTGCGCGCATGAACCGACGGTAGCCCAGGTATCGACCATCGTACCTTCATCGACATACGCGCCAATATTGACGTAAGACGGCATCAACACGACATTGCTGGCGATAAACGACCCCTTGCGTACTGCTGCGGGTGGCACGACGCGAAAACCGCCGTCACGAAAATCCCGCGAGCTGTAATCCGCAAATTTCGAGGGCACCTTGTCAAAATAATTGGAAAAACCACCTTTGATAAAGCTATTGTCTTCGATGCGAAATGACAGCAATACCGCTTTCTTGAGCCACTGATGGGTTACCCACGCACCATCGACTTTCTCCGCCACCCGCAATTTGCCGCTATCGAGCATCGTGAGAGCTTGGGTAACCGCTTCCTTCAACTTGGCATCCACATTGCGCGGTGTAATTTCGGCGCGGCGGTCAAAAGCTTCTTCAATGATGGTTCTCAATTCATCCATAATGTAATTTTTCCTGATAATTTAAATTTTCAACTCAACTGCATCAGAGTTCTTTCAAGCAAAGCTTGATTCTGTTCATAGCTTCAATGCACTCTTCCGGTGCCGCAACCAGCGCAATACGCACAAAGTTTTTCCCCGGATTTACCCCATGCGCATCGCGTGCCAGATAGCTGCCCGGCAGCACCGTCACATTATAATCTTGATACAACCGTTTGGTGAATTCGGTATCACTGACCGGTGTTTTGATCCACAAATAAAAACTAGCATCGGGCATCTGTACATCGGTTATATCCGATAACACCGCGATGGCATCGGAGAATTTTTGTGCATATAACCGGCGATTTTCCATGACATGCATTTCATCGTTCCAAGCGACAGCGCTGGCTGCCTGCGCCACCGGATTCATCGCCGAACCATGGTAGGTGCGGTAAAGCAGGAATTTTTCCAGTAACCGGGCATCACCAGCGGCAAAACCGGAACGAAGCCCCGGCACATTCGAGCGTTTTGATAAGCTATTAAACACCAGCAACCGCGGAAAACCGCTGCGTCCCAGTTGCTGAGCAGCATCCAACGCCCCCAGCGGCGGATTCTGCTCATCGCAATAAATCTCCGAATAACATTCATCCGCGGCCACCACGAAACCGTAACGATCCGACAACGCGAATAACGCCCGCCAATCCTCCAGCATCATCACGCTACCGGTCGGATTGTTGGGCGAACACACATAAATCAATTGTGTACGCGACCATACAGCATCGGTCAATTGCGCGAAATCCAACTTGAACTGATTATCCGGTAAGGTATTGATGAAATGCGGTTCAGCCCCGGCCAGAAACGCAGCGCCTTCGTAAATCTGATAAAACGGATTGGGACAAACTACCACCGGCCGGGTAGCGCTGCCATCGATCACCGTTTGCGCAAAAGAAAACAGCGCTTCACGGCTGCCGTTGACTGGAATGACTTCAGTATCTGGATTGATTGCCGGCAAGTTGTAACGCTGCTGCATCCACGCTGCAATGCTGTGGCGCAGCGCCGCTGTACCCAGTGTCGTCGGATAAGTCGATAAACCCGCCAAGTTATCCGCCATCGCCTGCCGGATAAATGCCGGTGTTGCATGTTTGGGTTCGCCAATCTGCAATTCGATTGGTTTTAGCGTTGCATTGCACGTCACGCCTGCAAACAGTTGCCGCAATTTCTGGAATGGGTAGGGTTGCAGTTGATTCAGATTTGGATTCATATATTGGATGCAGTGCTTAAGTTTCGACGTTAACACCGCCTCTTCGCAGGATCGGGTTAATTTGATGTGCGGATTATAAAACGGCAGCATAAGAATGACCAACTGAAAACATCGCCGAATCCATTTGCTTAATATTTGCCGGATACACTGCTTTTCGAGCAGTGCACACTTTATCGCACTTCGCTGTGACTAAAATCACAGACGCGGCTGCTCGATTATCGGATACTGCTCCCGACATCATGCAGAATGCACATCTCCCTCCTTTTCTGCCATGTCCTTCAGCTTTTCGCCTACAAAGCGGAAGACGCCTCCCGGTCAAATGGATGCCGACATCCATTTGACCTTTTTGTAAGAGATTAACAATAGAATAGGTGCGGAGCATTCCGCTTACGCCGACGATCTTTATCAAACCAGACAAACATGATTGATTTCACCCATGCAATCCATCCGCGGTGGGAAAAAGCGATTTTTTGCGGTCTGAGGGTCTGAAACTTACCTAAGGAAACGCTGATTAATTCGGCGGACGAGATGAAGCACGAGGCGCACGGAACACAGCAACCGAGACATATCAATAAGATAGGTGAGGAAGCGAGTACCGCGCAACGAAGTGATTCGCTCGTATAGCCAATTAATCAGCGTTTCCCTAAAATAAGAAGGAAGAGAACCGGAACTCCTATATCATTCGCTCCGTTATGAGATTAACCAGGACTGTAATGATTTCAAAACCATGAGCTCAACCGGACACCCCAAAGGCTTATACCTTCTGTTCTTTACCGAAATGTGGGAACGCTTCAGCTACTATGGCATGCGCGCCATTTTCACCTTGTTTATGATCAAAGCACTGCTGCTCGACAAAGCATTGGCATCCGAGATTTATGGCAGCTACACCGGTTTGGTTTATCTCACTCCGCTCATTGGCGGTTACGTCGCGGACCGTTATTGGGGCAACAGGCGCGCGATTCTTGCAGGCGGTCTGCTGATGGCGGCCGGGCATTTTTGCATGTTCCTGTCCGCTGCCAATTACAACGATACCGCCTTCGCAGAGCCCATGCTATTTCTCGGTTTGGGATTTCTCATTTTTGGCAACGGTTTTTTCAAACCCAATATTTCTACCATGGTGGGGCAACTCTATCCGGCAGGCGATAAGCGCATTGATGCTGCATTCACGATTTTTTATATGGGCATTAACCTCGGTGCCTTTCTTGCACCGCTGGTGTGCGGCAGCCTGGGCGATACCGGCAATGCGGCGGATTTCAAATGGGGCTTTCTTGCCGCCTGTATTGGCATGATCATCAGTATTCTGTCATTCGAGTTGCTTAAGAATAAACTCATTGTCACCCCAACCGGCGAGGGTATCGGGTTGGTTCCGCAGAAGAAAATACCGGCAGATCATGAAACCCAAACATCCGCCATGCCGTTTGTCCAGATAGTCGCCTGGATCGCTGCCGCGGCGGCTTTATTTGTTGCGTTTTATAGTGTTATGGAACTGGGCATCATCGGATCAGCCATTTTTTCCATTACAATTATCGGCCCCGCCGCCATCATTGCCGACAAGACATTGACAACAATCGAGAAGCAGCGGATAGGCGTTATTTACATTCTGGCTTTTTTCGTCATTTTCTTCTGGGCGGCATTCGAGCAAGCCGGAGCATCATTGACCTTTTTCGCCGAGGAGCAAACCGACCGGAATGTATTCGGAACGGAAATTCCAACCAGTTTTTTTCAATCGATCAATGCCGTGCTGATTATCGTATTGGCACCGCTGTTCGCTGT
Organism: Gammaproteobacteria bacterium; assembly: GCA_015709635.1. Lineage (NCBI taxonomy): Bacteria > Pseudomonadati > Pseudomonadota > Gammaproteobacteria > Gammaproteobacteria bacterium. The sequence goes on from CP054180.1 coordinate 1,758,473, forward strand.
TATTTGGACATTCCTTGGCCGGCACAACCGGGAGCCCTCATCGCCCGCCAAACAAGCATGGGGGTTGTTGTTCCTGTCGATTGGCTACGGCGTGATTGCCTTTGGTGTCAAAGGCGTGGATCCCGCGATTAAAGTCAGTATGATGTGGTTATTCAGTTTGTACTTACTGCACACCATCGGCGAATTGTGCTTGTCGCCCATCGGTTTGGCGATGGTGGTCAAACTGTCGCCGGCGAAATTCGCTTCCTTATTGATGGGCGTATGGTTTCAATCGATGGCCGCAGCAAGCAAACTTGCCGGTACGCTCAGCGCTTTGTACCCTGACCCGGCGCTGCCCGCAGCGCCGGTCTTTGCGGGCTTTGAGATCACCAATCTGTATGAGTTTTTCATGATTTTTGTGATCTTATCCGGAGTCGCATCGATCATTCTGTTCGCGCTGACCAAGGCACTGCAAAAAATGATGCACGGTGTGCAATAAAGCAGTTTTGCAACCATTCACATTCGACTTGATAGCGCAATCGATACGGATTTACGATTACACCCGGGAACATTTTTCTCATCTGCGGTGATGATGTCCGCCGCGATGGCCACCCTGATGACCGCCGCCCCAATGTCCCCGGCCAGAGTGGCGATGCCCGCCACCGATATGTCCATGTTGCCCGGCAAAGGGGCGATAGCCATCGTATCGGTGTCTGTGGCCACCGCCGTAATACCCCCATCCGCCGCCATAGCTTTGACCGGCATAATACGACGGCTGATAACCGTAACCATATGCTGTACTTTGATAGTATCCCGTTCCACCGTAATAAGGTGTTGCCACGCACCCGGACAAAAAAAGAATTGCAACGATGACAAAGGAAATTAGCATTTTCTGTGTGTTCATGATATTCCTCCCGGATCCATTACACGAGCAAGCTATTGTTACTGTCAGCTTTTAAAACTTGAGCTCGCTTTCCTTTACAAAAATCCAATACCTAAATTCCGGTATTTCGTGTGTAATTGTGCGATCCTCGGACTGAATAGCAGCTGAATGCGGAATGCTCCTATGCCAATACATGTTGTCAGTCAACCCGCCAGCGGAAACGCCGGCTATTCAATATTCCACACGAGCTATGGTTAAATGCACGCATGCGAATAATATTTCCGCTTAATTCTTACTTCACCGGATGCCGCGAATGCAAACCAGCACAGAATTTTTCAACTTATATAACCGCGGCTTTATCCGTGTCGCTGTCGGCATACCCAATGTTCGTGTTGCCGATCCGCAATTTAATGTCGCCGCAACCATCGCCTTGATGCAGCAAGCGGTTGAACAGAAAGCTTGTCTCGCGCTGTTTCCGGAATTGGGTTTGACGGCCTATTCCTGCGACGATTTATTTCATCAGCAGGCGCTGCTGAACGGTGCATTGGACGCGCTGCGGCAAGTACTCACGGCTTCCGAAACACTCGATCTGATCACGGTTGTGGGGCTCCCGCTGCAGATCGATCACCTGCTCTTCAATTGCGCGGCGGTTGTTTATCGCGGGCGCATTCTCGGTGTCATTCCCAAGACGTTCCTGCCCAATTACCGGGAGTTTTACGAGTTAAGGCAATTTGCTCCGGCTGCCGCCGCAGCACGAGACACCATCGCATTATGCGGCCAGGACGGCATCCCCTTCGGCGGGAAATTAGTGTTCCGGGTGCAAAATAAGCCGCAACTCAGTTTTTTTGTGGAAATTTGCGAAGATCTGTGGACACCCATTCCGCCGTCGTCGCATGCCGCATTGGCCGGCGCTACACTGCTGCTGAATCTTTCCGCGTCCAACATCACCATCGGCAAGCATGAATACCGCCGCAACCTGGCCGCCAATCAGTCGGCGCGTTGTCTTGCCGCCTATCTCTACACTGCCGCCGGCACCGGCGAATCGACCACGGATCTTGCCTGGGACGGGCATGCGATGATTTATGAAAACGGCACCTTGCTTGCCGAGTCCGAGCGGTTTCATGACGGTTCACAGCTGGCATTTGCCGACATCGATCTCGATCGCCTGACACAGGAACGCATGCGGCAAAACAGCTTCGGCCAGAGTGTGCAGCACTTTCGCGCAGAAATCCGGCAGTTTCGTGAAGTTTCCTGCACGATCGATTTTCCTGACAATGAGCGTCTGTTATGCCAGCGGCAATATGATCGCTTCCCCTACGTTCCATCCGATCCCGCGATACGCGATAGCCATTGCAGTGAAATTTTCCACATCCAGACGCAGGGCTTGGTCAAGCGTCTAAAACATACCGGCATTGAGAAAATCGTCATCGGCATCTCCGGCGGATTGGATTCGACGCATACCCTGATCGTCGCAGTTCGGGCAATGGATATGCTCCGCTTGCCGCGCCAGCAGATTCTGGCCTATACCTTACCGGGGTTCGCCACCAGCGCGCACACTCTGGCCAATGCCAAAGCCCTGATGCAAGCCGTCGGATGTGCGGCGCATGAAATCGACATCCGTCCCAGTTGCGAGCAAATGTTGCGCGATCTTGACCACCCCTTTATCCACGGCGAACCGCTGTACGACGTGACCTTCGAAAATGTGCAAGCGGGCGAACGCAGCAATCATTTGTTCCGTTTTGCCAACCATCATCATGCCCTGGTGCTGGGCACCGGCGATCTGAGCGAATTGGCTTTGGGTTGGTGTACCTACGGCGTCGGCGATCAGATGTCGCATTACGCCATCAACGCCAGCGTACCGAAAACACTGATTCAATTTCTCATCCGCTGGGTAGCCGATACGCAACGACTTGGCGGCGATGCAAGTCAGGTTCTGCAAGCCATCCTGAACACGGAAATCAGTCCCGAGCTGATTCCCGGCAAAACGGACAGCGATCAACCGGCACAGCGCACCGAAACCATCATCGGCCCCTATGAATTGCAGGATTTCAATCTGTATTACACCAGCCGTTTCGGCTACTTACCGGAAAAAATTGCATTTCTTGCCTATTGCAGCTGGTATGACCGGACGCAAGGACGCTGGCCCGGCATACCCGAGCACAAGCGCAATCAATACACCATCGGTGAAATCAAGCATTGGCTGCAGGTGTTCGCGTACCGTTTTTTCCAAATCAGCCAATTCAAACGCAGTTGCATCCCGAATTCGCCCAAGGTGGGATCGGGTGGTTCGCTGTCGCCGCGCGGCGACTATCGCGCGCCCAGTGACAGCGAAGCGACGGTATGGCTTGAACACATCAAACACATTCCGGATACCGCAGAATCAAAATGAATAGGATGAATCGTTCATTTCCCGATAACGCATTACTCACCTGAGCCATCATACAACAATGCGCATTGCCATCATTGGTGCCGGTTGTTCCGGCTTCGCCGCGATCAAGCAGTTAGCGGAAGCGGGATTGCACGACATCGTCTGCTACGAACAAAGCAGCCAGATCGGCGGTAACTGGGTATATACCGCGACACCCGGTCACAGTAGCGTCAGTAAGACAACGCATACCATTGCCAGCAAAGCGCTGTCGCAGTTCAGCGACTTTCCGATGCCCGATGACTATCCCGATTACCCCAGCCATCAGCAGATACTGGCTTATTTCCAGGCGTATGCGCAGCATTTTCAACTGGAAAAATATGTCCGCTTCAACGTCGCCGTGCTGCGGGCGGAGAAAATTGCCAACGAGCGCTGGCGGCTATCACTCAGCGATGGCAGTCAAGCGGAATTCGATTATCTGCTCGTCGCCAACGGACATCTCTCAACCCCGCGCCACCCGGATTGGCAAGATCGTTTTAGCGGCCGATACCTGCACGTGCATGCGTTTAAAACCAATCAAGGACTGGAAAACAAAAACGTGCTGGTCGTGGGTGCCGGTAACTCCGGTTGCGATTGTGCGGTTGAAGCAAGCCGCACTGCGGCGCGTGTCGATCTCAGTCTACGCACGCCGCAGTATATTATTCCCAAGCTCATCATGGGGAAACCGACCGATACTTTTGCCGCCTCGATGCAGTGGCTACCGCAGACCATAAGAAACCGCCTGCAAAAAATTTCCCTGCGCATCCAGATCGGGCGTTACCGTGACTACCAGTTGCCCGAGCCTGATTTTTCGCCGACACAAGCGCATCCGACCATCAACTCGGAAATCTTCGATAAGATCCGGCACGGCAAGATACATCCCCGTCCCGGCATTCGGGATATTTCCGGTCAAACCGTGGTTTTTACCGATGGTTCATCGGCGTTATACGATGTCATCATCGCCGCGACCGGTTATAAAATCAGTTTTCCTTTTTTCCCGGCAGATTTCATCAATTGGCAGGATGAAGCGCATATTCCGCTTTACCTGCGCATCTTTCATCTCGATCATCCCAGTTTGTTCTTCATCGGATTGATACAGCCGCAAGGCTGCATTTGGACACTGACTGAGGTGCAGTCCCGCTTGATCGCACAATTACTGAGCGGAAAAACCCGCTTGCCTGCCGGCTGGCGCGAACAAGCGGTAGCCGAGGGCGCATACTGGACACGCCAATTCATCGCCCGGCCGCGGCATGCGCTTGAGGTACAGTACTATCCTTATTTGCAGCAGCTGTTGAAATTGATTCAGAAAGAATCGATTCCGTAGACAATAATTCAGTATTTCCTTAACACTCATGCAGCCGGAACATATCGTGACCTGCAATGTCCGTTACATTACCGATACCTGATGAAATAGCCCGATCAATCAAATGATGCGAAACGAACAGTCGACAGTAAATGCACAATCCGCAAACGACAGTATAGGCTGGCGTTTTGACAATAGTTATACCCGTTTGCCCGATTATTTTTACGTGCAGCAGAATCCGGTGCCGGTGCGCGCGCCGCATGTGGTGATGTTGAATCACGCGCTGGCCGAATCGCTCGGACTGGATCTGCATGCATTATCCGCGGACAAGGCCGCTGCGCTATTTTCCGGCAATACCGTGCCGGATGGGGCGCAACCCATCGCGCAAGCCTACGCCGGCCATCAGTTCGGTCATTTCACGATACTGGGAGACGGGCGAGCCATATTGCTCGGCGAGCATCTCACTCCGGCGGGCGAACGCTTCGATATCCAACTCAAAGGCTCCGGCCAGACCCCATTTTCGCGGCGCGGCGATGGTCGTGCGGCGCTCGCGCCGATGTTGCGCGAGTACATCATCAGCGAAGCGATGCATGCGTTGCATATCCCGACCACGCGCAGCCTCGCCGTGGTCACCAGCGGCGAACAGGTGGTGCGGGAAACCCTGCTGCCCGGTGCGATTCTGACGCGCGTCGCGGCCAGCCATATCCGCGTCGGCACGTTCGAATATGCCGTGCGGCAAGGCGGTACCGAAGCAATCCGGATCCTCGCCGATTACGCCATTCAACGGCACTACCCCGATCTCAGCGGTAGTGACAGCCGCTACTTGTCGTTGTTGCACCGGGTCATTGAGCGCCAGGCGGCGCTGATTGCGCAATGGCTGCTGGCAGGTTTCATTCACGGCGTCATGAATACCGACAACATGAGCATCAGCGGTGAAACGATCGATTACGGACCATGCGCGTTCATGGATGCTTACGACCCGCACACGGTATTCAGCTCGATCGATCGATCCGGCCGCTACCGCTACAGCAATCAGCCGCTCATGGCGCAATGGAACCTCGCACGCTTGGCCGAAACTTTGCTGCCGCTCATCGATCCGCTACAGGAAAAAGCCGTAATGCTGGCGGAAGAAGCCGTTTACGCTTTCCCGCACATTTACCAGAACCGGTGGTTGAGCGGCATGCGTAAAAAACTGGGATTATTCGCGGAAGAAGATGGAGACGCCGAGCTTATCGCCGCATTATTGGGCTGGATGCACAAAAACCAAACCGATTACACCAATACTTTCCGCGCACTGGCTGCGGAAACTTTACCCGGCGATGCCATGTTCCGCGACCCTGAATTTGTCGCGTGGCACGCGCAGTGGCAATCAAGGCTGGCACGTCAAGCCGAATCTAAAGACAACTCATTGCGTTTGATGCAAGCCCATAATCCCGCGATTATCCCGCGCAACCACCGCGTCGAGGAAGCGTTGTCCGCCGCTTCGGAACACGGTGACTACGCGCCGCTGCAGCAATTGCTCGCGGCGCTGGCCGATCCCTATGCCGATGTGCCGGAATATTACGATTATCGCACGCCGCCGGCGCCTTCCGAGCGCGTATATCAGACTTTCTGCGGAACGTAAGTCACTATTTGCAACAGCCTAAAGAGGAGAATAACAATGGCCATCACTCTGAATCACACCATTGTGCCCTGCTTCGATAAAACCCGGTCGGCAAAGTTTTACAGCCAACTATTCGGTTTTGAATACGTCGGCGCGTTTTCGCATTTCATCGTGGTGCGCGTCAACGATACACTGAGCCTGGACTTCGACAATAAAGAAAAATTTGAATCGCTGCACTACGCATTCAAAGTATCCGAACAGGAATTCGACGAAATTTTTGCGCGGCTGCAAGCTGAGCAAATTCCCTACGGCAGCGGCCCCGGCCATGCCGACGACATGGCTATCAACCACAATTACGGCGGACGCGGCGTTTATTTTCGCGACCCGAACGGACACTTGCTGGAAATGTTGACTGCGGACTACGTTATTCCGCCGCAATAACTTCAATTCATGGAATCCAGCTACAAAGAAAAGCAGCAGTAACAGCAGAATTCATGGTAAGCGAGTTCCGTTTCATCACCGAATGGCAGATCGATGCACCGCTGGAGCAAGTATACGACGCGATTATCCATTGTCTGGATTGGCCGACCTGGTGGCAAGGCGTGGAAAGAGTGGAAAAACTGGCATCCGGCGACGCCGATGGGATCGGCAGTGTGCACCGCTTTACGTGGAAGGGACGAATTCCGTACCGCCTCACGTTCGATATGAAAGTAACCGGCGTTGTATCGCGTGCCGTATTGGAAGGCCAAGCGGAGGGAGAAGTGATGGGCAGCGGGCGCTGGGATTTTTCGCGTAAAGATGCAGCAACGATTGTGCGCTATCGGTGGCAAGTGCGCACCAACCGGTGCTGGATGAATTGGCTCGCACCCTGCGCGGCGCCCGTGTTCAAGTGGAATCACCATCAGGTCATGCGCCAAGGCGCGGAAGGCATGTCGCGCTTGTTAAACGCCCGCTTACTATCCTTCCACGCCACAACGGATGCGGTAAAACCGGATAATTACCAGGCATCAGCGTAACGTTTTGGCCGCAGACAACTAAAAAGGAAAAAAGAAACTCATGCAAATATTTCACGGCCATATTTATTTCTCTGACAATGAAATCGAGCGCGCAGCTAAGGTGCGTGAGAATCTCGCCAATGCCTTACCGCAACTGACTTACATTGGTCAATTGATCACCCGGCCAATCGGCCCGCATCCCAAGCCGATGTTTGAGATTCATATTCCGGCAGCGGAAATCGACCGGATCACGCCGGTGATCGACGAATTGCGGCAAGGCCTTTCGGTGCTGATTCACCCGTTGCAGGAAAATGAATTGGAAGCACATACCACCAATGCCCGATGGCTCGGGGAAAAGCTACCGCTGGATTTAAAAGTGCTTGCCAGAACCTGATCGAAGAAACGCATTATTTAATCTTTCTCGACTACTGGAGGAGTGGATCGTTCTTTCTGTTTTTTCCATAGATCGTAACATTCGAGGCCGCAGTAGTAGACGATGTAATCGGTTGCTTTCACACTCGTGGCTTCGGACAGCGGTATTTCTTTAAAACACACCTCGCACGCCACTTTCTCCGGTTCGATTATTTTTTTCTGTTCCATCATGATCAGCATCTCCTTGTGAATGAGGATCGGCCTTAACGAATTCTTCCTGATCGCTTCTCCGCGCAGAAACCACCTCTCGCTTATTGCGGCGGAGGCGCTGGCGGATTGCCCGATGGTGGCGGTGGTGGCGTAAAATTCGCTGGCCGCGGCGCAACTTTTGGTCCGGCTCCTGTGCTCACTGGTTGGTCGCTACTGATGCTGCCCGAAACCGGAACGCGATGACCTTTCGCATACATGCACTGGATATAGCCGATGTCGTAGCGATCCTGCAATGCGTAAGCCGATGTCGTGGCAGCACCGGCACCGGTCGCGCCACCTACCAGTAAACCTGTTCCCGCGCCAATCGCGGCACCCTGCGCACCGCCTATAGCGGCTCCCGCCGCAGCACCAAGTCCGGTTCCAACCGCCGCACTTGTCACGCCGCTGGTTTGCGCCGATTGCTGCGGCGTGGTGCCGCCGACTTGCTGGTACGCATAAGCTCTGCATTCATAGTCATCGGCGCGGAACTGATCGAAGCTTTTGCCGGAACCCGGCAGCGTCAGCACGCTCGGGCCTGTAGGCATGCTGACGCACGCGGACAACACACCAGCCGCCAATAAAATGGATAATCTTTTAGGTGTAAACATGCTTGACCTCTTCGCGATTATTGTTCGGGTGGTTGAGGCGCTACTTGCAGCCAACCGCTGGGACATGTTTTGACATAAGGGTAATACCCATCCTGCTCCCGGCAGTAGTACCAATAGCTTGTCTGCGGCTGAACCTGCTGCGTTGGCTGAGCCTGTTGCTGCTGAACATAGACAGGCGGCGTCGACGGCACGATCACCGGCTGCGGATATGAATAGTACGGTGGATAATAAAACGGATAACCGAATCCATAACCGCCGAAACCGTAGCCACCATACCCGTAGCCGCCATACCCGTAGCCGCCATAAAACCCCGGCCCGTAGTAGCCCAAGCCGATACTCAAATGACTGTGACCATGGCCGCCATGACCACCATGTCCACCGCCGCGCGCCCACACGGGATTACTTGCCAGAATTGCAACTGCTGCGATTGCCAGATACATCAGTTTAATCGTTCGCATAGAAACTCCACTGAAGCGTTGTGATGTGAAACGCAAATTAGACTGGCACATTACCGCATAATTCCATCGGTTTGGAAAGTGCCGCTCCCGAACCGGGATAACATGCCTTACCTACCCATCCGCCATCCCAGATAATCCGATTCCTTGGAAAAATCATCCCAAACAAAGATCGGATTAGGAATCGGATACGTCGGCAGCCAAAAAGTGATGAAATCCACCGCACCATTCCCCGTGCGTCCCACAGTATGGTAAATTCCCCACAGCGTTCCTTCCACCACACCGATTAATGGATTGCTATCCCTTTGAGTCCAGATCGCGATATTTTTCGGCAATTCCAGCCAGCCGGTCGCCACATTGGCCGCACCGCTCAGAATTTTCATCCCTGCCCTGTTGAAATAAATCTCAGCGGTAATATCCTCGCTCGCCCGGATCTGCGGGGAAAACAGAAAAAATAGAGCGAAAATTAAAACCGATTGTAGGGTTACTCTCATCATTAAAGCTCCTATTAAAATTTCAAACCATCTCGCAGCCGCACTGCGTCCCGTTATCTTACCAAAGCGGCGGATTGCATTCGATAATCCGGTTCCAGATCATTGAAATCGATCGACGCTGTATATCATAAGCATATTTCGGTGCATGGGCGCCATCTTGCGGTACAGGATTAGCTGATCTTTGTAGCCCAAATTCCAATTTTAGAACGAAACAGTCAAGCTATAATACGCATAGACAATTCTTCGTTTATTTCCTGTTTTGTTTTTACAGTTCATTCAAAACCAGATTCATTGCTGACCATCTATGCCTGCACTCAGTAGATCAACATGAATTTCTGGGCGAAATACTTGCATTTGTTTAAATCCGCCGAAGCCAAACGCTTCGCTGTTCTGTTTGCCATCATCTATTTCGCGCAAGGCATGTCCGCCCTACCCGATCAAGTCATCTCGATCACCTTCAAGGATCAAGGTTTGGAAGCCGACGATGTCGCCACTTTTTTTCTGCTGGCTTCGATTCCCTGGTTCATCAAGCCGCTGTATGGATTAATCTCGGATTTCCTGCCCCTGTTCGGTCAGCGGCGTAAAAGTTATATGCTGCTGACTTCATCGCTTGCGTGCGCTGCCGGGCTGGTTGCTGCTTTTACCCTGCAATATAGCTACTGGGAGCTCGCTATTCTCTACACGATCATGGGGTTCGGTCTGGCGTACAACGATGTCTTAAGCGATGCGTTGATGGTGGAAAACGGCAAGCTGCATAACCTCACCGGCGCTTTTCAATCGGTGCAGTGGATTGCGATCACAGCGGCATCGATTCTGGTCGGGCTGCTTGGCGGATTCTTTGCGGAACACCGTGACATCCAAGCTGCCTTTGCCGTAGCGGCCATTTTTCCATTCACCGTGCTGCTCATGGCGGTATTCTTTGTACGCGAGAAGAAACATGTGCATTCAGGACCGAAGGCATTTCAGGAAACCTGGCAGGCACTGCGGGAAGGATTCGGGGAACGCTCGGTCTGGCTGGTCGCCGGATTCATTTTTCTGTTCAATTTCAGTCCATCCTTCGGCCCGGCGTTTTTCTACTACAAAACCGATACGCTGGGTTTCAGCCAGCAATATATCGGCATCCTGAGTTCCATCGACTCCACTTCCAGCATCTTTGGCGCGCTTATCTATGCGTCGATGTCGAGAACGATCCCGCTGCGTCGCATGATCAACATCGCAATCGGTCTATCGGTAATCACTTTGCTGACCTATCTGGCGTACCGCGGAGAAACCTCCGCACTGCTCATTCATTTGATCTGGGGCGTGACCAACATGATCACCACCCTGGCGTTTCTGGATCTCGCCGCGCGCGCCTGCCCGAAACGGGCGGAAGCCACTTTTTTCGCGCTGCTCATGTCGATTTTCAATTTCGGCACACTGGCTTCGCAAAACATCGGCGCGCAAATATACACAGCACTCGGTGAAGGAGCGTACGCGTATACCTGGCTGGTTGTCATATCGACGTGCACGACGGCGGCGATTTGGCTGTTCGTGCCCTTGATACACATCGAGCGTATCGAAGCGCACGCACGCGAAAATCAACCCGATAAGTCCTGAACGCCCTCGCAATTCTCTTCGCAGCAAAGCCAGGCATAGCGGTAATCCGGTTTGGTAGTAAAATACCCCGCAATTTTTACGCTCCGGTCTACGATCGCGGCGCTTATTCAAAACCCATCAAAAACCGAGGACTCATATCATGCATGTCACCATCGTCTATGCTAAGGTCAAAGCCGACAAAGTCGAGGCATTTAAGGAAGCGTGCCGCATAAACCACGAAAATTCGATCCGCGAACCGGGCAATGTGCGTTTCGATATTCTGCAATCCGCCGCTGATCCAACCCAGTTTGTATTCTACGAAGCGTACAAAACCCAACAGGATGCCGCCGCACATAAAGAAACCGCGCATTATCTGGCTTGGCGCGATACCGTCGCGGATTGGATGGCCGAGCCGCGTAAAGGTGTGCCGTACCAAGGCTTATTTCCGGTGATCGGCTGATGATTCAATTCTCCGTCGCCCGGCTACCGCGCATCGAATTCGGCGCAGGCAGTTTAAAAAAATTACCGGATATCGTTGCAGGATTCGGCTCGCGCATCTTGCTCGTCACCGGCGCGCGTTCATTCGTCAATACCAGCCGTTGGGAAGTCCTACTCGATCAACTGACACAACACGGAATCACTTGGCAGCACTGCACCGTAGCGGAAGAACCCTCCCCCGCTTTGATCGATGAGCTTGTCAAAACTTACGCCGGTGACCATTTCGCCGCGGTCGTCGGCATCGGCGGCGGCAGCGCGCTGGATGCCGCCAAAGCGGTAGCGGGATTATTGCAAGTACAACGCTCGGTGATGGATTACCTCGAAGGCGTCGGTCCGGAATTGCCGTACCAAGGCCCGGCCGTACCGTTCATCGCCGTACCGACGACCGCCGGCACCGGTAGCGAAGCGACTAAAAATGCCGTACTCAGCGTGCAAGGCGACAACGGCTTCAAAAAATCCTTCCGGCACGACAAACTCGTTGCCGAATACGCCATCGTCGATCCGGATTTACTCGAAAGCTGCCCGCCCGGCGTGATCGCCGCCAACGGCATGGACGCATTGACACAGCTGCTGGAATCGTATGTTTCGATCAAAGCCAACGCCTTCACTGACGCGCTGGCGATCAGCGGCCTGCAAGCCGCCCGCGACGCGCTGATCCCGCTCTACCGTCAGCACGGCGATCTGGCGCAGCACCGGGAGAAAATGGCTTACGCCGCGCTGCTCTCCGGTATCACGCTGGCACAAGTGGGTTTGGGTTCGGTACACGGCTTGGCCTCTCCGCTCGGCGCTTTCTACCCGATCCCGCACGGTGCCATATGCGGCACCCTGGTCGCAGTCGCCACCCGGATCAACATCCGCAGCATACAAGCACGCGAACCGAACAACCTGGCACTGGCAAAATATTTACATGTCGCCGAGATTCTGTGCCAGCAGCGCTTCAGCGACCCGGAAACCGCGTTTAACGCCCTGATCGATCTGCTGGCGCATTGGACTGACGAACTCACACTGCCCCGGCTGTCACACTACGGATTGCAATCAACCGGACTCGACAAAGTCATTTCACACTGCCGCGGCAACAGCATGAAAACGAATCCGATTGTGCTCTCCGATGATGAGATCCGGCAGATTTTGCTGGAGCGGCTGTAGTCGCTTACTGCAATCGGTTTTGGATATTAACCATATTTTTATTATACTGATGCAGTAGTAAGGATTAATAGAGAAGGAGGTAAGGTAATAGAATTATTGTGTAAATTTTAGTTTTTTTAAGGGGAAGGGGCAATGATTATGAAACTCGAATTGAAAAAAACTGTATCGCACATTGAAAAAAACTGTATCGCACGAGTGGTAGCATTAGCTTTAAGCAGCATTACCTTTACTGCTGCACACGCCGGTAATGCCATAATTACCAGTGGATTTACTGCCGCATCAATTGACGATGCGGGTTATTTTTCCAGCGCAACCCCGCTTGGCTTCAGCTTTGCTGGAAGAGAATTTATCAATCATGGTGGCACTGGGTCATCCAATTATTCACTCTATGTCAATGGCACACCTGTTGCAATTGCCGATGAAGTTACAGGATCGAATCCTTTTGGCGCTTCTATTATGGCATCTAGTAGCTCTGCGGTAGTTTTGGGAAACTTAGGTAATGCAAGTTTAACCGGATGGACTTTCGTTGAAACAGTTAGCATTCCGAGGGAGGGCATTGTCGCTTTTCAAATACAACTAACAAATATTACCGGAGCTAGCGCTTCCAGCGTGCAGTGGGGTTTTGGCTTGAACCCAGATCAAGGTATTTCGGTTGGCTTGGGCTCTAGCACGCAAAACGGAATTAACGCGACGGGAAGCGCTTCCTCAGTTGTAGCTACAAGTTTGGATGGCTGGGGACTCGAAATTCATAACACCACAAACATCGCATCGGCATTTTCTGTGACTCCTTATATTGATCTTTCCGCTTGTTGCAACCCAGTTGACCCTGCCGTTATGCTGGCGGCCTCACAAGCGCCAGGCATGTATGGCTTTGCCAATAATTCAATTAACTTGGCTTACAATTTAGGTACTATCAACGCATATGAAACGGTTAGCTTTGGTTATACCGTTGGTATACCGATTCCCGAACCGGAAACCTACGCGATGCTGCTGGTCGGTTTAGGTTTGTTGGGATTCATGGCATGCCGCAAAAAAGAATCAATGCTATAACTGGCTCCGATTTAATTCAGAACGGGAGTTCAGACTCCCGTTTTTGTTTCTTCCTTGTGTATCTATCAGGAAAATTAATGTTATCTGTCAAGCAAACACTTCCGCCAAAAAATTCTCAATCGACCGGTACGCGCGATTTGCCGCGATTTCTTTGTACACCGTGCCAAAGCCCGGGTTGTTGGCTTTCGGGTTGGTAAAGGCGTGCATGGTGCCGCCATAGACATGAATTTGCCAATCCACATTGGCGCGGGTCATTTCGGTTTCGAACGCGAGCACTTGTTCAGGCGGCGCCATCGGGTCGTCGTGGCCGTGCAGGCAGAGTACTTTGGCGCTGATAGTTTCGTTGAGAACATTGCCCGGCGCGAAGATACCGTGGATGCTGATCACGCCTTTGACATCCGCGCCGGAGCGCGCCAGTTCCAGCGCGCATAGACCGCCGAAGCAGTAGCCCATCGCCGCCACCCGGGTTGGGTCGACTTGCGGCAGTTGCCGCACGGCGTGCAGCGCGGCGTTGATCCTGCGCCGTAATAATGCCCGGTCTTGCGCAAACGGCGCCATCAACGCGCCGTTTCTGTCCGCATCGCCATCGGCGCCGACGATGCCTTTGCCGTACATATCCAGCGCAAAACCGACATAACCCATGTCTGCGACGCGTTCCGCGCCTTTGCATGCGAGTTCGCGCCGTCCGCTCCAGTCGTGCGACACCAGCACGGCGGGTTTCGGCGCGCCGGTGTCGTGATACGCCAGATAACCTTCCAATACTGTGCTGCCGTCGTGATAATCGATCGTTTGTATCATCATGTTGTCACCTTTCGTTGTTAGCCGTGATAATCTCACCGTGTAGCTACTGTTTCGATCCCATGAACAAAGGAGTTAACCCCATGAACAACACACGCACATCCCAATCTATTGCCAACGCGGTTGCGGCGCTATCGCTATGGGCATTGTCCGGTCACGTTTTCGCGCAGGATTTCCCGACGCAAAAAGTGCTGCCGCTGGAATTATCAACCCGGGCGGCGATGGCGGCAATCAAAAAATGTCACGACGACGGCTTCAAGGTCAGCGTGGCGATCGTCGACCAGGCTGGTTTGCTCAAGGTGCAACTGAAAGCCGATGGCGCCGGGCCACACACGTTGGATAGCAGCCGCCGCAAGGCCTACACCGCCAACAGTCTGCGCGACTCGACGCATAAATACGCCGTGCTGGTCGCGCAAAAGCCGGAACTGCAAAGCTTGGCACGTCTGAACGACAATATCTTGCTATTGGGCGGTGGTTTTCCGATCAAGATCGGTGGTGAAGTGGTCGGCGGTATCGGCGTCGGCGGCGCGCCCGGTATCGAGTTTGACGAAATCTGCGCCAGTGCGGCGCTGAAGGTTTTGAAAGCGGACGATATCTTCGAGCGGAAGTGATTAGCGCGGCCGCGCCAACGCGGCGTAAGCGATGAACAAGTCTTCTAAAAACAGGCGCGGATTCAATGGATGATGCGCCAGTTTTTGTTTGTTGTTCAATTCCCGGAAGAATGTCCCGCATGCGAGCGGATCCAACTGATCGCTCAATGCTTGGATCGCCGGCAATTGCGTGAGGAAATAGCGGACTTTGCCGGTGGTACGGTAACTGATCAAGTCATAGCACCATTTCTGCAACCAATTGACGACCACCGGCAAGCTGTTTTGCTGCAACGCCTCGGCCAGCAGCAACGGATCGAGCCGTTTGGGATCGGCAACCTGGCGGATGAATTGTTCGAACGACTGCGCGTTGTCACCTTGTGCAAGCTGCAACGCCAGCAGCGGTGAATAACCGGCAGCGGCAAGACACTCCTCGGGATCGGTAACGCCCTGCTGCCGCAACCAAGCCAACGACGTAGCAACGTCCGGCAACGGCATCGCCAGTTGCTGGCAGCGGCTGCGGATGGTCGGCAGCAGATGCTGCGGCTGATGCGTCACCGAAATAAACAGCACATTTTCCGGCGGCTCTTCGAGTTTTTTCAGTAGCGCATTGGCGGCAGCGGTATTCATCGCTTCCGCCGGATAGATCAGAATGATCTTGTAACCGCTTTGATGACCGGTCAGATAAACGAAATCGTTCAGCTTACGGATTTGCTCGATACCGATTTGCTGGCTGGCGCTTTTCTTGGTACTCGCGCTGGATTTATCGTCGCTTTCCTCTTTTTCAGCAGTTTCACTCGCTACGGCAGCGAATGCTTCCGGCACGATCTGATAAAAATTCGGGTGCCCATTCTGTTCGAACCAGCCGCAACTGGCGCATTGACCGCACGCCTGCCGGTTAGCTGCCGGTGCGGTGCACAGCAGCGATTTAGCCAGTCGACGGGCAAAATCGTATTTGCCAGTGCCTTTTTTGCCTTTGAGCAGCAACGCATGTCCCCACAGCGAACGGCTGTGCAGCAATTTTTGCCAGATTGCTTGCTGCCAGGGATAAATGTCAGACATGGTGCAACAACCGTTGGATGGTTTGCTCGACCGCGGCTTTCACATCTGCCAGATCACGGCTGCTGTCGATGATTTGAATGCGTTGGGGAAATTGCCGTGCCCGGTCCAGGTAAGCGTTTCGCACTCGCTGAAAGAAAGTAGCTTGCTCCCGCTCGAAGCGATCGGCCTCTTTGATTTGGCTGATGCGCCGCTGGCCGACTTCCACCGGCACATCGAAGTACAACGTCAAGTCAGGTTGCAAAGCGCCCTGCACCCATTGCTCCAGAATATCGAGCTTCGCTTGATCCAATCCCCGTCCACCACCTTGATAGGCAAAACTGGCGTCGGTGAAACGGTCGGAAATTACCCATTGCCCCTGCGCCAGCGCCGGTATAATCACTTTATCCAGATGCTCACGGCGCGCCGCAAACATCAGCAGCGCTTCGGTTTCGGCGTGCATCGCCATCGATTTATCCAGCAACAACATCCGCAAGCGCTCGCCCAGCGGTGTGCCTCCGGGTTCGCGCGTTACTACCGGACGCTGCCCAGCTTGCTGTAACAGCTCGACAATCCACGCCAGTTGCGTCGATTTCCCGGCGCCGTCGATGCCTTCGAGCGTGATGAATTTGCCTGGTTTCATGTTTTTCCCGGTTTTCAAGTTCTGCTGCAGTCGGTTACCATGCGTGATTATTCCATTTTGCTGATTTTAACATGCACCTGGACGCCACCGGATTGCTCGATACCGCCGAATTCATCGCCTCGCCGAATTACGACGAACGCCCGCCAGGCATGGACATCAATCTATTGGTAATTCACAACATCAGCCTGCCGCCGGATGAGTTTGGCGGCGATGGTGTAATCGAATTGTTCACCAACCGCATCGACCCGCAAGCTCATCCTTACTATCAGTCGTTGCAAGGTTTGAAAGTCTCCGCGCATTTTTTCATCCGCCGCGACGGCTCCCTGATTCAGTTCGTGCCGTGCAGCCAGCGCGCCTGGCACGCCGGCGTCTCGAACTGGCAAGGTCGCGAGCGCTGCAACGATTTCTCCATCGGCATCGAGCTCGAAGGTAGCGACACCGTACCGTTTACCGATGCGCAATATGAAGTGTTGATCGCTCTGACTCAATGTTTGTGCGAGCAGTATCCGATTCAGGATATCGCCGGGCATTCGGACATTGCTCCGGGACGAAAAACCGATCCGGGGCCCTGTTTCGATTGGAAAAGATACGGCGATAGTCTGAGCTGCGGCTTAATCAGGCGATCAACCAATAGCACACCACCGTGATCACCGCTGCGCCGATAAGGTTGAGTACCAATCCTTCACGCGCCATGCTGATCATGGGCACCTTGCCTGTCCCGAATACAATGGCATTGGGCGCGGTGCCAACCGGCATCATGAAGCCGTAACTGGCACTCATCGCCGCTGGCAGCATTAACAATGCGGGATCGATACCCGCAGCCTGCGCCGCCGGTGCGAGAATCGGCATCAACAACACCGCCGTGGCTGTATTGCTGGTGGTTTCGGTCAGAAAAACCACCACGATTGCGACGAAAGCGATGATGATCAACGGATGCAAGCCGGACAAAATGGTCAGCTGCTCGCCGATCGCCTTCGACAAACCGGTTTCGACAAATGCCTGCGCAATTGCAATGCCGCTCGCGAACAGAATCAAGATACCCCACGGCACCCTCACAGCCGTATCCCAATCCAGCAGCTTGCCGCCGCGGCCGTTCGGAATCAGAAACACCGCCAGCACGGCAATCAATGCCACCGTGGCATCGGTTGCCCCTTTCAGGCCAAGCCAAACGCTCCAACCACCGAACGGCTCGTTGCGTGTAATCCACGCCAGCACCGTCAAGCCGAAAATCAGCAGCATGCGCCGTTCTTCCGCGCGCCACGACCCTGCCGGAGGCATCGCCAATTCACCTTCATGACGCAAATACCGCGTCAGCCACAAACCCGCCAGCGGCGCCATCAGCATGACAACCGGCACGCCCCAGCTCATCCACTGGATAAAGCTCACAGTGATACCGGTAAAACTCTCGTATTCGCGCATAAAAACCAGATTCGGCGGCGTGCCGATCGGCGAACCCAATCCGCCGATGCTGCTGCCGTAAGCGATCGACAACAATAACGGGATCGCCAGCTTTTTATCGTTGCTCTGATCGATTACCGCCAGCGCCAGCGGCAACATCATCAATGTGGTCGCAGTATTGGAAATCCACATGCTGATAAACGCGCAGGCGCATAAAAACCCGAACACGATACGTCGGCTGCTGTACCCGCCGACAATACGGATCAACCCAACCGCCAGCCGGTGATGCGCGCCGGAATGCGCCAGCGCCGCTGACAGCATAAAACCACCGAGCATCATCAATATCAGATCGTCGCCATACGCTCGCGCAATGTCCTCCTTGGTCAACACCTCCGTCAACGGAAACACTGCCAGCGGAATGATCGACGTCGCCGGAATCGGAATCGGCTCGAAAATCCACCAGACGACGCACAGAACAACGATAGCACCTGTCCAGCATGCTTTGGCATCCCAGCCGGAGGCGCTCATGCTGATGGCAATAATAAAAGCAAATAAAGGCCCCAAGATTAATGACCAGGAATTTTTGAGCATTGTGTAAGATCCCAGTTTGATGTTTCGATCATTGCATGACCGTCATGTTAAAACATGACCCCAGCTTATCACCAGTCATTAAGGTCAATAATTTGTTTTCTGTATAAATTGGGATACAATCTTGTTGATGAATACGATTCAAACCACAGAAGTTTTCGATAAATGGTTCGATGAATTGAAAGATCGAATAGCTAAAGCGCGAATTCAGGCGCGAATCGACTGGGCGGAAGATGGTAATTTTGGCGATTGCAGCCCGGTTGGCGAAGGCGTATCCGAAATGCGCATTCATGTTGGAGCCGGATATCGCGTGTATTACAAACAAGTTGGCATGGAAATATTTTTGCTGCTAGCCGGTGGAGACAAATCGACACAACAGCGGGATATAGAAACAGCGCTTGAGTTGGCGCGTAAAATTAAGGAATAACCCATGGACAAAATCAAATTGCGATGCTGGGATAGTGCTGAACACCTCAAAACTGAGGAGGACATAGCACTTTACCTCGATGCCTGCTTGGAAGAGGCAGGCGATGATGCCGCTTTTATCGCCAAAGCGCTTGGGAACATAGCTCGCGCGCGCGGCATGACTCAGCTTGCACACGATACCGGGCTTGGCAGAGAAAGCCTTTACAAAGCTTTGTCCGGCGACGGCAACCCCAGCTTCTCCACGATCCTGAAAGTCATTAAGGCGCTCGGATTGAAGCTGCATGTCGAAACACCCGGGCGCTGAGTTTGTTCGTAAATTGAGAAAGAATCTGAGCGACTAAGATTTCAGTTTGATGCTTTAGGCATCGCGAACTATTATATCAAGACATGCCCCCGGCTTCCGTAACTATATGCAATCAGAAGCTTGTTCGCTTTAATGCTTCGTTTGCTTCAATTATTTTCTCAATGTTTCGAGAAAAAGCAGTAGTATCTGCAAAATAGTTTGGATATGCCTTTTTTAAGGCTCTTATCGACTCTGCAGAAACAAGCACTACGTCTTTCTTGGGATTGTCCTTAAATTCTTTTTCCAGTGCACTATATTTTCTCGTTGCCGAATCTAATTGACCTGTTGGATACCTAAATATTTTAATGTTTGACTTGTCAACTTCGAGAAGAAGTAAAAAATATTCTATGCCCTTATTTTTTGAATCCCCAATATGATTAGTTGAAACAGCAAATGCTCTTAGTCTAGGAAGAACATCTAATCGTACAATATACTTAATTAAATCTTGTCGATCCCTAGTACTTGCATTTCTTGCTAAAGCTTTTTCTTCAATATCGGCAAAAGCAATGCTAGCTAGCTTGAAGAAATTCAACCAAGCATCATGACCTTTACTAGCTTTAAGACTCTGACCAGTAAACGTGCCAACTACTTCTACAGCAGTAGCCCACGAGTGTTGCACATTGCTCCTAATTTGTAACTCAACAAAATGGGAAGAGAAGTTTTGTTTGGAACCGTTGTAGCGATAGACAAGATGGATTCCTCTATAACCAGAAGGTTTTGGCTCGCTTATATAATCTCTTTCGCGACGAAGAATGTTTCTGGTTCTACCTTCTACAATAGCGTCTCGTATTTGATAGACTTGGCTTATGCTAGAAACAACAATACGACAACCGCCAATATCTTCCATTCTGTCAAGTTTCATCCCATCCTCGCGTTGTAATTTGGCAAGGATAGAAGGAGTGCGTTTCAGCCTTTTTACTACAACTGCATTTGGATCGACTTCAAAAGCTATTTTTCTGTAGTAGCCAAGCATTGACTGAAGTGGATAGGCATGCGAAGAGCGCCAATTATCAAGAACATCAGATGCCTTGAAAAACTTATCTAAATCTAAATCATCACTGATTAAATAATCACCGGCTCGTCTTACCGCCTTTTTTGAATATTTTAGCTCAACCCAAAACAAACCCATCACCTACTTTAATTATCACTCACAAAATTGACTTGATCAGATCGTAAGTGCATGCCCATATTCCAATCAACTCATTAACCCCGCATCACCCGGTAATCAGCCACCAACCGACACTCCCCACCCGGCGCAACTTCTCGAACATCATCCGCCGCATTAGTGGTTTCCACACACAGCAAACGTTTGTAATCATCATCTTCCAAATCCGCCATATCCCTGGCGATTTTCTCCCAGGGATTCCATACCACGGCGGTTTTGCTGCCTTGCGAGGTGATTTGGATGCGGCGGTTGAGTGCTGCGTCGTCGATGGTCAGGGTATTGCCGACATTCAGATAGATACGATCAACTTCGGCGCCGATGGTGACGTCACCGGTTTGATATTTTTGCGTGTTGCCGCCACCGGCTTTGTCGAGATAGTCGCAACCGGCCAGTCCCAATACTTTTGCGCGAGTGATGTCACCGACTTTGAAGTAAGTGTGAAAAGCCTGGGTGATGGTGAATTTTTCCTTGCCGGTGTTGCGCGTGATCAGCGATAGGTTCAGGGTGTCGCCAACGACGATTTCCTGCCGCAGGTTGAACGCATGTGGCCAGATGGCTTGCGTTTCCGGGGTATCGTCGAGTCCGACGGTAACTTTGATGTCGCCATTGCTCAGCGCTTCGGTCGCCACCACATTCCAGCCGCGGTTGCGCACGAAACCATGCCCGGAGCGCCCCTTACCTTCCGGATCGGCGCCAAACCACGGCCAACAGATCGGGGCGCCACCTTTGATGGCTTTGCCGTCCTGGTAATACGCTTTCTCGCTTAAAAACATCACGTCTTCCGCTTCACCGGCCGGTTGGTACGATAGCACCTGCCCGGCATGAATCGAGATCAGCGCTTTGGCCTTGGCGGTTTTGACCTGAATCATCGGCAAACCGCCTTTACCGGCGATAAATTCCAATTGTCCTGCGATTCCGAATTGCGTATTGAGTTGCTCGATCGTCATGATTTTCCTTTACTATGAGTTAATTATAAAATTTAATCCTTGATTGGTATTACCCGGCTAGCGGCCAGCTTTGCCCGCTCGCGCGCTTGATTCGTATCCGCACCATTCGCCAGCGCCACCCCCATGCGCCGCCGCTTGAACGATTCCGGCTTGCCGAATAGGCGGATATCGCTGTGCGGTACGTTGAGCGCGTCGACCACGCCGGAAAAAGCAATGCCTTTGGCTTCCAGTTGACCGTAAATCACCGCGCTGGCACCGGACACCAGCAATGAGGTATCGACTGGCAAACCAAGAATCGCGCGTGCGTGCAAGTCGAATTCGCTTTGCTTCTGGCTACACATTGTCACCATGCCGGTGTCGTGCGGCCGTGGGCTGACTTCGCTGAACCACACATCATCGCCTTTGACGAACAATTCCACGCCGAAAATGCCCAGCCCTCCCAAATCATCAGTGATGATCTTGGCAATTTCGCGCGCGCGTTGCAGCGCCGTCACCGACATCGCTTGCGGTTGCCAGCTTTCGACGTAATCGCCATGCACCTGCACATGACCGATCGGTTCGCAGAAATGGGTTTTGATGGTACCGTCTATATCCAGTGCTCGCACGGTCAATTGCGTGATTTCGTAATCGAAATGAATCACGCCTTCGACGATCACACGCCCCTGATCGACGCGGCTGCCGCTGGCGGCGTAATTCCAGGCTGCTTGCACTTCCCCGGCATGATCGACCCGTGATTGCCCTTTGCCGGATGACGACATCACCGGCTTGACGATACACGGATAACCAATCGTGTTGTCGATTACCGCTTGCAGTTCCGCCAAGCTGTTGGCAAAGGCATACGGCGATGTCGGCAGCTCCAAGGTTTCCGCCGCCAGACAACGAATGCCCTCGCGATTCATCGTCAACCGGGCGGCGCGCGCGGTGGGAATGACCGTTGCCAATCCCGTTTTCTCGATCTCCAGCAGCATCTCCGTGGCGATCGCTTCAATCTCCGGCACGATGATATCGGGTTGTTCCTGTTCGACCAGTGCGTGCAACGCCTGCCCATCGGCCATGTTGATCACATGCGCTCGATGCGCGACTTGATGACCCGGTGCGTTGGCGTAACGGTCAACCGCGATGGTTTCGACGCCCAAACGCTGCAGCGCGATGATGACCTCCTTGCCGAGTTCGCCGCTGCCGAGCAGCATGACTTTGGTCGCCGACGGACTGAGCGGCGTACCGATGACCGATGTTGTTTTCATGATGATTACTCCCGAATGACAGTTCTTTTTTGATGTTGCTGCCGCAACGCCCACTGCACATGCTCGCGCACCATGTCCGACGCATCGTCCGCGCGCGCTTGCAGCGCCTGAACGATTTCAGCCGAGTACGTCGCATTGCCTAGACCGACGGCGACATTGCGTAACCATTGCTGGTAACCGATGCGGCGGATCGCGCTGCCGGCCAGTTTCGCTTCAAACGTTGCTTGATCCCAACCGAACAACTCGATCAGCGATACATCGTCGAGGCCGTTGCGCACGTGAAAGTCGTTTTCGTTGGTAATCTTGGCGAATTTATTCCACGGACACACCAACTGGCAATCGTCACAACCGTAGATACGGTTGCCGATCAGCGGCCGTAATGGTTCCGGGATGCTGTCTTTGAGTTCGATAGTCAGGTAGGAGATACAACGGCGGGCGTCGACTGTGTAGGGTGCGACAATCGCTTGCGTCGGGCAGATGTCGATGCAGCGGGTGCAACTGCCGCAATAGTTGCCGGTTTCTTCATCGACCGGCAATGGCAAATCAACGTACATTTCGCCGAGGAAAAACATCGATCCCGCCTGGCGATTCAGCAGTAACGTATGCTTGCCGCGCCAGCCCAAACCGGCCTTCTGCGCCCAAGCCACTTCCATCACCGGTGCACTGTCGGAAAACACCCGGTAATTGAACGGCCCTGCTGCTTCGGTGATTTTGTCGGCGAGCTTTTGCAGCCGCGCACGGATCACTTTATGGTAATCGCGCCCCAGTGCATAGCGTGAAATGAACGCCCGGTCGCCGGAGTGAATGACATCCCAGCTATTTTCAACCGCCGGCGGCGCATAGTTCATGCACACCGAAATGACGCGCTGCGTCCCAGGCTCCAATTCCGCTGGCCGGGTGCGCTTGGTGCCGTGTTTCGCCATATAATCCATCGTGCCGTGATATTCTTGCGCCAGCCACTGGAACAACCCGGATTCAACCGCGGACATATCCGCCTGCGCATCGGCAATGCGAACCTCATGGAAGCCCAATTCCTTGCCCCATGTCTTGATCGCTGTTGCTAAAACCGCATAATCGGAAATATTTTTTGCTGAGGTATTGACTTGCATAACGCACATTCGACGGACGCTGAAACAGCGCACAATTTTTCCTGTTATCTTGCCGACGATTCAGCAACTCTAAAATTCGGTGAAAAATTATCGACTTATTTACATGCCGGCTTAACCCTTTACTTGATCGGCGATCTCGGCGCCGGCAAAACCACACTGACGCGCGGTATTCTACACGGGCTTGGATACTCGCATACCGTCAAAAGTCCGACCTACAATTTAGTTGAAATCTACAAAATCTCTGGGGTATACTTCTATCACTTTGATTTTTATCGATTCAATGACTATCTTGAATGGGAAGAAGCAGGTTTCCGCGACTATTTTAATTCAGATTCAATCTGCGTGGTGGAATGGCCTGAAAAAGCAGGCGATTTATTACCCAAACCGGACTTGCAGCTCGTTCTCAGCATTCTCGATACTGGCCGAAAAATCGAACTTCAGGCGTGCACAGAGGCGGGAAAACAATGCTTGAAACAGTGGAGCAATTTAAAAAACGAGTAACTGCATATCGAAATGACCGCAATCTCCGTGTTGCCGGAAATTTCTTTCTGTCATGCCTCATTCTGATTTTTTTCTGCTGTATTTGTCCGAGCCAGTCCGTTTTGGCCGCCGACACCACGGTAAAATCGGTTCGCATCGGATTGACCCCGGATTATACCCGCATCACATTGGAATCCGGCCAACCGCTCGACTATGAACTAAGCATGCTGGAAAACCCGCACCGGGTGGTTGTCGATTTAAACAATGCCAAGCTGTCTCCGGCGCTATCGACACTCCCGCAAAAAGTCGATGCCATTGACCCTTTTGTGCAAAAAATCCGCGTCGGTCAGTATAAACCGCATGTCATCCGGCTGGTGTTCGACCTGAAGGCCAATGTCGTGCCGCGCACCTTTGTCATCGAACCGAAGGAAAATTTTGCCCATCGCTTGGTTCTGGATATTTATCATCCCGAAAAAGCCGGCAAAGCGGATCAGATTGCCCGGGCCAATCCCCCGGCTAGTGCTGACTTTGGAGCGGATGTTCTGGATGAATTGGTTGCCACGTTGACGAAAGGCAATGGCAATCAACCACAAAAAGCGGATCAGATCCGGCTGGTCTGGCCGCACTCGCCCAAACCGCAACTGAACCAAGCGAATCAAGTTAAGCAACTCAGCAATTCTCCAGCAGCGCCCAACCGGAAACCCGGCAAAGCACCACCGAAAAACTTGGCACCACGGATTCTTATCATTGCGATCGATCCCGGTCATGGCGGCAAGGATCCCGGCGCGGTGGGAAATCAGGGCACTCATGAGAAAGATGTTACTTTGGCAATCGCCAAAAAACTGAAAGAGCGCATCGACAAGGAATCGAACATGCGCGCGATTCTGACGCGCGACGGCGATTACTATATTTCCCTGCCGCAACGCCGCATTAACGCGCGCCGCGCCAACGCCGACTTATTCGTGTCAATCCATGCCGATGCCAACCCCAAAGCGCATGCGCACGGTTCTTCGGTCTTTACATTATCCGAGCACGGCGCCACTTCGACCACGGCGAGCTGGCTTGCCAACAAGGAAAACAGCGTCGACAACGATTTGATGGGCGGTATCGATATCACATCGAAATCAAAAGACATTAAAGAACTGCTGCTGGATCTGTCACTCAACGCCACTATCAATGACAGCGTCAAATTGGCGGAATACGTTTTGAAACAACTCGGCGGCATTAATCATTTACATAAAAGAAATGTCGAACAAGCCGGTTTCGCCGTGCTGAAATCACCCGATATTCCATCTATCCTGGTGGAAACGGCTTTTCTCAGTAATCCCAGAGAAGAAGAGAAACTGCGCAGCAAAGGCTATCAGGACAAAATGGCGGATGCCATGTACTTGGGCATCAAAAAATATTTTTCCGACAATCCGGCATTGGCGCGATCTGCCGTAGCTCAAGCAAAATAACTCGCACATGCACCGTTTTTCTGCAAACACTTTCATTAATCTGTCAAACTGCTTCGCTATAACGAGTACAATGATTTCCTATTAGTCCGTCGAAGCAAAATATCCTTAACGCAGGATACTGCGCTTGTTGAAGAAGTAAAAACTATCCCGATTGTTTAAAGGCCATGACAAAATCTTGGCATTCCCATGAATGAACCCAAGCCAGAATTGATGCACAGCAATCATGCGCATAACACCTTGCAGCACTGGTACCGGCTTAGCTCTGAAGAGGGTCGTACCGCTATTGTTTTAACGGGCGACTATACCTTGATGGCTTTAAAATCTGTGTTAAAACCATTGACGGACGAACTCGGCAATCAGGCCAGAAACCAGGATCTTCATTGGGATCTGACCGGCATCCAACAAATCGATACGGCTGGCACTGCTTTGCTGTGGCGCATCTGGCAAGGACAACGGCCACAACATCTGCAATTACGCCCTGAACACGAAAAAATGTTTGCACGCTTGGAACATCTGCCCATCTTAAAACCGGAAATGAAACACCGCGGGTTGCTCTGGCCTTTGATCGCTTTGGGCAGGTCAGCATTCCTGTTGTGGCAACACGGTTTGGGATTGGTGATGTTGATCGGCCAATTGCTGCTGGATATTGTTTACTTATTCCGTAACCCCGTTTATATCCCCTGGCGCGAAATCTCAGCCAATTTGTACCGCACCGGTGCGCAAGCGCTCGGCATTACCGCTTTGGTCGGTTTCCTGATCGGTATCGTCTTAAGTTATCTCTCATCGAAGCAATTGCAGTTGTTCGGCGCCGATATTTTTATCATTAACATTCTGGGAATCAGCATTATCCGCGAATTGGGCCCGATGCTGGCATCGATTCTGGTTGCCGGCCGTTCCGGTTCTTCCATGACGGCGCAATTGGGCGTGATGCGCGTCACCCAGGAATTGGATGCCTTGACGGTCATGGGTATTTCGCATAGCCAGCGCCTGATATTGCCGAAAGTACTGGGACTCGGCATTGCCATGCCGCTGCTGGTGATGTGGACCAGTGCAATCGCGTTATTGGGCGGAATGGTCGCAGCCGAATGGCAGTTAGGTTTAAACCATCAGTACTTTCTGACTACATTGCCCGACGCTGTGCCGATTGCCAACTTGTGGCTCGGATTGGGCAAAGGAATTGTGTGCGGCATGGTGATCGCGCTCATTGCCTGCCATTTCGGTTTAAGGATCAAACCGAACACGGAAAGCCTCGGTGAAGGCACTACTACATCGGTGGTAACCGCAATCACCATGGTGATTATTATCGACGCGATTTTCGCCGTGCTATTTTCCGACGTAGGACTCACCTAGCGATGAGCAAACGCGAGTGTATTATCGAGATCGAATCGCTGTACACACGATTCGGCAATCATACTGTCCATCGCGATATCAATTTACAAGTCTACCGGGGTGAAATTCTGACACTCATTGGCGGATCGGGCAGCGGAAAAACGACACTATTGCGCCAAATGCTCGGATTGGAGCAACCCGCGCAAGGCAGCGTCAAAATTTTCGGCAGCAGCGGTGCCGATCCCGGCTTCGACCAGCAAAAAAAATGCGTGCGCAGCCGCTCGGGGGTGCTTTTTCAACAAGGCGCATTGTTTAGCGCGCTGACGGTGTTTGACAACGTCGCACTGCCTTTACGTGAGCTGCATACGTTAAGTGAAGATATGATTCGCGATCTCGTCATGATCAAACTCGATATGGTGGCCATCGAACCAGAGCATGCGAACAAAATGCCGGCCGCTTTATCCGGCGGCATGATCAAGCGTGTCGCTCTGGCGCGCGCGCTGGCCTTGGATCCGGAAGTGCTGTTTCTCGACGAACCGACTGCCGGATTGGATCCCGAGTTGAGTGAAAGCTTCGTCGAGCTGGTGCTGGCGTTGCGTAACGAAATGGATCTGACCATTGTCATGGTAACGCACGATCTGGATACGCTAGTCGCACTATCGGACCGGATTGCCGTTTTAGCGGATCAGCGGGTCGTGGTCATCGGCACCTTGGATGAAATTTACCGCCATCCGCACCCTTTCATCACCAGCTTTTTCAAAAGTATACGACATAAAATTGAGCAAAAAAACAACTCGGAGCACACATGGAAAACCGCGCCCACGCCCTCGTAGCCGGCATTTTTGTCATTTTCCTCAGTATCACGATCGCTTTAGTCGCGATCTGGTTTAGCGGTAGCAACATCCAGCGCACCGCTTATCTCGTCGTCACCAAGGAATCGGTGAACGGACTCAATCCGCAATCGGCGGTGCATTACCGCGGCGTTAATATCGGCAAGGTTGAAAATATCGAATTCGATCCCGGCGATCCGCAGCAAATTCTCGTGCATATCTCAGTGAACGAGAATGTTATACTGAGAAACAGCGTGTATGCGCAGCTTGGCTATCAAGGCGTTACCGGGCTGGCCTACATTCAGCTGAACGATGAGGGTATTGGCACTGAACAACTGGCGAGCGATGCGCGCATTCCGATGCGCCGTTCATTACTCGACGAAGTCGCCGGATACGGACAGGACTTGCTCAGCAACGTCAATCAATTGGTATTAAAAATGCATCACCTGCTGAACGATGAAAATCAAAATCATTTTTCTAAAATTCTGCAAAATATTCAGCATGCCACCAGTGATTTTGACGGTATCGCGGAGCATTTGCAGCCGGTATTGCATTCTTTCACCGAATTGACAAGCGAATCCGCCACCCTGGTCAAGCGATTGGATCAGTTGTTGGGTGAAATTAATATTACCGTAGGCAAAATTAATCAGAAAGACGGTATTTTCGATAGCTTATCGCAAAGCACACAAGAGCTGACAACGACCATTCCGGAATTGCGCAAGGTCAGCGACAGTATTGTTCGTAGTTCCAATAATTTGGACAAAGTGCTTCATCAATTGGAAGAAAACCCGCAAAGCGTGTTGTTTGGCCGTACTCCCACCCTGCCGGGGCCTGGAGAAGCCGGTTTTGTTCCACCCAGCAGGAATACCCAATGAGCAAAATATCTTTATTACTGCTGATCATCTGCCTGCTACCGGGTTGTGCTTTTCTGCACAAATCACAACCGGCAGCCGTTTATGATTTCGGTATGCAATCGGCAATCCAGGCCCAGCAAACATCTCAGCAAGCGCAACTGCGAAGGAAAAGCCTACTGGTTGCCGAAACGACGGCACCCTCCTGGCTGGATAACACGGCAATCCACTACCGCTTGCTCTATCACAATCCCACGCAATCGTACAGCTATGCCAATAGCCGCTGGATTGCCAAGCCTGCCGCCCTGCTGTCGCAACAGCTGCGCAACCGCATCGTCACTACGACACAGGAACATGTCATTAAAGACAGCAGCGTTGCAACAGCCGATCATGTGCTGCACACGGAATTGGAAGAATTCTCGCAATTGTTTGATACAGCATCGGACAGCCGCGTCGTGATAATCCTGCGCGCCAGCCTGGTCGAGCGCAGTACACGCAAAGTGCTGGCACAGAAAGATTTCAGCGTCACGAAGCAAGCGCCTACTGCGGATGCACCGGGTGCTGTCACCGCTTTAGGCGCAGCGAATGATCAGCTATTAGATGAATTGGCCGATTGGCTGGCTGCCGCATTAGCGCCAAACTAACCCTGGCTTCGCCAGCAAATTAATCACAACTTTGATTAATTCAGCATGTGCTTATGTTAGTATCCCGTCATTACTGTTCCAGGGACTCCTCATGCGTTCATTTCTTACCATGCTGCTTTCCATTTGCCTACTCGGCGCCTGCGGCCTTAAAGGACCGCTTTACCTTCCCAAAGTCGATGAAGCCTCTGCGTCATCCAGTCAAGCGCAGAAAAAATGAGCGGTTTTTCTGAGTTTGATTACCGCAACAATGAGCTGTTCGTTGAATCGGTTCCGCTGCAACAGATCGCCAATGAATTCGGCACTCCCTGTTACGTCTATTCCCGCGCCGCTCTGACTCAGGCTTATCAGGCATTCGATTCGGCGTTTGCAGACCGGGATCACCTCATCTGTTATGCGGTAAAAGCCAACTCGAACATTGCCATACTCAACCTTTTCGCCCAACTAGGCAGCGGTTTCGATATCGTATCGGGCGGCGAGTTGCAACGCGTCATTAAGGCGGGCGGCGATCCGGCAAAAACTGTTTTTTCCGGTGTCGGTAAAAATGCTGAAGAAATGCGCATAGCACTAAACGCTGGAATTCTGTGTTTCAATGTCGAATCCGAGGCCGAGTTGACCGTGCTTGATCAAATCGCCAAAGACATGGGCAAAATTGCGCCTGTCAGTCTGCGCGTCAATCCGGATGTAGACGCCAAAACGCATCCTTATATATCAACCGGCCTTAAGGAAAATAAATTCGGCGTCCCGGCCAAAGAAGCCGAGCGGATTTACCAATCGGCGCATTTGTTCCCGCACATCCGCTTTACCGGACTGGATTGCCATATTGGCTCCCAATTGACCGAGCTTGAACCATTCATGCAGGCCAGCAGCAAAATGCTCACATTGCTCAAAGCCTTGCAATCACAAGGCTCGCAGATTGAACACCTGGATTTGGGCGGCGGTCTGGGCATCCGCTACACCAATGAGACACCGCCAAGCATCAAGGATTATGTTTCCGCGCTATGCGCCAGCACGCAACACATCAAGCAACGCCTATTAATCGAACCGGGGCGTTCGCTGGTGGGAAATTGCGGTATTCTGCTGACACGGATCGAATACCTTAAACATACGCCGGCGCGTAACTTTGCTATTGTCGACGCCGCCATGAACGATCTGATGCGCCCGGCATTGTACGATGCTTATCATGACATTCTTCCGGTGCATAACAATGACGGTGAAACCGAAAGCTATCAGGTTGTCGGACCTGTTTGCGAAACCGGTGATTTTCTCGGTCACGACCGTAGTCTCTGCCTTTCAACCGGAGATTTACTTGCCGTCATGTCGGCCGGTGCGTATGGCATGAGCATGAGCTCGAATTACAACACCCGCCCGCGTGCTGCTGAAATCATGGTTGACCGCGATACCGTTCACGTCATCCGGCAGCGTGAAACCATCGACGAGCTTATCGCAACCGAACAAATTCTGCCGCAATAAATCGCCATTTGGAGACGCGTTTAATTGTAGTAACATGCCGTATCGCTTTTTGACCAATCACTGATGACAAACCCATCCCGTATCGCCGATGAACAGTATCAAGATGATATCTTGCAAGGCGTCTCGCGCACCTTTGCACTGACCATCCCGCAATTACCCGGGGCGCTGCGCCGTGTGATTGGCAATGCCTATCTGCTCTGCCGTATTACCGATACGATCGAAGACGATAGCGCATTGACCAATGAGCAGACCCGGGAGCTTTCGGATATGTTCGCCGAGGTTGTATGCGGCAACGCATCGGCGGAGGAATTCGCGCAAACACTCTACCCGCTGCTTTCCAACCACACCATCCCGGCCGAGCATGATCTAATCAAAAACACCCCATCCGTCATTCGCATCACGCATAGTTTCAACCCTGTGCAACGCCACGCGCTGGAACGTTGCGTGCGCATTATGGCGAAAGGCATGGCTGATTATCAGGAAACCGAATCCCTGGAAGGGCTGAAAGATTTATCCGAGATGAATCAGTATTGTTACTACGTCGCCGGTGTCGTTGGCGAAATGCTGACTGAACTGTTCTGCGATTACTCGCAAGATATCGATGCGCACAGACCCACGTTGATGAAACTGTCGGTTTCATTCGGTCAGGGATTGCAGATGACGAACATCCTCAAGGATATTTGGGACGATCGCAAGCGCGGTGCTTGTTGGTTGCCACAAGATATTTTTGTTAAAAACGGATTTAACCTGCGCGACTTGCAGCCCGGCACATCCGATGCGAAATTTCAGGCTGGATTGGCGGAGCTACTGGCTGTTGCCAAAAGCCATTTACACAATGCGCTGACCTACACCAGTTTGATTCCACCACAAGAAAAGGGAATTCGCCGGTTTTGTTTATGGGCGATCGGTATGGCGATTCTGACATTGAACAAAATCAATCAACACCGCGATTTCTCACAAGGCGCTCAAGTCAAAATCAGCCGCCGCAGCGTTAAAGCCACCATTATTACAACTAGTTTGTTTGCAAGCCAGGATTGGATATTGGAATTGCTGTTTAAGCTGACATCCAGAAATCTTCCTGACATCGATATACACAAAGTAGCATTCTCAGAAATCAAATAGAGGGAATGCATTAGTTTTACTCCCAAACATATTCGACTTAACGCATGACAAAATCATTGGTCACAGGCGCAACAGGATTTCTGGGTTCCGCGGTTATGCGGTGCCTGCTTGCGGCCGGACATGAAGTTCGCGTTTTGGTCAGACCGCATAGCGACCGGCGCAACCTTGAAAATTTTTCTGTTGAAGTCTTCGAAGGTGATTTACGTAGTCATCAATCACTCAAGAATGCAGTTCGCGGTTGCGATAATCTATTTCATGTTGCCGCCGATTATCGGCTCTGGGTTCCGGATCCCACGATCATGTATGAAATCAACGTTAATGGCACGCGTGACCTGATCTTGGCCGCCCATGAAGGTGGTATTCAACGCATTGTATATACCAGCAGCGTAGCGACACTCGGATTGAATATCGACGGCTCACCTGCCGACGAGGAAACACCATCGGATTTTGCACGCATTTTGGGGCACTACAAGCGCTCCAAGTACCAAGCTGAGCAATTAGTCAAACAATTAACCGATGATCACCGTTTGCCATTGGTGATTGTCAATCCTTCCACCCCGATCGGTCCCGGCGACGTGCGCCCCACCCCGACCGGGCGCATCGTGCTGGATACCTTGATGGGCCGCATGCCGGCGTATGTCAATACCGGACTCAATATCGCGCATGTCGATGATATTGCGCAAGGCCACTTACTGGCTTTTCATCATGGAAAACCGGGAGAGCGTTACATCCTGGGCGGGGATAACATGACATTGCTGCAAATTCTACAAGTCATCGATGAAATCAATGGAACACGCAAAAACCGCATCAGCATACCGATCAGCATCATGCTTCCACTGGCGTGGCTCATGGAAAAAACTGCAACCTTCACGCGCACGGAACCACGTGCAACGCTTGACAGTATTCATATGGCCAAGAAACTGATGTTTTTCTCCAGCGCAAAAGCGAAGCGGGAATTGGGTTATCAGCACCGGCCTGCTGTTGAAGCTCTTGAAGATGCGGTTAAATGGTTCAAAGAAAACGATTATTGCAATTAGAATTTCATATCTCCCCGGCTTCCGGCATCTCCCTGCCGGTTTAATCGATTCAAGTACTCCGGGAAAATTCCTAAACCACGCCCCACCATCCACTCAATAATCTCTATTTACTTTCCGTAATCCTAGCAAACCTGCTTCCTTAAAACTTCAAAACTCACTGGAAGCTACATTCGCCATCTTATTCAAAGAATTCTCTAAACTTTCAGGATTGACTGTCGTAAAAACAACGGCAAAGTGAGAATCAAGCACGCAAGAGTTGATCAAGCGATTAAGAAGCAAAGCAATTCTGGTAGTACATAAAACATTGTTATTTACGGAGAAAAGAATGCCTGACAAAAATTTAAAATTCTTGGTAGTGGATGATTTTTCTACCATGCGTAGAATCGTTCGCAACCTTCTAAAAGAACTAGGATTTGTCAATGTCGATGAGGCTGAGGATGGTGCAGTAGCTTTGCGTAAACTGCAAGATGGCAATTTCGATTTTATCGTATCCGATTGGAATATGCCGAATATGGACGGATTAACCATGCTGCAGAATGTACGCGCCAACGATGCATTAAAAAATATTCCTGTACTCATGGTTACAGCCGAGGCCAAAAAAGAAAATATTGTCGCTGCAGCTCAAGCCGGAGCAAGCGGTTATATCGTCAAGCCGTTCACTGCTGCTGTCCTGGAAGAAAAACTAAATAAGATCTTCCAGAATATGGAAGCCAAAATAGCTGTGAAAGCATGAAATTTCTTTTCATAACAACTTGATGAGTTCAAAATGAGTACAAAACGTCTTATGAAAGCAAAAACCGAGGATGCTTCTCAAGAAACAATCGGCACCAAATCCAAGAAATCTATTAAGTTGGCTGATACGCCGCAAATCGTAGAGACTAAAAATATTGAAGAAAATGAATTAACTGCAACCGATAAGAAAGTTATTGATCAGATTGGTCAATTAACCAGAAACTTGCACGACAGTTTACGTGAGCTCGGCTACGACAGACGCTTGGAAGCAATTGCAGCTGAAGTGCCCGAAGCCCAAGACAAATTATCTTACGTTGCAACCAAAACCGAGCAAGCGGCTGAACGCACGCTCAATGCAACTGAAATTGCCATGCCGATTCAAGATAAGCTCTCGGCCGATGCTATCCATTTGTCAGAACAGTGGAAACAAGCATTTGAAATCCATCAAACCAATCCGGACACAGAAAAATTTAAAACCTTATTGATCGACACACTGCAGTACCTGGATAAGGTTCCGGAGCAAACCAATGCAACCAACGCACAACTGATGGAAATTATGATGGCACAAGACTTCCAGGATCTCACCGGTCAAGTCATCAAGAAAATCACGCACATGGTGCAAAGTCTGGAAAAAGATCTAATTGATCTACTCCTCGCAAATGTCCCAACCAAGAAAATTGCCGCTGCAGATGAAGGACTCATGAATGGTCCTGTCACTAATCCTGAAAAATGTAATGACGTAGTATGTAACCAAGATCAAGTCGATGACTTACTCGCCAGTCTTGGGTTTTAGTTAAAAAATTCAGCTCCCCAATTCATTCTGGAAATTACCAATCCCGCTAGAGTTTTTCCCGTTATAACCGGTAAAACTCTAGCTTTTTTGTATACATTGCGGTGAAAATCCTGACTCCGAGTTAAACCGCTGGTTAATTCCTCGGCTCCGAAGATTCTGTGATTTTATCATTGTTGGGTTCAAGCTTTTTCCACAAGCATCGATTGTTACTTTCACGTGCAATATTTTCCAGCACCGCTAAATGCTGCGCGAATTCCTCATCGGTTGCCGCGATGACTTTTAAATCGCGGCTATCAATATTTGCTATCACCTGCTGAATGGGTTCAGCGTATTCCAATTCGATAAGCAAGCTTTCCTGGCCGCGCGTCATCGCAAGATAAACTTCGGCTAATAGCTCGGCATCCAATAACGCGCCATGCAGTGTGCGCTTAGAGTTGTCGATGCTGTAACGCTCGCATAACGCATCGAGGTTATTCCGTTTACCCGGATGAAATTCCTTCGCGAGCTTTAAAGTATCCGTTATCGAAGCGCAATAACTATCCAGCGTTTTGAGTTTGATTAAACTTAATTCATGATTGAGAAAGCCGACGTCGAATGGAGCGTTATGGATAATCAGTTCCGCATCATGAATAAAATTCAGGAGCTCCTTGGAAATCTCGTGAAATCTCGGCTTATCCCGAAGAAACTCCGCCGTTAGTCCGTGTACTTGCAAAGCTCCCTCATCGCTATCACGATCAGGATTGAGATAATAATGAACGTGATTACCGGTCAATTGCCGATTGCATAGCTCGACCGCCGCTATTTCAACAAGGCGATGGCCGAGCTTATGCTCCAGCCCGGTCGTTTCGGTATCCAGCACAATTTGACGCATGTCAGGCTCCCGGATCTTGCGGCAGTTCTTCAGAATTCATCATGACAACACCGCGATTGGCCAGTTGATCGGCACGCTCGTTATCAACATGTCCGGCATGCCCGCGCACCCAGCACCACTCTATTTCATGATGCTGCGTTAACTGATCGAGCAATCTCCATAAGTCTTCATTTTTTACCGGCTTTTTATCCGCAGTACGCCAATTGCGAATCTTCCATGCGGCAAGCCATTCGCTGATGCCTTTTTGAACGTATTGCGAATCAGTGTATAAATGCACTTTGCACGGCCGTTTTAAAGACTCCAAAGCGCGTATCGCCGCAAGCAGCTCCATACGGTTGTTGGTCGTCAGTTTTTCCCCACCGAAAATCTCACGCTCATGACCGGCATATTTCAGTACGGCACCCCATCCGCCAATCCCGGGATTTCCTTTGCATGCGCCGTCGGTATAAATCTCAACAATTTTGCGATGCTCTGTACTCATCACCCGTTCAAATCGCTTTTCCGTTGATGTTGCCCTGTCGTCGGCTCCTCAATTGAGGCTTCATTCACTCTTTGCGCGACAGGTACCATTTTCTTTTTGGTATCCGGGCAATTTCTCCAATCCGGTTTGATAATGCGCATGCCATGCATATGTTTAATTGCGTGCAAGAAATACACGCCTCCGGAAATCGGCCACCAGCGATCCCCCGCTGCTTCCATAAAGCTGAACCGTCTGCGCCATTTTTCCTGTTCAAATGGCGGCACATAGCAGCATAGCCGGCCGCCAGCCATTTCAAAGTCCAGTAGCTTCAACCAATCTTTAAGTCGCGATAGCGTCATAAAATGGCCATTCCACGGAAACTCCCGTCGTGTTGATTTCAGATAATGGCAGGCTCCCCACAAACTGAGCGGATTAAAGCCGGATATCACAATATGACCTTCCGCAATCAAAACCCGGTGCACTTCCCGCAAAATTTGATGCGGATTGGTATTAAACTCTAAAGTATGCGGCAGGATTACAAGATCGACGCTATTGCTCTGAATCGGAAGAAAACTGGCTGTAGCACGCAACGAAACTTGCGCTTCAAGTCCCACGGAAAAGTGAAGCGGCATCCTGTTCAAGCGCAGAAAATTAAATTGCGGCCAGCCGATTTGCACCGCATTGTAGCCAAAAATGTTCGCCACAACGTGATCAAAATAACGCTGCTCATGTTCAATCAGATATTGACCAAGAGAAGATTCAAACCATTGCTGAACATTTTGCACAGTTGTCATTGATAGCTTTCTTGCATTTATACTACTGGATTGATTCGATTATAAAGCCGACGTTGTTACAATTTTAAACATGGAAATATCATGCTGAACATATACCCCCTTCCCGCTTTCCGCGACAATTATATATGGGTAATTCACAACCGGGATTATGCCGCCGTAATCGACCCGGGTACAGCATCTCCGGTAATAGATTATCTGCAGTCGGAAAAATTGCAACTCTGTGCAATTCTTATCACCCATCACCATAGCGACCATACCGGTGGCATAACGGAATTAACGCAACTATTCAATGTTCCGGTGTACGGTCCCGGCAACGAACCGATCAAGGAAGTTACGCATCCGCAACGGGAAAATGATCAAATCAAATTGGCGGAAATCGCACTCACGCTTTCAGTACTGGATATTCCCGGGCATACCCGGGGACACATTGCTTATTATGGATCCAAACCGTTCGCGATGGTATTTTGCGGCGATACACTTTTTTCTTGCGGTTGCGGGCGAATTTTCGAAGGCAATGCGGTGCAAATGTATCAGTCTTTACAAAAGCTATGCCAATTACCGGACGATACGCGTGTGTACTGCACCCATGAATACACCCTCAGCAACATTCGGTTTGCCAGAAAAGTCGATCCGGAAAACCGGGAACTGATCGAACTGGAAATTACCGCACGGCAATTACGCCAGCAAAACCTACCGACGCTCCCGACGACAATACACCTCGAGAAAGCAGTGAATCCTTTTCTCCGCTGCGATCAACAAGCCGTTATCGATTGCGCGCGACAGCGTGTGGCAATGGCGCTTCCGGATCCAGTAAGTGTTTTTTCGGTACTGCGGGAATGGAAAAATAATGTTTGAGAAGAACCGACTGATCATCAGTAAAAAGGCAATTTGACCCGTGCCGAGCACTATGAATCAAATTGCCTTATTTTCAGAAATATTGCGTGGCGATCGGTTGCCGCCGTTTTAATTATTTCTTAGGTTTAGCTGCACGTAATACCGGATAGTACTGGGTAAACACCATGTCTTGCGCGGCATTTTCTTTATGGCAAGCTGCGCAAGCTTCGTCAGCCTGTATTGCACCTTCTTTGGCTTCATATGATGCGAAACCGAAGAACGCCCAGTTACCCGGTCTGTTCGCAAAACGCTTGGAATCTTTCACTATCGCAGCGATTCCATTGAACTCTCCGGCGAAATAGCCATTTCCGCTAGGTGCCGATTTTGATCCTACACTGACCAATTCTTTGACAATAATCGTTCCATCACGGAATTCACCGGTTTTTTTCCAGTGATTCCAACTGGTTGGATCGATATATACATTGTGAAATTCTGGGAATACCGCTTTACCGTCATTCATATCGTTAGGGGTAACAGGCGCGCCGATAAAAACCCATTCGCGATAACCTCTCGGCGTCAGCAATATATTATCTTTGTTAAAGGCGGCAAAATTATGATCTTTTCCGTGTGCATGATGTCCATCGGAAGCAATTACTGGGCTTGCCAGTACTAGCGATAACAATACCGGTGCAATACCACCTAATAACGTCTTTTTAATCTGTAACATAATAAGCCCTTAAAATAGTTAAAGAAAGACAAAAAAACAGCACTAATGCATGCTGCTTTCTTTATGGTAGTCAGACATACTACCTTCGTCAAGAGGGTATGTCGTCTTAATAATCACCTACATAGCACAATGTTATCCATGTTATTCAGCGCTTTTTAGTTAAAATCCGGAAAAACATGATCATGGATTAAAACCTGCTGGCGCCATTTAGAAATCAATAAGATCATGATTAACATGGGCTCGCCACATTTGATCAACATATTTCAGTCAACAATTTTGCTCAATCAATACGGGAGAAAAAATGAAAACACTATTAATTACCGGCGCGAACCGCGGTATCGGGCTTGAGTTTGTGCGGCAATATGCCGCAGATGGCTGGCACGTTCTCGCCTGCTGCCGCAAACCGGCAACCGCCGATACACTTAACCGGCTAACCAGCCAGCATCCCGATCAGATCACCGTTCATGCGCTCGACGTAACCGACCACCAGCAGATCGCACAACTCGCCAACGCTTTATCCGGTCAGTCAATCGACTTGCTGATCAACAATGCCGGTGTCTATCCGCCGGCTCGCGGCGATACCTTCGGCAGAACGGATTATGCCGCCTGGCAGCATGCGTTAGAGGTCAACACCATGGCGCCGCTGAAAATGAGTGAAACCTTTATCAAGCAGATCGCTCGCAGCGAGCTCAAAACCATCGTCACCATCACCAGCAAAATGGGCAGCATCGCCGACAACCGCGGTGGCGGCAGCTATATCTACCGCTCCAGCAAAGCAGGTGTCAATATCGTAATAAAGAGCCTGTCGATCGATCTGAGTCCGCAAAAAATCATCGCCGTTGTGCTGCACCCCGGTTGGGTCAAAACCGACATGGGCGGCTCCGGTGCGTTGATCACCGCCGAACAAAGCGTCACCGGCATGCGCCGCGTGATTAACAGCCTCACACTGCAGGATTCCGGAAAATTTTATGCATTCGATGGACAGGAAGTGCCGTGGTGAGATCTTTTCACTTAAGTGCTAATCCATACCTCGAAATGAATGCCATAAAGCCGCGATATTTTGCGATTGACCCGTTGTTTACCGTTCTATAATCCGCAAACTATGAAAATTGGTTTGCTCATCAGTAAATTTTCGCAAGGAGAATAATATGCCGAGTATCACGGACGACTATCGCATTGACGCTGTGCTCGCCGGCAGCGATATCCGCTGGGATGCGGGGCCGGGAGGAACTGTGGCATTGACATACAGTTTCATGTCGGCGTTGCCGGTTTATGCTGACCCGGCTCAGGATGGCAATGGCTTCAGCGTGATGACCAATGATCAAAAAACCGCCGTGCGGGAAATCCTGGCTACGCTGTCGTCGCAATTCAACATCACTTTCCGCGAAGTGGGCGACTCCGCTACATCGTACGGGCAGCTTCGCTTCGGCAATAATGCGCAAGCTGCGACATCCGGCTATGCCTATTATCCGGATAAACTGGCCGGCGACACCGCAGGGGATCTGTATATCAACAATGCAGCGGCGGTTTCGCAGACAACGCACGTGGTATCGGGTACCAATGCCTATTCGACATTGATCCATGAAATCGGGCATACGCTTGGGCTCAAGCATCCCGGTAATTACAATGCAGCGGATCCCGGATCCACCAATGCCAACGATGGACCTTTTTTAACCGGCGTAGAGGATTCCGAGTTATTCAGCATCATGTCGTATACCCAGCAGAGCCAGGGCCTCGAGCGGATCAATCTGGCGCCCTACGATTATGCGGCTTTGGCCTACCTCTATAATGCCAAACCCGAACACACCGGCGACGACACTTACACAC
Source organism: Gammaproteobacteria bacterium (assembly GCA_015709635.1). NCBI lineage: Bacteria > Pseudomonadati > Pseudomonadota > Gammaproteobacteria > Gammaproteobacteria bacterium. The sequence continues at coordinate 1,798,631 of CP054180.1, forward strand.
TCACTTCCGCCAGCGGTCGTAGCGTGCAGACCATCTACGATGATGGTGGCAGCGATACGCTTGATGCCTCGGCGCTGAATACCGCTGTTAATCTCAATCTGAATCCCGCCACACCCGGCACGCTCAGTTCGGTTGGTCTTACGCCGGACAATCAGGCGGCGATCGATAATTTGTCATTGGGATTAACCACGGTGATCGAAAATGCCATCGGCGGTTCCGGCAACGATACACTGGTCGGTAACAGCGCCAGCAATACGCTGATCGGTAACGACGGCAACGACACGCTGATCGGACAATTGGGCAACGACAGCATGACCGGCGGCGCGGGCTCGGATATCTTCGGATTGTCCAATGTCGGTTTTTATACCTTTCAGGATTTCGTTCCGGGCGTGGACAAAGTGGCGTTCGATACGAGGCTGGGTCTTACAAACTTCGCCGAACTGTCTCCCTATATCACCAGCATTGATACGCAAGGGGATGATATCGTCGTGCATTTTGTCGACAACATCGCCAGCATCACGTTTGTCGGCGTACTGCAACAATCGGCAGCGCTATCGGTCAGCGATGTGGTGTTCCAGGCTTTCTAAACCAGTATAAGGCCGGTTAGCTCGTTGATTACGTTCATGGCCCTCCCCCTTCATGAACGTAATCGACTTGAGCAACCTTCAATTATTACTGACCGATCGCATCCACCCGGAAAGTATCTCCGCAGTTCGATTTGCCTTGCGGCGGCGCATTCACCAGCAATTTCTCGAGATCATCGCCCGGCTTCAAGTCAGCCGATAAATTCAACTGCACCTCGACCAGCATGCCTTGATTGCAACTCAGTTTGATCCTGTCTTTAGCGGCGGTTCCCAGCACGGCAACTACACGCGTAACAAAATCTTCCGTGCGGACCTGCTGGCCGATGCGGCGATTCATAAAATAAGCCGCCCCGGCATCGTTGAATTGACGCACCAGATCCGCCGCCAAATCAAAATAGCCTGCCATCGACCAACTCGCCTGACAAGTACCGTGTTTGAACCATTCATGACGTTCCAGACAGGAGCCCGACGTCACGCTGGGCATCACTTCGGCCAGTGATGCAGTGGAATCGGCATCCAGTTGAACCGTCGGGTAATCACAGAAATTGCTTTTCTGTCCTTTGATATCACCGCAAAATCCATAGTTTGTGCCGCAACTCTTCTTATTCGGCCATAAGCCGTGCAACGTAAAATGCTTGGCCTGATAAACTTTGGGGTCGGTAATTTTGCACTCCGCCTTGTCCGGCTTGCCTTCGCAGAAAGCCGGTTGCCACGTCAACGCAAGCACGTAACTATCCGCTTGACCGGCGGTATTGCAACTACCGCCATGATTCCCGCCATTGCCCGTCCCGCCGCCGTCCAGTTGCGCTTGACCGCACGCCGCGCTCACCCAGCGCTCTTTCGGGTTCGCACCGGGCAAAACCACCCGGTACCAATCGGGATTATCCGCTTTGATGACTTCGATGACATCGTATTTCCCACCTGCCAGAATCTGCGCATCATCCGGATTGGTCGATTTATTTTTTGATACATAGGCCGGACAAACCTGTTGCGCAGTAAAAACACCGGATGCTTTATCCGCCCATACGGGATAGGCATGACCGATCGCCAAAATCACCAGAAAGACTTGAAAAACTTTGCTTGTTCTCAGAAATATCATTCCGCTTCTCCTTTTTCATCAGGCAAAAAAATTAAACAGCAAATTAGCGCGGCTTATTATTCAACAGACCTCCCGGCTTCACTATGGTATTTATCACACCAGAACTTACGCTCAAGTGTGCAAACGAAACTCCATTGCCGGTTCCATGTGTCGAAAAATAAGTCAGCCAGAATTATTGGTTGAATGCTTTGATCCATTACAATACAGCTAAATCATGGCGGGCTTGCAGCTACTTCACCCGGAAAAGAATCCATCGGGCAGTTCATTATTATCCAATCCTTTCAAGAAAAACAATGACAACAATCATTCCTCTCGATGTGCAGCAACTTCATCGGGCGTGCGATCCCGGGCAATTCACATTCCGGACGACAGCCGAACTAGCGGATCTGACGGATATCATCGGCCAAGTACGCGCCATGGATGCGGTGCGCTTCGGTTCGGACATCCGCCGCGAGGGTTACAATCTTTTTGTACTCGGCTCGTCCGGTATGGGCAAGCACAGTTTGGTTCAGCAATTTCTTGAAAGCCGGGCAAGCCGGGAAGCGGAGCCGGCGGATTGGTGCTATCTGAATAATTTTGCCCAGCCGCACAAACCGAAAACGCTCAAACTGCCGTGCGGTAAGGGAGAAGAATTGCGCTTGCATATGGAACGGCTGGTGGATTATCTGCGCAGCGCCATTCCGGTGCAGTTTGAAAGCGAAGAGTACCGCAACAGGATCAACGCGATACAGCAAGAATACAGCGAGCGGCAGGAACGTGAAATCACGGAACTCGACGAAGAAGCGGAGAAAAAAGAAATCATTCTGCTGCGCACGCCGGAAGGATTTGCCCTGGCACCAAGTCATAACCGCGAAGTCGTACCGCCGGAAGAATACGATAAACTGCCGCAGGAAAAAAAAGACCAGATCGAAGCGGACATCAGCGAATTGCAAGCGCATCTGGAAAAAATACTCAGCCACCTGCCGCAACGCCGCCGCGAACGCAGCGAGCGCATCAAGCAGCTCAATCACGAGATTATGCGTTCCACTGCCGCCCACATAATCGACGAATTGCGCGCACTCTATGCCGATCTTCCCGATGTACTCGTGTATTTCGACGCCATACAGCAAGACATGGTGATGCACGTCGATGATTTCCGCAAACCCGATGAATCCATCAACATTTCCGGCATGTCGGTCGTCACGCACCAGACATTCAATAATTATCAGGTGAATGTACTGACTTCGAACCATAACACACCGGGTGCGCCGGTCGTCTGCGAAGATAATCCGACGTACAGCAACCTGGTCGGACGAGTCGAGCATGTTTCCCAGTTTGGCGCACTGGTCACCCATTTCACATTGATTAAACCGGGCGCATTGCATCGCGCCAACGGCGGCTACTTGCTGCTGGACATTCGTAAAGTACTGATGCAGCCGTTTGCCTGGGAAGGTTTGAAACGAGCGCTGCAGGCACGCAAGATTCATATCGAGTCGCTCGGACAGATTTACAGCCTGGTCAGCACCGTATCGCTTGAACCGGAACCAGTTCCTCTCGATGTTAAAGTGATTCTATTCGGCGAGCGGCTATTTTATTACCTGCTGCAAGAATACGATCCGGAATTCAAAGAACTCTTTAAAGTCGCCGCGGATTTCGAAGAAACCATCGAGCGCACGCCGGAAAACCATTTTCTGTACGCGCAACTGATCGCCACGCTGGCGCGCAAAGAAGGATTGCTGCCTTACGACCGGCACGCGGTTGCCCGGGTGATCGACCATAGCGCCCGCCTGACGGGAGACTCGAAAAAACTGTCCATGCATATGCGCAGCATCGCCGATCTACTGCACGAGGCCGATTACTGGGCGCGTGCAAACAACCTCGACACCGTGCGGGCAAACGATGTCCAACAAGCGATCGATGCGCAAATCCGCCGCCAGGATCGCATCCGAGACCGGCTGTACGAAGCGATTCAGCGCGACATTCTGATGATCAGCACGCAAGGTGCGGTAACAGGGCAGATCAACGGCCTCTCGGTCATCGAATTGGGCGGTTTTGCCTTTGCTCAGCCCACCCGGATTACCGCTACCACGCGTTTCGGTAAAGGCGATGTGATTAATGTCGAGCGTGAGGTCAAACTGTCCGGCGCCATTCACTCCAAAGGTGTGTTCATCCTTTCTTCCTTTCTCGCCGCCCGTTACGCCAAAAATCAGCCGCTCGCGCTGTCCGCCAGTCTGGCATTCGAGCAATCCTACGGCATGATCGACGGCGACAGCGCTTCGCTGGCGGAACTGTGCGCGCTGCTTTCCAATCTGGCGGATGCGCCTGTCAACCAAGCGCTGGCGGTGACCGGTTCGATCAATCAACTCGGCCAAGTACAGGCCATCGGTGCGGTCAACGAAAAGATCGAAGGTTTTTTTGACATCTGCAATGCGCGTGGATTAACCGGCGATCAGGGCGTATTGATTCCCGCCGCCAATGTTCAGCACTTGATGCTGCGCCGGAATGTCGTCGATGCGGCAGCGGCAGGTAAATTTCACATCTACGCCGTGGCCGATATCGACCAAGCCATTGCGCTGCTGACCGGCTTCACGGCGGGAGAAGCGGGTGCCAATGGCGAGTATCCGGCAGGTAGTATCAACGGCCTGGCAGCGGCACGACTAGCGGAGCTCGGAAAAATCAGCCAATCGTTTCAGGGAAATAAAGCGTACTGAAGCGGAAGTTTCAAATGGACTCGTGCTGCGCGGCACGATGGTGAAGGAATATAGGTGAATAGCGCACGGTACTTTACTTCAGAAAGAACTCACTGGCGGGCGCCGGTTTTCCAATGTAATACCCTTGCGCGTAATCGATATCCATTTTTTCGATTAACGACAATATTTCGACACTCTCGACAAACTCCGCCGTGATTTTCTTACCGAAACCGCGGGCCACGCTGCACAATGCGTTGACCAGAATCAGATCGTCGCTGCTTTCGGACAAATTGCGGATAAACGAACCGTCGATTTTGACGACATCGACCGGCAGTTCCCGCAAATAATAAAAAGAAGAAAAACCGACACCGAAATCGTCCAGCACAAAACCGCAACCCAATTCCTTAATTTCTATCATCAGTCCGCGCGCACCGGGCAAATCTTCCAACGCCGCCGTTTCGGTGATTTCGAACATCACGCTGGCCGGATCCATCTGTTGCGATGTCAATTCCTCCTTGAGGATCGGCAATAATTCAGGATCGTTAAACGCGTGGGCGGAGAGGTTGATCGAAAAACAGACTTTAAATCCGGCTTGATAAATTTTGGCCACTTGCGCGATGGCTTTACGCAGCACCATGTGATCGATGGCATGAATCAGCCCGGTATGCTCGGCAGCCGGGATAAATTCACCGGGCGACAGTACCGAGCCGTCCTTATCCTGCATCCGTAACAACACCTCATAGTGTGAAATTTCTTTCGTTTTTACATGCATGATCGGCTGTAAATACAATATGAAGTTATCATGCAAATGCGAGTACTCGATTTTCTCTTTCCAGTACACCAGCGTATGGATGCGCTCGCGGCTGCGGTCTTTATCGGAGAACAGATACCAGGCGTTGCGCCCCATCGCCTTAGCCTGATACATCGCCAAATCCGCCGCAGCCAGCAAGTCATGAATATTGGCGCCATGCTCCGGAAATAAGGCGATACCGATACTGGCTGAAATTTTATGCGTGCGGTTGTTGATGGTTAGTTGCGCCTGACCCAATTGATCCAATACTTTCTTCGCCACTTCGATGGCACCGCTGGCGTTAATCTCCGGCAAAATGATGGCGAATTCGTCGCCGCCCAAGCGGCCGGTGATATCATCCGCCCGAATGGTCTGAGCCAGCATGCTGGCGACCATTTTCAGCAGCGTATCGCCGGCTTGATGGCCGCTGGTGTCATTGATGTACTTGAAGCGATCAAGATCAAAAAACAATAAAGCGCCGGGATGGCGGTAGCGCTCCGCGCGGCTCAGCACCTGTTCCAGCTCTTCGCTGAAACGCCGCCGGTTATACAAATTAGTCAACGGATCATGATCCGCCAGCCAAGCCAAGTGTCCTTCAACACGTTTATATTCGGTCACATCCAGCCCCACCGACAAAATGGACGGATCGTCCGCCGACTGACGGCTGAGATGGGAGTGCAGCCAAGCGACATGCCGCGTTGTGCCGTCCTTGCAATGGGTAATCGCTTCATGCCGCAGCTGCATTCTTTGCCCTTCGTGTATTTCCTTGAAACGCGCCAGCAAATCCTGCGATTCGTACTCCGGAATCAGGATGCTCAGGAAAGACCGGCCTTGCAACTCGCTTTCCGTGTAGCGGATCAGCATTTCGCCATAGGCATTGAGCGACATGATCTTACCCTCGGCATTCTGCGTCAGCACGATAGCCTGCGCGGTATCGAGCAGATTCTCGACAAAATCCCGCTCTTTGCTGAGTTCGTTTTTTTGCTCGATGAGCATTCGGGTTCGCGTAGACACCTCCTGCTCCAGTTTTTCCAGTTGCAGCGATAACGATACGGCCGCTTCCGAGAGGGTATCCACCTCGTCCCTGAAGCGTTGCACGCGGTCATTCGCAGCCAATGATAAACGGAATTTCTCAAACTGCCCGTTGGCCAGCAACGGCAGGACAAAAACAACATCCCTCAGCTTTGCCAGCAAGCGCGTAAAAATCAGAAATAATAATATTTCCGAGAAAATCAGCCCGAGTAAACCGATCAATGCGATTTTCCAAATGGAATCATAAATATTGTTCACCGCGGCGGTAACATCGGTAATCACGATCAGATGCGCTTTATCAGGCTCATACGAATCGAGCGGGAATAGTTTTATTTGCAGATGCTGCTCATGCCAGCGGATCTGAATGCCATCGTTCAATGCACTCATATCCGGATACAGATGCGAGGTTTTTTTCAGAATCTCAAGATTCTTTTCTTTATTGGTCAACGCTGAAACATGAATATTCCAGCGTAAATAATCGAAGTCGTCCGACAGCGGCTGATTATTCTGTTCCTTGATCAGCAAACCGATATCGGTACCCGCTATCCGTTTGAACGCCAGAAACATATCCGCCAATGATATTCCCATCACCACGACACCGGCTTTCTTTCCTTCCACCAATAAAGGCGCGACGATGTACTGAATGCAACTTTCCCGGCACAGTAACGGATTGATCGGTCTTTCCGATTGATTGACATGACTCACCCAGGTCGACAATAGCGCATTGCCGTCGTTCTGGATATCCAGACTGTCCCAACCGGCGTTCAATTGATTTTGCGGATTATAAAAATGAACGAACTCGATGCCGTTGTGAAATTGCAGCAATGCCCAATGGGGATCGAAAACTTTACTGATACTCTCGCCATCGTTGGTCAGCAAGGCATTTTTCATTCCATCCAGAAATGGAATCATCTCAGCCAGCTGGTATAAATTCTGTGACGTGTTCTTGATCAGACTGGTGACTTCTCTGGAATAACGCCGGTATTCGACTTCGCGCTGATTGTCAAAATTCGCCATCAAACCCAGGTAGCTGATGAAGCAAAAAAGCATCACGACTGCCAGCAAAATCATACTGCTGCTCAGCGAGATCTTCCATCTCAGGCTGCGGAATCTGCGGCCTTTATGGTTTGGCGCAATGGATATTTTTCCCATTTTAGTTCCGGAGCTACTTTCCATCGGAGTTACAGTTTACTTAGAAACGGTAGGATGCTTGAATCGCGAAAAGATCCCAATTCTTCACAGTGTCTCTAGCGTTCGGATTATCCAGCCGTGACAACCATCCGGTTCCATTCACATGATGATACTCGGCGCGCAACATGAATTCCGGCGTAACATTCCAGCGTATGCCGACGGTGATATCCCGGGCAAAACGGGTATGCTCCAAACCTTGGCGCATGGGACTCAGTGCAGCCCACTGATTCCCATTGCGATCCGATCGATCGGTGAATAGCGCATCATACCGCAAAATACCTTCTAATTTCGGGGTAAAGCGATATTCCCCCTGGAAGTAATAGCTTTCACCAACAAAGTGCAATCCCTTCAATGGTCCATTAAAACTATTATCATATTGAAATGGCCGGATCGCATATTCGGATGTTAACGTCCAGCGTTCCGTGTTGTACTGCGCGGAGAAAAAGACCGGCGTAAATTCTAACGATCCGGAACCCAGTGGATCACTCGCGCCTTGAGGATCGTAGGCTGTATTCAACCATATCCCGCTGACGCCCAAGCGCAGCCGTTTATCGTTCGTTTCAAAAATCCCGCGGCCTATGTACGATACTTGCCGTTCCATGTGTCCCGGCTGTATGCCACCCAGTAACGAGCTTTCCCACTCCTTGTTGCTGACGATCGGCAGCGTCACGCCGAATTGCGTCGACAGCGTACCCCAATTGGATATTGCCGCATCACCGTAAAATTGCACGGAATCGCTGGAAAGTCCAACATTGCGGGAGCGGTCGAAATAAATCGACTGCGGTAGCATGATACTCGGACGCGTAAAAGCCACATCCCGGGTTTCATTATAAAAGCCGAACGGATTTTTTATCCTGCCAACACGAATGCCAAATTGATTCGCTTCGTGGGAATACAAACGGTAATCCAAGAATCCATAATCGAGCCGCGGCATCCCTGTGTTTCCCTCACCCGCACGGCGCGACAACACTTGCGCCGATAATTGCAGCTTCGGCAGTGGCCGCAGCGAAGCGTTGAGCCCGGCTTCGGTCAAGCCAAAACTGCCACCCTTATCGCTGTTACCAAAAACATCATTATCCGAAGTAACCAGATAAGCCTGCGAGATGAATCCATGAATTTGCAGATCTCCCGGGCGATCGGTCGAGCGCAACCATTTTAGCGCTGTACTCACGACACCGGTTTTTTCCTGGGTTTTAGCGGTTTCCGTCGCTTCAACAGGCAAATCTTTCGCTTGCACCCATTTGACCGGCGGTTTGGCCGATTCGGATTGCTTTTGCGGTTGTTCAAGCTGCTGCGCCTGAACGGAAACACCGGCGATAGCCGATAGCACAGCGCAGCCCCTTACCAGCCACCGGGCGGAGCGGATGAAATAGTTACTTAATCTCGAGCACGTTAACATTTTCATTAATATTGGCTCTCCATAAATAACCTATCGCTCCCGGCGTGCTGGCAATCTTGGCAAGCATTTCTTCGCTTGAGTTGACTTTAATCGGGGCTTGACCGGTGCCTGAGAATACTAGCCGATCCCAGGTAGATCTTAATTGATACGGAAAAACGTTAAGCTTTTCCTTGGAAACGATTTGATGCAATTGATCATCATCGGATAATACAAAAACTCTGATCTTGGTACCGTCAGACCAGGTCTTCAAGCGCATGCTGAAAATAGAACGCAGCGAATTAGCCGAGAGGATTTTTTCGTTAACGCTCGGGTTGGCTACAATTTCGTAGCGATCATCCGCTTTGGCTACACTCTCTATACCGCAAAGACATAGCGTTAGAGCAACACACAAGCTGGCTCTAACCCTTAACCAATATCGCTTTGATAATCGGATTCGTATAAAGAAATGAAATAAGTTCAAGAAGCAGATTCCCGATTCGGATTTATTCCATTACATTTTGATATGGATGAGGTTATAGGTACCGCAATCGGTTACGACTTCCCACGCATCATGATGCTCCTTGTACATTTTTTCCAGCGCATCCTCTACCTTGACGTAATAAGGCCGGCGCATGCCATGATAATTTACTGGCGGACCGATGGGATTAAAATTCAAACCATAAAAACCCATCAGTTTGTTCAATGCAGGCTCGGCAACGGATAACCAGTGCCTGATATTATATTTAACAGACATGCGCATAACACCGGACATCAGCACCAATCCAATACTCAATCCGGAACGGCGGTCTGTCGATCGGCGGTCTTGCGCGGCCCTTTGATCGCTGTCAGTCTCGGTTGTTTGCTTGCGGCGTTCTTCTTTTCGCCGTTCGTCTTTACGACGGTCAAACTGACTGGTCACCAGAAAACGCGAAATCTCCGCAGTTTGCTGCCGCGGAAGCGACTTGATATCACACAGATCCGGATCGGTTTGACTATACAACTCGACAGGCAATAGTTTTTCAGGTTTTGACACATCGGGCAAAATTAACCGTACCGTACCGATAAAATCCCCGGTAGGCCGATAGCGCAAAAGCACATGACTTGAGTGATGATCATAATCATCTTTTTCCAGTTTATCCGGGTACAGTGAAGCATCCAGAAAGTTATGCTCGATACAAAAGACCTGATACCGGATTCTATAAGCTTCTTCAAGCAGTTCGGTTGTATCAGCAACAACAATTTCAAAAAATTTTTGAAAGTTTTGATACAAATCATTCATAGAATCACCCAATTTAACAAGTAGCCAGTTACACTCATTTTTAACACCTCTGTAAGTTAATGTTACCGTTCAGAAAAAGTGTATCAATAGTAAACCGCACCCGCATTATGCCATCAACGAAAAAGCACAGAATCCACAGTGCATTTTCCATTTTCATTCACATAAAACAAAGCTTTCCATTCAACAAGTAATACAAACTAACCGCAGCACAGCCATTTAAGTATATTTAAAGCGAATATTCAACTGATCTTCATCATTTAACAGCAGAATTGCAGCAAAGATAAGCACTTGTGCACATTTAACAACATCTATGCAGAAGATGACGAAATCCCATGATTAAACCAATACTTCGATCGGTACGGGATGATTCAGAAAAGCAATGGGGCTGGCGGTTAAGCCGTAGGCACCCGACTGCAACACGACGACCAGATCGCCTGCAGATGCCTTGGCCATCGGCAATTGATCGGCGAGTACATCCAACGGTGTGCACAATGGCCCCGTGACGGATACCACTTCCCTTTCCGCGCCGCGGACTTTATTGCCGATAATCACCGGATAGTTTTTGCGGATAACCTGGCCGAAATTGCCGGAAGCCGCCAGATGATGATGCAATCCGCCATCCGTAATGAGAAAGACTTGTCCGCGCGACACCTTGCGCTCGAGCACCCGGCACACATAAATCCCAGCTTCCGCGACGATATACCGGCCCAATTCAAGCGCAACCCGGGCACCCGGCAACTGCCGCTGAACTTCCGGCATCAGGCACTGTAAATTTCCGCCAACGGCGGCCAAATCCAGTGCCCGCTCGCCGGGAAAATACGGTACGCCGAAACCGCCGCCGATATTCAGCAGCCGTACCGGCGCTGGTGCATGTTCGGCTAGCCGGATGGCAAGTTGCAAGGATTTAGCATGCGCTTCCTGCAGCGCACTGGCATTCAGATTCTGCGAACCGCTGAATATGTGAAACCCATAAAAATCCAACCTCAGTGCAGCCAATCGTTTCAATATATCCGGCACGCATTCGGCGTCGATGCCGAACGGCTTCGGTCCGCCGCCCATTTTCATACCGGAGGATTTGAGCTCAAAATCCGGGTTAACGCGAATGGCTATTTTGGGTGTAATCCCCAGATCCGTTCCCAGTTGCGCGACTAATTCCATTTCTTGCACAGACTCGACATTCAGCATAACACCCGCCGCAATCGCGCTACGCAACTCGTATTCCCTTTTTCCCGGCCCGGCAAAACTGATTCTGCCCGGCGGCAAAACCGTATCCAGCGCCACGCGCATTTCGCCAGCCGATGCAACATCGATGCCATCGACCAAACCGGCCACATGCTGCACCACGGCCGGCATCGGGTTGGCTTTCATCGCGTAGTGCAGCAAAATCTCCTGCGGCAAATGCCGGCGCAATAAAGCGATCCGTTCGCTGATTTTTCCCCGGTCGTAGGCATAAAATGGCGTGCTACCAACACGCTGCGCCAGCCGGGTCAATGCCATACCGCCAATTTGCAAGCAATCCTCGTGCACGGGAAATTGCACAAGCGGCGCATGTTCCGGAAGTGAATTGCTCACTGATCGGACTCCGTAAACAAATATTGCATTTCCTGCGAGAGTAATTTGCGGTCTATTTTACCGTTCGGATTGCGCGGCAGATTGCCCTCACGCAATTCAACATGACTCGGTAACATATACGCCGGCAGGCGCTGCTTACACGCCTGCAGCAACAGATTCACATCCGCTTTCGCGCCGTTACGCGCCGTAGCGATCAGCGCGATCGCTTGCCCCAAAACGGGATGCGGCACACCGACGGCAACCGCTTCCGCAACCCATGACGAGGCATAAGCCACCTCTTCCACCTCGGTCGGACTGACCCGGTAACCCGAGGTTTTGATCATCTCGTCGCGACGCTCAATGAAATACAAAAATCCCTCTTCATCCATGCGCACGGTATCGCCGGACCAGGCGGCGATCTCCGTCAGGGGCAATCCGGCCTGGCGCGCTTTCACCGGTTTGAAACACTGCGCGGTTCTTTCCGCATCATTCCAATAGCCCAATGCCACCAAAGCGCCGCGATGTACCAGTTCACCCGGCTCGCCCGGCGCACACGGCGAACCGTCTTCGCGCAACACCAATACTTCGGCATTCGGCACCGCTTTGCCGATGGAATCCGGACGCCGGGCGAGTTCTTCCGGCGCCAGGTACGTCGAACGGAACGCTTCGGTAAAACCGTACATTAAAAAAATTTCCGTGTGCGGCAAAGCGCCGCGCAATTGACGCAATGTTGCATGCGGCATGGCGCCGCCGGAATTCGTTATGTAGCGCAACGACGATGCCTTTCCCCAATCGAGTTGCGCCAATTGAACCCATAACGGCGGCACGGCCGCGAGACCGGTAATTTGCTGTTCGTCGACGATGCGGATGATGTCGCGTGGCAGCAGATAATTCATCAATACATCAGCCGCACCGGCATAAAAAGCGGTCGTCAACTGATTCAATCCATAATCGAAGCTTAGCGGCAACACGGTCAGGATCCGGTCATCCGGACGGTTTTGCAAATACTGCGCGACACTTTTCGCACCCGCCAGCAGATTACGATGCGACAGCACTACGCCTTTCGGCTTTCCGGTACTGCCCGAAGTATAAATAATCGCGGCCATGTCGCTGTCGATGACTCTCGCTAGCGGGCGCTCACCGCTTTCCGCAACCGTTTCCCAGCCGACGACCGTCAATCCGGTGATGACCGGAAGATTGTTGCCGACGCCCGCCACAATCACGGTATGCAAGTCATGGCAAAGCGGCAATACCGTTTGCAGCAACTTCAGCCGCTCCGGCGAAGTGACCAGTATCCTGACATTGCAATCGATCAGAATATAAGCTACCTGCTCCGCCTTCAGCACCGGATTCACCGGAACCATAGCACCGCCCGCAGCCGCGGCGGCAAAGAGCGCAATCACCGTCTCGAAGCGTTTCTCCAGATAAACCGCCACACGTTCGCCGCGGCCTAAGCCCAGTTCGTGCAAGCCGCCCGCCGTTGCCGCAACCTGCCCGGCCAAAGCAGCATAGCCGATGCGCCGATCCTGATAGAACAAAGCCGCAGCGCCCGGCGTCCGTTCCGCAGCGGCAAAAATCAAATCATGGATCAAATCAGTCATGTAGAAAACGCAGTGGAGTCATGCACACAAAAGACACCGGAATTGAAAATTGCGCACATTATAATCGGCTTTGGCTTGCATACGGCTATCAACATACGCATTGGAATCGCGTAAACTATCGCCTTTCTTATCATTGACGCAAAGACAATCCGACAATCATGATGGTACGCACACGATTCGCACCCAGCCCGACCGGTTATCTCCACATTGGCGGCGCACGCACAGCGCTTTTTTCCTGGGCTTATGCTCGTAAGCATGGCGGAAAATTTATCCTGCGTATCGAAGATACCGATCTGGAACGCTCCACACAGCAATCGATCCAGGCGATTCTGGATGGCATGGCATGGCTGGGGTTGGATTACGACGAAGGGCCGTTTTATCAGATGCAGCGGTTAGCGCGTTATCATGAAATAGCCGAGCAATTGCTGCAAAATAACCAAGCCTATTATTGCTACGCCAGCAAGGAAGAATTGGAGGAAATGCGCGAACAGCAATTGGCGGCCGGTCTGAAACCACGCTACGACGGCCGTTGGCGCGATAGCAAAAAAACCCCGCCGGCCGGTGTGAAACCGGTACTCCGCTTCAAAAATCCGCTGGAAGGTTATGTCACATTCCATGATCAAATCAAAGGAAAGATCACCGTAGCCAACAGCGAACTGGACGATTTGGTGCTGCTACGCGGCGATGGCGTGCCGACGTACAATTTCAGCGTGGTAGTCGACGATCTGGATATGCATATCACCCACGTCATCCGCGGCGACGATCACGTCAACAACACGCCGCGCCAGATCAATATTCTCAAAGCGCTGAATGCAACGCTGCCGGAATACGCGCATGTGCCGATGATTCTCGGTGCCAACGGCGAGCGTTTGTCGAAGCGGCACGGCGCTGTGTCGGTCATGCAATATCGCGACGACGGTTATCTGCCGGAAGCGCTGTTGAATTACCTGGCACGGCTCGGATGGTCGCACGGTGACGAGGAAATCTTCAGCCGTGAGCAATTGGTCGAATGGTTCGATTTATCCGCAATCAGCCGCTCTCCAGCCAAATTCAATCCGGAAAAACTGCATTGGATCAACCAGCAATATCTGAAAACGACAGATAATGCCCGGCTGGCTGAACTGGCCGCGCCTTTTCTGACGAATGATAATTGCCGTTTCGATGGCGGCCCGGATCTGGCACAAGTCGTCGAACTGCTCAAGGAACGTGTCAACACCATCGAAGAACTGGCGGATGCCGCAGTGTACTTTTACCGCCCGCTGGAACCGGCTGAAGAGCTGAAAACACAGCATTTGACCGCGGCTGCCAAGCCGATCGTGACCGGTTTGTTGGAAACATTCAAACGGATTGAATGGACACGCGAAACGATTCACCAGGAAATAAAAACCGCCGCCAAAGCACACAATGTCAAATTACCGGCAATTGCCATGCCGCTACGGGTCATGGTAACCGGCGAAGTTCACACACCCTCGATCGATGCCGTTCTGGCACTGATTGGGCGGGAAGAAACACTGAAACGCATGAACAGCCACCTTGGCAGTTTCCCGGGATGATCTTTGCTTTACAAGCCATCATGGCATCAGTATAATCCCCCTTCCTTTGATCAGGGGGTATAGCTCAGCTGGGAGAGCGCTTGCATGGCATGCAAGAGGTCAGCGGTTCGATCCCGCTTATCTCCACCAGTATCTACTGGATGAAGCGGTGCTATACACATCCATCTTTGTCCCCATCGTCTAGAGGCCTAGGACATCGCCCTTTCACGGCGGTAACAGGGGTTCGAATCCCCTTGGGGACGCCAATAGAAACAAATAAATTATAAAAAAGCACCGCCTCTTTTGTTTCTAATGCGTAATGTATGAAACAAAAATATCATCGTTACTGACACATACAATCAAATCTAAAAATTAATCGCAATCACCGTAACGGGTGTGAAAAAAGTCGTTTAACCGGATTATCCGGTTTTACTTGACCAAGGTCAGTACAAACGAACGGTCTTGGATGGCTAACATTGAGATAACCGGCCTGCGCTAGAAATAGCGAAGGTCCGGTTGAATGTTGTGTTAATCAGAAATGTGAATCATGTTTTTGCCACCAATTGACTATTCTTTGCAACAATTTTGTCCGAGGCAGCATTAATTTGTGCGCGAAGCTCCGCATCTTGAATTCCAGAAGCAAGATCTCGAACAGCTAACGCTATCATGATCTGGGTTGTGGGGCGCTTTCCCCATTCTGGATCCTCCCAGTGACCGTGGAACCAATCCGTAAGACGAAGCAAGTACTCAAATCCGGCTTTCGATAGCATGATGTCCTCCAGTAATTATTTAAACTTGGGTTGCATTCAAGAGGCTTCTGCTGCTGCAGCCCATCAGTAGCAACAGGGCCTAACAATCAAATAGACTGTTCCTTGATATCTTCCATGTTTTTGGCATTAACAGCAACAAAGATGTCATTTTAATTGGCTTGCGGTTTGTAAATAATGAGAAGTAATAGCTCGTATGCAGTATAGGCGGGTCTTATAAGCAGAATTTACCAAAGCAAAATGCTCAGCTCACCTTCGAGGCTGCCGAATCAGATATTACAGCCGATCCAAATTGTCGCCCCAGCTCATGGTATCCTCGATCCAATAGGAATAGCGGCGTTCGTGATCTTCTCCAGCATCCGGAACAAGATCAAGGATACATAACGTCCGTCCGATACCGCGCCGGCGGTATTTTCCTTTTCTCGCGGTCACGATCTGATCACGCCAAGCCCCTAGGTTGATATAGGTATAACTTTTATGATTCGGGGAATTAGCCGGTTCCGGAAAATACAATTCTTCCTGCAGGGAAATATGGGTATGGCCTTCGCTATGAATGCGGAAGCCGTAATTGCGATATTCCGGCAAAAAAGCCGGAAAACCCAGAATTTCCTTGTAAGAAGGTGAATCGCTGGAAGTCATCAATCCGGTTTTCAGTTTAGACAAACCTCGCATCAGCAAATAGATCGCTCCCAATTCAAGCCGCGCGCTGAAGAGCTTTATCACCGATAGCAAGATCTTAGTGCACATGATGGCAACTCTAAACAGCGGCCTGGCACTTTGCCGGGTAAAATCCCAGCTCAACCATTGGTACATGGAAGAACTCAGTTGCTTTTCTATGATTGCATTGGCTTGCATAAGGTCTCCGCCCTTTTTCCGCAATCGCCAGGTCTCCTCGATCATTCTTCCCACAGCCAAATAAGTCGGCCGGTATAGATCCAATTCGTCCAAAATCCGCAGTAGCCGCTCGATTTCATCGCGCAAGTGCGGCTCATCCTTGATCAGGCTCTGCAATTGCGCCTTGGTCCGGAATATGAAACCTGCCAATAGTCCGGCAGCCACCGTATCGCCGAAACATGGCTCGGTAAAAGGGCTATAGTGAAGTTTCTGCCAAGTATTCAAATCCCAGCCGTCACTCACCTTCCAGCCGGGCAGTTCCAAGTTAACCTTGACGGCGCGGCAATTGTCCTCGTCCCTCCATTGCCCATGGGTGACGAAGAGCCTGAAACCTCGATCCCCCCAGTAAAATGGCAGCCATGGCGCAGTATCCGGATGATCGTTTAAATAATGATCCGGATTGCTGAAATACATTTGCCCGATCCATTGTTTGTAGTTCACTGATAAAGCCGGCAAGGGTTGCCCCAAACATTCCTCATAAAACCTCTTTAACGTTGCGTTGTCGGCCAGCATCTCCTTATCGTGGTTACCGAGCAGCACCAGTTTCTGAATCCTGACATTGCTCAGGTCCTTTGAGAGGCGGTTGAGCCAGTAGAAAAATCCCGGCTTGGTAGAAGTCTCACTATGATCGTTTACAACTAAGCGTTTGAGCCGATGGAAAAATCCCGATTGAGCGTCAGGTCTACTATGATTTTCAATAATTCCTTCGATAATTTCTTGCAGATTTTCTCTGAATTGCGGTTTATCCCGCTCCCAAGGATAGACACCGGTTTTTGCCCACTGCGCGGTACGGATCATGTCGGCGACATCTCCCGCCAATAGCAGATACAGTTCCCGCACGTCATGCTGGCGGCACAATTCCTTGATCCGGCCAAATACGTTTTCCCAAACCACGGTTTCAGCGCTCTGATTACCGACCGTTCCGTCGGTGAAATGCACATCGCTGAAGCAAACACATAAGCGGTTAGGCCGGTTTGGATCATCCGGATCGGAGAATCCCGCCTCCCGGAATACCAGGAAATCTTTTGGGAAGTTGTTATCGGTTTGATACTCATTCATTACCGTATACCCTGAGTGTATGCCGTCAAAGCAATCCGCATTGCGGATCGCCGTAATTAAGTGAGGTTTCAGCTCATCAAGTTTGAGCTTTATGGTTGGCTATCGTAATACATCTATCTCCTCGCCGCTAATGTGCACTATATTATTTTTCTGGTTCCGCCAAATCTGACCATCGCTCGTTCCCTTTTTCAGAGTTTTCCTAGTGCATCCGGTATGAAATGGGTAGACTGGCATTTCTTAACCAAGGCAAGGATTTTAACGTGCTCATCAATTGTGTTGCTTACGAAAACGGCGCGCGCTTGGCCGATCTTGCAGTTGAAGAAATCAGCGACTACCTGGAACGGCCGGGGTGTTTTGTCTGGGTTGCGCTGCGCGATGCCAGTCACGAAGAACTGGAGAAATTGAGAAGAGAGTTCGATCTTCATGAACTGGCGGTGGAAGATGCGCATCACGGCCACCAGCGCCCCAAACTCGAGGAATACGGGGAGTCGGTCTTCGTTGTCATGCATTTGCTCGAATATCACAATGGCGACATGAGTCTCGGCGAGATGCATATTTTCGTCGGCCCCAATTATATTTTGTCGGTCAGGAACCACAGCCAGCAACATTTTCTCGGAGTGCGCGAACGCTGCGAGCGGGAACCACTTCTGCTGCAGCAAGGAGCAGGATTTGTCCTGTATGCGCTGATGGATGCCGTTGTCGATCGTTATTTTCCCACCATCGACCGGCTGGAATCCGAATTGGAAGAAATCGAAGAGCAGATTTTCACCAAAGAAGCCGGTCTCAGCAATATCGAAAGGCTCTACGCACTCAAGCGGAAAATCATGATCCTGAAACATGTGGTCGCTCCGCTCATGGAAGTTGCCGGCAAGCTGTCGAGTAACCGCGGGCCCGTGTTGTGCTCCAATATTCGCGACTACTTCCGCAATGTCTACGATCATTTGATCCGGATTAACGCCTCCATCGACACCATCCGGGATACCATCAGCACCGCTATCCAAGTCAATCTGTCCATTGGCGCTATCGAAAACAATGAGGTCAGCAAGCGCCTCGCCGCCTGGGCGGGGATTTTCGCTGCCGCTACGGCATTAGTCGGAATTTGGGGGATGAACTTCGAGCATATGCCTGAATTACAATGGGAATACGGTTACCCGCTAGCGCTCATGACCATTTGCTTGGCTTGTTTCTTTCTCTATATGCGTTTCAAACGGATTGGTTGGTTGTAACTACTGGTATATCGTACTAAGGAAGCTCTGAAAAGGGAACAAGCGATGGCCAGGCAAGGCAAATTCAGAGTTTTCCCAAATATAAGCAATTAACTTAGTCAGAAATAAGCAAACACTTATTTATTTACCCAATTAATGGGCTTACCATAGAAGCGGGCTTTAAATAAATTTCCAAGCAAGTCAGCAATCAAAGTAAAGATCGATATGAGATCTGCGCTTTTAGGTGTCTGTGCGTGGTCTCGTGTAGTTTCAATTCTAAAAACAGGGAGCTACTCATGAGTAAAAATAAAATCCTGATTGCCTGCATTCTGACGTGTTCTCTCATGATGACGTCACCCGCCAGAGCGGAAAGTAACTTTATCGACAAACTCAGCCAGGGCATTGCCAATATTGCCTTCGGCTTTATCGAAATTCCCAAAAACGTGATCAATATCACCAACGATGAAAACATTTTTCTAGGTCTGACGTGGGGTGTTATCCGCGGAATTGTCCATGGAGTAAGCCGGACACTGGTGGGCGGCGTGGAAGTCATCACTTCGCCGATTCCAACGAGTGAATTTGCCTCACCGGCTTATGTCTGGAATCGTTTCAGTGAAGACAGCCGTTATTTTGGCCTGCATTATCCCGGCTATTGGACCAGCTACGGCCCGTTGGATAGTGGCGAGTAGTCCTGCTACGGCTCATTCAATCACGAGGATATCATCATGAAAAAATATCACTGCTTACCGCTTGCAATTTCGATACTGTTTTTAACCGCCTGCGCTACACCCAAAACCGATACGGAAGATCTGAAGGCCGAAATTAAAGCCGCCAGATCGGGTCACTACGGACAAGCCATGCTGCATCAAGAGCAATCGGAAGAAGATCTGGAGACCGCTAATGAGATTCTGGGTCATCTTGAAAAAAATCACTACTGGAATATCAACGAGAAGCAGAAGGCGTTGGATGCCGCGAAATCAGCCGCGCGTCATCGTTTGGAAGCGGAGAAGGCAATGTGTCTGTGGTTGACGGAAGTACACGGCCATAACCACCATAAAAAAGAAGCGATTCACGATACCGTCGCGTACTTCAAAACGGGCAGCGCGGTGCCCTTTAAAACCAAAGACGAAACGATCAGCAAAGTGGGTAGCTGGCTACAAGCGCACCCCGATGCGACTGCAACCGTCACTGCCTCCACGGATACGGTCGGCAAAGCGGAATACAATCGGGATTTATCGGAAAGAAGAGCCCAGGCGATGATACAACGATTAGTCGCCAATGGCGCAAAACCCAGTCAACTCATCGCCAAACCAATCGGTGAAGTTCCGGGCGCGGACAACACACCCGATCAGGAAAACCGTGTGGCGATTGTAATCACATCGCACCCCAATTACATGGATTGCCCCAATGTAAAATAGCGCAAAAGTCCACCTGGCTAAATCAAAAACAGCCAGGTGGGCTCAGCACTTTGTTCCAATCAACAAGAGAAAAATGAACATGAAACTACGCTGCCTTTTTATGATGATGATAGCGCTATTGACTTTAGCCGCCTGTGAACAAAAACCGGCGGGTACCACGGAAAAGGTCATGGACAAAGTCAACGATGCGCTAGACCGGCGCCCTAACGAAAAAGCGCGCGATGCTATCGAAGATGTCACGAGTGCCGTAAAGGATGCTTCTGAAGAAGCTCAGGGAAAAATGGAAGAAATCTCAAAAGAGATAAAGAATCAAACTCAGGATGCCGCGAAATAATTCAATGCCATGAATTCTGCTGCTATTTTTCATTATTCTGCCGCATTGAAGGGTTCATTTTTCCCTCTGTCCGCGCACTGAAATGGCCTGAGACCGGATCCGCCACTACTGGCGAAAATCCGCCAGCACATTGAGTAAATAGTCCACATCCTTCTCCGTATGTTCGGCGGAAACTTGCAGACGGATTTCCTGATCGCCTTGCGGCACGACTGGATAATTCAGACCGGTAGCGAGGATGTTATGCTCGAATAAATACGCGACCAAGGCAGCAGTCTTGGCGGTATCGCGAATGAAGACCGGAACGATGGGATGTTCTCCTGACAGTGTTTCAAAACCCAGCCGTTGCAATCCGGATCTCAGTTTGCAACTGAAATTATGCAATCGCTCCAGCAAATACGCACCTTCTGGGCTCTCCAAAATATCCAATGCAGCTAATGCGGCAGCCGCTTCAGCCGGTGTGATCGGATTGGAATAGATATACAGCGGCGCGGTTTCCCGCAAGTAAGCGATAGCCGTGGCGCTGGCGGCAACGTAACCGCCGTTGACGCCGAACGCCTTGCCGAGCGTGGCGACCAGCACATCCGCGCGGGCACCGGTGACTTCCTCGGTGCCACGTCCGGTGTCGCCGAAAGCGCCGATGCCGTGCGAATCGTCCAGCACGGTAATAATTCCTTCTGCATAATCACCCTGGTGCTTGTCGCAACACACAGCAAGTTCGGCCAGCGGCGCATAATCGCCGCGCATGCTGAAAATCCCGTCGGTCACGACGCACACCCGTTGATAGCGCTCGCGGTTGGTACTCAGAATATTTTCCAGCTCACGCATATCGCCGTGCGCATAAATTGCTTTCCCGGCGGGATGCGCCAGGCGGATCGCGTTGATGATGCAATTGTGATTCAGCGCATCGCTGACCACCAGCGTTTGTTCGGAAATCAACTGCGGCAGCACGCCGGTCATCGTCGCATAAGCGGCGCTGAACAACATAACCGCTTCGCGCCCGTGAAACGCCGCCAACCGCCGCTCCAGCTCGACGTGCGGCGCGTACGTACCGCTGATAAAACGCACTGCGCCGGGACCGGCGCCGTATTCCTCGACCGCACGCGCTTCCGCTTCAATGACCGCCGGATGCCGCGCCAGCCCCAGATAAGAATTCGAATTCATGCGCAAAAATACACGTTCGTCATAACCTTGCAAGCGGTAGCGCGGGCCGAAACCGGCGGACGGCGGCAGCACGCCGCTGACGATTTTCTCGTCGCCCTTGCGCACGCCCTGTTGTTGCAGTTGATTGAGTTTTACTTGGAACAACGGTTCTATTTTTGCAAGCGTCATGACACCCTCCGGTTATTCGTTGCGTAATTTCGCCGTGATATGCGTCAGCATATCGGCCACCATCGCCGCTACATCGTAACGCGGCTGCCAGCCCCATTCGGCGCGGGCGGCGCTGTCGTCCATATGACGCGGCCAGGAATCGGCGATCGCCTGGCGCAGCGGATCGATGGCGTAACTGATCGTGAAATCGGGTAAATGCTGTTGGATGGCCGCCGCCAGTTGCGCCGGCGTGAAACTCATCGCGGTAACGTTAAAGCCATTGCGGTGCGTCATCCGGCTGGCATCGGCTTCCATCAATTGAATCGCGGCGTCAATGGCGTCGGGCATGTACATCATATCGAGTTGCGTGCCGGAACTCAGGAAACAATCGTAATGCCGCTGTTTCACCGCGGCGTAAAAGATATCCACCGCATAGTCGGTGGTACCGCCGCCCGGCAGCACCTGGTTCGAAATCAATCCGGGATAGCGCACACCGCGCGCGTCGATGCCGTAACGGCGATGATAGTAATCGCACAACAGTTCGCCGGTGACCTTGGTAATGCCATAGATTGTCGAAGGATGTTGCACGGTATCCTGCGGCGTATCGAATGCGGGAGTTCCCGGACCGAACGCGGCGATGGAACTGGGAAAAAACACCTGGCAACGGTGCTTGCGCGCGCTTTCCAGCACGTTCAGCAGACCATTCATGTTGATATCCCAGGCCTGCAGCGGCTGCTCCTCGGCCACGGCGGAAAGTAGTGCGGCGAGGTGATAAATGACGGTAATGCCCTGCTCCGGCACCAGCGCATCGAGCGCCGCCGCGTTGCGCACGTCGAGACTGTAATAGGGACCGGAATGCGCCAGATGACCGGGCGGCTCACGGCGGTGCCCGGCGGCGATCACGTGATCCGCGCCGTAACGCTCGCGCAGCACCTGCGTCAATTCCACGCCGATTTGACCGGTTGCGCCGGTCACCAGAATTTTAAGCATTCCTTCCTCCGCGCTTAGGTATCCTGCCGGCCTCCTCCATTGCAGCCTCCGGAGGAAACAGAATCAGAAAACTAGGGAAACGCTGATTAATTCGGCGAACGAGATGAAGCACGAGGCGCACGGAACACAGCAACCGAGACATATCAACAAGATAGGCGAGGAAGCGAGTACCGCGCAACGAAGTGATTCGCTCGTATAGTCAATTAATCAGCGTTTCCCAAGGTTATTTCTTTCTACGTTTCTCGACCGCTTCGGCAAGCTGGTGCAACACGCGTTCCGTCGCTTCAAAACTGATGCAACCATCGGTGATGCTTTGCCCGTACACCAGCTCTTCGCGTTTCTTGCCGTCGGCCTTTTGATTACCTTCGACCAAATGGCTTTCGATCATCACGCCGCAGATGGTAGCACTGCCGCTGGCAATCTGTTCCGCCACATCGGCCGCCACCTCAACCTGGCGGCGGTAATCCTTATGACTGTTGGCATGACTAAAGTCGACCATCAAACGCGGCGGCAGTTTGGCTTTTTGTAATTCTTCCACTGCTGAGGTGACGCTTGCCGCATCGTAATTCGTTTTACGCCCGCCGCGCAGAATGATGTGGCAGTCTTCGTTGCCTTTGGTGGCAAAAATGGCGGTATGCCCTTCCTTGGTCACGGACAAGAAATGATGCGGACGGGAAGCCGCCGCAATCGCATCGATGGCGATATTCAAATTGCCGTAGGTACCGTTTTTGAAACCGATCGGACAGGATACGCCGGATGCCAGCTCGCGATGCCCTTGGCTTTCCGTAGTGCGCGCGCCGATCGCCGCCCAACAGATCAGATCGGACAAATACTGCGGACTGATCAGGTCCAGATACTCGGTAGCGGATGGCATGCCGATGGTGTTCAAATCCAGCAACAACCGCCGCGCCGTCCGCAGCCCTTTGTTGATATGAAAGCTGTTATCCAGATCGGGATCGTTGATCAATCCTTTCCAGCCGATTGTCGTACGCGGTTTCTCGAAGTATACCCGCATCACGATTTGCAATTGCGGTTTGAGTTTTTCGCGCAAATGCTTCAACCGCGCCGCATACTCCAATGCCGCATCGACATCGTGAATGGAACACGGTCCGACCACAACCAGCAAACGGTCGTCCTCACCGTGCAAAATGCGATGAGTCGCTTGCCGCGCGCTATAAACGGTTTCTGTTGCGCTTTCCGTCATCGGATATTCGCGGTGCAGTTCCACCGGCGGAGTCAGTTCGTGCACGCCGACAATGCGCAAATCATCGGTCTGGTATTTCATAACAATTCCTTTTTATTGACACCCAAGTCTAAATGCAAAGATTTGCTTGGCAACAAATAATGCGGATTGGGAAAATGCGTATTTTAACCTAAGCGGGGAATTTCATCAGAACGGCCTTCAGGAAAATCGCTCACGCAGCCACACTTCCAGTCTGCGCGTGGCGATTACGTCATCGCGGTTATAACCCAGTATGGCCGTTTTCAGTTTTTGTTTCTCGGTTAGGCTCGTTTCCGCACGAAAACGGTTGAACTGCACCACCGACCATTGCGATCCGGATTCTTCATTTTCCCATTGAAAATTCACCAAATCCGGATGCTTGCAGATATCTTTCAAGCCATAGCCTTGCAGTGGCAGAACCAGACAATCCAACACCGGATTCTGCATATCGAACAGCGGGCTGTCCGTGCCCAGCAGCCATTTCACCGTGGCGTGATTTGCCATGCCGTAACGCTCGGCATATTTGCCGATGGTGGCTCGTTCGTGATTGGAATAATGCGCCAGCACCAAGTCGGAATATTGTGCGCGATAGCGCTCGATTTGCTGCAAGAAACCCAGCCAGCCCTGGTAATCGCTGGTTTCGGCGTCGGTCCAGACATACTCGAAGCTTTCCCTGCCGTATGGTGGCGCCAGGAATCCCCACAGATACACATGGCGTTCGCGATCCGGCGTCAACGGATTGTCTTCGATATCGAAATGAATCCAGGTACCTTGCGGCAAAACGGCTTTATTCAGTTGAAATACTTCGCCGCTCAACATCGAGCGCGCCTGCAGAATGGCGCGGTGCTTGCGCTTATTGCCTTTGAGATGCGGCGCATCCGGCAGGGACTCGGCCGATTCCTCGGCAAGCCGCGAGATCGTGGCGATCCCGGCCTCGGTCAAATGATCTGCGGCCTTGCTGTGCACACCGTACAATAACGAGATGTCTTCTTTGGCTTCAAATTCCGGACGGCAAAACGCCACATGCGGACAAATGCGGCATTTGCTGTGGCTGTAACGAACTGCCGGCGATTGCGGCAAATCCAGCACCGCTCTCATGCCGCTGATAAATTCATCGACCAGCGGTTCGACTTCATCGCCCAATTGCGCAGTGCGACCGTCACCGAGAAAAACCAGCGCCGGTAAATTATTACCGAGTAGCCGACGGTAGATTCCCAGTTGAATCTGGATCGCCTTTTTATTCTCACTCAAGGAAAGCTTCGCATCCGCCGCCTGGTAGTGACCGCTTTCATGCCGGATCAGAAAATCGGGATAACCGATCAAGCCTTGTCGTTCATCCAGCAAACGGCCTTGATAAATTACCGCTGTGCCTTGTTGCATCAAGGTTTGCGTATGTTCAACAGAAACGGCCCTGCTGACAGGGTACTGATTTTCCAGCCTGGCCAGCATCGCCGCTTCATGTTCCAGTCCGAGATCGCTGAGCAGTCGATTAAACGCATCGGGTTCCGGTGCTGCCGGCCGGTATTTATCCAGCCATACGCGCCGGATGCAAGATATCCACGTGCTGGCGTCACTGGGTTTGATCAGGATGGGAACGGAATCGCTGGCAGTCATGCGCTATTTACTAAACTCAATCGAAGCTGCCGATTTTATCGAATTTGAGTCATTTGCAGCGGAGGGATTTTGCGGGAAAAATTCAGTTGATTCCGGTGCTGCGGTCAAACACTGCTAACCATAGATATTTTCCTTAAATTGCTGTTGAATCGATTCCACTTTTTGCCGGTTTTCAATCAACGCATTCACGCAATCGATATCCAATTTCTCACCGGCCAGCTGTTTTAGCATGGCAAATGCTTTTTCATTGCTCCAGGCTTCCTTATACGGACGCTGTGAAGTCAATGCGTCAAAAACATCGGCGACCGCGACGATGCGCGCTTCCAGCGGAATCTCATCGTTGCGCTTGCCGGCAGGATAGCCGCTGCCGTTCACCGCTTCATGATGGTATTCAGCGATATTGCGCAGCACATCGATATGATTGATATTGCCGAAACCAAAATTCGCGACGATATCATCAATCATTTCCCTGCCCTTGTGCGCATGGGTATTCATGATCGCCCGCTCTTCCGCATTCAACGGTCCCGGTTTCAGCAAAATACTGTCCGGTATCGAAATCTTGCCGATATCGTGCAGTGGCGAAAACATGAAGATATGCTCGATATACGCATCGTTCAAATCGTATTGCTCGGCAAGCGCTTCGGCGATGATACGGCTGTAGCGTGACATGCGATCCAGATGGCTGCCCGTTTCGGGATCGCGCAAATGGGTGATGCCGCTGGTCGTTTTCAACGCGGCATTCATCACTTTCAACGTAGCCAGTTCATTGACGATCATCAGCGCGATCAGATGTCCGTAGATATCGAGTATGCTCAATACATTCTCGGTGAATACCTCCGTTTCATGCGAATTGAAAAACAAAAATCCGAGAAACTCGCCGCCATGAAAAATCGGCATGGTATAGCTCGCGGCATAGCCGGAGCGGCCGACACGCTGGGTGTGCTCGTGCGTGCCGTTCTCAAAAGTCACCAGATTGTTAACCACCCGTGGCAGGCCTTTGTCGAGGATTTCCTTTAACGACGGCGCATTATCTAATGATGTTTGATAGTGTAATAAGGGATTTTCTCCGTCGCTGCTATTCAGGTATGTTTTCAGCACTCGTGTATCGGGATCGTAAAGCGCGATTGCAATTCGTGAAACAAA
The DNA here is from genome assembly GCA_015709635.1 of Gammaproteobacteria bacterium. NCBI lineage: Bacteria > Pseudomonadati > Pseudomonadota > Gammaproteobacteria > Gammaproteobacteria bacterium. Next base: position 1,825,291 of record CP054180.1, read on the forward strand.
CGGAAATTTATTCTGGACAGAGCGGTGCGCGCTGATCATTTTATCCTTCAGCGATAATGGCTTATTTAAATCGTCCAATAGGTCGCGATGATGATACATTTTTCCGGTCTCAGGAGAAAAATAACATAACGGCCAGATCAAATTTGAGTTTGAATTTATTTCAGTTTAACACCCTATCCTCATTTCTCCGGTAATCGAAATTGGAGTAATCGGTGATCTGCTGGTATACTGCCGCAACTTTTGCTAAGTTTATGGCGGGCCTCCCCGCATTGCAAGGTAGCCAACCTGGTCAGGTCCGGAAGGAAGCAGCCACAGCTATTTTTTGCGAGTGCCGGGGGTCGGGCTCGCCACCCAACACGAACCGGGGTTTGTCTTTCCGAATTGGTTTAACAGGATCTAATTCGCTTTTCCAATCAAAAACGTGCCTCAAACACAAGTCCTTGCGCGCAAGTGGCGCCCAAGAAATTTTTCGGAATTGACTGGACAAGAACATGTGGTCAGGGCATTGACCAATGCGCTTGAACAAAACCGCTTGCATCATGCGTATTTGTTCACCGGCACGCGCGGCGTCGGCAAAACCACCATCGCCCGCATCCTGGCCAAATCGCTCAACTGTGAAAGCGGCGTAACCGCTATGCCTTGCGGCGCCTGCCCGGCATGTCTGCAAATCGATGCGGGAAGCTTTATCGATCTGATCGAATTGGACGCGGCGTCCAACACGCAAGTCGATAACATGCGCGAACTGCTGGAAAACGCGCTGTATGCGCCCACCGCCGCACGTTACAAAGTTTACATCATCGACGAAGTGCACATGCTGTCGAAATCGGCGTTCAACGCCATGCTGAAAACGCTGGAAGAACCCCCGGCGCATGTCAAATTCGTACTGGCGACAACCGATCCGCAAAAAATCCCGGTCACGGTTTTGTCGCGCTGCTTGCAATTCAATCTGAAACAAATTCCGCAAGGACAAATCGCCGGGCACATTAATCACATACTGGTGCAGGAAAAAATCCCCTGCGATGCACTCTCATTACAATTGATCGCCCGCGCGGCGCAAGGCAGCATGCGCGATGCGCTAAGCCTGCTGGATCAGGCCATCGCCTTCGGTGAAGGCAAAGTCGAGGAAGCCGCTATCCGCGCTATGCTCGGCATCATCGATCAGGGTTATTTATTCGACCTACTCGAAGCGCTGGCACAAAAGAACGGCGTGCAACTGCTGTCGTTGGCGGATGAAATGGAAGCGCAGTGTTTATCATTCGATACCGCGTTGCAGGATTTGGCCGCTGTGCTGCACCGCATCGCACTGGCGCAAACCGTTCCGCAAGCGATCGGCGACGATACCCCGGAGTATGCGCGCATTTTTTCGCTGGCAAAGACGTTGCCTCCCGATGACGTGCAATTGTTCTATCAAATCGCTTTGCATGGACGCAGCGACTTGAGCTTGGCACCCGATGAATACGCCGGTTTCACCATGACGCTGCTGCGCATGCTGACGTTCATGCCGGATGGTCCGGCGGCAGACCGGCAAGCGCCGCAAATAGCACAGGCAAGCCCCGCATCAACCGGAAAAGTAGAAAATAAACTGCGAGCGGCAGTAGCGCCATCCGCCCTCCCAGCCGGAGCGGATGCACCTGCCCTCCTCGACTGGCCGCAACTGAGTCAGCAATTGAAACTGACCGGCATGGCGAAAATGCTGGCGCAGCATAGCGAGGCCCGGGCGATAACCGGGGACAAAATTGAATTATGCGTGCCGGATGTGCATAAGCACCTGCTGGAAAAGAAATATCAGGATAAAATTCAAGCAGCGCTGGATAGTTATTTTGGCAAACCCGTCGCGGTGAATTTTTCCGTCGGTAGCATCACCGGCCTCACACCGGTGGCGTTGCAACAACGCGAAGAAGAAGAAAAACAAGCCAAAGCCATTGCAGCGATTGAATCGGACCCGGTTGTACAAGAATTAATCGAACAATTCGATGCCAAATTGATCATTCCTACCATTAAACCCATTGAAAAATAAAGGAGACAAAAGAAATGAGAGGTAATATCGGAAACATGATGAAGCAAGCGCAGATGATGCAGGAAAACATGCGCAAAATGCAGGAAAATCTGGCCAGCATTGAAGTCGAAGGCCAATCGGGCGCCGGACTGGTGAAAGTGATCATGACCTGTCGCCATGACGTCAAGCGCGTCAATATCGACAGCAGCCTGATCGGCGACGACAAGGAAATGCTCGAAGACCTCGTGGCGGCAGCGTTTAACGACGCCGTGCGGCGCGTGGAAACGACGACGCAGGAGAAAATGTCCGAGCTCACCAGCGGAATGGGTTTGCCGCCGGGATTCAAACTGCCCTTCTAACAACATGCCAATGCCGGTTAGGGAAACGCTGATTAATTCGGCGGACGAGATGAAGCACGAGGCGCACGGAACGCAGCAACCGAGACATATCAACAAGATAGGCGAGAGAGCGAGTACTGCGCAACGAAGTGATTCGCTCGTATAGCCAATTAATCAGCGTTTCCTTAGCTTGCCGGGATTATGGCAAGCGGTTTTTAGGTTGCAACAGTCATGAAAGTAAACAAACCGGTCAGACCGGCAAAGAAAAAAGCCCCCGCCCCCCGGCGCAGCGTGGAGAAAAACGCGCCCGCTTCAGTCGCCACGCCTCCGCCATCCACGTTCAAGCTGCAAAAACTGCTGGCGCAAAGAGGCTTGGGTTCGCGGCGCGAAATGGAAGCGCTGATCGCCAGCGGTGAAGTCAGCGTCAACGGCAAAACCGCCATACTCGGCGACCGCGCCGGGCCGGGCGATGTCATTCGCATCGGTCGGCGCGTGATTCGCGTGCACGTGGAAGAGGAATTGCCGAAAGTGCTGCTGTATCACAAACCGGAAGGCGAAATCGTCAGCCGCCATGATCCGGAAGGACGCCCGTCGGTCTTCGACAAACTGCCGCAGTTGCGATCATCGAAATGGATCGCCATCGGGCGGCTGGATTTCAATACCAGCGGCCTGCTGATATTCACCACCGACGGCGCACTGGCCAATCGCCTGATGCACCCGCGCTTCGAAATGGAGCGCGAATACGCCGTGCGCATACTCGGCGAGCTGACCGAAGAACAAATGAAGCAACTCACCAGCGGCGTTCCGCTCGACGACGGTCAGGCGGCGTTCACCTACCTCGCCGATCAAGGCGGCGAAGGTGCCAATCACTGGTATCGCGTCATTCTGAAAGAAGGCAAAAACCGCGAAGTGCGGCGCATGTTCGAAGCCATCGGCATCACCGTCAGCCGCCTGATGCGCGTGCGCTTCGGCCCGCTCAACTTGCCGCCGCGGATCAAACGCGGACAGTGGCTGGAATTGGACGAAAAGGAAACGCGGCGGCTGTTGAGCTTGATTGCATGAAAACCGTGGGCATTCGCATGCGTTTCGTTTTACCGGCAAAATTTTTCCAGGGAAACGGCAGATTCGTACGATTAGACGAAACTTCGCTGGTGATCGGCTTGCCGATAACCACTGCAACGTATAACGCCGACAACTCTTTTGCCGTAGCAATCGGCAAAACTGCGAAAAATAAAATCGAACAAACCAGTTACGTGCTATGCCATCAGCCCAAATCATTCAATTGGCGGGCGCGCAACGCCAAACCGCATCCTTTAGGATCACTCAACGAAACGCTGTTTATGCAAGTATGCCAGCGGCTCGATCAGATCATTCAGCTTTGACACCTGATAGAGCGTAGCGGTAGTCCAGTAAGGTGGATAACGCTGCGCTTATCCACATACTATAAACAACACTAGAAATTCTTAGACTTTGGCGTATCATAAAATCCCTCGCAAACCGGGATTAGCATCATTTTCGCTTGAATGTCCAATCAGCCAGTGAAAACAGTCATAAAGAACTAGAGTTCCAATCTGGAAAAAACCAACGCGTAACCAATCAATCCAACCCGGAAATCACCGGCCCCGGTAAAAATTTGCAGCCCGTTTTGACCATGAAATTAATCTGCTTGATCGTTGCGCTTTCGCTAGTATTTCCAGTAAACAGTTTGGCGCATGAATTACCCAATCTGGGGGATGTGTCGCGGGCGACTATTTCAGCGCATGAAGAACGCCAGCTCGGTTTGAAGATCATGCGGCAAATCCGTGCCGATCCGAGTTATATGGATGATCCCGAAATCGCCAGTTATCTCAGTAATCTCGGTCACCGCTTGATTGTCAATTCCGAAGAGGCTGATGCAAATCAATTGTTTGAGTTTTTCGCGGTGGAAGATCCGTCGATCAACGCGTTTGCCTTGCCGGGCGGGTTCATGGGGTTCAATAGCGGATTGATCATTGCCGCGCAAAGCGAATCCGAGTTGGCTGCGGTGATGGCGCATGAAATTGCGCATGTGACGCAAAAGCACTTGGCGCGCATGATCGCGTCGCAGAAATACGATCTGGTCAAATCGCTGGCTGCGCTCGCCCTGGCTATCGTTGCCGCCCGTTCCAACAATGCGCAAGCCAGTCAAGCGGTTCTGATTGCTTCGCAAGCGAGCATGATCCAATCGAAGCTGGATTTTACCCGCAACCATGAAAAAGAAGCCGACCGGATCGGCCTGAATATTTTGCTGGATGCGGGTTTCGATCCGCAAGGCATGACCACTTTCTTTGATCGCTTGCAAAAATCCGCACGCTTTCATGAGAACGGCGCTCCCTCTTATCTGCGCACACACCCGATCACGTACGAGCGTATTGCCGACATCCAGAACCGCACGCGCGAGATGCCCTACCGCCAAGTGCCCGACAGCATCGACTTTTTACTGGTGCGCGCCAAGTTGCGCGCATTCCAGGGCAAACCGCACGACGCCGTGGCGCAATTCAAAATCCGCCTGGATGACAAGCGCTACGCCAACGAAGCCGTTGAGCAGTACGGCTACATCCATGCACTGTTGCGCGATAAAAAATACAAGCAGGCAAACAACGAGCTGGCGCATTTATACGAGCTACTGCATGGCGATTCCGCGTCAGCCGCTTTGATCAATCACCCGTTGGGGAGAACCATTCAGGTTGAGCATAAAAATATCATCGCCGGTGCGATGATCGAAACGTTGTCCGCCAGTGTGAGGCTGGCTAATGGGAAAACCGCCGAAGCGTACATGACCTATAAAACCGCATTGAAGGTTTATCCGCAATACCGCGCGCTGATCCACGGCTACGCCAATGCACTGATACAAAACAAGCAAACCGAAACGGCGCTGGAATTTATCAACAAACAACTGCAATCGATCCAGAACGACCCGAAACTGTACAACTTGCAAGCGCAATGTTACTCGCTGCTCGGCAATAAAATGCTCGAGCATCGCGCGCTGGCGGAAGTGTATTACCTCAAGAACCACTTCAAGGCCGCCGCGGATCAATTGAAAATCGCGCTGAAAAGCGATAATGGCAATTTTTATCAGTTGTCGAGTATCGAAGCGCGCTTGAAGCATATGCAAACGCTCATCGATGAAGAAGAAAAAGAGAAATAAGCGCGCATAACGACAATAAATTCATTTGCCCATCATCGCAACAATCTGCAACGATCGTGGCACCGGAACATCCAGTTTCCAGTTCAACTTTTTACCTTACGAGGAGTCATAGCGGTTTGGGTTTGAATTGGACCGCTCGTTGTGAAATACTTCCGGGCTGTTTTCGCAGACAAGCTGTGCTGCGCACATTCTTATATTTCCATCATCGATCATTTTTTAAATGCTTACTTTTAGCGGCAAACCAATTGTCTTTGTTTTCATTGTGCTCCTCGCCGCTACGGCATACTGGTATGGCAGCGACAAAAAAGAATCCAAAGCCGGTCAATACAAAACCCGGACTATCGAGCGCGGCGATATCATCCAAACCATATCCGCCAACGGTACATTAACGCCGGTGATTTTGGTCAATGTCGGCACTCAGGTTTCCGGCACCGTGGCAAAGTTGTACGCCGACTATAACGATCATGTGGAAATCAACCAGGTATTGGCCGAGCTCGACCCGGCCTTATTGCGCGCGCAACTGCACCAATCCAAGGCTAATCTGCTCAGCGCACAAACCGCGGCAAAAATTGCTGACAGCAAATTGAAACGCCAGCGCTTGTTGAAAGAAAAGAATTTCATTTCACCGGAAGCGCTGGAAATCGCCGAGCAAGAGGCGGAAACGGCACGTGCTCAAGTGGCCATCAGTAAAGCGCAAGTCGAACGCGACCAAGCCAATCTCAACTACAGCGTGATCCGTTCGCCGATTTCCGGTGTGGTTATCGCCCGGGATGTCGACATCGGCCAGACCGTTGCGGCCAATTTTCAAACGCCGACGTTGTTTCAAATCGCCCAGGATCTGCGGCAGATGCAAGTGAATATCAGCGTCGCGGAAGCCGATATCGGCCAACTGCATGTCGATCAACTGATCAACTTTACCGTCGATGCTTTCCAGCAGCGCAAATTTGTCGGTAAAGTCAAACAAATCCGGCTCAATCCGACCATCCAGGAAAATGTCGTCACGTATAACGTCGTCGCCATGGTCGACAACGCCGACGGTGCATTGCTGCCCGGCATGACGGCCAATATCAACTTCATTGTCATGCAAAGAAGCGATGTATTGCGCGCGCCCAACGCGGCGCTGCGTTATCAACCCAAGGATGCGGAGGCGAGCGAAAGCGGCAAAGCAGCCCGGACATCGAATCAAACCAGGCTCTACCTCCTGTCGCAGGACCGTGCCGAGCCCGTCAATGTAACCACGGGAATCACCGACGGCAATTACACGGAAATCGCCAGCAGCGAAATCAAACCGGGCGACAAGGTCATCATCAGCGAAGTGGCTGATAAGAAAGAAGCGGACAGCAAATTCAAGCTCAGGATGTTCTGATGTCTGCGATTCAGATGGCACCCGCACCCAATGTGCTCATTCAGATCGAGGATCTGTGCAAAAGCTACAGTCTGCAAGACGCCAACGGCAAAACCATTTCCAATCAAGTCCTGTTCAATATCAATTTGACGATAAAGCAAGGCGAATTCGTAGCGATCATGGGACACTCCGGATCCGGCAAATCCACGTTGATGAATATCCTGGGCTGTTTGGATACACCCACCAGCGGATCGTATTGGCTCGCCGGGAAAAACGTTGCCGCTTTATCAAGCAATGAATTGGCACATATCCGCAATCAGCGCATCGGCTTTGTGTTTCAGGGTTTCAATCTGCTCAAACGCATGACCGCGCTGGATAATGTCGCCACGCCACTGCTCTACGCCGGTGCCAGCCGTTCGCAAAGCCGCCAGCAAGCGCTGGAATTGCTGCGCCGCACCGGGCTGGAAAACTTTGCCATGCATCTGCCGAATCAACTTTCCGGCGGCCAGCAGCAACGCGTCGCGATCAGCCGCGCCTTGGTCAACCAGCCGCCGCTGATTTTGGCCGACGAACCCACCGGCAATCTGGATACGCAAACCAGCCGCGAAATCATGCAATTGTTTGAACAGTTGAACCGCGATCAAGGCATGACCATCGTGCTGGTGACGCATGAAGACGATATTGCAACCTACGCCAAACGCTTAATCCGCCTGAAAGACGGCCGCATCATCGTGGATCAAAATAATTCGCCACACACCGCAGTTGTGGGTAACACTCCAAATCAACCGGCGATGACACTATGAACCTGTTGACGATCATCGGCGAAGCGCTGCGCGCCTTGCGGCAAAACCGCTTACGCACGGGACTGACGATGCTGGGTATGATCATTGGCGTGGCTGCCGTGGTTTTGATGCTGTCCATCGGACAAGGGGCGCGCACCAAGATCAATGAAACCATCGCTGCAATGGGCAGCAATTTGTTTCTCGTGGTGCCGGGCGCCACATCATCCGGCGGCTTCAGCTTCGGCAGCGGCAGCGTGAGAACATTGACGATCAACGATGCATACGCCATTGCCGAGTTACCATCCGTCAGCGCCACTGCGCCGGTGACAACCGGTACCGTGCAGCTCAATTACGCCGCGAAGAACTGGAGCACGATTATTACCGGCACCACGCCCAATTATTTTACCGTGGGCAACTGGAAATTGGACTCGGGCACGGCGTTTACCGAATCCGATTTGCGCTCGGCGGCGCGCGTGGTTGTGCTCGGTTCCGTAACGGCCAAGAATCTTTTTGGCGATGAAGAAGCAGTCGGTAAAACGATCCGCATCACCAACCGTCCTTTTGTGGTGGTCGGCGTGCTGATGGCGAAAGGGCAAAGTTTGACCGGGCGCGATCAGGACGACACCGTGCTCATCCCCATCACCACCAGCGAACGCCAGATCACCGGCAACCAGTTTCCCGGTTCTATCCGCTACATGCTGGTGCAAGGAACATCGGCCGCGGACATGGATATCGCCGAAATAGAAATCACCCAATTGCTGCGCCAGCGCCACCGCATTGCCAAAGGCAAGGAAAATGATTTCACCGTGCGCAATTTGACCGCGATCGCCGACGTTGCGACTGACGCCGCCAAAGTCATGTCCATCGTACTGGGTGCGATTGCCTCGGTATCGCTGCTGGTCGGCGGGATCGGCATTATGAACATCATGCTGGTATCGGTGACCGAGCGCACGCGCGAGATTGGCATCCGCATGGCGATTGGCGCCGATCAGCGCGCCATTCTGACGCAATTCCTGCTCGAAGCGATCGTGATCTGCATCATGGGCGGCGTGATCGGTTTAGTGTTGGGTATCGGCGGTGCATGGGTAGTCAGTCGGGTGGCCGATATGTTGATCGTGATTACCGTCGGTATGGTCGGATTGGCTTTTTTATTTTCATCTGCGGTCGGGATATTTTTCGGCTTTTATCCGGCAAAAAAAGCGGCCTCGCTTAAACCGGTCGATGCCTTACGCTACGAATAACCGGGCGCATCAATTGGGAAACGCTGTTGTGATTACACCACAGAATCTTTTGCTCACTTGACTTTCTAATGCGCAGTATTAGTTTATTTGTTGTTTACCCGATACTATGGGTAACAAATCTGACAGCGGGAGTCACTGATGACAATCAAAGAAAAAGATCGCCCTACTTCCGAATTTCTGGCTATTGCCGTCGTTGAAAACAAAAATGAAGTAATATCCGTCGGCGAAATCAAGCATGCGCTGCATGAGCGCGGATTCGGCATCTTGATGGCGATCGCCGCGGTGCCTATCTGTCTTCCCATTCCTGTTCCGCCCGGTTACACCACGATTTTCTCGATTCCGTTATTCATTTTCTCGACACAAATGATCCTTGGCATGCAAGCGCCGTGGTTACCCGCCTGGCTGGAAGGAAAACACATCAAACGCAGCACGCTGGAGAAAATACTGGCTAAAGCAAATCCCTGGTTGAAGAAAATTGAAGAGCGTATGCAGCCGCGCATCACGTATATCAGCATCCATACCTGGGAGCGGATTATCGGCTTTTTTTCGTTCGTTTTTGCTTTGGCAATCGCACTGCCGATCCCGCTAATCAATTTTTCACCGGGCTGGGGAATCCTGGTGATGTCACTCGGACTTCTGAACAAAGACGGCTTGACCATCTTGATCGGCATGATCATCGGAATCATCGGCATCGGCATCGCGATGATCATTCTGTTCATGCTGTGGATGGGAATGTCGCTGCCGTCGTTCTATTGACGGCATCAACCGCACGGTCAATTCCGCGCTACAGCTTCAGCAAACAGGTCGTGCTCATCCGCAGCGGTAATTTCAACTTCGATAAAATCGCCGGGTTGTGCCTGATCGGCGTTTTCCGCATACACCAGTCCGTCAATTTCCGGCGCATCGGCGCTGCTGCGCGCAATGATGTGATCGTCCGCTAGTTCATCGACCATCACGGTCATTGTGCTGCCCACTTTGGCTGTGAGGCGCTGACGGCTGATGTCCTGTTGTAATTGCATAAAGCGCGCACGGCGGTCTTCCTTGACTTCTTCCGGCACGGCATTGGGCAGTTGATTGGCAGCGGCGCCTTCCACCGCGGAATAAGCGAAGCATCCGACGCGATCCAATTGCGCTGCGCGCAGAAAATCCAGCAATTCCTCGAATTCCGCCTCGGTTTCGCCCGGGAAACCGACAATGAAGGTGCTGCGCAACGTGATATCGGGGCATATCTCGCGCCATTGCCGGATTCTTGCCAAATTATTCTCGGCATTGGCCGGGCGTTTCATCGCCTTCAGAATGCGCGGATTGGCATGTTGCAGCGGCACATCCAGGTAAGGCAGGATTTTTCCTTCCGCCATCAACGGAATGACTTCATCGACATGCGGATACGGATAGACATAGTGCAAGCGCACCCAGACACCCAGCGAACCGAGCGCCTGCGCCAGCTCGGTCAGGCGCGTCTTGACCGGCCGCCCCTGCCAGAAACCGGTGCGGTATTTCACGTCGACGCCATAAGCGCTAGTATCTTGCGATATGATCAGCAACTCTTTCACGCCGGCGTTCACCAGATGCTCGGCTTCCTGCATCACTTGATGAATCGGCCGGCTGACCAAGTCGCCGCGCATCGATGGAATGATGCAAAATGTGCAGCGATGGTTGCAGCCTTCCGATATTTTGATATAGGCATAATGCCGCGGCGTCAGCCGGATCCCCTGCGGCGGTATCAAGCTGGTGTACGGATCGTGCGGTTGCGGCAAATGCGTATGAATAGCCGACATCACTTCCGGCAACGCGTGCGGTCCGGTGACCGCCAGCACTTGCGGATGCGCCTTTTTCACCACATCGCCGTCTTCCTTAGCACCCAGGCAGCCGGTGACGATGACTTTGCCGTTCTCGGCCAGCGCTTCGCCGATGGCATCGAGCGATTCTTCCACGGCGCTGTCGATAAACCCGCAGGTATTGACGACCACTAAATCGGCATCGTCGTACGACGGTGATATTTCATAACCTTCGGCGCGCAACTGGGTCAGGATTTGCTCGGAATCCACCAATGCTTTGGGGCAACCCAACGAAATGAAACCGACTTTACGTGCAACTTGTTTTGACGAAGACATGTAACTGAAAATTAAATAAAGAAGTGGAGACTCCGCACAACCCGGATAGCCGGTCTAGTAATAAACAATGGACTGCATGGAGCAATGGAAATGAAAGGAACGGCTAATCGGCAACCGTGAAACGCGCTGCATCGATGATCGACCACAAATGAGCGATTCCGGCAATGATCGGCGGAATAATGAGCACCCAGAAAAAATATCCTACGCCGGTAATGATGAAAAACAGTAACGCCGGCAATAAACGCCCTTGTACCAACTGCCCCAATCCCGGTATAAAAAAACTGCATACCGCCGCGACCACATTTCCACCCGATCCTTGTCCTGCTTGCATCATTTTCCCTATCCATTCGTTCATTATGCGATTACTTGATCATTGTATCGTCATTTACCGTGGAATGCTCATAATCGATACCGACCGTATCACCCGCCATTTTCTTTTCATGAATTTCATTCAGATTGCCCAGCTTATTCAGGCGTTGCGCAGTATCGCCGATCAGTTCGTCAAGTCGTGCAACCGACTCGGACGCCAGTGTTTTGTTTTTCTCGACCTCAAGCTTGAAAAATTGCAAGCTATTGAGAAAATTGCCGGTGATATCCTGCACCGTGCGCATCGTAGCTTTCAGCACTTTGAGTTTTTCTTCGTGCACTTCAACCTCCTTGATCGACTGCAGATACTTTAACCGCTCTTGATGCAATTCAACCGTTCTGGCGCGTTGCTTCAAAGCCAGAATTGCGGTCACCCAAATGGCGAATAATGACAGCAGGCGATTGGCAATAATTAAATATGTCGGCGCTTCGCTTGGCGGTGACCCTAAATAGCCGATCCCAACCAGCACAGAGCAAAAGAATGCGATGTACAAGGTAAAGCGCTTCTTGGATGAGCCCAATGAAATCAGCACGACAATGATATAAGCCACCCCGATGGCAACACCCAGCGGCGTGACAAAGTCGATCAGTAAAATAATCAGGACAGCCACCGCACAACTCAGGTAAACATGCAATTCGGTTGAATTGATGCTGCCGGTTTGTTTTTCTGCGGAATGTTTAAGATCGGACATGCCGGATTCGATCCTCAATCGTCATATTATTCTTGCGCATCATAATAAACATTGAATCGATTTTTATCAATAACTCATTGATTAGGATTTGGATTCATCCAACAATCCGGCGGCCTCCTTTAATAAAAACTCTCTAAAAGCTTTGGCTACGCTCGACAAGCGCTTATTTTTTCTGTGCACCACATGCCAATAACGGATAATCGGAAAACCCTGCACATCGAGAATTTTCAAGCGCCCCGTCTCCAGCTCCAGTTCCGCGGTATGTTGCGACATGATACCCAATCCCATGCCGGCCTGAACGGCTTGTTTTATCGCTTCGGTCGTATCCGTTTCCATCCCTTTATTGATTTTGATCTTATGTGCGGCAAAGAAGCGCTCCATGGCGCTACGCGTGCCCGAGCCCGATTCGCGCACGAGAAAAGTTTCGTTGGCTAACCGTTTTACCGGGATATTGTGCTCCTTGCATAATGAATGATCCGGCGGTGCCACGACCACCAGCGGATTCTCCATAAAGGATTCATCATCGATATCGAGATTCTCGGGCGGTTGCCCCATGATGGCTAGATCGATCACATTATCCGTCAACTGCTTTAATACCGCTTCCCGGTTGGATACATTCAAACTGACGGTCACGCCGCGATAGCGCTGGCAAAACTTCGCCAGCAAATGCGGCGCGAAATAATTGGCGGTGGTGACCACCGAGATATTCAATTTACCGCGTTCCATGCCTTTCAATTCGTCCAACGCGACTTCCATATCGGCCAATTGCTGCGAAATCGCCCGGCTATATTGATACAATTCGCGCCCCGCTTCGGTCAGATAAATTCGCTTACCTAAATGCTCAAATAGCGGTAAACTGATGTTCTCTTCCAGTTGCTTAATTTGCATGGAAACAGCAGGTTGGGTCAAATGCAGCTCTTCGGCGGCGCGCGAATAACTTAGGTTCCGGGCAACGGATTCGAACACTTTCAGCTGCCGCAAGGTGAGGTGGAGCATAGGTCAATTATCAATTCTGATTCACGCGGTAAAGTTTTATAAGTATAACCTTATTATAAATATCAAAATTACTGATTTGTTCTTATAGGTTAATAGCGCTATAGTGCGCTTCATGGATTTGAGTAGTCATGTTTGTTGTTTGTAATGCAATATCCTCTCGTTTCTGTCGGTATCGTTGGCTGGAGTTGAGTGGAATCTAATAGGAGAAAATACCATGGCAGTAAAAATATATAACGCGGGCGTCAAAGAATACCGGCAAACCTACTGGACACCTGAATACACCCCTTTGGATACCGATCTTTTGGCATGTTTCAAAATTACACCACAACCCGGCGTGCCACGTGAAGAAGTCGCTGCTGCAGTAGCGGCAGAATCTTCCACCGGTACCTGGACCACGGTTTGGACCGACTTGCTGACCGACCTGGATTACTACAAAGGACGTGCTTACAAGATTGAAGACGTACCTGGCGATGACACCTGCTTCTATGCTTTCGTGGCTTACCCGATTGATCTGTTTGAAGAAGGTTCTGTCGTTAACGTGTTGACCTCACTGGTCGGTAACGTGTTCGGTTTTAAAGCGTTACGCGCCCTGCGTCTGGAAGATGTGCGTTTTCCGATTGCTTACGTCAAAACTTGTGGTGGACCTCCAACAGGTATTCAAGTAGAACGCGATCGTTTGAACAAATACGGCCGTGCATTGTTAGGTTGTACCATTAAACCTAAACTGGGTCTGTCTGCTAAAAATTATGGCCGCGCCGTATACGAATGTCTGCGCGGCGGTCTGGATCTGACCAAAGACGATGAAAACGTTAACAGTCAGCCTTTCATGCGTTGGCGCGATCGTTTCCAATTTGTAGTGGAAGCTTGCCAAAAAGCCGAACGTGAAACCGGAGAACGTAAAGGCCACTATCTGAACGTAACTGCACCAACCCCAGAAGAAATGTACAAGCGTGCAGAATTTGCCAAGGAATTGGGCGCACCTATCATTATGCATGACTACTTGACAGGTGGTTTAACAGCCAATACGGGACTGGCTAACTGGTGCCGCAACAATGGAATGCTATTGCATATCCACCGTGCTATGCACGCCGTACTTGATCGCAACCCACACCATGGTATTCATTTCCGCGTTTTAACCAAAGTGCTGCGTTTGTCAGGTGGTGATCACCTGCACTCCGGTACCGTGGTCGGTAAACTGGAAGGCGATCGTGCAGCAACCCTCGGCTGGATCGATACCATGCGCGACAAATTCATCAAAGAAGACCGCAGCCGCGGCCTGTTCTTCGATCAAGATTGGGGTTCAATGCCAGGTGTATTCCCAGTTGCGTCGGGTGGTATTCACGTTTGGCATATGCCAGCACTGGTCGCAATCTTCGGTGATGATGCTTGCTTGCAGTTTGGTGGTGGTACCCTGGGTCATCCATGGGGTAACGCTGCGGGTGCGGCGGCTAACCGTGTTGCATTGGAAGCCTGCGTAGAAGCACGTAACCAAGGTATTGAAATCGAGAAAGAAGGCAAAGCGATCTTGACCAAGGCAGCGAAAAGCAGTCCAGAACTGAAAATCGCCATGGAAACATGGAAAGAGATCAAGTTCGAGTTTGACACTGTTGACAAACTGGACATAGCCCACAAGTAAGAATACATAGCCAAAGGAGAAAGGTTGATGATTAAACGCTGCTTTTCTCCTTCATCTCACTAAAGTTAAGGAAAAATAATGAGCGAAGTAATCGATTACAAATCACGTGTTAGTGATCCAGCAAGCCGTAAATTTGAAACATTTTCTTATCTGCCTGCAATGGCCGACAAGGATATCAAGAAACAAGTGCAATATTTAATCAGCAAAGGCTGGAACCCAGCGATTGAACATACAGAACCTGAGTATGTCATGGATTCCTACTGGTATATGTGGAAGCTGCCAATGTTTGGTGAAACGGATGTAGAACGCGTGCTGGCAGAAGCTGCCGCATGTCATAAAGCCAATCCGAACAATCACGTACGTTTGATTGGTTACAATAACTTCAACCAATCACAAGGCACAGCCATGGTGATATACCGCGGCAAGACTGTTTAAGTAACACGGGGTTCGAACCCGCAAGACCCCCTTCACCCTTAATTAGGGCAGGGGGTTTTTTTTCACCGGAATTTATTGTGCAAATTTTCGATAAAGATAGTTCTCACAGGAGTTTGTCATGAGCGATATCATCGACCAGTATCGTATTAAAAAAGAACCTTATTACCATTCCGTTGCGGATGAAGTAAAACTCTATGAAGCCGCCTATTCAGTACGCATGCCGATGATGCTGAAAGGCCCGACTGGTTGCGGCAAGACCCGCTTTGTCGAGTACATGGCGTGGAAATTAAAAAAACCGCTGATCACCGTTGCGTGTAATGAAGACATGACCGCATCCGATCTGGTGGGTCGCTTTTTGCTCGATGCCAATGGCACGCGCTGGCAAGATGGACCGCTTGCAGTCGCAGCACGTTATGGCGCGATCTGCTATCTGGATGAAGTTGTCGAAGCACGCCAGGATACCACCGTGGTTATTCATCCGCTTACCGACAACCGTCGCGTGCTTCCACTGGAGAAAAAAGGTGAGCTGATTCAGGCACATGCAGACTTCCAGATTGTCATCTCGTACAACCCAGGGTATCAGAGCTTGATGAAAGACTTGAAACAATCGACCAAACAACGTTTTGGTGCGCTCGATTTCAATTACCCGAGTCATGACATCGAAAGCGAAATCGTTGCCCACGAATCAGGCGTATCGACCGAAGTTGCCGAGAAGCTGGTATCGATTGCCGAACGCGCACGAAACCTGAAGGGACATGGCCTGGATGAAGGTATTTCCACTCGCATGCTGATTTATGCCGGAAGCCTGATTGCCAAGAAAGTCGATGCCCATGCAGCCTGCCGTGTAGCACTGGTGCGCCCGATCACCGACGATCCGGATATGCGCGATGCGCTGGACGCAGCAGTTAGTACGTTCTTCAACTAACCCAATCATAACCCGTTTGTTTTAACCCATTAACAGGTGCTGCCATGAGTGTCAGTCTGGACGATTACAAAGAATTGCTCGAGGATCTGGAACCGGAATCGGTTGAATTGCTCCATCATGCTTGGCCGGAAGCGGTCAAGATCTTTTCACCGCGCGGTCTGGATAACTACTTAAAAGGCGCGTCGGCAATCCGCGGCCTGGGGCGCGGGCGCAGCGTGGTCGATTGCTGGATTGATGAAATTCCGCTGGTCGTCAAGGAAGTCGGTGAAGATGTCATCAGCGATTTGGCAACATCCGTGCTTTCGCTGGCTTCGAGAACTTCCGGCGCGGTCATCGAACTGGTGCTGGCGACTTCCCCTACTGCTGCCAAACGTCTCGGTGACGCGCAGTTATTCCAGAATTACCTGCAATTTCTGAATACGCTGATCGCACAGGCACCACGCGGCATTCGTCCGATGCTCGGCAAGTTGGAAATCCTGTTCGGGCAATTGACGCTGGGTGGCTTGCGCCGCTGGGCGATGTGGGGCGCACATGCGCACCGCACCGATTATGAAGAGCAAATCCGTTATTTCGGTCTGGAATCGAAAGAATCGCTTGCGGTCTTGCAGAAGGAACGCAAAGGCACGCTGTTTGTCGACGTGCAGCGCCGTATCAATATGTATTTGCGTGCGTTGTGGGGACGAGATTTCTTCATGAAACCGACTTCCGGCGACTTTGAAACGCGTGAAGGCTATAAGCCATTCATCGAAAACTATTTCATCCATCTGCCCGATGCCTACGATGCCTATGACGATGTGTCGGCAACCGAAGTCTACCGCGCCGCTGCAGCGCACGCTGCAGCGCATCTGGTCGAAACCCAGCAGCCGATTTCTGCGGAAAGTTTGAATCCGTTGCAGATGGCTGTGATTTCGGTCATTGAAGATGCGCGTATCGAGGAATTGTCGATCCGCCGCTTTCCCGGCCTACGCAAGACATGGTCGGTATTGCACAGTGCCACACCGGAAATGAATGTCTCGACGGGCGATTATCTGAATCGCCTGGCACGCGCCCTGCTCGACCCGGATTACAAGGACCAAGATCCGTGGATCGCCGAAGGACGCAAACTGTTCAAAGCGGCGAAAGACGATCAGCTACATAGTCACAAAACCTCATGGGAAATCGGTGTGCAGCTCGCGCACAGCTTCATGGACAAAAAGATTCCGTACAACCCGCGCACCGACATACTCACCGCCCCATACCGTGACGACAACCGCTATTTCTGGGAATTCGAGGAATTCGATTTCAACAAATCGCTGTCTGCCGGATACGACGCGCCCAAACAAGTGCGCAAATACGTCAACGTCATGGAGTTTGCCAATGAGCTCGACGTCGAAACCGCCGGTGACGACGCAGAGGAAATCTGGGTCATGGGCACCGAGTTCTTCCCGTACGAAGACATGGGTGTGTCGTACAACGATATGGAAGGCAAGGAACCGGTATCGGCGCCGTACCACTATTCCGAATGGGATTACCAGATTCAACTGGAACGCCCCGATTGGGCTACAGTGCAGGAAAAACGCGCAAAACTGGGCGATATGCAATGCATCGACGACATCGCCAATCAATACAAACGCGAAATTGCGCGCATGAAATTCCTGCTCGACGCGATGCAACCGCAAGGCACACGCCGCATCCGTAAACTCGAAGACGGCGACGAAATCGACATCAACGCCGCGATCCGTTCGATGATCGATATCCGCATGGGCATGCAACCCGATCCACGCATCATGATGCGCTCGGTGCGCAAGGTGCGCGATATCTCCGTACTGGTGCTGCTCGACTTATCCGAATCGACCAACGAAAAAGTCGCCGGACACGACTACTCCGTGCTCGACCTGACGCGCCAGGCGACGGTATTGCTCGCCAACGCCATCAACAAGATCGGCGATCCGTTTGCCATCCATGGCTTCTGTTCCGACGGACGCCATGACGTCGAGTATTTCCGCTTCAAGGATTTCGATCAACCCTACAACGAAATTCCTAAAGCCAAACTCGCCGGTATGACCGGGCAACTGTCGACCCGCATGGGTGCGGCCATGCGCCACGCCACGCATTATCTGAAACTGCAAAAATCGACAAAAAAACTACTGTTGGTCATCACCGACGGCGAACCGGCGGATGTGGACGTACGCGACCCGCAATACCTGCGCCACGACACCAAAAAAGCCGTCGAAGAAGCCGGCCGCTCCGGTATCCTCACCTACTGCATGAGCTTAGATCCGCGCGCCGATCAATACGTGTCGCGCATTTTCGGCGAACGAAATTATTTAGTAGTGGATCATGTAGAGCGATTGCCGGAGAAACTGCCGGTGTTGTATGCGGGGTTAACGAGGTAAAGTGTATATGCTTTAAGCACGGTGGGATGCGCCGACGCCAGAAGGCGCATCAATCCTGTTAATCGTGCGCACCCAACATTCAGTCATTGCATATTATAGATTCCCACCTTCGCGGGAAATGATGATGGGCGCGACAAGTCAATGGAGTGACACCTTGAATCCCAACATTCCCATCAAGCCGACCTGCAACGATTCCAACTTAATCACGTCATCCGGTAAGCCGATAACACCGCATTCAATCGCTTGCATCGTTCCTCTTCTACCAATCAAACACAATGGCCAGCGCATTTTTGATCGCCGGAAGATGCTGTTTGTCCAACCGGCCTTGTAATTTCCCGATCCGGGAAACATCCACGGCACGCAATTGTTTGAGATTGATGTGCCGGTCTTTGTCCAAGCCGTTTTCTGAATTAGGTTCCAGATTCACAGCAAAAGGCCAGGGTTTATGATTCGGCAGCAAGGGAGCAACGATCAGCGTTTTTGATTGGTTGTTAACCAAGTCGCTCTGAATGATGACACACGGTCTTAATTTCTTGGTTTCCGCGCCTCTGGCCGGTTCCAGGTCGATCCAGTAAATCTCGAGTTGCTTGAAATCAGTCATTCGATAGGCCGTCGGATAACGTGTTCTCCCAGGCTTGCAATTCCTCCTGGTAATCCAAATCGGTTGCTTCTTCTTGATTGGCTTTAATCAATGCTTGCTTGAGAAAATTCTTGCGTTCCTGCTTCAATAATTCATTGATATACGCGCTGCGGTTATCGCCCGCGATATCGTTCAGGAATAGGTAGACTTCATCATCCAAGGTAATGGTCGTACGATATGTCATGGATTATCTCATATTTATAACGCTACAATATTATCATACTCGTTGGTATGAGCGTCATTCAATTAATAGGAAGTGACTCAATCCATCAAAAAATCCGGATACCGGTAATCGCGAATTTTTGATTGCGATTGTTTCACCAGTCAGATGCAATGGATGCGAATAATTTTATCCGCTGCCTGAATAATCAGTGTCATCGACACTGCCCCCGGATCGGGAATGCCGATGCTTTTTTCGGCATGCGGACGGGCGCGGCCGATTTTTGGCGTGAGATTTTTGGTGGCTTCGGCGGATTGTTTGGCAATTTCCGCGGCAGCTGTCCAGGCTTCAGGCGTTGAAAGTCCTTGAGTAGTGCCTTTCATCAAGGCTGTGGAAAATGGATACAGCACGTCGACCAACGTTTTATCGCTCAGTTGCGCCTTGCCAGCAGCAATAACGGCTTGCAGCGCCGCTGCGATACCCGTCGCAAGGGTTGCGGCATCCGGTTTGGCTTTGTCATCGACGGCACTGCCGAGATTGCATAGAATGACGCCCCACAACATGCCCGAGGTGCCGCCGGCACGATCCGACCAGGCATCGCCGGCGGCAATCAGCGTTGTCCCCGCTCCGGCTTGCGCAATGATTGCCGTCCTGGCTGCCTCGACCGCAGCCGTCAGACCGCGCTGCATGCCGATGCCGTGATCGCCGTCCCCGGCAATCGCATCCAACCGGCCCAATTCATCTTGTTGTGCTTCGATGGCTTTGAGTGCCGCTTCCAGCGCTGCCAGCACAGTGTTGGCGGCCGCCTGCGATTCCACAGAACCCGGCTTTATCGAATGTTTGTCGCGCGATTCTTTTGGTTCGGCGTCATGACTCATTGCAAAGTTGTCGTAGGCAATAACGCCTCGATGAAACGCCGGTGTATCGGCTGCCGCCAGCCAGCTTTGCTCCAGCTCGTCATTCAACCAGAACAATGTCAACGACACGCCCGCCATATCGAAGCTGGTGATCATTTCATCCACCACCGGGGCGACAATAATTAAGCCACGCGCAGTCAGCAATTGCTCGATCTTGCGGTAAACGACAAACAATTCTTCGTATTTCACTGCGCCGAGGCCGTTCAGGATGACGCCGATTCGTGCGCCGGAAATAGTATTCACGGTTACGGGAATCTCGGCTAGCAGTTTACCGACCAGCATTTCCGCCAGCTCATCGGCGCTGGGCGCTTTGACGCGATCCAGACCGGGTTCGCCATGGATGCCCATGCCGACTTCCATGATTCCGGATGCAACTTCAAACAAAGGTTTGGCGGCACCAGGCAATGTGCAACCGGAAAACGCCACGCCCAGCGAGCGTACACGGTCATTGGCTGCAGTTGCGATATGCACGACCTCATCCAGCGGTTTTCCGGCATCGGCAGCAACGGCTGCGGCTTTGAACACTGCCAACGTGCCGGCGATACCGCGGCGTTTGTGTTGCTCACTCACCGGAGCGGATGCGATGTCGTCGGTCACCACCACCGAGCGGACATCGGTACCCTGCGCACGTAGACGTTCCTGCACTTGAGTGAAATTGAGCACGTCACCGGCGTAATTGGCGTAACAAAACAGAATACCGCCGCCTGCATCGGCGGCGTGCGCCACATTGCAGATCTGCTGCGCGGACGGGGCGGCGAAAACGTTACCTAATGCTGCGCCATGCGCCAATCCTAACCCGACAAAGCCGCCGAACGCGGGATAATGCCCCGAACCGCCACCGATGATGACAACCACCTGACCGGGTTTGGCTTTATGGCGACGGATGACGCCGCCGTCGACGCGCCGAATTTTATCCCGGTGAGCGGCGACATAACCTTCGGCTAATTCATCAGCAAACTGCGCCGGATCATTGAATAAGTAGGTCATGTCATCCGGCTGCCAATCTATTCGATTACCGGATTACCGGGTGACAGTTGAAGCGGACCTAGCAAAGAAACAAGTGAAGAACACTTCAATTTTTTGCATAACCAGGAGTATTACTGATTGAGTGTCGTTACAAAATCCAGAACTTCCTGAACGTGGCCGGGCACTTTCACGCCACGCCACTCTTTTCTTAAGATGCCTTGCGCATCGATCACAAACGTACTGCGCTCGATGCCGAGAACTTGCTTGCCGTACATATTTTTCATTTTCATGACGCCAAACAGGTTGCAGACTTTTTCGTCTTCGTCACTCAGCAATTCAAAAGGAAACTGCATTTTTTCCTTAAAACACTGGTGTGATTTGAGATTGTCGCGTGAAATACCCACCACGATGCAATTTCCCTTCGTAAACTCAGGCAGGTGATCACGAAAATCCTGACCTTCCAGAGTACATCCGGGCGTATCGTCTTTGGGATAAAAATAAATAACCAGATGCTTACCGGCATGAGCCGACAATGAGAACTCATTATTGTCAGTTGAGGGTAACGCAAAATCTTCAACCGGTTGATTGATTGCGGGCATTTGCTTATGGCACCTGTTTATTGATCACGATCGATATATTATTATGGCCGAGCTTGACCGGTTCGCTAAATCCTTGCAGATCTCCACTGGCAGTGACAGCTTGTCCGGATTTCGAAACTCTGGCTTCGATCACGACTTCCGGAAAGCTCGACATTTTCATCGTCGGCGTCATCGCCATATCATCCGTCAATGTGAACGAAGCTGGAAGATCGCTCGCTTTCAACCGTAAAATCGCCAATGGCATTTTGGGCCCCGATTTGGCTCGCGCATAAATGAACAAAGTATCGCTCGACGATACTTTCGCCGCCAGATCGCCACTGATCGTTACATGACCCGACACTGAAAGTGATGTTGCTGCAGGCGCATCAGCACTCACAGCTTTTTCCACCGGCTGCGCGCTGATCTCTTGCTTCGCTTCCGCAACTTTAACCGGCTGTTCTGATGCTGTCGGTTTGCCGCCGGAAGCCAGTAGCTTGGCTTCAGCAATACTTTCTTTCACAGATTGAGTCAACTGGGCATCTGGGGGAATCACTTGCAGCAAATTTTCCCAATGTTCGGCCGCTTGTGCAAATTTCCCCTGTTCAAATTCTACTGTACCCGCTAAGGCCAATGCTTTGGGGTATTGTGGATCAATGCGCAGAGCCTGGTATATCAATTCAGCCGGTTTACCCGATAAATTTCCTTGATTCTTCATCGCTAAAACATCAGCATAATCGCTCAGTATCTGCGGGCTGTCTGGAATCAATTCGACCAGCTTGGCATAAGTATTGCTGGCTTCGTTATACCGGCCCATGATGGCATAGGTACGCCCCAGCATAACCCAACCTTCGATATCTTCCGGATTATCACTGAGACGCTTAATCAGATTTTCCAGCACCGATGAAAAATTGTCGTGACCCGCGGGTGATCCGCCGCCATCGCGATTCATTTGAGTCGCGCTAGCGAGTTGCGCTTGCGGCAGTAAACCGCGCGTATCACCAATGGCTAAATACAAACTGACGGCGGCCAGTGGCAGCGTTAAAATAATGACTGCAGATAATGCAATATTGCGAATCTTCTTATTTCTATCAACGACGATATTATCGCGTTCAGTCACATCCTGCAGCATACGCTGTTGTAGTTCCTGCTTGCTTTTATCGTATTGCTCGCGACTGAGAATATCGTTCTCCAAGTCTCTATCCAGCTCGGCAATTTGATCGCGATAGACTGTGATGTTAACCGCATCATGTTCTAAATTTTTCAGTTGATCGTTTCTGCTTCGTAATAGCGTTGGAACCACAAACAGCAGCGCAGTAACAATAAAAACCCCGGAAATAACCCAAAAAGCCGTCATACGTTTTTACCTTTTTTATCCTCGTTCAGTAACGCTTCCGCTTTTTCAAGCTCTGCTTGCGAAAGCGACACTTCTTCTATCTGCACACGACGGCGTCTTAAATACATGATCAATGAAATCAATCCAAACAACAACAAAGCAGCCGGACCAAACCACAGCAAGATGGTGGTGGCTTTCATCGGTGGGTTATAAAGGACGAAATCTCCATAGCGGTCGACCAGAAACTGAATAATCTCCGGATCTGTTTTGTTCGCTTTGATTTGTTCGCGGATTTCACGCCGGATATCATTCGAAAAATCCGCGCGCGAATCCGCTATCGTTTCATTCTGACAAACCAGACAGCGCAAATTCTCCGTCAGCGTCAGCATTCTTTTTTCAACTTCGGGATCTTCCGCGACCGGTATTGCTTCTTTCGACCACCCGGTCATTGGGACAAGCAGAAATAGCAGCAAAATAAGCGCTGCGGCTTTCGTTACACCATTTAATTGACGTACCATGACAAGACTAACCTTTATTTATGAGACTACAACCGCTTATGCTTGCTGCTGCAGTTCTTTGATGAGTGGAATGATGGTTTTCTCAAGTGAATCCACTGTCACTGGTCCGATTTGCTTATGCCTGATGATACCCTTCTTATCAATCACATATGTTTCCGGAACACCATAAACACCATAATCGATTCCGACTTTGCCATCAGAATCCACGATACTGATGGTATAGGGATCGCCGTAGCGTTTTAGCCATTGCATGGCGGTCGTACGCTCATCTTTGTAATTGAGACCATAGATTGGCACAAAACCCGTTTTCGCCAATTGCACCAGCAAGGGATGCTCATCACGGCAAGCAACACACCATGATGCCCATACATTCAGCATCCAGACCTTACCGAGATTATCGTCCGATGACATTATCTTATCGGATTCTTGTAGCTGATTAAGCTGAAACTTTGGCGCCGGTTTATCAATCAGCGGTGATGGTACTTGCCTCGGATTCAGCGTTAAACCAACCAGCAAAAAAGCAGCTAGCACCAAAAAAGCAAATAAAGGAGCCAAATAGCGCATCATACTTTGGTGCTCTCCGTTGCCAATTCAACTTTGCTTGCGGATGATGCAACGGCCACCGGCGTTGGTGTTTCTGTTGATACGTTAGTCTCTTCTTCAGTTTTAACAACACTCTTTTTGGTAATCTTCAGGCGATAACGGCGATCGGTAATTGACGTAATACCACCGAATGCCATGAGCAAGCATCCCATCCAAATCCAATCGACAAAAGGTTTATGATAAGCACGAACCACCCAAGCGCCATTGGTCAGCGGTTCACCCAAAGCAATATACAAATCGCGGAAAAATCCTGTATCGATAGCCGCTTCAGTCATCGCCATACCGGATGCGTTATAAGTACGTTTTTCCGGATACATATTACGGACAAATTGACCATCTTTGCTCACTGCAATATCGCCGATCACTGCTTTATAATTCGGTCCAACATCATTACGGGTACCGTTAAACTGGAAAGTATAACCACCCACCGTCACTTTGCTGCCAACTTCCATACGCACATCTTTCTCGGTCTCGTAACCGTTCACCAAGGTAACGCCGATAATGAATACGGCCACACCGAGATGCGCACAGTGCATCCCGTAATAACTTCTGGATTGTTTTAGCAGTCTGGTAAATACATTACCTTCAGTGCTAGCGCTTATACGATGCTTTAAGTTGACCAATACGCATACGATGATCCAGAACGCCAGCAATAGACCGAAGCTGATCATCGGCTTCCATTCACCCATGAAATAAGGTGCAACCAATGCTGACACTACACTCACCGCAAACGCCCAGCGCAAGCGCACTGCCAATACCGGCAGACTCATCTGTTTCCAGCGGGCAATCGGACCGACACCGATGAGGAAAATTGCCGGTGTCATGACAGGAACAAAAACAGCCTCGAAATAAGGAGGGCCTACCGACAATTTACCCAGACCCAGGGCATCGATGATCAACGGATAAAGCGTTCCGAGCAACACACTGGCTGCAGCAACCAGTAATAAGATATTGTTCGTCAACAACATGGATTCGCGCGACAGCAGATCGAATTTACCGCCCAGGCCAACTTTTGGCGCCCGCCATGCGAACAATACCAGCGAACTGCTGATGACGATAAACAAGAAAGCCAGGATAAATACCCCGCGTGAAGGATCTGTCGCGAAGGCATGAACCGATGTCAAAACACCGGAACGGACTAAAAATGTTCCTAGCAAACTTAAAGCAAACGCACAAATCGCCAGCAAAACAGTCCAGCTTTTGAAACTGCCGCGTTTCTCAGTAACCGCCAAAGAATGAACTAAAGCGGTTCCAACCAGCCACGGCATGAATGAAGCATTTTCGACCGGATCCCAGAACCACCAGCCGCCCCATCCTAATTCATAATACGCCCACCAGCTCCCCAGCATAATTCCGCAGGTCAGAAATACCCAAGCCACAATTGTCCAGGGACGGGACCAGCGCGCCCAGGTTGCATCGAGTCTTCCGCTCAGCAATGCAGCAATTGCAAAGGCAAAAGCGATGGAAAACCCCACATATCCCATATACAGCATCGGCGGATGCATGACCATGCCCGCATCTTGCAATAACGGATTCAGATCGCTTCCTTCCGGCGCAGCCGGCAATAAGCGGTCGAAAGGATTTGAAGTAAACAACATGAATATATAAAAACCGATGGCAACAAGCCCTAATACACCCAGCACTCGCGCCACGATGTCGTCCGGCAATTGCTTACTGAAAACACTGACAGCGACAGACCAGCCTGCGAGCATAAAAACCCACAGTAATAAAGATCCTTCATGAGATCCCCACGTAGCCGCCAATCGATAATGAAATGGTAATTCGGTATTCGAATTCTTTGCCACGTTCATAACGGAAAAATCACTGCTGACAAAGGAATAGGCTAAACAGAGGAAGGCAATCAAAGCAAATACGAACTGCCCTTGCACAACCGGCCTGGCAAGCGCTATCCACGAAGGGATACCGCGCGCCGCTCCGATGATCGGCAGTGTTCCTTGGATAATGGCTAATAGCAGGGCGAGAATTAAAGAAAAATTACCAATTTCTGGGATCATGATTTTTTCTTACGAATGAATGGTTATTAAGAATTTGGGAATGATGCGCTCAGACTTATGAGAAAAACCGGGATTACTGCGCCAAGGATGTCTTTTGTGCTTTGGCGGCCTGCTCCAAGGCTTCCGCTGCTTCAGGCGGCATATAATTTTCATCGTGCTTGGCGAGTACTTCGTCGGCCATAAAAACCCCTGCCGCCGATATTTTGCCCTGTGCGACGACACCCTTACCTTCTCTGAATAAATCCGGAAGAATGCCGGTATATACAACCGGGATTGT
Source organism: Gammaproteobacteria bacterium (assembly GCA_015709635.1). Lineage (NCBI taxonomy): Bacteria > Pseudomonadati > Pseudomonadota > Gammaproteobacteria > Gammaproteobacteria bacterium. Next base: position 1,851,705 of record CP054180.1, read on the forward strand.
TTGCGCCGTATCAGTTACCGAAAAGTGAACTGTGGTGGTTTTGTCGTCGCGTTTGACACTGCCTTCCTCGACCAATCCGCCGATTCTAAAGCTCTTTCCAATCGGAGCTTCCTTCGCAACGACCTGGGATGGACTGAAAAAGAAAACCAGATTACTTTGAAATGCATTCAATACCAGAACAGCAGCGACACCTAATGCAACAACTCCGGAACTTATAATTACAAGTTTCTTATGACGTGGTTTCATTTTTTATCTCTTCTTTATTTAAGCCGTAAATGAGACTGTATTGTTTTTCCAAAGTTCGGCGACGTTTTGAAATTGATAAAATTTCACCGGCAACACAAATAACCGTCACGGCATATGAACCCCACACATACAATCCATAGCCACCCATCGCAAAAAACTCTGACCAGCTTGACCAGTTCATTATATAGCTCCCTTCTTATGCAGCTCTGCTACCCATGCCGTATGGCTCTCGCGTTCCAGAATAATTACGCGCGTGCGTTTCAGTATGACTGCAATGGAATACATCCAGCTTGCAAACACCATAATTAGCATACCCGTCAACATGGTGCTCGCCATCGCGGGCGCCTGATTGACACTGACCGATGCGCCTTGATGCAGGGTATTCCACCATTGTACGGAGAAATAAATAATCGGAACATTCACTACACCAACCAGCGCAATAATGGCGCCCGCCTTATCAGCGCGGCGTGGATCGTCAATCGCGGCTTGCAAAGACATAAAGCCGATATACAGAAAAAACAAGATCAATTCGGAAGTTAACCGCGCATCCCAAACCCACCATGTTCCCCACATCGGTTTTCCCCATAATGCCCCCGTCCACAGGGCAATAAAGGTGAACATAGCACCAGTTGGAGCGATTGCCGATGCAAACATGGAAGAAAGTCGCGTATTAAACGCCAAACCGATACCCGCCCAGAATGCCATCACGACATAAAGAAACATCGACATCCATGCCGCAGGCACATGAATGAAAATAATCCGGTACGCCTCGCCTTGCTGGAAATCCGTGGGTGCAACAAAAAAACCAACATAAAGCCCCGCCGCTGTCAGTATCACTGTGACAAACACAAATAGCGGAATCATTTTCCCTGCTAGTGAATAAAAACTGGCTGGAGAAGAATATTTGAACCAATTAATAGCCATATTAAATTTTATTAAATTTTATAATGCTTCGCGTTAAATTTCAGTTCCGATTCAGTCCAAAATTTTTAGCCGCTAATTTTATACTAAATCGATGCCAAATAGGCAGTGTTAAAATCCGCCTTATTCCAGCGAGACACGCAAGGCCGAAGCAGCCGCCCAAGGTGCGAAAACAGCAGAAACCAGCAGAAATGCCCCGATCAATGACAAGTGCGCGTCAAACCCCACTCCGGACATGTCGGCTTCCACAGCACCCGCCCCAAAAATCAGCACTGGAATATATAAAGGCAGAACGAGTAACGAAACCAATACGCCACCGCCTCGCAATCCTAATGTCAGTGCCGCACCGATAGCGCCTATCAGACTCAGAACCGGGGTGCCCAGCAATAAAGCCGCGGTTAACACAAGCAAGGCTTCTGCCGGCAAATCATATTGAATACCCAAAACCGGTGCCATCAATACCAGCGGCACACCGGTTACCAGCCAGTGTGCAAAAGCTTTTCCCAGCACCAACAGCGATAACGATTGCGGTGATAGCAGCATCTGCTCCAATGTGCCATCCAGATAATCATTCGAAAACATCCGCCCGAGCGATAACATCGAAGCCAGCAAAGCCGCCACCCACACCACACCGGGTGCCATGGTGCGCAGCATATTCATTTCCGGTCCCACGCTGAGCGGAAAAAGACTGACGACAATGATGAAAAAAAATAGCGTGGTCAGCACATCGGATTGACGCCGCGCTGCCAGCAGAAGATCGCGTTTAATTATCCACATAAATAGATCAAGCCAAGTGCAACTGGGTTGTTGATACTGCCGTAATATCAATCTCCTGATGCGTGGTCATCACCACCATGCCGCCTTCCTGCAAATGCCGTTCCAGCAGCTCTTGAATCAATTTTACCGCCGCCACATCCAATGCGACCAATGGTTCATCCAGAATCCATAGAGGTGTTTTGCACACCAGCAAACGTGCCAGTGCGACGCGACGCCGTTGACCTTGCGACAACACCTTGACCGGTAACGCCTCTCTGCCGCGCAATCCAATATAATTCAGCGCTTCATTCGCCTGATCAGCGCTAATTTCAAAACCTGCTAGTGCACTTGAAATGCGCAAGTTTTCGATAACCGTTAAATCATCTTTGGTACCGTTCAAGTGTCCTATATAGGTCATAGCACTATAATATTCGCCATCCAAGGTACGAATCGAAGTACCGCTCCATCGAATCTCACCGGCAGCAGGATTGGACAAACCGCAGAGCATGCGCAGCAAACTGGTTTTGCCGCTGCCGTTTGGACCGCGCACTTGCATTAAACCGCCCACCTCTAGTGAAAAATTGACATCTCTAAACAGCTCGCGATCACCGCGAACACATGCGAGATTAATACCCTGCAACATTTTTTGATCAGTTGATGGATTAAACGGGGGATTATAGCGCAATGAGGAAGCCTATGACACCGATCGATCGCTTGTAAGTTATATGCAAGATCCGCTTGCCAAAATTTCAATGAACATTCTTCATTTCTAATATACTTAATTGAATTCATTCACCTCAATCAAGGAGAGTAACTTGTCTTTGACGCGCGATGATCGCAAGATCAGCATTATAGGCGGCTTATTATTGCTGGGACTAACGCTGACCACCGGTATTACCGTGTATACCGCCATGCGACAAGAAATTGAATCCGTGCTGGGTAGAGGACTGGCTGTCGCCTTGCAAGGAAAAGCGCATTTATTGGAATCGCAAATTGAAAAGGGATTGGCCGATACCCGTGCGCTGTCGCTGCGCCCGTTTATCGTTCAGTCAATGCAACAACTCAGCACCGAACCGGACAACCATAATGCATTGCACGATCTTGTGCGAAATATCAACTCATTACCCGAAGCAGGCTTTTCGGCGGCTGTCGTTCATGACAAGCAAGGTAAAACACTGTCACAAGTTGGTCAATTTTCTAAAAGTAAAAAAGTGCTCCGGTTAAACAAGGATACGCTCTTGATATGGGATGAAGAGCTTATTCTTCACACCACCAATGATGTGCTTGATCAAGATAAACGCCACATTGGCAGTATCACAACCCAAGTCAAACTACCGCAAGTAACGCGCCGGTTTAGAGGAATGCGATCGATCGGTGAAACGGGTGAATTCATCTTATGCGCAAAACCGGAAAAGGGAAAGCATGAAATGGCTTGCTTGATCAGCCAGATTGATGGCGTCAAATTCAAGCATCTAGCTCCTGATGAAAACATACCGTCAAAAAATTATACGCTTGACAAGAAAAGTGGCGTAGTGGCTACTTTCGATTATCGTCAAGTTCCAGTAATCGAAACCTATGCTTCATTACACTCCATCGGTCTTACCATGATCCTTAAGCTGGATGAGGAGGAATTATTCAAGCCGGTTAATGAAAAACTGAAAGATATCATTGTTTATCTGGCGACACTGATTAGCGCTGAAATATTGTTATTGAACTGGTTTGTGCGCAAGCTCATCCAATCAGAAAAAGAAGCCCGGCAAGCTAAAGAGACGGCTGAACAATACTCGATAGAATTAAGTCGCAAGGAAAGTGAGTTACGAGAACGTTTAAAAGAAATCACATGTCTCTATGAGATTCGCCGCAGTCTCGGACTTGAATTATCGGTAGAGGTAGCCTGCCAGAATATTATTAAGTTTTTAATACCTGCAATGCAGCACCCGGAATACACCTCGATCACAATCAATCTCGATGGGAAACACACTTCCTCCGTACCTCAGACGAGGGATTTTACTCACGAATTGACATCTGAAATCCGTATTAATGGTAAGGCTTGCGGCCATTTAAGTGTTTATTACCCTAAGGACAAGCCATTTTTAATAATGGAAGAACAAAGGCTGATCAATGCCATCACGAGTGATCTGGCGTTATGGCTGGAACGCAAACAAGTCGATGAGCTGTTGCATGCCCGCCTGAAAGAGATCACCTGTTTGTATGAAATACGGCGTAGTATGGGAGTGGAGCTTTCATTAGAAGATGTCTGCTTTAGTATATTCAAATACTTAATACCTGCCTTGCAATATCCGGAAATTGCCACTGCGGTCATCGACGTTAACGACAAACATTTTACTTCAGGAAATGAGAACCAGAATCATGTAAATCAGCCGCACGCCGATAGCAAAACGGATTCAAATCTTTCTGGACTTGAACTCGATCAGGAAATATACAAAAGCAAGCCGGTTTTACAATCCAAAATCCTTATCAATGGAATAGAGTGCGGCCATTTAAGTATTTTTTACTCAGAAGAGAAACCTTCTTATTTACCGGAAGAACAAAAACTTGTCAGTGCGATTGCCAATGATTTGGAAAGCTGGCTTGAGCTGAGACATTTGGAACAAGCATTGGTATCGGTTGCTGAGGAACAAGCACATACGATCGGACAAGAATTGCATGATAATGTCGGCCAGCAAATAGCGGCTATCGGCTATCAAGCCAGAGTGCTCGAAAAGAAAATTTCCAATTCGGTAAATGGCAATGAGAACTTAGCAACATTGGCAGCATCCATTGCCACTCAAACCCAGACAGCCGTCATTCATATCAAGCAACTTGCGCAAGGATTACTGCCGTTTGAACTGGAAGCCAATGGTTTGATCCAAGCATTGCAAACCTTAGCCACCAGAATCTCTACAACGTATAATATCGATTGTGATTTTTCTTGGAATAATATTAATATTATCAACGATAACAGTACGGCACTGAACTTGTACCGAATCACTCAAGAAGCAGCAAACAATGCAATCCGGCACGGCAAGGCAAAACATCTAACCATTTCCTTAATGTCTGATGAGAAAATGCTGTGTTTGTCTATCTGTGATGATGGTTGCGGTTTTACCGGAATTGATATCAATCAACCGTCAACACCGGGAATGGGTATTAAAATTATGCAATACCGTGCCAAGGAATTGGGTGCAAAGCTGGAAATTTTAGCGCGCAAAGAAGGCGGCACGGAAGTTCGTTTAAAAACACATATCACTAAAAATGTCGACAAAGAAAGCAAAAGTAATGCTCGTAGATGATCATGCCATGTTGCGGCATGGCCTTGCCATGCTCATCAATATGGAACCGGATATGGAAGTATTTGCCGAAGCTGGGGATGGGGCTGAGGCGCTGGAAATCATAAAGAAAAATAATCCGATTGATATTATTTTATTAGATGTAACCCTCAAGACGGTATCCGGACTTGAAGTCATCAAAAGTATCCATGCGTTGATTCCGGATCTGCCGGTTCTGTTCATCTCCATGCATGATGAATCGGTTTACGCTGAACGGGCTCTTCGTGCTGGAGCGCTGGGATACGTCATGAAGCACGAACCCGGCGAAGCCATGCTTGAAGCCATCCGTGAGGTTCTAAAAGGCAACGTTTATCTCAGCAAGCAAATGCACAAAAAACTATTGAAGCGAATGGTCATGAAAAGCTCTGAACCGGAGCATTTGATCAACACGCTTACGTCCAGCGAGCTTGAGGTATTACACCTGATCGGGCAAGGACACAATAGTCACGAAATTTCCCAAATGCTTTGTCGCAGTATTAAAACAATCGATACACACCGTTTTAATATCCGGTCGAAATTAAACCTGAAAGATGGTGCTGATCTGATTCGCTATGCAACACGCTGGATCTCACAGCAACAATAGAGTAATCCACAATCAATTAGCAACGTGACATTTTCAAGCAAGAAGGCAGCATTTCACTACCGCCTCCCAATTGATTGAAATAGTTGTGATAATCGATGAATTCTGGAATGAAGTGCAATCTTGCATATCATGAAGATCAAGAAAGAAGGAATTCAGCAACACCCAGTTTCTTTGATCAGCCAACTGAGATTGGAGATTGCAAAAATGAACTACACACCGATCATCTTAAAGAGTAACTCAGATCTATATCTTAAAGCAGATCAGGCGGAGTAATGCCTAGAGCAAAGTTGCTAGGGAGCGAATCCTGGAGGTTACTCAATTGAATCCGAAAAGATCAAAAAACCACCGAACCGGCGGAGGTTCGGTGGAGGAAACACCCTATGAAAGCTTAATTGAAATAGAGGAAACTTATTTCAAAGATTTACATAGAACCCAATTCAACACGCCCACGATCTCCAGGATCATTGTGACATTCTTATCACAAAATTTTTGCTCTAAAAATGCTTGGGTTAAGCGGTCCATTTACAATAAATAGGGATTGTAAATATTAACAGGTAAGACAAAAAAATATAAAATAACAAAAATTCTCTTTGAAACAGTTACTTATAATAAAAATTATTAGAAAATGGTTAGTTTCTGTTCAGAGATGGTTGATATCCAGTTGCATATTTTCCTTTGTTCGCAGGTTTGCCAAATTTTAAAGCAATTACTATATAAGCTATAAAAAATGCCAATCCTAATTGGCCATCGGTAATGATCCAATTAAAAACATGTCTTGTTAATTCGAACATCGATAGCAAACTCATTCCAATGGCGACAATTGAAACAACAAATATTTGTTTTATTGACATAACAATCTCCTTGATTGTGAAATTTAATTATTTAAAAATCTTATGCACACTTAATCTATTTTCATTCAATAAACTATTTGTTACCTAAAACAAGCAAATTCAACATCTAGCTTTGTTTTGAGCGAACCAACAGTACTGAAGAATCGATTTTAGTGACTAACTGCTCTGCAACCGAGCCTACGTAGAAACGCTCTAATCCGCGACGATTCGATGTTCCTACAACCAATAAATCTGCCTTCCAATCATAAACAGCGGCAGCGATAGCTTCAGCAATGCCATTCAAACCATACTCAGCTTCAGCTTTAAGAAGACGAGTTTCGACACTCAATACATCAGTTTCGGATTTGGCTTGCTCTAGAATCTCTTGACCTTTATTTTTGTTAGCTTCATTGTCATCACCGACACAATGAACAATGCATAATGCCGCATTGTAGGTGTTGGCAATATTTATCGCTTCTGCTAACGCCTGCTTCGCTATCTCGCTGCCATCAACAGCAACCATTATCTGTTTATACATATAATTTCTCTAACTGAGTTCCTGGTTGATTATTAAAAAAGTCTAAAGCACAAACCAGTTCACGATAAATTATGCGACGGCATTTTTGCTTGCAGATTGTTGCTGTGTTCTTTCTTCAAATAAACAAAATATTGTCTAATTACAGAAATTAATAATTTTTTTAACATGATAAATTCTCCTCAATGTAATTTCGGTACGCTTTAAGTAATGCTTTGATGCTTTTCCTTTTGCAAACAACTGCGCACAAAGGTTATGCCACAGCAACGCTCCTACTTATTCTTACTGCAAATTACTGTTATCTTTTTTCAAATTATCGAAATACCGTTTAACTACTGACCTTCCTGGCATATTCTCATGTTTGGTATAAACCAGATAATGAACAAGGCCATGTATCGCCATTGCAATCAATAAACCTTCAAAGATACCAACTTTATAAACCAGGCCCGCTGTCAAAATTGCCAATATCAATGCATAAGGACCATAGTGGGTGACATGTACTAAGCCAGCAATCATCTTATAACCCGTGAACAGCATAATTGCCGCCAGAGCGAATTTCGGCAAATAATCCAGATAATGTGTATTAAACGTAAAGAAACATACAACGGTGCCAATAATCAAGACCGAAAACTTAGTCATTGCACCCGCCAGCTTATTGGTAGTACTTTTTGCCAAGCCATCCAAGTTGGTCATACCACCAAAGAAACTTGAACCCATATTAGCAATCCAGATGGCAAGCAAACTGTTATTGCTATTGGTCTTACGTTTCAATGGGTCAATTTTCTCAATCGCTGCATTACTCATCACCTGCTCAATCACGTCCACAATAGCTAACATAGCGCAGAAGAAAATCATGTAAGCCAGCATCAGGATTGTCGTATCTTCACTTGGCAGCGGTAATTTCAATTGCAGCTCAACATCTTCCACAGAAATCATCGGTACAGAAATAAACTGCGCCAATATCACGCCACCGATAATAATGGCGAAATAAGGAATCGCTGGTTGTGTATCCTTAAATTTAGAAAACAGGAGCAAAAATACAGCCAGACCACCCGCTGATATCGCAGCCATCTGAATGCGCGCCGCATTCCAGAATTCTTCCGTCACTGATTCTGCAGGTATTTCGTATGTAAACTCTGAAAATTTCAATAAAATCTTTAACCCAACACCCGCTAACAATCCTTCAACCAGATATACCGGAACGGCAACCAGTAAGTATCGCTGCCAATTAAACCTCCAAATAATGCCCTGCATGATCGCAGTCATAAAAATACAGAATGCCATGTTCTGGATACCAAAAGCAGCCACCCCCATCGCCAATACCGGTGCCAATCCCGCAGCAATACCTGGAGAGCCAATAAAATTGCCCGGTTTGAACCAGGCATTTATCCATCCAATCAAAGAAGCAAAAGCAACTGTAGCCAAACCAACTTTGATCGGATAATTTGACATGATCGCAATACCAATCGTTAATGGAATAGCCATTGCGCCAGTTATTAAACCCGCAGCAGTATCACGGAAAAAATATTGCGACTGAAAAGCAGCCGAACCTTCTTTCTTGACAATCTCTGCACTTTTCTGTTGCGAGACTGCTGATTCGTCATCTAGTCGTGACGCCATAAATTACCTCTCTCTCGTAAACTATTAGTGATAAACTTCAAAAACTTTTCTCTTTGCTAAAACCAAAAGTAAATTCAGTTTTTGGAGTCAACTAGCTTGTTGAAGAACTTTTCCTCATTGAAAGAGATGATGATTCTGCAATCAGTTATTCCCTCAGTAATTCCTGTTCCCACGATCGCAAAATTTTTCTATTTCAGCTTTCGAGATAGACATTCTTCAAGAATGTAAGCTTGGAATAATCCTATCGCTTCACTATTGCGATGTATATTAGGAAAACTATTATTATTTAACGAGTAAAAACGCCAATCAATATAGTCATAACCATTACATTACAATGGCAATAGAATTGCATCAGAAAAGACAAAAACCTTACTTCAACCGGGAAGATTTATTACAAATAATAAGTAAAATACTTAGATGATTTCTGCCTGAATTGCTGAGAAAAACAATTCTAGAAAAACTGCATCACGCAATTAAGCATAATATATACAATAGCATACAACCAGAAAGAATCAATCTCCGATAAAACTCCAATTGCTTCTAGTCTCAAAAAAACGAACTAATATTTTTTAAGGAACAGTTTATTAATTTCTTAGATAAGTAGAAATAGAAATTGCTATGAGAACCCAGCGCACGCTTTATGCGGTTTAGTAATACTACTTTTTACTTATGTCGTTCTAAGTGTAAACATGACGAACACATCTATTTATAAGTCATTGAAAATATATAAATAGATGAGTATTTTAAGAAGCTGTTGATTACATCGATACGAGGTATCAAGGCAAAGCTGAGAGATATCCGATTACTGATAACAGAAATCAAACTTTATTCTCTTTGGATTAGATACCGCTATTCAGTAGCCGAAAAAAATCCGCCGCGATTGGATTGGAATGTGCTGCACTATTACATCAAGATCACATCATACTGCTCTTGCGTGTACGACTCCTCGACCTGCAGACTAATGGGTTTTGCTATAAAATCACCTAGTTGCGCCAAGCTTTGCGATTCTTCATCCAAAAATAAATCGATCACTTGTTGCGACGCCAGGATGCGGAATTCATTTGCTTCAAATTGCCTGGCTTCCCGCAGCAATTCGCGCAATATTTCGTAACAAATCGTTTGTGCGGTACGGATTTCACCTCGCCCCTGGCATGTCGGGCAAGTCTCGCACAGCACATGCGCCAGGCTTTCCCGCGTGCGCTTACGTGTCATTTCAACCAATCCAAGCGCACTGAAACCATTGACGGTTATACGGGTACGGTCTTTCAACAATGCTTTGTTGAATTCAGCCAAAACCGCATTTTTATGTTCTTCCGAATCCATGTCGATAAAATCAATGATGATAATGCCGCCGAGATTGCGTAAACGCAGTTGTCTTGCAATGACCTGAGCTGCTTCAAGATTGGTTTTAAAAATAGTATCGTCGAAATTACGCACACCGATGAATCCCCCGGTATTCACGTCCATTGTCGTCAATGCTTCGGTTTGATCGATAATCAAATAGCCGCCGGATTTTAAATTGACGCGTTTCGCCAAAGATTTCTCAATTTCTTCTTCGACACCATGTAAATCAAACAAGGGACGGTCACCGGTGTACAGTGTGATGCGTTCCGCAATAAAGGTCATATAATTCTGCGCAAACCGCACCAATTTTTGATAATTCTCGCGCGAATCGACGAAAATACGAGCCGTATTTTCGTCGACAAAATCCCGTAACACACGATGGCTAAGATCAAGGTCTTGATAAAGTAAAACCGGTGCTGCAATCGTGATCGATTGCTGTTGAATGTCACGCCATAGCCGGTGCAAATATTCGAGATCGGCACGCAAATCGCTTTCATTCGCGGTCTCAGCCATGGTACGGATAATGTACCCGCCCTTCTCATCCGCGGGCAAAATATGCTGCAACTTCTCACGCAACAGCTCACGTTCGCTGTCATCTTCGATCCGCTGGGAAATGCCGATATGCGACTCCTGCGGCAGAAACACCAGCAAGCGTCCCGCCAGGCTTATCTGTGTCGACAGCCGTGCACCTTTGGTACCTATTGCATCCTTGATCACTTGCACCAGGATGCTATTCCCTTCGTATAACAATTTCTCAATGGGCTTGGCAGCATCACCCTCCTGACCGGAGTCGCGGATATCCGCTACATGCAAAAAAGCAGCCCGGTCAAGACCGATATCGACAAAAGCCGATTGCATACCGGGTAAAACACGGCTGACACGCCCATTATAAATATTCCCGACAATGCCACGGCCACTGGTCCGTTCAATGTGCAACTCTTGCGTCACACCTTGCTCCAGTATCGCTACCCGGGTTTCTTGCGGTGTGATATTGACAAGAATTTCATTATTCATATTCAGGAAAATTATTATTAAAACAAACGGGTATTGAAGTTAGCGATCAAGCCGGCTGAAAATTACATCGCGGTAATGCAACAACATGGTGTAGCGATTCAATTTCAAAACAACGCGCAATCATAAAAAACTAACCGCTATTGAAAAACCGCTATACCGGCCTCCTCCAGCAGTTGTGCCGTTTCGTACAACGGCAACCCCATGACGCCGCTATAACTGCCCGAGATCTCAACGATAAAAGCGGCCGCCATACCTTGAATTGCGTAAGCCCCTGCTTTGTCCAGAACATTATTATTGGTCAGATAATGGCGAATCTCACGTTCACTGATTTCACGAAACCGGACGGTCGATGTCGATAGCCGCATTTGTATCGTATCCTTGATACCAACGCCGATCGCTGTCAGAACCTGATGTGAGCGACCTGACAATACTTTCAGCATTTCTTCGGCATGTGCATTATCCTTCGGTTTGCCGAGGATGCACCCGTCAATCGTCACAATGGTATCCGCCGCTAACACGGGTTGAATCGGCAAATGGCGCTGCAATATCCGTTTCCAGCCGGCATCGGCCTTAGCACGGGTAACACGGTAGATATAATCGGCAGGAATCTCATTAGCAAACGGTTGCTCATCAATATCGACCGCACGCCCTAAGGTTTCGCGCATCATCAACAAGTTGAATTTCACACCGATCTGGCGCAGCAATTCACGCCTTCTGGGGCTTCTTGACGCAAGGTATATTTGGTTTTCAGAAAACATCACAGTCTATACAATCGCAATACGTTCGGGCGGTTAAATCATCCTGGCCATGTTATCGAAAATGACTGGAAAAGCTGTGTTCATCTTTCCGCAATCTCACTCAGGCTCTATGGTAAGGGTGATTCTTATTGATCGATACGGCGCGATAAATTTGTTCCGCCAACAAAACACGCACCAGGCCGTGCGGCAAAGTCAGTTTCGACAACGCCATCATGGCATTTGCGGCTCGCTTGATATCACCGTGCAAACCGTCAGCACCGCCAATAATAAACACAACGGCATCGCTGGCGAGCATCCATTCCGTAATGACATCCGCAAATTTTACCGTCGTCCATTGCTGCCCTTGCTCGTCGAGAACCACCATATGGCAGTTCGGCGGTAAGGCCGCGCGAATCCGTTGATATTCGGCCTGCAAGAGCTGCTCCACGGGTTTTCCGCCATTCCGCTTTTCCGGCTTGATTTCAATCAAATTGACGGTTATCTCATGCGGCATGCGCTTGATATACTCAAGATAGCCCGTCCTGATCCAATCCGGCATTTTGTTGCCAACCGCGAGTATAAAAAACTTCATATGCAAGGAAAATTAATGCGCCATCTTTGCCACATTAACTCCGCTCCGACCACAACATTTTCAAATTGTAATACTCGCGTACCGCCGGCAGCATGATATGCACAACCACATCGCCCAAATCCACCAGCAACCATTCTCCCGTCTGTTCGCCTTCCACACTGTAAACCTTCCCACCGGCAGCTTTGACTTTTTCTTGCACATTATTAGCCAATGCTTTTGTCTGACGTGTCGAGTCGGCGCTGGCGATAATAATGAATTCGAACATCGAGGTGATTTTGGCTACATTGATGACATCAATATCATGCGCCTTGATCTCTTCCAATGCATCGACGGTGACAGGTACCAGTTTCTCAGAGTTCATAGATTTCCGGTGTATAACCGATTGGATTTAATATATTCAGCAACGCTTTCGGGAAGCAGATAGCGTATGCTTTTTCCGGCGCTGATCAGCGATCGTATTTGTGAAGCGGATATTTCCAGCAACGAAGTATGTGCGGTATAAATAAAGCCGCTGGATTGCCGTACCAAATCGCTGGTACTCGTAACGCAGCGGGAAGAATATTCCTCGCGTATCTCGGCCGGCAGATTTTTCTCTTCGCCAATCGAAACAAAACCTGGTCGAGCCACCATGATCAAATGACATAAATTGAATAACTCCCGCCACTCAGACCATTGATTGATTTTGACAAATGCGTCGATTCCCAACACAAAGCAAAGCGCGGCTTTATTGCCCAACTCATGTTGATATTCGCGCAACGATTGCACGGTTGTACTAATACCGGGACGGTTGATCTCCCGCTCATCCAGCGTAAACCGGTTGTTATCCTGAATCGCCAACCGCACCATGGCTGCCCGGTGGCCTCTCGACGCCGCAGGAGCCGCCCGTAAACGGGGAGCGCCCGATGGTACAAAAATCATGCGCTTCAAACCGATGCTATCCAGCAGTTCTTCCGCAATGCGTAAATGGCCATAATGAATGGGATCGAATGTCCCGCCATAGATGCCAACCAGAGGAAATTTATCGATAACGTCCCCCTTGGCGAAGATGGAAACTGATACTACCAGTCATAACAGCGCAAGGCGCATATCCGTCAACACTTCCGACAGATGCGTGGTAAAGCGGGCTGCCGTCGCACCGTCGATAACACGATGGTCATACGACAATGATAGCGGGAGCATTAAACGCGGTACAAATTGATTATCGCGATAAACCGGCTTGATACCGGCTTTTGAAACACCCAGAATGGCTACCTCCGGTGCATTGATGATCGGTGTAAAAGCCGTTCCGCCGATTCCCCCCAGACTGGAAATAGTGAAGCTTGCACCCTGCATATCGGTGGGCTTCAGCTTACTTTCGCGCGCCAATGCAGACAGCCTTGTCAATTCCTCGGCAATGGTAATGATCCCCTTCTGATCGACATCCCGGATGACGGGCACAACCAATCCATTCGCGGTATCGACGGCAAACCCGATATGGTAATAATGTTTGATGACCAGATTCGTTTCGCCACCGGAATTATTGTCGAGTGAAGCATTGAATTCCGGAAATTTTTTCAAAGATGCAATCAACGCTTTCATTAAAAAGGCCAAAAGCGTCAATTTCACTTTATTTTCTTTTCCGCCTTCGTTGGATTCTTTTCGCAATGCTTCCAAGTCGGTAATATCGGCTTCGTCAAACTGCGTCACATGCGGAATCATCACCCAATTGCGATGCAGATTCGCGGCGGAAATTTGCTTGATGCGCGTCAACGACCTCAACTCAACCGGACCGAACTTGGCAAAATTCACTTGCGGCCACGGCAACAGATTCAGCGCTGCACCCGTACCGGTACCGCTTAACTTTGATAATTCGGCTTTTACAAAAGCTTGCACATCTTCTTTGAGAATGCGGTGCTTCGGGCCGCTGCCGGTAATCAATTCAAGATTGACACCGAGTTCCCGGGCAAAACGGCGAATCGACGGACTGGCATGCGCTTTGGGTGAAGCATTGCTTGCGGGCAATGCTGGCTGGGGCAAATTTGGCGTCGGCTGATTCGCAACCGGCTTGATTTCAGCCGCCACCTCCTGCGCCGCTACTTCCTTTGCAGCAACCGCAGTCTGCGGAATCTGCGCAGGTGTTTCAGGCGGCGTATGGCCCGAAATCTCCAGAGTCAGAATTGCAGTGCCTTCCGATACTTTGTCACCGGCTTTGACCAGTACCTCCTTGATCGAACCGGAATAAGGTGACGGGATTTCGATAGTCGCTTTGTCGGATTCCAACGTAATCAGCGAGTCTTCGGCCTTCACCTTGTCACCCGCCTTTATCAGCACTTCGATGACCGGTACATCTTTGAAATCACCGATATCCGGAATGAGCACCTTTTTTAATTCAGCCACAAGCTTTCCTCGCAGTGCTTCGATAGGGAAAAATAATGTGATCGTTCATTCTAACGCACCTCAGCGGTTTAACTGATCGCCGGGTTGGGTTTTTCCGGATCGATACCGTATTTCTCAATGGCTTGGGCGACTTGTTGCGCGCCGACTTTCCCTTCCTCCGATAACGTCTTGAGTGCCGCCACGGTAATATAGTAGCGATCGACTTCAAAGAAGCGGCGCAACTTCTGACGCGTATCGGAACGGCCGAAACCATCGGTACCGAGCACACGATACCGTCCGGGAACAAACTCACGGATCTGATCCGCATAAATCTTCATATAATCGGTCGCAGCAACAACGGGACCTTGCCGTCCTTTGAAACAGTTCTCCACATGCGATGTTTTTGCCGGCTGCTCCGGATGCAACATGTTCCAGCGGGTAACAGCCAAAGCTTCACGCCGCAATTCGTTGAAACTGGTGACACTCCAAACATCCGCGCTCACGCCGTATTCTTGTTTCAGTATTGCCGCTGCCGCAATAACCTCGCGCAGGATGGTTCCGGCCCCCAGCAATTGCACGTGCGGCTCATTTTCACCCGCGCTTGCTTCACTGAATAAATACATTCCTTTCAAGATATCCTTTTCGGCACCGGCCGGCATTTCAGGGTGTGAGTAGTTTTCATTCATCACCGTGATGTAATAATAGATATCTTCCTGCTCCTGATACATGCGGCGCAGGCCATCTTGAATAATGACCGCCAATTCATAGGCAAATGCCGGGTCGTATGAAACGCAATTGGGGATTGTCGACGCCACAACATGACTATGCCCGTCTTCGTGCTGCAACCCTTCGCCGTTCAATGTCGTGCGCCCCGCCGTTCCGCCTAGCAAAAAACCGCGACAGCGCATGTCGCCGGCCGCCCACGCCAAATCACCAATGCGCTGAAAACCGAACATGGAGTAAAAAATAAAAAACGGGATCATTTGAATACCGTGCGTACTGTAAGAAGTCGCCGCCGCGATCCAGGACGACATGGCACCGGCTTCGCAAATGCCCTCCTGCAGAATCTGGCCGTGCTTATCTTCCTTGTAATACATCAACTGCTCCGCATCCTGCGGGGTATACAATTGTCCGACCGATGACCAGATACCCAGTTGCCGGAACATCCCTTCCATGCCGAAGGTACGCGATTCGTCGGCGACAATCGGCACGATATGCTTACCGATTTGCTTGTCTTTCACCAGGATATTCAAAATCCGCACAAATGCCATGGTGGTGGATGATTCGTGACCTTCACCGCTAACCTTCAGCAAAGCCTGAAAAGCGGACAAAGGCGGCACTTGTAGTGCTTGTGCGCTGGTTTTACGCCGGTGAAAAGTGCCGCCCAAGGCCGTCCGGCGTTCCCGCAGATACTTCAATTCCGCTGAATCTTCGGTAAAAGTCAGATAGGGAATGTCCTCGATTTTGTCATCGGGAACATCCAAGCCGAAACGATTACGGAAAGCTTTTAATGAGGTCGTTCCCATTTTTTTCTGCTGATGGGTGATATTCTGCGCTTCGCCCGCTTCGCCCATACCGTACCCTTTGATCGTTTTCGCCAAAATCACAGTCGGTTGCCCGGTATGCTTTACCGCCGCAGCATACGCCGCGTAGACTTTATAAGGATCATGTCCGCCGCGGTTTAACCGCCAGATATCGTCATCCGACATATTGGCGACCATTTCCAGCAGCTCCGGGTATTTACCGAAAAAGTGTTCGCGCACATACGCACCGTCTCGGGCCTTAAAGTTCTGGTATTCGCCGTCCACACACTCCATCATGCGTTTCTGCAATAACCCCTTGGTGTCCTTCGCCAATAACGGATCCCAGTATGACCCCCAAATTACCTTGACGACATTCCAGCCGGCACCGCGAAACGCGCCTTCCAGTTCTTGAATAATTTTGCCGTTGCCACGTACCGGACCATCCAGGCGTTGCAGATTGCAATTCACCACAAAAATCAGATTATCGAGTTTCTCGCGCGACGCCAATGAGATGGCACCGAGTGATTCAGGTTCATCCATTTCACCGTCGCCCATGAAGGCCCAGATCTTACGGCCGTCGGTATTGACCATGCCACGGCTGCCCAGATATTTCATGAAGCGCGCCTGATAAATCGCCATCAACGGCCCAAGCCCCATTGAAACCGTCGGAAATTGCCAGAAAGTCGGCATCAACCAGGGATGCGGATACGACGGCAAACCATTACCGCCCGCCTCCTGGCGAAAATTATTCACTTGCGCTTCACTCAATTCACCGGATAGAAAAGCATACGCGTAAGCGCCCGGTGAAGAATGTCCTTGCAGGTAAACCAGATCGCCGCCATGTGTTTCGCACGGTGCGTGCCAGAAATGGTTGTAACCCACATCATAGAGCGTTGCGGCTGACGCAAAGCTGGCGATGTGACCGCCGACATTGGTATTTTTGTTGGCACGTAATACCATGGCCATGGCATTCCAACGCACATACGAACGAATCCGGTGTTCGATTGCGGTATTGCCCGGCAGATGCTCTTCCTTGCCCGGCGGTATGGTGTTGATATACGCCGTCGTGGCGCTATAAGGCAGGTAAGCTCCGGAGCGGCGAGCTTTCTCTATCAGTTTTTCCAGAAGAAAATGCGCGCGCTCGCCACCGGCATTGGCAATAACCGAATCGAGCGCATCCAGCCATTCTTGCGTTTCCTGCGGATCAATATCCGGTTGCTGTTCCATACGCACATACACTCATCAAATTAACGGGTACCCTATTTTATACCGGCTTGGGTACGTTCCGCAGCCAGAATAGTATTACATAACAACATGGTAATGGTCATCGGCCCGACACCTCCCGGAACCGGCGTGATATAGCCCGCCACCTCTTTAACAGTCGCGTAATCGACATCACCGCAGAGCTTTCCATCCGGCAGTCGATTAATACCCACATCGATGACAACTGCGCCGGGTTTTACCATCTCCGCCGTGATCATGTGCGACTTTCCTGTTGCCACTACCAGAATATCCGCATTCCGGGTAAATTGCTGCAAATTGCGCGTTTTCGAAGTGCAAATGGTAACCGTCGCGCCTTGTTCCAAGAGCATGAATGCCATTGGTTTACCCACAATGTTACTGCGCCCGACTACAACCGCATGCTGACCCTCGATTGGGATTTGATTCCTTTCCAGTATCGTCATGACACCAAATGGCGTACATGGAGAAAATATCGTATTGCCGGTAACCAATGCACCGACGTTATACAGATGAAAACCATCCACGTCCTTCTCAATGGCGATGGATGTGATCACCCGGTTATTCTCAAAGTGCGATGGCAACGGCAATTGCACCAGAATGCCATGAATATGCGGGTTGGCGTTGAGCGCCTGAATGCAATCCAACACCTCCTGCTGTGATGCATTTTGCTGAAAGCTATGCACTTCAGAGTAGATACCGATCTCGCTGCAAGCTCTGATTTTATTTCTGACATACAGACTGGACGCCGCATTATCACCCACAATAATGACCGCCAAACCGGGTTTCGTACCCGATTGCGTCAGTTTTTCCGCGCGCGCTTTCCATTCGGCGCGCACCGATTCGGCCAACTTTTTGCCATCAATAATTTGAGCGCTCATTTTTACACTAACAGCCAGTTGATCGGTCAATTTGAATTTTCACTATATACCGGATAGATTCCAGCATCTTGAATACATGAACAGAATTACCCTGCCTGTTTGGCCTTTTTTATTTTTGTGCGATAAATGAAAATACCAATCAGGAATACCGGTATGACAAAAAGCGCGGCGGAAATGAGTCCGGCAGCAAGTACCGCGATCGTGCTGTTTCCCGGCATGAACAACGTAACAAACCAAATGACGATAAAAGCAACTAGTAAACCGCCATACAACATGATCTTTCTGCCGCGATCATACAATCGCCAGAAAGCACCCGAAACCTGCATATCATCGACATAGTGATCAAATACTTCCGCCAGACTGTTATCACCCGGTTCTGATTCATAACCGATTGCAACAGCTAAAGCATGATGATCCTCTTCGATTTTAGACATCTTCTTCAGGAACTCGATACGCTTGGCCACTTTTTGTTTGGGCATGTGCTCTTGAACGAATAATTGACCTAAAGCCGCGAACGCCAGCTCGCGTGCATCGTCAGCACTTCCCATGTTCTCTGCGAATTTCCACATGACACCCAGCAAATAAAGTTGAATCGTCATGTCTCTGAATTCAGGCGCAAAGTCATAGCCCTTGCTCTTGATGAGCTCAAGTTGCGTAGCTTTGACTTCTTTGGCATGTGCGATACAGGCATCCATGATTGAAACATCCGCGCCCGCCGCCTCCGCAGCCGGTACTGCAGGAGCAGATTTATCCGAAACAGCTTCTTTCTCAGTCATCCCCAACCTCGTGCTTTTTTATTTTAATCAGAATATTGATGCGCATTATATACTGGCTGAGGAAATCAGGAAAAAGATCATTCCGGTTTAATGATTCTCCTGTCAAAAACCTGCACCGGATCATTTCGTGACCGTATCGTTCTATTCGATTTAAATAGAAAATAAAACAATAGGATGTATATTAATTGCTATTGCTCTGGAGATTGAGCCGTTGCCAAATTATAGAAGTAAGGTTGGCGGAGTTCAGTGTATAAAAATGCAATCCGGGCGCACCTGCTTGTAATAACCGCTCACATAAATCGGTAACGATATCCAATCCAAAAGCCTGAATGGACTGGCTATCGTCGCCAAAACTTTCCAGTTTCTTACGGATCCAGCGCGGAATTTCTGCTCCACAGGTATCCGAAAACCGTACCAATTGCGAGAATTTATTAATCGGCATGATGCCCGGAACAACAGGAATATTCAAACCGGCTGCTTCGCACAATTCGACAAAATGAAAATAAGCATCGGCATTGTAGAAATACTGGGTAATCGCCGAACTCGCACCGGTTTCGATTTTACGTTTGAAATTCTCGAAATCCGATTGTGCAGACCGTGCCTGCGGATGATATTCCGGATAAGCCGCCACCTCGATATGAAAAGAAGTTCCATATTCCTGCCGGATAAAAGCCACCAGTTCACTGGCGTAACGAAACTCGCCGGCTTGCGCCATCCCGGAAGGCAAATCGCCGCGTAATGCAACGATATGGCGAATCCCGGCCTGATGATACTTTTCCAGAATGGCGCGAATATTCTCTTGCGTTGAACCGATGCAGGAAAGATGCGGCGCGACGACATGACCTTCCGTTTGAATCTCCAGCACAGTCTCAAGCGTCCGCTCGCGCGTCGACCCCCCGGCACCGAAGGTCACTGAAAAAAATTTGGGATTGAATCGCGCCAGTTGCTGGCGTGTTAACCGCAGTTTCTCAACACCTTCCGGTGTTTGCGGTGGAAAAAGTTCAAAACTGAAGGTAGGGGAAAATTTTTTTTGTGATTCCATCGTAGCAAGTTCTATAGATGCAGAATTGATCGGATTGACATCGTGACCACACCAATATTAATCAGTGTTTTCTGTTGGAAGAACCGGCAGAGTGGACGACTCACACCGATTCTTCCAGGAAAGAAGAAAGACGATCAATAGCGATACATTTGCGGTTTAAACGGACCGTTCTTGCTCAATCCCAGGTAGTTTGCCTGCTCATCGGTCAATTCAGTGAGTTTCACACCCAATTTGCCAAGGTGCAAGCGCGCCACTTTTTCATCCAGATGTTTCGGCAATACATAGACGTTCTTCTGATAGCTTGCGCCGTTCTGCCACAATTCCATTTGCGCCAATACTTGATTGGTAAACGAACTGGACATGACAAAGGAAGGATGACCGGTAGCACATCCTAAATTCACCAACCGGCCTTGCGCCAGCACGATGATGCGGCGTCCGGTCGGGAATATGACATGATCCACTTGCGGTTTGATATTTTCCCATGAGTATTTTTGTATCGATGCGATATCGATCTCGGAGTCGAAGTGGCCGATATTGCAAACAATCGCCTGGTCTTTCATGTTCAGCATGTGATCATGCGTAATGACACGCAGATTACCGGTTGCGGTAACGAAAATATCCGCTTGACTGCAAGCATCGTCCATCGTGACCACGCGATAGCCTTCCATTGCCGCCTGCAAGGCGCAAATGGGATCGATTTCCGTGATCCAGACGGTAGCTCCCAGACCGCGCAATGACTGCGCACAGCCCTTACCGACATCGCCATAACCGCAAACCACAGCGATTTTTCCGGCAATCATGACGTCCGTGGCGCGCTTGATGCCATCGACCAGCGATTCCCTGCAACCGTACAGATTATCAAACTTTGATTTGGTGACGGAATCGTTGACGTTGAAAGCGGGGAACGGCAACTCGCCATTTTTTTGCATTTCATACAAACGATGCACGCCGGTCGTAGTTTCCTCGGTTACACCGCGTATCCGGGCCAGATTTTTTGAATACCAGCCGGGCTCGGATGCCAATTTCTTTTTGATGGAGGCAAATAATGCGGTTTCTTCCTCATTGCTCGGATTAGCAATAATCGCAGGATTTTTCTCGGCCTTTGTGCCCAGAATCAACAATAATGTCGCGTCTCCGCCATCGTCCAGAATCATATTGGCGCCGACCGATTGTCCGCCAGCCGTCCATTCAAAAATCCGATGCGCGTATTCCCAGTAATCCTCGAGAGATTCACCTTTATAGGCGAATACCGGGATGTTTCTGGCAGCGATTGCCGCAGCTGCATGATCCTGTGTGGAAAATATATTGCAGGAAGCCCAGCGAACTTCGGCGCCAAGGGTAACCAGCGTTTCAATCAGTACAGCCGTTTGAATCGTCATATGCAAAGAACCGGCAATGCGCGCACCCGCCAACGGTTTTTGGCTGGCATATTCCTTACGTAATGCCATCAAACCCGGCATTTCCGTTTCCGCGATGGCGATTTCCTTACGTCCCCATTCCGCCAATGAAATATCGGCAACTTTGTAGTCGTTAAAGTTGGGGCTAAGCACAGCGTTCATAAACTTCTCCTTAGTATGAACGAGCGCCGTTGTGACAATACCCGCCTATGCTGAGCCTCACGGAACCAGCCGCTGCAGCGCTCCTCACCATAGGGGAAAATCAATTAAAGGTTTTGATGTCGGCAAAGATCTCTAAAAATTTAGAGGCCGGCATCCGCACGCAATTGTGCAGCCTTATCGGTCGCTTCCCAGGTAAATTCCGGAAGCTCGCGTCCAAAATGACCATATGCTGCTGTTTTGGCATAAATAGGACGCAACAGGTTTAGTGCATGAATAATGCCTCGAGGGCGTAAATCAAAATGTTTCTCGATCAATTGCACGATCTTTTCATCGGCAATTTTGCCGGTGCCAAATGTATTGACCATCAGCGAAACAGGACGCGCGACACCAATGGCGTAAGCAACTTGCACTTCACATCTGCTGGCGATTCCCGCAGCCACGATATTTTTTGCCACATAGCGTCCGGCATAGGTCGCAGACCGATCCACCTTGGAAGGATCTTTACCCGAAAATGCGCCGCCGCCATGATGCGCCGCGCCACCGTAGCTATCGACGATGATTTTACGGCCGGTCAAACCGCAATCACCCATCGGACCACCGACCACAAACCGCCCGGTTGGATTGACCAGATATTGAATACGATTGCTGATCATCGCGGAAGGCAATACCGGCTTGATGACTTCTTCAATTACCGCTTCGGTCAATGCAGCATGGGAAATATCAGGATCATGCTGTGTGGAAATTACGACTGTCTCGATTTGCTGTGGTTTACCATTCTGATAGCGCACCGAAACCTGCGATTTGGCATCGGGACGCAACCAAGGCAACTGACCTTTTTTTCTCAACTCCGCTTGCCGCTCAACCAGGCGGTGCGCATAAAAGATCGGCATAGGCATTAACTGCGGCGTTTCATCGCACGCATAACCGAACATCAACCCTTGGTCACCTGCTCCTTGATCCATTTCTTCCTCTTTGGAACGGTTGACACCTTGTGCAATATCAGGCGATTGCTTATTGAATGCCGTCAAAACAGCACAAGTCGTAGAATCAAAACCGATATTCGAACTGGTGTAACCGATATTCTTGACCGTCTCACGTGCAATAATGTTGTAATCAACCGATGCATGGGTCGTAATTTCACCCGATAATACAATCAACCCAGTACTGCACAGCGTTTCGCACGCAACCCGTGCATTAGCATCTTGACTCAGGATCGCATCCAATACAGCATCAGAAATCTGATCGGCGACCTTATCAGGATGCCCTTCAGAAACAGACTCAGAAGTAAAAAGATATTCACTCATAATTTAACCAATAAAAATAATGATAAGTTTTAAGTATACCGGATTGTGTCTTTGAAAATAGAACTCTGTCAATTCCGGCAATGTTATTGTGATGAAAGAACCAGACCGTGCATCATAGAAATAGACGGTAAATATCTTATCTATTTCATGGCACCGTCAGTAACAACATCCTTTATATTAGCTGCGCTGACAAACAATTCCTTTTCTTTCCGCTTCTCTATTCCGTCGAGCTTATAGGCTTATACATAATCAGCCTTATAACGTGTATTGCCAATCGGTATCCCTAAGCTGCAGGAAATTCTAATCCTACTTGTTAAAAATAACGACTAAGGGTATTAAAGGGGTAAAAAAAGTATGTTTTCCGGTGGAAAAAGTGTTGTTAAAAATAATTTTATGAGAACATGTTATGGAAAACACAGGTTCTGTCAAATATCTTGATCTTTGTCTACTGGAAACTCTGAGAATCTCAAGTTAATGAAACATCAATTCATGGAAGTTACATTTACTCGCATCACTCAGTCTATTACCCGCATCGCGCACTGCCTTTCACGACTCATCCGGTTGCGGATACTGATTTCCGCGGGTGTTTTACTGCTGCTTTTCAGCCACACCGCATCTGCTGCGCTGTTTGGCAAATTGATACAGCCTTATGGTAGTTACAGCTTGACCGCCGATGACAACATATTGCGTATACGCGATGGAACGAATCCCCTGCCGCTACTGGGCACGAATAATCTTTTTGATATTTCCCAGCGTTTTACCGGCGGAGTACTGTTAGAAAAAGAAATCGGGCGGCAACGGTTCAATGCGAATTTAAACTGGACTCATACCCGGTTTGAGAAATTCAACCAAATGAACAACAATCTGAAAAGCTTCAACGGCAGTTGGCAGTGGTTTCTCGGCAACCGCTTGGAAGGCAACATGGGTGCAAGCTATGTACAATCACTAGCGCCGTTCGTGTTTCAGCCAGGTGTTAAAAATGTCAGAACCGAGCAAACCGAGTTTTTAAATGCGACATGGAGTCTTCATCCCAGCTGGCGCTTGAATGGCAGCTATACCCATTACGATCTCAGTTCGAATAGTCCCACGTTGCGCTTCCTGAATCGTATCGAAAACCGCTTTGAAGGCGGCATCGATTTCATAACGTCAGGCAGAAATACCGTGGGGATACTCTTTCGCGATACCATCGGCGATTTCCCGGTGCGCGTTCTGGCGGCGGATGGTTCGTCCACGGACAATAGCTATAACCAGATGGAAGCGTTGGCTAAAGTCAACTGGGTGGTGACCGCAAAATCTCGCCTCTACGGAACCGGCGGATGGGTGGAGCGCACCAATGCAAGCTTTAAAACGCGTGACTTTAGCGGATTCAATGCCCGTATGGTCTATCAGTGGCAACCTACCGACAAGGTCGGCGTCTCGGTTACCGGGTGGCGTGAAACTGCGGCTATGCTGATGCTTACCGCCAGCTTCAGCTTGAATACCGGTGTCAGCATTATTCCCCATTGGGACATCACCAGAAAAGTAAGACTCGAGGGAGATTTTTCCTATCAGCATCTGAAATTTGACCGTTTTTCAATTTTTACCGATTCATTTCTACCGATCGGTACGCACAATACGCTTCGCAATGCCACGGTAAAACTCATATACGCCCCTTATCCTGGTTTACAGGTCATCGCTTCGGCCTATCATAACGATTTGCAGACCAATAACCCTTTGGGCGGATTTAATGCCAACGGTGCCAATATCAATCTGCAATATACTTACGGAAAACGATGACAGTCAACGATTTACCTATCGTAGCTTTTTTCAAGCACTTGCTCGACCCGTTCATCATCTGGAGCATGCTGATCCTGACCGCTTGGTTATACGATGAAGACTTCACCAGTTACTATCTGGTGCTGGTCATCATCACCTTCTTTATTTCCACTTATATTTACGAGCGCATCCTCATTTACCGCAATTGGCGCAAGGGCCGCTTGCTTGCCTATATGCGCGATACGGTGATGGGTTGGCTGGTGATTGTCGCTATTTTGGTATTTCTCGGTTATGCCACTAAATTTTACAATCAGTTTTCCAAACAAGTTCTGCTGACCTGGTTTATCGCCACACCGCTCATGCTGATTGCAAGCCATCTCACGGTGCGCAGCATCGTCACCAATCTGTATAACAAAGGCAAGCTACGCTCGGCGATCGTGATCGGCGCCAATGAAAACAGCTTGTCGTTCATCCGGCATATTGCCGAGCTGCCCTTTTTATTGGTCAGTTATCAAGGCTTCTTCGATGAGCGCAGCAGTTCGCGCATCGCCGGCAACTTCGGTGCGCAAACGGAAGAGCCGGTTGATCCTGCTGCGGCAGCGGCGATCACCCGGCCGGATGATTTCGGCTCGCGCTTAGGAGGACTGGATGATGTCGTGCCCTACATCCAGAAGCATAATACCGAGATGGTTTTCATCAGTTTGCCGATGTCGTCTCAGCCGCGCATTCAGAAACTGATGGATGAGTTGCCGGATACCACGTCATCGATCTATTTCCTGCCCGATATTTATATCTTCGATTTGATGCAGGCGCGCTTCGAGTACATTGGCGATGTACCGGTCGTGGCTATGAACGAATCGCCTTTTGTCGGTGTGGATGGTGTGGTGAAAAGTGTCAGCGACTTTGTACTGGCTCTGCTGATTATCATTTTGCTATCGCCTTTGATGGCGTGCATCGCCTTGGCGGTGAAAGTTACATCGCCCGGCCCGGTGATCTTCAAGCAGCGCCGCTACGGCCTCAACGGCGAGGAGATCATCGTGTATAAATTCCGCTCCATGACGGTCACCGAGGATGGTGCCACTATTCAGCAGGCCAAGCAGAACGATCAACGCTTGACCAAAATCGGTGGCTTCCTGCGCCGCACGTCATTGGACGAACTGCCGCAATTCTTCAATGTGCTGGAGGGCAAAATGAGCATCGTCGGCCCGCGTCCGCACGCGGTGGCGCATAACGAACTCTATCGCAAGCTGATCAAGGGCTATATGCTGCGTCATATGGCCAAACCCGGCATCACTGGTTGGGCTCAGGTCAACGGCTGGCGCGGTGAAACCGATGTGCTGGAAAAAATGAAAGCGCGCATCGAGCACGACCTCTACTATCTCAAAAACTGGTCCATCTGGCTCGACCTCTGGATCATCTTCAAAACCATCAGCGTCGTCATCAAAAAAAATAATGCTTATTAGCCCCAAGAACGCGCCGCTCAATTGCGACAAAAAATCTTCTGGGTGTGCCAAAAGCAAACAAATGAGGGTCAGTCGTTTTACCTGACCCTCTATTTTTATGGTCTATACAAAAATAGCGGTTAATTTTGTCAGCAATCCGTTTACCATAGGTTGGAATACCCCCAGGAAATTATTCAGTTGCAAGGTACCAACAATCAGTATCATTAAACCGCCGGCTACAATCCCATACTTAAGACCTCGAGCGAAATTTGCCGATGCCGGTGCGCGTGTATAAGTTTGATTGGAAAATGCCAAAAATATTCTTAATATACCCAGCAATACACCTGTAGCAATACATCCCAAAAATAAATGCAGAGCACAAAAGACTCTTTTTGTTAAGTTCTCATCCGCGAATTCAAGACTCGAAAAGCGGAGACATACAATAATTACAAAGAGTAAAATGAGGGAGTTCCAAAAGCCCCCGAATCTCATCCTAAACTCACTTTCCATACTCATATTCCTTTCCCCTTCTGCAAATGTTAATAATTTAAAAATACAAAACTATTCAAATACTAAAAAACTGATTATCTAAATCTCAAACCTTCTCTTACGTTCTTCAAGCCATTTTAAAGCTTGATGATTATAGCCAAATTAGTCTTGTTTGTAGTCTTTTCAAATAACAAATTTATTCATTCAGCATTCTCCAAAATACTCTCCATAGTATTGATTAATTTGGATATATCATAAAATGATTTATTTAAATTGCTAACTAGAAGATTTATAGTTGACCAAATCAATCGGGTATTGTATAGTTGACTATATTAATCAGGTATTATTTGAAAAAGCACTACATTGATAAGAACAACCCACTCGATTCTTAAAAGGAGTCAATCATGAGATTAACAACGAAAGGAAGATTTGCAGTAACTGCATTGTTGGATCTTGCATTACAAAAAAGCAACCATCCCGTCACACTTGCGGATATTAGCCAGCGACAAAAAATTTCACTGTCATATTTGGAGCAATTATTCGCAAAATTACGCCAATCCGAACTAGTGGATAGTGTACGCGGCCCCGGAGGCGGTTACTGTCTTGCAAAAGATCTTGACAAAGTATCAATAGCCGACATCATTCTTGCTGTTGATGAGCCCATTGATGCCACTCAATGTGGCGGTAAAGAAAATTGCCATAATGACAGCAAATGTATGACGCATGACCTATGGGCGAAGCTTAACGAACTTATTTTTGAATATCTTGGCGCGGTAACCTTGAAAGAACTGGTCGACAATCAGATAGATCGGCAAAATGAAACCATTGTCCCACTGCTTGATATGCGTGACATGCGCGATATGCGTGAATCGACCGTTGCATAAATCGGATATTTGTTGGTTAAAATGGCTCAATTTGCCAGGAAATCACAGTAATTCATAGAACATTTTAATTTAATCTGTGTCGAATTTTTAGTTGCTTTGCTTGTATTTAAAGCCTGACAGCACCACAGAATAAATAAAAAAGCAGCGCATATTGATTTTATCCAAATTGAGAAGATTGAATTGTTATGTCCATTACCTTAACTGAAAATGCCGCAAGACATATCCGACAGCAACTTTCAAAGCGCGGAAAAGGTTTTGCGTTGCGTGTCGGAATCAAGAAGTCCGGATGTTCGGGATTTTCTTATACTTTCGATTATGCAGACGAGATCACATCAAATGATCAATTATTTGAGTCCCATGAGGCAAAAATTGTTGTAGATACGAGTAGCCTGCCATATCTCGATGGTTCTCAAATTGATTTCACCAAGGATGGTCTCAATTGCTCTTTCAAATTTATCAATCCGAATATTGACAATACATGCGGTTGCGGTGACAGCTTTAGTATAAAAGAAGCTGCTAAGCTTTAATCAATAGCGACTTCAATGGTGTATTTTGTTGAAGAAATTTACCTAACCAGACGCTCGGCAATACAAGATTTTATTAAGTTGCCAGTTTAAACATAAATAAAAGATATTAATAAAGAAGGAAGAAAACCAAATGAGTGCCGTATTGCAAAGTCTGGTTAATCAACCGTATAAGCATGGCTTCGTCACTGATATTGAGTCCGATATTGCACCCAAAGGACTGAATGAAGACATCATCCGGTTAATATCGGCCAAGAAAGATGAACCCGAGTGGCTTTTGTCATTCCGTCTGCAAGCCTATCAAAAATGGCTGACTATGACCGAACCTGAATGGCAGAATGTTCATTACCCTAAAATTGATTTTCAGGCCATCAGCTACTATTCAGCGCCAAAACCGAAGAAAAAGCTGGCCAGCATGGATGAAGTCGATCCCGAATTGTTACGCACATTTGAAAAGCTCGGGGTACCGATGCACGAACGCGCAGCATTGGCCGGAGTGGCGGTTGATGTTATTTTCGATAGCGTTTCGGTTGCTACGACTTACAAGCAAAAACTTGCGGAAGTAGGCATCATTTTCTGCTCTATTTCCGAGGCGGTGCATACGCACCCGGAGCTTGTGCAAAAATACTTGGGTACTGTCGTTCCGATCGGCGATAACTATTTCGCAGCCTTGAATTCCGCGGTATTTACCGACGGCTCTTTCTGCTTCATTCCGAAAGGCGTCAAATGCCCGATGGATTTGTCCACGTATTTCCGCATTAATACCGAAGGATCCGGGCAATTTGAAAGAACCCTGATCATCGCCGAAGAAGGCGCTTCCGTCTCCTATCTCGAAGGCTGCACTGCACCGCGCTTCGACACCAATCAATTGCATGCAGCCGTTGTTGAGTTGATTGCACTGGACAATGCGGATATCAAATATTCGACAGTGCAAAACTGGTATGCCGGTGATGAGAAAGGTATCGGCGGCATCTACAATTTTGTCACCAAGCGGGGACTGGCAAAAGGCGCCAATTCCCGTATCTCCTGGACACAAGTGGAAACCGGCTCTGCCATCACTTGGAAATATCCGTCGTGCATTTTACGCGGCGACAACTCGGTCGGTGAGTTTTATTCCGTAGCTGTCACCAACAATTACCAGCAAGCGGATACCGGCACCAAAATGATTCACATCGGAAAAAATACGCGCAGCACCATCGTCAGCAAAGGCATTACCGCAGGTCACTCAAACAGCAGCTACCGCGGGCTGGTGCGTATCGCCCCGATGGCGGAAGGCGCTCGTAACTATTCGCAGTGCGATTCCATGCTGATCGGCGATCAATGCGGCGCGCATACTTTTCCCTATATACAAGTGCACAATAATAGCGCCACGGTTGAGCACGAAGCTTCCACCTCCAAGATCGGCGAAGATCAGCTTTTTTATTTCTCGCAACGCGGCATCGGCGCGGAAGAAGCTGTTTCGATGATCATCAACGGTTTTTGTAAAGACGTATTCCAGCAACTGCCGATGGAATTTGCCGTTGAAGCCACCAAGCTCCTAAGCTTCAAACTGGAGGGAAGTGTCGGATGATTATTGAAAACAGTCCAACTATTCTTTCGGTTCAGGGATTGCGCGCCAGCATCAATGGCACAGAGATTCTGAAAGGTATCGATCTGACGGTCAAAAGTGGGGAAATCCACGCCATCATGGGTTTAAACGGCTCGGGGAAAAGCACTTTTGCCAAGGTGCTGGCCGGCCATTCTGCCTATGAAGTGACCGGTGGAACCATTCAATTTGAAGGTGAAAATTTGCTGGAATTACCGCCCGAAGAGCGCGCCCGCGCTGGGCTATTTCTCGCTTTCCAGTATCCCATCGAAATTCCGGGGGTCGCCAACACGCAATTTCTACGCCTTGCTTACAATACCGTGCAAGCGCAACGCGGCAAAGAAGAGCTCGATCCGCTCGAGTTCGATGACTTTGTGCGCGAGAAAATGAAATTACTGGAAATGAAGCCTGATTTTCTGGATCGCAGCGTCAATGAAGGTTTTTCCGGCGGTGAGAAAAAACGTAACGAAATCCTCCAAATGGCATTACTGGAACCTAAGCTGAGCATACTCGACGAAACCGATTCGGGTCTCGATATCGATGCACTCAAAATCGTCGCCAACGGTGTCAACCGGATCACCCATAAGGACAATGCCACGATTCTGGTAACCCATTATCAACGCCTGTTGGACTATATCGTGCCCGATTTCGTGCATGTCATGCAGGCAGGCCGTATCGTCATGACCGGCGGCAAAGAACTCGCGCTGGAATTGGAAACACGCGGCTATGATTGGATCAGCGCCAATAAGCAGCAAGCGATGGCTGGGGTTCGCGCATGAGCGAAGCAACCCATCCGGATTACCTCGAGTGCCTGCTGAAATCCTGGCAGGCAAAACCTGCCGAGCCGCTCTCTTGGTTGAATCAATTACGGGCGCAAGCCATTGATCGGGTCAGCACACAAAAATTACCGACCAAGCGCGATGAGGAATGGCGTTTCACGGACATTTCACCGCTCGCCCGCCTGCCCTACCGTCCGTCGCAACCGGATCCGAATCTGCACATTCAGGACATTCAGCATTTATTTCTGGATGAGGTGAAAAACCGCCTGGTATTTGTTGATGGTCATTTTTCCCGGCAATTATCGGTCATCACCAATCCTGATTTCACGATAGGCAACTTGCCCGAGCTCTTATCCACGCATGCGTCAGTCCTGGAATCTCATCTGGGCCAGTATGCGCGATTTGACAACAACGTGTTTACCGCATTGAATACCGCTTTCTTGCGTGATGGCGCGGTAATTATTGCACCTAAAAACACCGCCGTCGCCGAACCTATTCACGTACTGTTCATCGCGACACAAAGCGAGGTTACTCATTATCCGCGCTGTTTGTTGATCGGAGAAAGCGGCAGTCGGGTCACGTTGATTGAAGATTATGCAGCACTGGGAAAAGCTGCCTACATTACCAACACGATCACCGAGATCAGCCTGGCTGCCAATGCTCATGCCCAGCATATCCGGCTACAACGTGAGAGCACGCAAGCTTTTCATTTGGCCAACTGCGCGGTATCGCTCGCCCATGCCAGCAATTATCAATCGATCAGCATTGCGCTGGGATCGCGCATATCGCGTTATAACCTGGATGTCCGTTTAACCGATGAAGCGGCCGAGTGCGTTGTTGACGGACTGGCTGTGATTTCGGATCACCAGCTGGCGGATACTCATACTTGCATCGATCACAGCAAACCGAACGGCACGAGCCATCAGCAGCATAAATGCATTGCCGATGATACGGCACACGCGGTATTTAATGGAAAAATCATCGTACGCCCTCATGCGCAGCGTACCAATTCGTCGCAGTCCAGTCGTAACTTGCTGCTGAGTAAAACAGCGCAAGTGGACACCAAGCCGCAACTGGAGATTTTTGCCGACGACGTTAAATGTTCGCATGGCGCCACGGTCGGACAGCTCGATCAGGAAGAAATTTTTTATCTGCGCAGCCGCGGTTTGTCAGAAAAAGCTGCACGCAATTTATTAACTTATGCGTTTGGCGCTGAAATCATCAGCCGCATTCCGGTAACATCGCTGCGCCAGCAACTTGAGCAAGCGGTTCTCGATCAAACGCAAAGCAACTCACTATGAATTCAGCCAATACTTCTTTGAAACCCGAAATTTCCTCCAGCTTTGATTGGGAAAGGATTCGTGCCGACTTTCCGATTCTGCAACTCAAAATAGACGGCAAGCCGCTGATCTACCTCGATAATGCGGCTTCGAGTCAAATGCCGCAGCAGGTTATCGACCGGCTGGTGCGGTATCAAACGACGCAGCACGCCAATATCAACCGTGCTGTTCATTATCTGTCCGAAGTTGCCACGCTGGAGTATCACAACGCACGCTGCAAGTTACAGCAGTTCATCAATGCCCGTGAAGACCGGGAAGTCATCTTCACCAGCGGCACGACTGATTCCATCAATCTGGTCATGCACGGTTACGGGCGGAAATTTATCAAGGCAGGCGATGAAATCATCCTGACGACGCTGGAACACCATTCCAACATCGTCCCTTGGCAAATGCTTGCAGAGGAAAAAGGCGCAAAAATCCGTGTGGTGCCGATCAATGACAAAGGCGAACTTGAAGTTGACGAGTACGAAAAACTATTCAAT
This sequence comes from Gammaproteobacteria bacterium, assembly GCA_015709635.1. Taxonomy (NCBI): domain Bacteria; kingdom Pseudomonadati; phylum Pseudomonadota; class Gammaproteobacteria; species Gammaproteobacteria bacterium. The sequence goes on from CP054180.1 coordinate 1,884,171, forward strand.
GAACGTACCAAATTCGTCGGCCTAATCCACGTATCCAATGCGCTCGGTACGATTAATCCGATCAAAGGCATGATCGATTTTGCACATCGCCACAGTGTGCCGGTGCTGATCGACGGTGCTCAGGCAGCGCCGCATATTCCCATTGATGTGCAAGCGCTCGATTGTGACTTTTACGCTTTTTCCGCGCACAAACTTTGCGGCCCGACCGGGGTCGGCATTCTTTATGGCAAAGCAACTCTGCTCGAAGCGATGCAGCCTTTTAAAGGTGGCGGCGATATGATTTCCTCCGTGACGTTTGAAAAGACGACTTACAATACCATTCCGCATAAATTCGAGGCCGGTACGCCGCCCATTGCGGCTGCGATAGGTTTCGGCGCTGCGGTCGAGTATTTGACCGCCATTGGAATCGAGCGCATCGCTGCTTACGAATTCGACTTGCTTGAATATGCAACCAAGCGCCTCAGCGAAATGCCGGGTGTCAGAATCATTGGCACAGCCGAAAAAAAAACAGCGGTCATCTCTTTTACCATCGATGGAGTCCACCCGCATGACGTCGGTACCATTCTGAATCAGGACGGCATTGCCGTTCGCACCGGCCATCATTGCGCGCAGCCCATCATGCAACGCTTCAATGTGCCGGCTACTTCGCGTGCTTCATTTGCTTTTTACAATAAAAAAACAGAAGTCGACGCCTTGGTTACCGGCATTAAAACCGTACAAAAGATTTTTTTATGATGCATACGAATTCACTGTATCAAGAAGTCATCCTTGACCATAACCGTAAGCCGCGCAACTACGGCAAGCTGGATCATGCCAATCACCATGCCGTCGGACATAATCCGTTATGCGGCGATCGCCTGGATATTACGCTGCAACTGGACAATGATCAGATCAACAACATTGCTTTCCAGGGTGAGTCCTGTGCCATCTGCAAAGCATCCGCTTCGATGATGACATCCGCGGTCAAGGGAAAATCCCGTGCCGATGCGGAAACATTGATTCATGAGTTTCGCGAATTGGCGACCGGAAAGCTGGACATCAGCCAACCGAATCACCTGGGCCGGTTGACAGTTTTTTCCGGTATACGGGATTTGCCGACACGCGTCAAATGCGCCATTTTGCCCTGGCATACGTTGCACGCCGCATTGAATTCAATCACCAGCGCATCGACCGAAAGCACCGAATCTGCTCCGCCGATGCCGGATAACGCATAGTTTGACAGCTTAACACTCAGCATCCGACTCGCAGCCATGTTGACTCGATTCCGTATTGCCGCTCGAGATCGTTGCACCGATTAACCGCAGGATTCAATATTACGAAAAATCAAAATGCCGAAAATTGCTGATATTGAAGGTACACCGAACAAAAACGCCTTGAAGTTCATCCTCAAGGAGCCTCTGACGTGGGGCGTTGCACGCTCGTACGACAATGCCGAAGCCGCCAAGGATGATCCGTTGGCTGCTGCATTATTCGACATCGATCATGTCACCAATGTTTTCTATATCGACCAATGGATCACCGTCACGCAAGACGGAGAAGCCAATTGGCAGGATCTGGCGCGCGAGATCGCCGATCCTATCCGCGCAGCACCGGCCGCCACCGCGCAATCCGCTGAAACGGTCGCTGCAGCCAACAACGAGCTGGCTAATCTCAGTCCGGAAGATCAAGTGCGCTTGGAAAAAATCAATGTCCTGCTGGATGAAGAAGTACGCCCTTATCTGCAGCACGATGGCGGCGATCTGCATATCCTGGGATTGGAAGGCAACATTCTGCACATCCACTATCAAGGTGCATGCGGCACGTGTCCCAGTTCGATATCCGGCACACTGCGAGGAATCGAGAATATGCTAAAAACCATTGAACCCGACATTCAGGTTGTCGCGATCTAATAAATACATCAATAAAAAAGGTGGCATGAGCCACCTTTTTTATTGGCGCATCCAAACAGTGATCAAACGCGTTTTCTGAATTCGTTGTTGTGCGGATCAATTTCAATTTTGTCGCCGATTTCCACGAAGGCCGCCACCTGGATTTCAAAACCGCTTCCCACCAGTTTGGCCGGTTTCATGATTTTTCCGGTCGTATCGCCCCGCACTGCAGGCTCGGTATATTCAACCTCACGCACGATCGTATTGGGTAGTTCAACAGAAATCGCTTTGCCATCATAGAACGTTACCTGACAAACATCCTCCATACCATCGATTAGGTAATTCAGAACATCCTGCATATTGTCCGCTTCCACTTCCACCTGATTATAGTCAGCATCCATGAAAACATAGAGCGGATCGGCGAAGTAGCTATAGGTACAGTCCTTTCTATCGAGAACGACCAAATCGAATTTCTCATCCGCCTTGTAAACCGTCTCTGTCGTGGTACTGGAAAACAAATTTTTCAGTTTCATTTTAACCACCGATGCGTTACGGCCAGATTTGGTGAATTCTGCCCGCTGCACAACCATCGGGTCATTACCGACCATCACGACGTTACCTGAGCGGAGTTCCATTGCGGTTTTCATATCTTTATCAATTCCAAAGTTAAGTTAAAGCGAAGTCGATGTTGTTTCTACAGTCGCCAGCATCAGATTCAAAAGGGCGGAATTATAGCCGATTTTCAGCATATTGCACCAGATTGGATGCAAGATCGATTTGTCCGGTTAGCTGTAAAACCCATTTTTTATTACACTGCGTCAGAGACTCGCGTAAACCCAGGAAGTTCAGCCAGACCGTATTATTCATTTCATTCCCTCCGTTCCAGCAAACCCAAAGGTCTCGCACTGCGGCCACGACTTCCACCGGCATACCGGCCGTATAGAGCGCAAGAAAAGCATCCAGCTTTTTCCAATGCGCTTCTTCCGCTTGCGGATAAATATTCCAAATAAACGGATTGATAGCCCACTGCGCGCGTACGAAGGAATCTTCGCCACGCACAAAATTAATATCGCAGCTCCACAGCAACCGGTCATAATCGGTTTGCTCCAGGAATGGAATGATCTGCACGGTTAATTGTTGCTGTTTAAACAATCCGTTTATCCGCACTGCATGACCCAATGAGGTTGCAATGCGATCGGCCGCATTGCCTTGCGGCACGATCAACAGAACCGGTGCCGAAGACTCGGACAATATTTGCACCAGCTTTTCAAGCGGCGCAGTATCGTAACAAAACAATGACATGCGTATCTCATCGGAGCGGCGCCCCAGTATGCCTTTTCGCTGCAAAAATACCTGTTCTGCCGCAGCATCAAACGCTTCCCGCTGTGCCATCAAATGCTTTTCCCGCAACAATCCACCGGTACCAGGTACAAATCCCGGAAAGAAAAATGTTTTGGTTAAAGAAAAGCGCGGATGCGGTGAAGGCAGGCCATGGTATTGCACTACCCAAGGCTCGGCACTGAGGTATTCCAGATTGATCCAAACCGGTTGCTTTTTCCTGCGCAGCATTGCAGTAATGTAAGCACCCGGCAATTCGCAGGCAAATGTTTCTATCACCACGTCAGCCGGTTCAACCTCCGGAAACACCGGCCGCCAGAGACAGATTTCAATTCCCAGCACGCTTTGCCGCTGCATGCCGGAATTCACATCCGGCGCAATACGGGAAAAAGACATCAAATCATCGATCCACAACCGTACGATTTGATGGTGATCCTGCGTCAGCTGTTTTGCCAACCGCCAGCAAACCCCAATGTCGCCGAAATTATCGACAACCGTGCAAAAAATATCCCAGCGGGGCGGCATACGGTTTTGCATCAGGAAACATACTTTCTATGAGTCACACCGCTCAACCGGATCGGTTCAATGATTGCTTTCTTTCAGGATTCTCTCTTTCTGCCGCTCAAATTCCTGTTCCGTCAGAGTCCCCTGATCGCGCAGTTTTTGCAGCCGTTCCAGCGTCGATAACCCGTTATAATTCATCCCCGGTATAGGCATATCCGATTGATTGGGCGCTTCCGGCTCGGTTTTTACCAAACCGAGAAATCGGCCTATTTTAGCAAACAGTGCTTTTATCAAACGCCATAACTTAGGCAGCAACCAAATGGCCAGCCCCAAAAAAACAACCAATAACACCAGAAAAACTTCCGGGTGTTTTAACGCAGTCCACATCCCTGAAAATACCAGGAAATCGCCCGTGAGCGAGGCCGACCAATTGGTAAAAGGTTCCGGCGACGTATTGATCAGCAGTCGCGTACCCGTCTTGGTCACATGACTCGTTGCCGCCATGCCGCCGCCCAAAATGCCCGCTGCAATCTCCAGCGCCGGCGTCACATCGCCCACGGCGCCGGCGGCCAGCATGGCACCGGCTGGAATGCGAACAAACGTTTGAATGGAATCCCATACGGAATCCATTCCCGGTATTTTGTCGATAAAAAACTCGATGAAATACATGACTGCAGCGGCGCCGATCACCAGCGGATCCTCCAGAACCGCCAGCTCCGAGGGCAAATCGATATGACCGGTTGAACCGCCCCAGCCCAGCACCAGCAAAACCGCGTACAGATTGATGCCGCTCGCCCAGGAAACTCCCATCATCAGAGCGATCGTCGTTAACAATGTCTCATAATTTTCCATAATCCGATTTTCTTGACTGAAAGACGCTACGATTCAATTTCCGCATGTAGCTTTTTGTAACTCATCAACCGCCACGAATCAGCAGTACCGGAATATGCGCAGTGCGCACCACGCCTTCCGCAACACTGCCGAGCAACATATGGCTGACACCGGACCGGCCGTGCGTACCGATCATAATCAAATCCGCCTGATTATTCTTCGCTTCGGCCGTAATGGCGTTGGCAATTCGCCCACCATGCGCTTCCAGCAATTTTGTCTCAACCGTCACTCCAGCTTGCTGCAGTTTCGTTTGCGCTTGTGCGAGTATTTTCTTGCCGCTGCCTTTCATGGCATCGACCAGTTCAGCGTAATTCAGATAATTTTCGCTATCAAAATACCAAATATCCTCGAGAACATGCACGACCTCCACTTGTGCATTCTGCTGCTGCGCAAATTTGATCGCTTCATCCAATGCGCGCTCGGATGTCGGACTACCGTCCACCGGCAATATTATTCGCTGATACATGTCGTCTCCCTACAAGGAATGAACTTGGTAAAGCTCTGAAAAACTACTGCGCCGATCATACGGCATTGAAATCAGACTCAAAATGCGCATTGTCCACTTGCAAGCTACGCTTTTTCACCTGATTTCGCTTTGCCTGGCCGTCACTCGCCACCTTTTTCCGAGTTTCCTTAGAAGCTTCCCGCAATAAAACAGGTGATCATTTGTCCTCATCCTGTCATAGCCGCATTGTATTTTGAAATGATAAAAATGCCTACTGCGAATCGCTTTATTCCGCTATTGCCGAATACCTGGAAAACCGGCCGATTCTTGGGTACACTTAATTTTGGCTCATTTCTCTCCAGGAATAAGCGATTGCTTTACCAGTCATGGCAAATTAACGAAAAATCTTACTTTCTCCATGGATGAGTTAAAACAACCGCAATATTAGATTTGTGCAAGAGGTATCGATACAGATACAGCCATAAAAACTACCGGGAAAATAATATGCTGAATAAATCAGGGTGGCAGAGCAATAAGACAGTGCAATTTCCGTTCCGGATGACATCACGATGCATGTTAAAAGGTCCCCGCCTGTTATTGCACCGGTTGATCCTCATCACGATCGCTCTGATTCTTGCCGGATGCGCTGCCCAGGAGCAAGTGCCCGCCCCGGTTATCGAAACGATGCCGATACAATCGTCGCAGGAAGAAAATTTGAGAAAGGAAATCGCCCACTTGAAAAAACTGCTCGCGGAAAAAGACGAGCTGATCAAGAATCAGCAAATACGCCAGCAAAATCAAGCACTCGCACTAAAGGAAGTCAATAAGGAAGCCACCCGGACACAGGTAAAATTGCACAGGCTTGCAACCAAACCCGGCACGGCCTCTGCCATCGCGGAAACCGAAGTAGCGCTCGCAAACCTGAAGCAAACCAAAGTTCCTGCAGCGGATCAAGTGCTGCAAATTCAAGCGAAGCATTTGGTGGAAGCGGCTTCCATGCTCTATGCAAAAGATCAATACGCCTCTGCCATGAATTATATAGCGCAGGCCAAACAATTGATCAGCTTGATAACAACCCCTAATCACAAAAGAACGGTCAATGACAACAGCGCGTTGCTCGAATTTCATACACCGATAAAGTTATACACCAAGACTAATGTCAATTTGCGCAAAATGCCGGGCGCTCAGGCGCAATTATTAGTCACCCTGAAAAAAAATACACCGGTCATGGCGAATGCCAGTCAAGGCTCTTGGTTGCGCGTACAGGTTGATGAAAAGCAAGGCTGGGTTCTCAATACCGGTCTTGAAGCGGGTAAGAATCACAACCACTAGCACAGGCCAGGGGAAGCTCTGAAAAACTACTGCGTTTGACCATACCGCGTTGGAATCAGGTTCAAATGCTCATTCATCACTCAAACTGCACTTTCTCACCTGATTTCGCCTTGTCTGGCCGTTCTCGCTACCTTTCTCGGAATTCCCCTAATGTTGCAGATCGTTTGTGTAGACAATCATTCAGTACTTTCCTTGGCTATCGCCCCGGATTCCGGCTGCACGCTGTAAACTTGATCGCGTCCGGATCGCTTGGCCTCATAAAGAGCACCGTCGACTCTGGATAACAAGATGGTCAGCGAAATGTCTTCCGGCTCGCTTTGAATGACTCCGATACTGAGCGTCACCTTGAGTGTTTTATCGATCGTGCTGCAATGCACGTTGGCCGCATGCGCCCGGATGCGCTCCGCAGTCTTCAGCGCCTCATTGATCGCGGTGTCGGCCAGGATAATAATGAATTCATCGCCGCCGTAACGCGCGGCAAAATCAACGTTGCGGATCGATTGTGCGATCTTTTTCGCAACCCCTGCAATGATTTCATCGCCAGCGACATGGCCCAGGCTATCATTCAGCGTTTTGAAATGATCGACATCGATCATCAGCACGGAAAATGGACGTTTGTTCCGCTCATACCGCGCCAGCTGATCATTGATGATGGCGTTCAGCTTATTGCGGTTAAACAATCCCGTCAGGCTGTCGGTGACCGATAGCGTTTCCAATAGCGCGTTCTTTTGCTGCATGGCGGCGCTGGCTTCCTCGATCTTAGCCTGATCCTGGCGCAACTGATCGGTCATCTGATTGAACATTTGCGTCAACTGACCCAGCTCGTTACGCTGTGTGCTTATCAATTCAACGTTAAGATCGCCTTGCACAATTTTTCCGGTGGCATCGATCAATTTTCTCAAAGGCACGACAATCGTATGACTCATTTGGAAAGCAATGACGGCGACCACCAAGATAATGATACTGATCAGACCAACAAATAAATTGCGCTGCTGCTCCCAAAAGGCATAGATCAATCGATGGCTTCTGGTTGCAATGATAGTGATCAGCGGCTTTTCCGATACGTAAGCCAGCCCCGCAACTTTTTCCTGCCGTGGCCCCTGAAATATTTCATATTCCCCCGGGTGATCGCGCAGCCGCTTTAGTGCATCGGAATCAAGCGATACCGGGCTATCCGGATTGACAATGGCGACATCGCTGGCCAGCATGATGTAGCCGTCCTTATCCAGCAACAGAACATCGCCCGGCGGTGATTTGACCTTATCCTTCAAATTCGGCTGGATGTCATGCAAATCGAACGTCACGATCAATGCACCCAAAATAAAGTCATCCACCGACAAGATGGGAACCGCGATACTCAGTATGGCTGTTGCATAACCGGCATTCCACTGCGGCGGCGCCACCACCTCGCCTTGCGTTGATGCGTCTTGCGGCCAATTCTGCGAGAGCTTGACCGGAAAAGGCGTTTCCATGTTGCTGGCGACCACTTTTCCGTCGACATCGACGACGGTTAATTCCAGCACGGTCTCCAACCGTTTATGCACGGATTTCAGGTACAGCTCCAATGCCTTTCGTTGTGTGATGAACTTATTCTTTGTCGATTGACTTTCCAGCGATAGCCCTTCAATCAGAATCTTGGAAGTCGCCAATTCGCGAACCGCGAGGATTTGCTCCTTGATCCATAAATCCAATTCCCGGCTGGCATAATTAGCCAAAGCACGCAACTCACGAGCGACATTCTCGTTGATCATCGTTTCGTTTTGCTGAAACGACAGGATGCCAAGCGCCAACGAAGGAATCAGCGTGGCTAGAATGGAGAAAACGATAATCCTGCTTTTGATGCTTCTCAATATCGATCCCGTGAAGTCATGAAAAACTACGCAGTATGAAGCACAACCGGCTGTTTATCTGGGTAATTGCTCATTTGATAACCTTGCCACAACCGGCCGGCGATAAACGTGGCAATGGCATTGGCCTGCTGCTGCAAGTCCGGGTTACCCAATTCTTCGGTCGTTTCCCGGAAAAGCTGCAGCCAGCGTTCAAACAACGCTGCTGAAAGATCGGGTAAGGCAATATGCTTCGGCATCGGCGCACCGCGGAACCGGCTGGTGCCGCGCAACTGTGCCGACCAGAAATTGATCATTTGCACGAAATGCGCATCCCAGTCGATGACATGCGCTTCAAAAATAGGCCCAAGCCCGGGATCTTTCCGGGCTTTTGCGTAAAATGTATGAACCAGGGTTGCGATTTCTTCTTCGCTATATAAACTGGGATCGGGCATTGGAAAGTGTGATTGACTCATAGATTGAAAACCTCTCAGTGCTGGTTAAAAATGATCTTTATGATAACAAAACAGACTATAACGATGTTTCACCGATAAAGCTGAAAAACGTTACCTTATGATGGAAACTAGTTTATCTTCGGTCTTCTGGATTGTCCAACTTTGCAGCAAATTAAGCGGCTTGATATCGAACTGACCACAGCAAAGTCCGCAAGATAATAGTGCGGAAGGAGGAAACAAAATGAAAAACTTGTACGGCAAAGCATTACTGGTTGATCCGGTCTGCACCAAATCGACGGCGTTTACACGCGAAGAACGGGAACGCTACGGCCTGCGCGGATTACTGCCTTACGAAGTCGCCACGATGCAAAAACAGATAGTACGTGTGCTGGACAACATGCGCTGCAAAAGCAGTGCGATAGAAAAATATATCTTTCTGAATGCCCTGCTCGAGCGCAATCAACGGCTTTTTTACCGCACCATGATCGATCATATCGAAGAGATCATGCCGCTGGTTTATACCCCGACGGTCGGGGAAGCTTGCAAGGAATTCGCGCATATCTTCAGAAAACCCCAAGGTTTCTACATCACCCCCGAAGATCACGGGGAAATCGCCACGATTCTGAAAAACTGGCCGGAACAGGATATTCGCGTCATCGTCGTAACCGATGGCGAACGCATCCTGGGTTTAGGCGATTTGGGCGCCAACGGCATGGGAATCCCGATTGGCAAGGTCGCTTTGTATGTCGCCTGCGCCGGAATTCATCCGGCGCACTGCATGCCGATCATGCTCGATGTCGGCACGAATAACGTGCCGCTGCGGGAAGACCCGCTGTATCTGGGTTACCCTTATCCACGCATCGACGGCGACGCCTATCGCGCCCTGGTCGACGAATTCGTGCAAGCGGTACAAGTGCGTTTCCCTAACGCCGTGATTCAGTTTGAAGACTTCCTGACACCGCATGCCTTTGAATTCCTGGAATGCTACGGTCAGCGGGTACGCTGCTTCAACGACGATATCCAGGGCACCGCCGCGGTGACACTGGCGGGTATCTACACCTCATGCCGCATCAGTGGAAAAAATTTCGCCGATCTCAATATCATGTTCCTCGGTACCGGATCGGCAGCCAGCGGAACAGCGAAATTGGTAGCGGAAGCCTTCTGTCAGGCAGGATTGAGCGAGCAGCAAGCTCGTAAACGGTTATGGTTTATCGGCCGGAACGGGTTGGTCACCGCAGCCAGTGACAATGTCAAAGCGCGCATCAAACCTTTTGCGCAGGAACATGCGGCGTGCAGCTTTGTTGATGCAATCGGCGCAATCAAACCCGATGTGCTGATCGGCGCAACCGGCGTCGCCGGCACCTTTACCGAAGCGATTGTACGCAAGATGGCCACGGTCAATGAACGCCCGGTGATCATCGCGCTATCGAACCCGACCTCGCATACCGAATGCACCGCGGAGCAAGCTTATCAGTGGAGCGACGGGCGGGTGATTTTCGCCAGCGGCAGCCCGTTTGACCCGGTGCGCTACGGCGATACGGTATTCAAACCGGCACAGGGTAACAATGCTTATATTTTTCCGGGAATCGGCTTGGGTGTGTACGCCAGCGCTGCACGGCTGGTAACGCAAAGCATGTTTCTGGCAGCCGCCGAAGTACTGGCAAGCACTGTTACGGAACAGGAAACTGCCAGGGGCTCGGTTTATCCGGTGTTAACCCGGGTGCGCGACGTATCGCAGGCAATCGCGGTTGCCGTTTGCCGCGTGGCGGTCAAGGAAGGGTTGGCGGAAAAAGAACTGCCGGAAGATCCAAGCGGCTATATCAAGTCACTGATGTACGAACCGGATTATTAACCTGGCATTGCGCCCATCCATTTCCCCGGTTCATGCGAACAAATTGGTGACGCCATCCAGCCCGACAAAATCGATCGAATACGTCGCCTGTTGCTTGACGATGGGTTTGGCATGATACGCAATACCGACACCCGCCTCGACCAGCATATCCAGATCATTGGCGCCGTCGCCGATGGCGATGACTTGCTCGCGCTGCAATCCCAATTCGCCGCACACTTGCTTCAATAGTTGTGCTTTGCCTTGCCGGCCGATAATGTCTCCGACGACTTTGCCGGTGAGCCGGCCATCCTCAATCTCGAGCACATTAGCAGCGGCATAATCGAAATCGAGCTTCGTTTTGATGCGCTCGGTGAAAAAAGTAAAACCGCCGGAAATCACCATCGTCTTCAAACCCGATCGTTTTGCCAGCTGCAGCATTCTCTCGGCACCAGGACTCAGCCGGACGCGTTCGTCATACACTTGCTGCAAGGCATCTTGATGCAAGCCGCGCAATAAGGCCGTGCGCCGCGTCAGGCTTTCTTCAAAACTGATTTCGCCACGCATGGTTTGCAAAGTGATGGCCGCCACTTGCGGCTTGATCTGCTGCATGTCGGCAATCTCGTCGATCGATTCGATCGCCAGCAGCGTCGAATCCATATCCATCGCAATCAGTCTGAAATCGGCAAGTTTTCTGCCGGTGTCGACAAAAGCGAAATCCAACTCGGCTTGCGCGCAATAATCCGGCACGGCATCGCAATGAACAGCGTTAGTCAAGCGGAAGGCTTGACCGGTAATCCGCTCGATGCCATCGGCGTGGGATAATTTCGCCAGCTCGCGCAGGTCGCTGTTGTTTACGTCCAATCCTTGGATAATCAAATTCATACGGTTATTAAGTCTATTAAAGGCAGTGTTTCCGGGCTGTAAAGGAAGCTCTGAAAAACTACTGCGCCCGATCATGCTGTGTTGAAATCAGACTCAAAATGCTCATTTACACCTTGTAAACTGCGCTTTTTCATCTGATTTCGCCTTGCCTGACCGTTACTCGCTACCTTTTTCAGAGCTTCCTAAAGGTTATCAGTCGTTTCCGTTCCATTCCATGATGCGGTTCCGTCCCGCATGTTTGGCGGCATAGAGTGCGGCATCGGCCGCTTTAATCAGATCCCGGGGTTCGCGGAAATGCGCCGTATTTTCATAATAACCGGCGACACCGATGGAGGCGGTAATGCGAATGGTGCTCCGGCCATCGAATTTATAGGCGATATCCGCTATCGAATCTTTTAAACGGGCGATCAGATTTCTCGACGCCGCTAGCGAAGTACCTGGAAGAATCAAGGCAAACTCCTCACCTCCGTAACGGCTCAAGGTATCGTCCTGGCGAATTTGGTCGAACACTGTTTTCACCACCGTGGCCAATAATGAATCACCCGCGACATGACCGTAAGTATCATTGACGTTCTTGAAATGATCGAGATCGATAATCGCAATGGTCAGCGGCAAATCGTATTGCAGCGCCAGATTGAATTCGCGCCGAAGCGTTTCATCAAAATAGGTGCGATTATAGGCGCCGGTCAAGCCGTCGCGCTGCGATTTATCTTCCAGATCGCGCATTCTGGAAAGATCGTGAATCATCAGCAACTCTTTGGCTTCAGCCAGAATTCCGCTGACTTCCGACGAATCGTGAATGCTCATTTCGAACAAATCTTCAACCGCTTTCAAGCCGACTTCCATGATTTTGATCACGTCGATGAGAACATTCGCATCAAACCCGAGCCATTTTTGCGCCGCTTCGTTCAATGCGGCCATTTTTTCCGTCTCGTGCGGAAAAAGAAAATAATCGGCCAGATAGCGCGAAACAGCCAGACACGATTGTAGCGTCGGTCCCAGGTTCTTGGGTTCCGGCTGCGCATGGCTATTGATGCAGGATAACGCGATGTAATCCGGAATATGCCATTTCTTCAGCAGCATGTAGCCCAACTCATCGTGCCCTGCGCCGAATGCTTCACGTTCGGCGTGGAGCAAGGCATCGTGATCCGAAGTCGATGCGAACACCTTGCCGTATTCTTCCGGCATGATGACCCAGAAAGCCAAAATGCCGATTTCCTGGATCAATCCGGCCAGGAATAAATCATCCAGGTAATTCAGTTCGAGTTTTTCCCCTAACGCACGTGCGGCAAGTGCCGATGCGATCGAGCGGCGCCAAAAAATCGTATTATCAAAAACCGCAGCGGAATTCGGCAACGTGCTTTTCATTAAGGAATGCGTCAGCGAAAAGGATAAGGCGATGACAAGAACGGTATGCGTACCGAGAATACTGACCGCTTGCCGGATATTGGTCGCAACCCGGCGCGATTTGTATAGCGGCGTGTTTGCCGTCCGCAGCAATTTCGCCGACAGCACCGGATCCAAAGAAATATATTGGCAAACGGTGCCGATATCGGCATCCGGATCATTGGCCATTTCAATTATCTTGACAGCCACCGCCGGTAAGCTGGGCAGTGCCGTGCACTGATACAGCCGTCTTTTCAATGCATCATCAATCACTTATTACCCTTCATGTTAGATAATATCCATATATTATTGAATAATATGCTGATTGTTCATTTTTTTATAAAAGAGATGCAGTATATTAACTTATTTTATTAGCGTCATTTACAATAATTCACCGGCAATTCCCGCCTATTTCCGGTATATCAACATAACTATTCATTTTTTCAACCGGGCTGATGCTATGATGTCGCGTGATTCGCAACGCATTATTTTGCCTGTTTTGTGCCAGGCAATTGCACGATAGCCTGCAGTAACAATCGATTAAATTTATATAAATGATGGCTCGGCAGAGCATTCTGAACGAAGGAGTTCAATGTGGAATTTGGAATAAAAATAGGAACACCGGAAAAACAACGCGGCGCCTGTGCAGTGATCGGTATTTTTGAATCAAGAAAGCTGACGGATTCAGCCAAAGTTCTCGACAAAATCACGCACGGTTACATCAAAAACATCCTTGCGTCGGGCGATATGGACGGCAAAGCGAATACCACGCTGTTATTGCACAATGTACCGGATACGCTGTTCAAGCGGATCTTGCTGGTCGGATTGGGCAAAGAGCAGGAATTCAAGGAAAAATCGTTCTTGTCAGCACTCGGCGCCGCCTTCAGTGCGCTGCAAAAAACAGCGGTTACCGATGCCGCGCTGTTCCTGTCCGATTTCCCCGTTGCCGATCGAACATCCGCATGGAAAGTTAACCAAACCGTCATTACCGCAACCGGCAGCAATTACCACTTCGATCAACTGAAAAGCAAACCGGACAACAATCAAAGCAGTTTACGCAAACTGGTATTGTGCATCGACAACCGCGACGAACTGGCTGCAGGCGAAGAGGCGCTGCAGCAAAGCCTGGCCATCGCGCATGGCATGAATCTGGCCAAGGATTTGGGCAATCTCGCACCCAACATATGCACCCCGACGTATCTCGCCAAACAGGCTAAAGACTTGGGCAAATCCCATAAACTCAAAGTATCCGTGCTGGAAGAAAAGGATATGGAAAAACTCGGCATGGGATCGTTGTTATCCGTCGCACAAGGCAGCGAGCAACCGGCGAAATTGATCGTGCTGGAATACCATGGCGCGGCGAAAAAAGACCATCCGGTGGTTCTGGTCGGTAAAGGCGTTACTTTCGATACCGGCGGCATTTCGCTCAAGCCTGCAGCCGAAATGGACGAGATGAAATTCGACATGAGCGGTGCCGGTAGCGTATTGGGCACATTGCTGGCGGTTGCCGAAATGAAACTGCCGATCAACGTCGTCGGTATCATTCCAGCCACGGAAAATATGCCCAGCGGCAAAGCGACGAAACCGGGCGATGTCGTTACCAGCCTGTCCGGGCAAACCATCGAGATTCTCAATACCGATGCGGAAGGCCGTTTGATTCTCTGCGATGCGCTCACCTATGCCGAACGCTATGATCCGAAAGCGGTGATCGACATCGCCACATTGACCGGCGCTTGCGTCATTGCACTAGGAAACTTCACCACCGGTTTGATGAGCAACGACGACAAATTGGCGCAAGAGCTCTTGGCTGCCGGTGAACTCGCCGCCGACCGCGCTTGGCAGTTGCCGTTGTGGGACGAATACCAGGACTTGCTGAAAAGCAATTTTGCCGACATCGCCAATATCGGCGGACGGGCTGCCGGGACCATCACCGCCGCCTGCTTTTTGTCGCGCTTCGCCAAGAAATACCGCTGGGCCCACTTGGATATCGCAGGCACAGCGTGGAAATCCGGCAAGGATAAAGGATCAACCGGCCGCCCGGTGCCACTCCTGACGCAATTTCTGATTGCGCAGGCCAAAGCGACGAACTGAGCGGATTGTCAGCCTGCTGATTAATTGACGGCACGAAATGTGGACCGCATCTCAAACCGCAGTCGTGAGTTAATCAGCCACAGCAATGCACAGACCGCAATCCAAGCTGGACAAGGAGCCGATGACGCAGGTTTATTTCTACTCGGGCGCGAGCAACAAGTTGCAAACGGCTTGTCGCCTTTGCGCCAAGGCCGTGCAGCAAAAAAGCATGAAGGTACTGATTTATGCACCCGATACAGCCATGCTGGAGCAATTGGATGAACTGTTATGGACTTTTTCACCCACCAGTTTTATCCCGCATTGCACTATCCGTGCGGATAGTAAACTGATCCGTGCCACGCCCGTCATTCTGAGCGACCGTATACCAGCCGATTTGCCGTTTGACGTGTTGCTGAACTTGGATCTGCAACAGCCGCCCTCTTTCGATCAGTTCGACCGGCTGATCGAAATTGCGGATACTTCGCCGGAAGGCAAGCAAGCGGCACGTGCACGCTACCGTTTTTATAAGGAAGCCGATTATCCGATACAGCATTTCAATCTGGATGATTAAGCACCCCCCGAATAACCACTGATTTTTTATCATGAGCGACGATAAAACCGCAGCAAATTCCGATGATGCCGAGATCTTAAGCAAATTCAACAACCTGCTCGGAAAATACCAGAATCAAGGCAAAATCACCGGCACGATGCTGATTGGCAAGGTGTCTGAAACCGGCAAAACATCGTCCAATGAAACCGACCCGATACCGTTGCTGACGGAAGTGGTGACTCTCCATCCCGCCGTGATACAGCGGCAACCCGCCCGCTTGACGCCGATGCGGCAGATTCTCGATGCCGCATTGGAAGAAGCGCAGATCGAAATGGATGCAACAAGCCGGAAAGCATTGGCGTGCGCGCTGGAAAACCGCCTGGCAAAGCAAATCAAATAGCCGTTTTTCTTGTTATCCGCAGCCATACCCCATCCGCTATAATGGCGGCTTTTCCGCTATTCAATACAACTACAACCAAATTCCATGGAACTCGAAAAAAGCTTTGACCCGAAACGCATCGAAGATCGCTGGTATTCCGCCTGGGAGTCGGCCGGGTATTTCAAACCGGGTGCGGCAAATGATCAAGCCGCCTATTGCATCATGCTGCCGCCGCCCAATGTCACCGGCACGCTGCATATGGGGCATGCATTTCAACATACGCTGATGGATGCGTTGACGCGCTATCACCGCATGCTGGGCGATAATACGTTGTGGCAACCGGGTACCGATCACGCCGGCATCGCCACGCAGATTGTTGTCGAGCGCCAGCTGGATCAGCAAAATCTCGATCGCCGCACCATGGGACGCGAAGCGTTTTTACAGCGGGTGTGGCAGTGGAAAGAAGAATCCGGCTCCACCATCACACGGCAAATGCGTCGTCTGGGTACTTCGTGCGACTGGACGCGCGAGCGCTTTACCATGGATGCCGAATTATCACGCGCCGTGACCGAAGTGTTTGTACGCTTGTACCGGGAAGGACTCATTTATCGCGGCAAACGGCTGGTGAATTGGGATCCGGTGTTGCAGACCGCAGTTTCCGATCTGGAAGTCGTCTCGACCGAGGAAAACGGTTCGCTGTGGCATATCCGCTACCCGCTGGAGCAGAAGGATGGCCATTCGACGGAACCGACCGAAGCTTTGATCGTCGCTACCACCCGCCCGGAAACCATGCTCGGTGACGTTGCCGTCGCTGTGCACCCCGACGATCCGCGCTATCAGCATCTGATCGGACGCCATGTGCGCTTGCCACTGTGCGAGCGGACCATCCCGATCATCGCCGATACCTACGTCGATAAGGAATTCGGCACGGGCTGCGTAAAAATCACCCCGGCGCACGATTTCAACGATTACCAAGTCGGCCAGCGGCATCATCTGGTGCCGGTCAATATTCTCACGCTGGATGGAAAAATCAGCGATCTGGCTCCGGTTGACTATCAAGGCATGGACCGTTTCGATGCGCGAAAGAAAATCGTTGCCGATCTCGAAGCGCAAGGTTTCCTGGTTGAAACCAAGCCGCATAAATTGATGGCGCCACGCGGCGATCGTACCAACACGATCATCGAGCCGATGCTGACCGATCAGTGGTATGTCGCCATGGAAGGCTTGGCCAAGCGCGGTTTGGAAGCGGTTGCCAGCGGCGGCATCAAATTCACGCCGGACAACTGGACGCATGTGTACAACCAATGGCTGGAAAATATTCAGGATTGGTGTATTTCGCGGCAATTATGGTGGGGACACCGCATCCCGGCTTGGTACGACGAAGACGGCAACGTCACGGTGGCGCATAATCTGGAAGAAGCGCAACAACTGTCGGGTAAAAGCAATCTGCGACAGGATGACGATGTATTGGATACCTGGTTCTCATCCGCGTTGTGGCCGTTTTCCACCCTGGGCTGGCCGGATGACACAGCGGAATTGAAAACTTTTCTGCCGACCTCGGTGTTGATCACCGGATTCGACATCATTTTCTTCTGGGTCGCGCGCATGGTCATGATGTCACTGCATTTCACCGGCAAAGTACCGTTCCGTGAAGTTTACATCACCGGCCTGATCCGCGATGCCGAAGGGCAGAAGATGAGCAAATCCAAAGGCAACGTGCTCGATCCGCTCGATCTGATCGACGGCATCGCGCTGCCCGATCTGATCGCCAAGCGTACCACCGGTTTGATGAACCCGAAGCAGGCCGAATCGATCGAAAAAAATACCCGCAAACATTTCTCCGATGGCATTCCGGCGTTCGGCACCGATGCCCTGCGCTTCACGTTCGCCAGTCTGGCGTCGCACGGCCGCGATATCAAATTCGACATGCAGCGCTGCGAAGGCTACCGTAATTTTTGTAATAAGTTGTGGAATGCGACGCGCTATGTGCTGATGAATTGCGAAGGCAAAGATACCGGACTGGATGAAACGCTCCCCCTCGCCTACTCCGCTGCGGACCGCTGGATCATCAGCCGGTTGCAGCAGGCCGAGCAAGCCGTTGAACAAGCGTTTACCAATTACCGCTTCGATCTGGTGGCGCGCGAAATTTACGAGCTGGTGTGGGATGAGTATTGCGATTGGTACGTCGAGCTTGCCAAAGTGCAGTTAAACTCGGATCAGGACGCGGCGCAGCGGGCCACCCGCCGCACCCTGGTACGCGTGCTGGAAACCATGTTACGGCTGGCGCATCCGGTGATTCCGTTCATCACCGAGGAATTGTGGCAAACGGTTGCGCCGCTGGCCGGAAAATCCGGTGCCAGCATCATGTGCCAACCCTATCCGGCTGCGGATTCTGCCAGAATCGATCAGCAAGCGATGAACAATATTGTATTGCTGAAAGAATTGGTCAATGCTTGCCGCACCTTGCGCGGCGAAATGAATCTATCGCCCGCGTTGAAAGTGCCGCTGCTTGCAACCGGGGACGTGCAAACGCTGGAGAAACATCAACCATATCTGCTGGCGCTGGCAAAATTATCCGGCATGGAGATTCTGCCGGGTGGATTGCCCGATGCCGATGCGCCGGTGTCCATCGTCGGAGATTTCAAGCTGATGCTTAAAATCGAGGTTGACGTTGCCGCCGAACGGGAACGCCTATCCAAGGAAATTGCACGCATTGAAGCGGAAATCACCAAAGCGCAAACGAAATTATCCAATCCAAGCTTTGTCGAACGCGCGCCTGCCAATGTTGTAGTGCAAGAAAAAGACCGCTTGATGGCGTTTAACGTTAAATTGAATAGCTTGAATGAACAGTTGAAGAAATTGAATTAACTAAGGAAGAATTGATGAAAAAACGCTGGTGGCAACACGCTGAATTGCAGCACTGTCTGTGTCCGGAATATCGTTTGCGTTGGCTGAAAACGTAAGGTTTGCGTTGGCTGAAAACGTAAGCGTGGTTGTTTAATGAGCGCTGAATTTAAATCTAAAATCCATAGCCACAAAAAACGGGAGCTTCTGCTCCCGTTACGGACTGAGTTAAAGTTTAAATTACAGTGCCGATTCTTTTCTACGACGCGACGCAAAACCAAGCAAACCCAGACCCGCTAAGAGCATGGCATAGGTTTCAGGTTCTGGAACCGGTGCAAAGATAAAGTGATCATATGCAAATCCAGCTCCCGTGGAAGAATCATCCATATAGAGGCTTGTTACGTGTGAAAATGCGCTCAGATCGACAAGACCGTTTGAAGACAATCCTACTGTACCAAGTAATGTCGCACCGTCGAAAATATTAACATCAACATGATCGCCTGAATCATACCCGGATGCGACAAAACTCAGACTATTAACTGCAGAAGAGAAATCAACTTTCAAGTCTGCTTCACAGTTACCACCACCCGTTAGTGCGCAGATCTCATGATCGATACCTGCGGCGCCTACATAAAGATTACTACCAAAAGAAGTGATAGTCGCATTGGGCAACACCAATACGGTAGTCCCTTGAGGGCCAATTGGAAGTCCACTGAAATCAAGCGTATCTGCCGACACACTGGTTGAAGCTAGTATTAAACTTGCTGAAACAATGGTTGCGAACGTATTTACCGTGCTACGTTTTATTTTATTCATTTTTACCCCCTAATTAATATATTTTTAATTAAAACAATTCGATTAGGAAGCTGTAGTGCCATCTAATCTTGTTGGAATATAGTTAAACTATATTCAACAATAAATAGTATGTACGCACTTTTTTTCTAGTACACATGTACTATTGACTCTTTATTGATTGGACCAGTGCTTAAGTATCCCATCCTTATCAAAATACAGATAAGTTCCGGTTCCAATACCGACGAAATCTGATCCGACAATGACGGAATCCGCTCCGGGAAAATGGTATTCCCACATATCTCCGCCTGGGTTCTTACGAGTTCCATAACACCACTTGCACGGCAATCCCCAGGAAGCGATGACTTGTTCTTTTGTCATACCAACCGTAAGTTCTTTCTGATCGATTGCTCTGCGTATCTCTTCCGGCAAAGCGGCATCAGATAAAACTTCCTGCCTGATTTTGTTTTCTCTAACCGCACCGCAACCACTAAGCAAAAAAATGGCTGCCACCACTGCAACAATTGATCTTTTATTCTTAATCTTAAGAAAAGTATTCATAACTACCTGATCATTGATTTATCTATGACAGATTTTACCCTGCTGGGCTCTTCATTTTTGTAATAATAAATCGCCCAACTGAAATGACGACCGAACCGAGTCATTGTAACCACGGTTGACAGGATGATTATTGCACTGATGAAATCACTTCAGAAGATTTCTTTTAGAAATACGAGGATGGGAATCTAAACACATATTTACCCTAAAGCTGAGTTTAGCGAAAAGCTGCATGAAACGGCCATTCTAAACAAGGATACTGGTTGCGGGGGCTCGCTCTGACCTTGCCCTTGGTAACAATATTTCCTTTTGCAAGGGCAAAATGGTTGCGGGAGTGCACAACCATCTTAACCTGCTATTTTCCGCAATCGGCCTTTCAGAACAAAATATTACCATATAACCTACAGAAAGTAGGAGGTTTTGCTTTAACTATGTTCTGACGGCCATTTTTAGATGGTGTGTAAGATGGCAAGCATTAAGGATAAATTTAATGGGAGAAAACCCCTCTCTCCGTTCTCAATTCGCTTAACCAAAGAGGAGCGGCAGAAATTAGATCAGCTGGCCCAGGGCACTTCTCTGGCCGAATACATACGCTCACGCATATTTGACGAAAACGCTCCGATTCGTAGAACCAAGGGGCGTTTTCCGGTTAAAGATGAACAGGTTCTTTCACAAATTTTAGGGATGTTGGGCCAGTCCAGAATTCCCAATAATATTAATCAACTAGCGAAAGCAGCAAATTCTGGAACGTTACCTGTCACGCCCGATACCGAAAAGCAACTCCATGAGGCCTGCTATTCCGTCACCTGGATTCGACGCCAATTGATACAGGCACTCGGTTTGAAAGCTGACTAAAATGATCTTGAAGGCATCACAACGAGGTGGTTCGCGGCAATTAGCCGCCCACCTCAACAAAACAGAAGAAAATGAGCATGTGGAGCTGCATGAAATTCGTGGCTTCATGGCTGATGATGTTGAGGGGGCTCTCCACGAAGCCTACGCCATGAGTCGGGGGACACGCTGTACCAAATTCCTATTCTCAGTGAGTCTAAACCCGCCTGAGGCCGAAAATGTACCCATCGACAAATTTGAAGATGCGCTGGGCCGGATTGAAAATAAATTAGGTCTGGATAATCAACCTCGCGTTGTCGTTTTTCACGAGAAGGAAGGCAGACGCCATGCTCATTGCGTTTGGTCACGCATCAACGCCGACGAAATGAAAGCCGTTCATTTGTCCCATTACAAAAACAAGCTGATGGATGTTTCCAAGCAGCTTTATCTTGAAAACAACTGGGATATGCCCAAAGGGTTTATCGATAAAAATCAAAAAAACCCACTCAACTACACAAGGCAAGAATGGCAGCAAGCCCTGCGCACCAATCAGAACCCCAAAACCATCAAAGCTGCCTTACAAGAAAGCTGGCTGATTTCCGATAGTCGCAAAGCTTTTGAGCATGCCTTGCAAGATAAAGGTTATTACCTGGCAAAAGGCGATAAACGCGGATATGTCGCAGTAGACCTTTATGGCGAAGTTTATTCACTATCTCGCCAGATAGGGGTCAAAAAAACTGACCTCACAAAAAAACTGGGCGATGCTCAGCATTTACCTTCGGTTGAAGAAGCTAAAACCACGATCTCCGGTCGGTTGACTCAGCAATTCAAGGGCTACAGCGATGAATTGAACCTCAAGCACAAGCAAGAGCTACAGCCGCTTTTTCACGCCAAGCAGACAATGACGCAGCAGCATCGCAAAACCCGCACAGACCAAAAGCAGATGCACGAAAATCGCTGGCAAGCTGAAGAACAAGAACGTGCAGCCAGATTGCGAAAAGGATTCCAGGGTCTATGGGATAAATTAACCGGCACATATCAGAGAACCTGCGCCAAAAACGAAAAAGAAACTCAAAAATCTTCCCTGCGGGATAAAGAAGAAAAAGAAACCCTGATCGCCAAGCAGCTTACCGAACGCAGGAAACTCCAATCACAATTCAAGGATTTACGCCAGAAACAGATTGCCGAGCGTGCTGACCTCTTCACTGGCATGAACAAACATTACAAAAATATTGAGCGCCAGGATGAAATCAGAAAGCTTTATGAACAAGAAAAAATCAGAATACAGCGCACAATTAAAAATAAGGAAACAACCGATTACGATCCTGAAATTTAGACCAGCATTCAGACTTTAAAAAAATTTTGACTGAGTATGGAGAAAGCATTGTGAAAAAGCCAAAATCAAAAAGAAAAAATTTTATTCCTTTGTTTCTTGTTCCCAAAGTGCGCAAACGCCATGTTCTACTAATTTTTCAAGCATTTGAAATACCCTGGAAGCTGTTCGCTGAAGGTGCGCTCAGGAACCGATTTTTTCATGAAGAGATAATGAAACGAGGATCAAAATGCCTGACCTGTGATCGTCACTTCAATGGCGAAAACGCTGCCATATCTTCCAAAATTGAAAAGCACCATCATTGTTATCTGCGACTGTGCATCGGAAACCTTCTGCCTTCAGATTCTGATGACATTTACAGACCAGCCAAAGATAGCGAGTTTCCACTGGTTCCAGACTGCCGACGCTGCAAAGCAGAAAATCCAGAATACTATCAGGGATGTATAAAGAAAATTTTCCCAGTCCATGGCAAATGCCATGAAGACATTCACGAGTTGGAAAAACTGCTCTTCACAAACCTCAAAAAGAAATTACGCGCTGATTTTTTGTCAGCTGTGAATTCATAGAATCCTGCACAACTTCGCCACGCTATCCGCGCTCTTCTTCATGGTGAAGGAGATAAAAAGCGCCATCCAGCCGGATGAAGGAGATGGTGCATGATTGGTCATTTGAACGTTCGCTTGAAACCACCTAGGTTTCCGCGACTTCGTTTGGAAAATTACTCTGTTGAGAAAGAATTCAAAAATTGCCTGCCCCATAGCAGTTTCTTGTCAACTTCGCTGAGTTCAGCTTCTTCACACACGCCATCCCAATGCCGTTTGATTGCAGAAATCATCTTTTCAAAAATGGCGCGTGCTTGCACTTCGGAAAGCAGAAAGTTATGAGCGGTCTCAAGGCAGGATTTTAGCTGGCTAAGATTATTATTGCCGGATATGAGCATAGCCTGTGAGGCTTCATTACCAGTGCGGCCTTGCGGACAAATATCATAAGCCGGTGTAAGGGTCAGTTCTTTGCCATTCCAGAATGCGGCATGATTTCGCGCATGATCATCAGTGTTACCACAAAGAATATTAAAGACGAGGCGCGAAAACACTTCCTCAAGTGTCGCTTTCGGATCAGTAAAACGATGACGGATAATTTCTGCAAAGGTTTCATAGCTTGCGTAACGCGCCATCATGTCATCAAGGCCAAGCAGTGTCAGTACCGAAACCATCGCTTTACGCGACCAGCCTTGATCTTTTTTTGTGCGGTCAAAGCGCTCTATCAAAAGCACATCTTTATTTGCAGCCTTGATAAGCTTTACAGGCGCAACATTCAAGCCAGAGAGCGAAGCGAGCCGCATAGCAACAAATTCAGCTTTGACAACACTATACAAGTCAGCACTAGAAGAAAATTTGGCGACGTATTTTTTGCCTTGATCCTGGATTAATGCCTTTGGACGTGCTCCGCCGATGGAGCTGCCATGGAAGAGCGCTTGATCCAACTCAGATGTAAGCGGAATGCCTTTTTCAACCCGTTCAACAGATTCAATGAGCTCTTCCATGCTCACATTGTTTGCTGAGCGTGGAATATATTCGGTTGGCGAGCGCTGAAAATCGAGCGCACCGATACGATCAGAGCCAGATTCCAATAAATAGGTCAATTCATCCAGTTCACCCGTATCCGTGCTTGCACCTTTGCGTCCCAGTTTTTTGTTGATAATGACGCGCCGTCCCCACGCATCGGGTGCTGCATCCCGAATACAGCCTGGCATACTCAAGCCTTCGTGTAGGGGCAATACGCCTGCTTTTAAAGGTAATTCCGGCTCGTAAATTGCAATGGCTGGTTTTTTGTCACGGGCACGCTCCAGGTAGCTCTTACCGTAGTTGAATAGGATATTGCCGTTATCAGCTTCCAGCCTGCCTGCAACGACAGGTTCAGTCTCATCCGGCAACCATATCCAGACATAAGCCTCTTTGTCATGACTAGAAATCATCATGCACCACCTTAGATTTTTTGCGCACGGATTTCGGCAATAACGACAGCTTATCTTCTGTTTGGCGGATATGCCTGGTCAGTGTGGTTTCATCGGCATCAAACAGCTTTACACCGACGATGATCGCCACTTCGAATACGGCTCCGATCTCGCATTTAAGATCGCCTTTCTCGATACGTTGTAGCAATCCTCTCGAAATACCAGCGCGATCTGCAACCTCCTGAGCGGTAAACTTCCGTTCTTTTCGCGCAACGCTAATTAACTCTCCCAGGAGGAGAGACGCTTCACGACTATAACGTGAGTAAGTTCGTGTAATTGATTTTGGCATCGCTTTAATTTGGTTCATATATAGACCGTAGAATGCCTTTATGATCATTCTGTGAATCACCATAATAGGTATTGAGCTCTAAGTCAAGAGAATATTGATCTATATATAGATCATAAGATATTCTAACGACCTATATAAAGATCATTTTTGTGCGGGAGATAACCCTAATGATTCTCACAACTGAGAGTGCCAAGTGCGCAGCACACTCCTTTAAGCTGAACCGACAAACTGTCGGTCTCGTTTGTACCTACCGGCAAAAGCTGGTAGGTGATCGCCGCCGAAATCTGCAAGGTTTCGGCGGCGGCGATTTTTTTCACCCCAAGAAAAAAGCGCTGCCGGTCTCGGCCAGCAGCGCATAATTTGCTTTAGTGGTTCCAGAAAATATGAACTTCCTCATATCCTGCTTCTATGGTGAACACATCGCCGTTCAATTCCATATCGCGGCCCATTCTTTCATAATCGATATAGAAAGAAAGATTTTCAGGAATCTGCGTTGTTTCCTCTGTCAATTCCTGGGCATAATCGGCCAGCGATTTATAACAGCCGCAATAATTTTCTTCTGCAGCTTTTCTGGCTTCGCCTAAATCTCCGCCGAAGTTGTTTAATAATTCACCGCCAAAATCTGGATACTCATCTATAAAGCAGGCGATTTCGTGCGCGGCTTCTATCCCTTCATATTCACCCAACGCATAACCGTCAAACCCTTCATAGTCATGAATTGCGTATTCCTCCGCGAACCCTTCGGGGCTGCTCGCAAGCATTTTATTAATTTGCTCTTGAATTTCTTCCAATTCGTCACAGGCATCAATCCAAACGCCGTGAAGCCTGCCATTATTGTATGCGGCCAAATCTGCAACATAAATTCTGATTTCGGTGTTCATAGTCTTATCTCCTAAAATTCGGTGTTGAGGTTCTAAGCGAAGCGCTTTGCCTCGCTCAGAACCTCTGCCGACTAGGGCGACTAAGGCGGTGGTGAAAAAGTCCAGAAAAATTGCGGAGGGTCTGCCCCACGCAGTGGATCAGGCGGAAACCGTCATTTTTCTTGACTTTTGAGGGGACAAGATCCCTTCTATTTTTATTGTTAAAGCGCACCATGTGTGGTGCTGACATCCTCTTTCCTCAACAAGAATTAGAATAATCAACCTTTTGTTCTGCTTTATAAGAAGCAGTCTCATATCAATCTTCTGTAAAATTGATTAAAGGTACAAACGATATGCGTATTACATCTGGTGCTTACAAGCATATAATCTCCCTCGTTTTTCCTCCGGCTAGTGCCGTGGCTCAAAACAGAATCGTCCATAAAGAGCTAGAGAAAGCGACAAAAATATATTATATGTGATTGTTTATTAATGTAATTTACGACGACTTGGTATTAACCAAGACACCGTATATAAGTGGAGTGGAAAACATGATATGCCCGCTCACCGCACGCACTGACTTTGGAAACTCAAGAAGGATGATGTGGATGTATGGCCAAATGCTGGTGGCGTAGTAGAAAATAAAAGAAGAATTCGGACTATGAACATCATTGATAATATTAACTCTTTGCTTGGTGATGATCTTAAGGCATTCATTCACTCAAACGCAAAGCTAAAGATTGCTGCGTCCTGCTTCTCCATTTATGCGTATGAAGCCCTGAAGTCCGAGTTTTCTAAGATTGAATCCTTGGAATTTATTTTTACAGCTCCGACCTTCATCCCGAATGAAGTCACTGACAAAATTCGTAAAGAGCGTAGAGAGTTTTTTATCCCTAAGGCCAGTCGCGAAAGTGCGCTTTATGGATCAGACTTTGAAATTCATCTCAGAAATAAGCTAACCCAGAGAGCTATTGCTAGGGAATGCGCTGCATGGATTCGTAAAAAGGCCATATTCAAGTCCAACAAGCTTAAAGCCCAGATGCAGCAGTTTATCTGCATTGAGGGTAAAGAAAATAATGTAGCCTATGCCCCCCTGCATGGCTTTACTGCCGTTGATTTGGGGTATCAGCAAGGTGATGCGGTATCCAATTTTGTTAATCGCCTTGATGACCAAACCCATACAGGCAGATATTTGCAGCTCTTTGAGCAAATCTGGAATGATCCGACAAAGCTGGAGGATGTCACAGAGGCTATCTGTGAACATATTGAATCCGTCTATCAGGAGAATTCACCTGAGCGGATTTATTTCCAAATTCTCTACAATATCTTCAATGAATTTTTGGCAGAGATAGACGAAGATGTTTTGCCCAATGATCGCACAGGCTATCAGGATAGCCTTGTCTGGCAAAAATTGTTCAATTATCAGCGTGACGCTGCCGTAGGCATCATCAATAAGCTGGAAACCTATAACGGCTGCATTCTTGCCGATAGCGTTGGCCTTGGGAAAACCTTTACGGCGCTGGCCGTGATTAAATACTATGAGCTAAGAAACAAGTCTGTGCTGGTTCTCTGCCCGAAAAAGCTGGCTGATAACTGGCTTAACTATAACAAAAACCTTAAGACTAATATCTTCGCTAAGGATCGTTTCGGCTATGACGTTTTGTGTCATACCGATTTATCCCGCACCTCTGGAGATTCCTATGGCATTGCCCTGAATAGGATCAACTGGGGTAATTACGATCTGGTCGTGATTGATGAATCTCATAACTTCCGTAACAACGAGGCTTTCAAGGAAAAGGAAACCCGTTACCAAAAGCTTATGAACAAGGTCATACGCGAGGGCGTAAAAACAAAAGTTTTGATGCTTTCTGCTACACCCGTCAATAATCGTTTCAGCGATTTAAGAAATCAGTTAGCCTTGGCTTATGAGGGTGACTCTGAAAACCTGAATAAAAAGCTGAAAACAAAACGTAGCATCGAAGAGATATTCCGTAGGGCCCAGACAGCATTTAACAACTGGACAAGACTTCCCCCTGAAGAAAGAACTGCTCGCGCCATTCTTGAAAACCTAGACTTTGATTTCTTTGAATTGCTGGATAGCGTTACGATAGCTCGCTCACGCAAGCATATCGAGACATTCTACGATACAAAGGATATTGGAAAATTCCCTGAGCGTAGAAAGCCATTATCTTTCCATTGCCCACTGACACACCGGGGCGATGTCATGGGTTTTAACGAGATTTTTGGACAGCTATCGCTGCTGAAATTGGCCGTCTATGCGCCTGTCAGCTATATCCTGCCCAGCCGTATTCGTAAGTACGAAGAGATGTACGATACGGAAGTTGAAGGTGGGAGAAGCCGCTTCCGGCAGGTTGACCGTGAACGCAGCTTGCAAGCGCTGATGACAACCAACCTGCTCAAGCGCCTTGAAAGCTCTGTCGAGGCTTTCAGATTAACGCTAGGCGCTTTGCAATCCAATATCACCAATACGCTTGAAACGATTGAACGCTTCCAGAAGAACGGCCAAGCGATTCAAGTATCCGATTTTACCGACGGCCTTGAAAACCTTGAAGCTGAAGAAGACGATTTCTCCGATTTTGGTGAATCTGTTGGCGGTAAAGTCCAGATCAGCTTGAGCGATATGGACGTGGATTTATGGAAGAATGACCTCAGCGGAGACTTGGCGTTGATTGAGGCTCTCATGGCTTCAATGGTCAAGATAACGCCGGAAGATGATGCCAAGTTGCAGCACTTGCGAGGCCATGTTTTCGGGAAGATTGATAACCCGATTAACACAGGAAACAAAAAAATCCTGATTTTTACGGCCTATGCCGATACGGCAAACTATCTGTATGAGAACCTTTCCAAAACCATTTTGGAACACCGGAAACTGCATACCGCCAAGGTTACGGGCAAAGACACGCCTAAATCCACCCTTGGCAAAGGCTATGATTTCCAGTCGATTCTGACGCTCTTCTCGCCGCGCTCCAAGGAAAAGGCCTTGGTGATGCTGGAAGTAAAAGGCGAGATTGATATTCTGATTGGCACGGATTGCATCTCCGAAGGCCAAAACCTTCAGGATTGCGATTACCTGATTAACTATGACATTCACTGGAACCCCGTTCGGATTATCCAGCGTTTCGGACGCGTGGATCGTATCGGCTCCCCTAATTCCACCATCCAGCTTGTGAACTACTGGCCGGATATTACGCTGGATGAATATATCAACCTGAAAGAGCGCGTCGAGAACCGCATGATGATTGCGGACGTGACCGCCACGGGCGATGACAACGTACTGACCGCCAAGAGCAGCGAAGTTTCCTATCGCAAGGAACAACTGCGCCGCCTTCAGGATGAAGTGATTGAGCTGGAAGATGTCAAAACAGGCGTATCCATCACTGACCTTGGGCTGAATGATTTCCGCATGGACTTGCTGAACTACGTCAAGGAACATGGCGATATGGACGATGCGCCTAAGGGAATGCACGCTGTTGTTCTCGCGCAGCCGGAATTAGGCCTGAAACCGGGCGCTATCTTCGCCCTGCGTAACCGCAATGATGGCGTGAATATCAACCAGCAAAACCGTCTGCATCCCTATTACCTGATTTATATCGCCAAGGATGGCGAAGTTATAGCCAACCATACCGAGGCGAAAAAGCTTCTCGATCTGGTGCGGACAAGCTGCAAAGGCCACCATGAGCCGATTACCACGCTTTGCCGCCTGTTCAATGAAGATACGGACGATGGCCGCAACATGGCCGCGCAATCCGAATTGCTCAGCAAAGCCATACGCTCGATGATCGACGTGAAAGAGGAAAAAGACCTTGATAGCCTCTTCTCCGGCGGCAAGACCACCGCCTTGATGAACACCATATCGGGGCTGGATGATTTTGAGCTGATTGCCTTCCTTGTGGTGCAGGAGAGCAAAAATTGATGCTGTTTGATTACCCTGTCCAAGCCGCTTTTGGCCGCGTCCTGCCCAAGAACAAGATTTACGAACACGCCAGCCCGACTTCGGGGCTGAAGGAGCTATTCGTGCGGCAGGTGGATCAGATTGTCTGGAAATACAAACTCGCGCCGGAAACCATCAATCTGCCCAGCACAAAGGCCGTGCCGGAAATCCAGGTCTTTCATGTGTCCTTAAAAAATGGAGAGCTGAAAGAAGATGTCCTTCGCTGCATTGATAAGGCTATCTCGTTTCCAATTATCTTTGAGCTGCATTATGAAGGTAAGTGCAAGGCGATTGCCTGTTACAAACGCCCGAATGAGGCCGATAGCGCAAAATGGGTGGTAAGCGATTATTTTGAAACAGGCTGGCTGGCGGATAACGCCAAGCGTTCGAGCCTACCTGTGGTGCTGGATTTGGGCGTTCTCTACGAAAACCTGTTATCGACCCTAATGCCATACCCCGCCATAGGCAAAGAAACCATGCCGGAACGCATAGCACGGATCGAGAAAATCCGCGCTAAAGAGCGGGAGCTGGAAAAGTCAGAAGCACGTTTAAACAATGAAAAGCAATTCAACCGCAAAGTCGAAATCAATGCCGAAATCCGTGCTATAAAGCAGGAGATTGAGGGCATGACCACGGCGGCAGGATAAGTGAGTAAGGTAGCAAAAAATGGAAAAACTAAAGATGCACACGCCAGACCTCACGCAGGATCACATCAATCGTATCCGCGAGCTATTCCCGAATTGTGTGACCGAAGCGCGGGATGAAAGCGGCAAGCTGAAACTGGCTGTGGATTTTGACCAGCTCAAGCAAGAGCTGAGCGATTCCATTGTGGAAGGGCCGCAAGAGCGTTATCACCTGAATTGGCCGGGTAAGCGCGAAGCCTTACTCACCGCCAATGCGCCGATTGCTAAAACATTGCGCCCTGTACGTGAAGAGAGCGTGGATTTTGATACAACCAAAAACCTCTTCATCGAGGGCGATAACCTCGAAGCCCTGAAACTGCTTCAGGAAACCTATCTCGGTAAGGTCAAGATGATCTACATCGATCCGCCGTATAACACAGGTAACGATTTCATTTATGAAGATGATTTTGCAGGAGAAACAGAAGAATTTTTTCGTAAATCCAATCAAAAAGATTACGATGGCAATAGGCTTGTTGCTAATACAGAAGCAAATGGAAGATTCCATTCAGATTGGCTTTCAATGATGTATTCTCGGCTAAAATTGTCGAGAAACCTATTATCTGATTTGGGACTAATATTTATTAGCATAGACGATGGCGAGGTTGCAAATTTACGGCGTTGCTGTGATGAAATTTTTGGAGAAGATAATTTTGTCGCACAAATCGCGTGGGAAAAACGATATACACGATCAAATAATGCAAAACGCTTTTACTCACTTAAAGACACAATCCTTGTTTTCAGAAAATCCAAAGCATTGGATGTAATAAAAGAAAAGAGAACAGAGAAAGCAGACTCTAACTATAGCAATCCAGATAATGATCCTAAAGGGCCATGGGCAACTTCCTCCTATGTGAATCCAGCAACAAAAGAAGCTCGCCCTAATTTAGTATATGGGATTACTAATCCTTTTAGCGGTAAAGTAGTCAATCATCCGACTCATGCTTGGAAATTCAGCAAGGATGAAAACAAGTCACATATTGAAAATAAAAGATTGTGGTGGGGAGCAGATGGTAATGCTGAGTATCCACGCTTAAAACTTTATCTTTCTGAACAAACTGATGGCATGGTGCCTGTTGATGTGTGGGATTACAAAACCTCAGGCACTACTGATGAAGGTGGAAATGAAATAAAGGAACTGTTTGGTCGGTTTGTTTTCGATACGCCAAAACCAACAAAATTAATCCGAAGAATGCTTGGCATTGCCACATTAGCTAATTCCGATGATGTTGTTTTGGATTTTTTCGCAGGCTCCTGTAGCACTGCTGTTGCCGTACTGCAAGCAAATGCAGAAGATGGGGGAAGAAGAAAATCAATTTCGGTTCAACTGCCAGAACCATGCAAAATGGGTGGAACTGTGCAGACTTCTGATTTTGAAAATATCGCAGAGATTTCTAAGGAAAGATTACGCCGAGCTGGAAAGAAAATTCTGGAAGGACAGTCGCATGAAAGCTGGAACAAAGATATTGGTTTCCGCGTCTTAAAAATAGACACATCTAATATGACAGAGGTGTATTACACGCCGGATGGCGTGAAGCAGGAAGACCTGCTGGCCGCCGTGGACAATATCCGGCCAGATCGCACCCCTGAAGACTTGCTCTTCCAAGTGCTGCTGGACTGGGGCGTGGATTTAACCCTGTCGATTGCCAAGAAAACCTTGCAGGGTAAAACCGTATTCTTCGCGGATGGCAATGCCCTTGTCGCTTGCTTTGATACCGGCATTACCGAAGAACTGGTCAAGGAACTCGCCGTCGATAAGCCCCTGCGCGTGGTATTCCGTGATAATGGCTTTGCATCTGATTCCGTGAAGATCAATGCCGAACAAATCTTTAAACAGATGTCCCCCGGCACTGATATGAAATCAATTTAAGAGGCTGGCGTATGAAACTGAAATTCAAAGTCCAGCCTTACCAGACCAATGCTGTAGAGTCGGTGGGGGACTGCTTCGCTGGCCAGCCCTATAGCACTGGCACGGCCTATCGCATAGACCCTGGCAAAAAGAAACAAGCCCAGCTGGATGAAACAGGCTTTAAGAATGCCGATCTGATGCTGACGGATAGCCAAATTCTGGCCAATATCCATGAGGTGCAAAAGCGCCAGAATTTACCGCTTTCTTTCGGTCTTGCTGATTTTACGGCTCTGAACAGCAGAAAGGAAAGCATTGCCGTTCCTGTGACCTACAAGCGCGATGCTCTGGCCGCTTCGCGCATTCATCTTGATATTGAGATGGAAACAGGAACGGGGAAAACCTACTGCTATATCAAAACCATCTTTGAGCTGAACAAGCGCTATGGCTGGAACAAATTCATTATCATGGTTCCCAGCATTGCTATCCGCGAGGGTGTTTATAAATCGCTGGAAATAACCGCAGATCACTTCACGGAAAGCTACGGCAAGAAGGCGCGGTTCTTTATCTACAATTCCAAGCAGCTTCACCATCTGGAAAGCTTTTCATCGGACGCTGGTATTAACGTCATGGTGATAAACATACAGGCCTTTGCCGCAAAGGGTGCGGACAACCGCCGCATCTATGACGAACTGGATGACTTCCAATCCCGCCGCCCGATTGACGTGATTAGCAGCAACCGTCCGATCATTATTCTGGATGAACCACAGAAAATGGAGGGCAAGGCTACGTTGGAAGCTTTGCCAAAGTTTAAGCCTCTGGCTATTTTCCGCTATTCAGCCACGCACAAAACCCAGCACAATAAAATCCACCGCCTTGATGCGCTGGATGCCTATAACCAAAAGCTGGTAAAGAAAATTGCTGTACGCGGCATTTCCATGAAGGGACTGGCGGGCAGTAGCGCTTATCTTTATCTGGAATCTATCGAAATTTCCAAACAAGCGCCCGTGGCGCGGATTGAGATGGAAATCAAGCAGACTGGTGGAGAAATTAAGCGCAAGGTTATGCGCCTTTCCAAAGGCCAGAACCTTTATGACCTGTCCAACAAGCTGGATCAGTATCAGGGCTTCGTTATCTCCCAGATTGATGCCAATCAAGACACAGTGGAATTCACCAATGGCCATGTCCTTACGGCTGGTGAAGCCACAGGCGATGTGACCGAGGCGACAATCCGCCGTATACAGATCAGGGAAACGATCAAGGCGCATTTGGAGAAAGAGCAAAAGCTGTTTTCCCAAGGGATCAAGGTGCTATCCCTGTTCTTCATTGATGAGGTGGTGAAATACCGCGATTACAGCCAGTCGGATGAGCAAGGCGATTATGCCCGTATCTTTGAAGAAGAATACGAAACGCTAAAAGCGGAGTATCTGGGCACACTTGACCTTGAGGGCAATGAAGCCTATCGCCAGCATCTGAGGGGGATAGACACCAAGCGAACCCATGAGGGCTATTTCTCGATTGATAAAAAAACCAAGCGCCTGAAAGACCCGGAAATGGGCGCAAAGGCCTTGGATTCAGACGATGTGGATGCGTATGACCTGATTTTGAAGAACAAGGAACGGCTTTTGTCTTTTGCGGAGCCTGTCCGGTTTATCTTCTCGCATTCGGCTTTGCGCGAGGGCTGGGATAATCCGAACGTCTTTGTCATGTGTATGCTGAAACACAGCGACAACACCATTTCCCGCCGCCAAGAAGTTGGCCGTGGCTTGCGCCTGTCCGTCAATCAGAATGGCGACCGGATGGATCATCCCGCCACTGTGCATGAGATCAATGTCCTGACCGTGGTTGCCAGCGAGAGCTACAAAAACTTCGTGGCGAACCTTCAGGAAGAAATTAGCGATGCCCTGTCTGCTCGTCCGCGCAAAGCGGATGAGGCTTATTTTACGGGCAAAGTCATTAAAACCGAAACAGGCACGTTGCAGGTAATGCCAGCAATGGCAAAGCAGATATACAAATACCTGCTGAAAAACGATTATACGGATGAAGCAGACCAGATTGCCGCCGCCTATCACACGGCGAAAGCAGAAGGAAAGCTGGCCGGATTGCCGGAAGAGCTTGCCCCTCACGCTGAGCAAGTCTTCCTGCTGATAGATAGCGTCTTTAGCACAAGCCAACTGCCGCAGATTGGCGATGACCGCAAACCGAAAACCAACCCCCTGAATTCCAATTTCGAGAAAAAGGAATTTCAGGAGCTTTGGGGCAGGATCAACCGCAAAGCGGTTTACCGTGTGGAATTCGATTCAGCGGAGCTGATTGCCAACTGCATAAAGACCCTCAACAAGGAGCTGCGCGTTTCTCCCCTGCAATACACCATTCAAACAGGCATTCAGGGAGATCAGATTACAGACGGACAGCTTAAAGCAGGTGAAGGATTCCAAGTGCAAAGCACGGTTACGGAAGCGCATAACGCCTCTATTCATTCCTCCGTCAAATATGACCTGCTGGGCAAAATTGCCGAAAACGTGCAGCTTACGCGTAAGACCGTTGCCGAGATTTTCAAAGGCATGGAGGCGGCTATCTTCGGCCAATTCAAGCAAAACCCTGAACATTTTATTGCGGAAGCCTCACGCCTGATTAAGGAACAAAAAGCCACGATTATCATCGAGCGCCTGAACTATGACGAAGTGGCGGGAAGCCATGACGTAAGTATCTTTACAGCTGGCCAGAGCAAGCAAGACTTCACCAAAGCCACCGACAAACTTAAAAATCACATTTACGACTATGTGATTACGGATTCAAAAATTGAGCGTGACTTTGTAAAAGAGCTGGATACCAGCGCCGAAGTTACCGTCTATGCGAAGCTGCCCAGAGGATTCTTGATACCTACTCCTGTGGGAGATTATAACCCGGACTGGGCAATTTCCTGCAAGGAAGGTAGCGTGAAGTACATTTATTTCGTGGCAGAAACCAAAGGTAGTATGTCCTCAATGGAGCTGCGCGAGATAGAGAAAACCAAAATCGAATGCGCCCGTAAATTCTTTGACAAAATCAATCAGCGTATTGCGACCGATAAAGTTAAATACGATGTGATTGATAGCTATGGGCGCTTGATGGACGTGGTTGGAGTGAGGTTAGCATAATTAGAGAAAAATGCGGGGACAATAATGCCAGAGTTTTTTATTAAGTGTATTTCAGAGTTGAAAAATTGCGGCGTTTTCAACGGATGGCCTAAAGGGAATATAGCATTTGGACGGTACAATCTCATTTATGGCTGGAACGGTTCTGGCAAGACCACACTGTCCCGCGTAATACGTAGCCTAGAAAAAGGAGCAATTGATCCTGCACTGACAAAAAGCGGTGCAAGCCCGTCATTTCAGTTGCAGTTGTTCGATGGCAGCATGGTTGACAGCAAAAATCTTTCCGGTTGGCATGACAAAATTCGCGCCTTCAATTCCGACTTTGTACGCGAGAACATCAATGCGGATGAAGCAGAGGCACAACCTGTCTATCATCTCGGTAAGGGACAGGGCGAAGCGCTAGAAAGACTTAAAAAAGTACGAAGGATTCTCGGGAAGAAAAATGAAAGGGTCAAGGTACAGGAAAACCTCCGTAAAATTACTGAGAATTCCAAAGAAGGTGCATTGACGGACTGTGCACGGATTATCAGTGAAGCCATTAGTGACCGCAAATTCGACAAGGCGAAACTTCGCAAGGTACTGGATAAGTTTAAGGAGGACGAGACAGATACGGCTTTGCTCGTGCTGAACGAAACGGAGATCAAGACCATGTTAAATATGGCTACCGGTGACAACGACAAGAACCACATAGATGTTCTGTCTTTTAGTCCAAAAAAGATAGCAGATACCATTCATGCTGCCGTGAAGAAGACTTGCGATACCAGTGTTACAAAGGCTGCGATTAAAGAACTGGATGCCAATGCGGAACTTCGCAAGTGGGTCGAGAAAGGCGTTATATTGCACAAG
Organism: Gammaproteobacteria bacterium; assembly: GCA_015709635.1. Taxonomy (NCBI): domain Bacteria; kingdom Pseudomonadati; phylum Pseudomonadota; class Gammaproteobacteria; species Gammaproteobacteria bacterium. The sequence continues at coordinate 1,919,907 of CP054180.1, forward strand.
AGCAGGGACACCTGCGCTTTTTGTGCGTCCAACATTGAAGATGAGAGGCTTGCGCTCCTAGATCAGTATTTCAACGATGCCTACAATAACCTCATGAACTGCATCTCTGCGGAGCAGGACAGCATCAAAACTCTGACTGATGAAATTGAAGCGGTCAAGCCAACTGACAGTAGCCGCGTGTATCAGGACATAAGGCAGCAATACGAAGCCGATGCCAAGGTAGTCACGGATGCCGCCACGGCTTTCGTGGCGGTCTGCAAAGGAATGAATATGGCACTCACGGATAAGAAGGGTAAATTTACCGAAATAGTTGCTGTGACAGCCCTTGAAGCCTTGCAGGAAAAAGCAAAGGGATTTGCCGATGCAGTCAACAAGCTGAACCAAACGATCATCAGTCATAATGAAAAATTCGACAACTTTCAGGCTGCGGTACAGGAAGCGCGGGATAAGATTGTCAATCATTATAGCGCGTCCCACTATGCAAATTATAAGGCCTCGCTCGATACGTTGGATGAAATCGACAAGAAAATCGCACCCCTCAAGGAATTCATCGAAAAACTAGAAGGGGGAGAGGCTATACTGGACGCGCAGTTACGCGAACATAACATTGCCGTTGACCGGATCAATGAACTGCTGGCTTCATTCCTTGGTCGAAGCGACATCAAGTTGGTTACTCACGAAAAGGGTTATTATATCGAACGTGAAGGCGAAAGAGCGAAGCACCTGAGCGAAGGTGAGAAAACGGCGGTTGCGTTCAGCTACTTCATTTCCAAAATGGAGGAAAAGGAATTCAACATCGAGAATAGCGTGATCGTGGTCGATGATCCTATATCCAGCCTTGATACCAACGCCCTATACGCTGCGGGGTCATTCATTCGTTGTCATCTTGAGAGAGCAAGCCAAGTTTTCATACTGACGCACAACTATCATTTCTTTCGGGAGATTTTTGGCTGGATGAATAGGCTAGAAAAGCCGAAAACATGGTCTACTGACCTTCCGTATAAATGTGAAGTCATGTTGAAATGCGAAGTTGGAGAAAAAGGAAAGAGAGTAACAACAGCATATAAGCTAGACAACACGCTAAGAAAATATGACTCCGAGTACCTGTTCCTGTTCAAGCAACTTTACGATTCTCACGACCAGGTGACATTCACTGACAGCGCAAGTCCCGATATGCTTGCAAAGCTGATGCTCTTGCCAAATGTTGCGCGTCGTGTACTAGAAACATTTATTCTGTTCAAATTCCCCGATGTAGCTCATGGTTCTGTTATTAACCTTTACAACGTCATCAAACCTTTAGGAGTAGAAGTTCCTGTTGAAAAGATCAGCATCCTTGATCGCCTTCTAAACCGCGTTTCGCACGGAAGCGAGGAAGCCATGGCTTCTATCAATATGTTCAATCTTTCGGAAACACCAAAAATAATTGAATATGTTCTGAATTTTATCGAACAAGCAGATGCTACTCACTATTCTGGTCTATTACGTGCAATAGGAATTAAGAACGTACCAACTCCTAAAGCGGTCATAATTAATGACAATAAAGTAGAGAAAAAATATCTGCTTGAATAACGTCATACGGGCTGCCAGGTAGGGGGCTATGAAATGCCCCTTGGTCGATGGGGATTCAAGGGGAGAGCGAAGTCTCCCTTTGACCATGGGGGTTTTGGGGGCAGCTTGGAGGCTCCCCTAAATGGAGATGGAACGGCCACACGTTTCCTGGTGCATGAAGGCTTGATGCCGAAGATGCACCACTAACGCGCTTGCCTGAGAATTTTGCATCGCAATATTTGAAGCCTAGCGCACCCGAGAGGGATGCAACGGGAGAGCGGCAGCGTCTCCCTTGCCAAGATGGCGTTGGACGAAAAAATGGCACATTTCGTAGTACAACGCACATCTTGCGGTCATCCTAAAGCCCTCCCTGAGACACGTATCGTGCACTAGTTTCTGTCTTTCGCTCTTTTTGAATCTCACAGCATATTCCGGATGACGGCATCCTTTAGTTCTCACATGCATAGTAAATTTTGCCCTCGATATAAACTGATCCTAGTTACTTGGTTAGAATTTCCAATTAACACCGGCAATCATCACCGCAAATTTGGAATTTATTAAACTGTCTCGACAATTGCATTGACTTTCAAATGAGCCAAACCAAACTCGCATAGGCTAATTAATTTTAATGCCATATCTTTAATTAGTTGTTTTTGGCTGCGAAAGATGTTTAACTAAGGAAAGAGTTTAATTAAACATGGCCGATCAAATCTAATTAACGCCGCTCGCTAATTAAAGATAGAAACAACCTATGAAGAAGGTCAGAGAAACAGGTGAACTTGTATCTTGCTCGGTAGCAGATGAAAAATATCAGGCCTTTGTTCCGGTCACTCTGCCTCCCAAACCACCGCTGGATATGGGGCAGCTTGGCAATTTGCTGGCCTCCGCCAGTTCCGCTCTTGGTCGTCTGGATGGTCTGGCCGGTTTTTTGCCGGATATTGGGTTGTTCATTTACATGTATGTCCGGAAAGAAGCACTGTTGTCTTCCCAGATTGAAGGGACACAATCGAGCTTTTCCGATCTTCTGATTCATGAAAGCGAAGCAGCTCCCGGCGCACCTTATGAAGAGGATGTTCAGGATGTCTCCAATTACATAGCAGCGCTGAATCATGGCCTGGAACGTATGCGTGGCGGATTCCCACTATCCTTGCGCCTGATCCGGGAAATTCATGAAACCCTGCTTTCAAAAGGACGCGGTTCCACCAAAATGCCAGGTGAGTTTCGCCGGTCGCAAAACTGGATCGGCGGCCCACGTCCCTCAAAAGCCCGGTTTGTTCCACCTCCTCCGGAGCGGCTGGAAGAATGCCTCGGCGCTTTAGAAAAGTTCTTTCATGCGGATGATGACGGTCTGCCGGTTCTCATCCGCGCCGCGCTGGCCCATGTGCAGTTTGAAACCATCCATCCATTTCTGGATGGTAATGGCCGTGTCGGGCGTTTGCTCATTACGTTGCTTCTCTGCGCCGATGGCGTTCTGAAAGAGCCAATTCTTTATCTCTCGCTTTGGTTCAAGACTCGGCGGGATGAATATTACGATCAGCTGCAATACATCCGCGATACCGGTGACTGGGAAGAATGGGTGAGCTTTTTCCTGCGCGGTGTCATTGAAACCGCCGATCAGGGCGTGGCTACTGCCAAGCGCATTCTTGACCTGTTCGATGCAGACCAGCGCAGGGTCGAAACAGCTCTCGGCAAGGCTGCGCCATCGTCTCTGAAGATACTTGCCCACATGCGAAAAAAACCGGTTATTGCTCCAAAGGATTTGGTCACTCCACTGGGACTTACCATGCCGACCATCAATACAGCCCTCCAGCATCTGGAGAAAGCCAGAATCGTACAGGAAATAACCGGTCGCCAGCGTGACCGGTTATTTGCGTATAAAGCCTATCTCACTATTCTGGGAGAAGGCACCGAACCATTGGCGTAATCACGATTCTTAGAGACAACAGAAATTGACTGGAGCTTTCTACCCCGATAACAAACCCATTAAAAAATCAAAATGAGTTTTGCGAATTTGTTTATAACGTCCACCTAGAATGTCATGAATTTTGTTCTCACTAAGATTACCAGGGTAGTCACTTGCGTGTCGTATCAATATGCGGGGATTGAGGTGCAAGCGATTGCGCAAATCGGCCAAATCGGAGAGATGTTGCGGCGTAAGTTTGATCCATTCCATCGGGGGAAGCACACGCCAAGCGTTCAAGACAAAGTGAACATGTTCCTTCGGCGCTTTGTCACGAACACCAGCCAACCAATGATCGATTGCACTGGGCTTGATTGCGCCATTCAGTGATCCTGCAATATTGAGAAGAGCGATTGCGCCGATACCCGTTCGTTCATGTTCAAGTTGAAGCTCTTTTCGGAGCTCAGGAATAATCTTGATCCATTTTGGCATCTCCGACCAGCGCTTGAGCACATAATTCCAATGATCAGGATGCGCCGTTCTCGTTTTGCCATTGAGCCAGCGATTGACCATCGCGGCATCAAGACCTTTTGGGCGGTCATTTGCGCCACGCAACATGGCTGAAGCACCAGCACCGCTTGAGATTTTCAATTCCTGAAGATACTGCCGCAGCTCATCAGATATTGTAATCAATTCCATGTCTATGACCTGCCAATTTCAAATCCTACTCCCCTAAAGAATATTCACGCAATCGCTGGACTCATGCAAGTAACATAAGTTGTGCGGAGAATATGGCGCATATACGAGACACCAAAAACCCAGTGACGAAATGAATTCGGGATATTGGAATTGTTGGCCTTACCATAAATTTCATAATCGTTGAATTACCCCTAATTTATATAAAGCTTTATTCAAATTTTAACTATTTACATATTTACCTTTTCTTCACGATAATCCCCTACACTCGAACTGGATCAGGATTGGTGCGCGATAACAATATAAAAGCGCATAGCAAAATAATTCAACCTGACCAAACAGGGGATTGAAGCCGAAGCCGACCATCGTTCCGCACAGCGGAGGGGGTCGGCCCACGGGATTAAAGAGGGGAGACGTCATGGCTCTCGGGCCGGGAACAGGATCGCAGGATCTTTCACGCAAGGGTAGCCTTACGGCGCACTGGCCGGAAGCGGATTCCCTTAAAGGGATCGAAATCGTTCCGGAGGCGGTGGAGACGGCCAGCCCGGATTCTTCCGTTTTTGCCCTGGGAAGCAGACAAGGCGACCGGCTGCGTCATAATTTTGCGCTGGCCGTGAAAGACGGCACTCTCGAAAAGTCCAGCGTTCAGCTTGGCCCGGCGGCCGATGCGGCGCGGGTCATGGCCGAGAAGCAAAAAGAAGAGCGGCGCAAGCAGGATGAAAACCTGCGGTTCGTGCGAATGCTTCAGGATATTCAGGATCGCCTGCGCGGGATCGAGGCAGGACTGGCGGCGAAATACGGCAAAAACTTTGCGGAAGATCTGGCCAAGCGCTATCTCAAGAAAGAGGAAGCGGATCGTCTGCTGGCGATCCAGGATGAAGAAGAGCGCAAGCACCAGATCGCTTTGGCTATCAAGCGGCGCGTTGACAAAGGTGAAATCGATGCGCCGGAGCTTTCAGCACCTGAATATAAAGAGTGGCTGGAGACGCATGAGGAAAAACGGAGCGTTCTGGAAGCCCAAGCGCAGGAAGCGATTGCCGATGTGAAGGCGGGAGAAAAGGTCGAAGTTAGCGAGCAAGTTGCATATAAAGCAAAAGATTTGGCTAAAGATAATGGTTTGGCAAATACATTCTTAGATGCTTCCTCGAATTCTATTCGAGAAGCTAATTCGGGAGATCAGAATTTGGATGATATGTTTGCTTCTGGCGATAGCTCTCAACCAAAACCCAATGCTAATAAACCGTTCAGTTAATACTGTAGAGCGGCTTGAGGGCCAGGGGTGGCTGCTAGAGTTTTTGTTTTATTGTGCGAAAATGTAAATAAGGCGTCTGTTGCGACGTTTTTTGCCTTATTGACACCTTCTCTATAGCTCATGGCGTTAGACCAGGGTTCGCCATCGATAAAATACATCATCGAAGTTCCCGCGCCAGATTTCGGATTTTTTTCTACGAAGTACTCTGCATTCACGCCGAATTTTCTCAGCTCTTGCTGGGCTCTTTCTCCTACCTGCTGGAGCGTGACATGCTTGGGAATATCGGCACCGGCGGTAATGGCGATACTAACCACTTCGCGTCCTTTAGAATAATCGCCTGCCCGGCTCAGAAAATTGTCGCCGCGAGCGGGATTGGAGACAAACTGCACGGATTGAGCGATCTGCACGGGCTGCTGGGCCTGTACATCGTTGGAGGCGGCGAAGGGTATGGCTGCCATGGTCAGCATAAGGAGGCCAACACCTGCCTGTTTTGCAAAGCTCCCTTTTACATTCGGCGCGCTCATAACGAAATTCCCCCTTGCGAAATTCCCTCTAGAAAATGATTAGTGCTACGATACGTATCATTATTCGATGGAAAAATCAAGTCCTCCGCGAATGATATTTTCTATAGTCTTAAAATATTGAGTCGAGCAAGGCGCTCTTTAAGAAATATCGTTAAAAAACGACGCGGAAAGACGGCATTAAAGATGCGCGTCAAGATTTATGCTGTTTTATGCATAAAATAAACATTTCGATACGGTATTTCGATACGATTGTGGTGTAGGTGCTGTGATCACCAGAAGGTAAAGGTGCAGAATCATTGCCATAATAACTATTTCTTAAAGATAGTAGAAATTAACGGGATAATTTCTACCTAAATTACCATAACATAGTGAAAAATAAAAAAAAGTATGTCGCCACAGAAGATTCTTTAGATTTTTCTGAAATAGTGGCCAATGCTCTTGGCATCCCCTTTGACAAAAACCAAACAAAAGAAAATGCTTACAAATTATATGATCTCTACTACAAAGATATATCTCTGGTTCTTCCTGAAGAAACACACAACTGCCGGTTTGATAATTTTGCCTCAGGCAGTTTTGTAGCCTTTGCCGATCAAGAAAAAAACATACCTCTCATTAATATCGATCAACAATGGTCAATGTTTTTCCTGGACGCAAATATTCTAACGTGCATCAGAACTTTTCACGTTTTAGCAGAAGAAGAAGCACATCAGAATGCCATTATTTTTATGGAGAATTTAGAAACTTTTAGAAATCCGCTGTCACATGAAACAATACGTGAAAAAATGAAGCCATTCATAGTGAAGTACGTTGAAATTCTGCCGATTGCCAATTTACTAACAATGTGCATGTTTGGCTTTATACTTTGCCACGAACTGGCTCATCATAATCTTGGACATATTTATGAAGCTTCGCATAAGCAGCAGGAGCTCGATGCAGACACTCAAGGATTTCAATATTTAAAACGTGTAAGTCATCAGTTTGAACAGCTGGAATTTTTGAAAATCCCACCAAATATGCTGGGCGCTCCGGTAATTGCAATGATCTATTTGCAAGCACTTGAAGCAGTTGGAATCATTTCTACCTCTGGGGACACACACCCTTCTGTACCCCAGAGAACTCAGAGTCTTTACGAGCAATTTAATAAGGCTGCTGATAAAGAAGCACGATATTTATATAATGGTCTTCGGCTAAGCTGCGTGGAATTCATCGACGAAATGAGTAAGATGAAAAATGCCAGCTGTTAAGTATCTGTATCTTGATATATTTTTAAATTCCAATTTTTTGTCTTGCAAGAGTAATAAATCAATCCTGAGATAATCTGTCCCGATGATCTCACACCTCAAAATCAAAACTTACCTTGACGTTTCTCTCGGCTGCTTGTTCAAGTGTTTTCTGCCTAATCTTATCAGCCAAATCAACACTGCGACAAAACATATACGCGTCTTGATAAGGCAGACGGCCTCTCTTATCACGTATTAAAAAATCACAGTCTTCAGCTTCTAATAACATATAGCCAAAATCAGGATGGACAGCATGCGCACAAGTCTCATGCAAAGCTGTTTTTCCACTGACAGGATGCTGGAAGTTTACTGGCAAGCCAGCTTCGATATATGCCTCCCCAAAGGGAACATCGTTATATCCAGCAGCTTCAAAAAAGGCGAGCCCCAAATCGAGAAGCTTCTGTTCCCTTTGTACTAATGGCGATACATTTTCCTCTTGAGCGGCAGCATATTTCTCAGCCAAACCTCTTGTCCGCCTGATCAGTGAATCGATGGTTTCGTCAAGAACATCTTTCATGGCTTTATGAATCTCTTCGCCCTTCTGGTACCGTACATTCTTCAGTTCGCTGACAAGATTCCTCATATATAGAGAAAAATTATCTAAGGGCTCATTCATTGAAATAAAGCCTCGTCTAGGTCTTCTCTCAATAAGATATGAGCCACCTTTTTTAACCAAGGTTGCTAATGAAACAGATGATCCTTCAATTATCTGTTTAGCATGTGTATTCCATATTTTGGTATTCAAATCCTTTCCAGCCTCTAACAGATTCACGATACTCAAGTCAACAATATCAATTATTTCTAATGAATTTCAGCAGGTTGCACTCATTTTTCTTCGCCCAATCAACCAGATAATCGGGCAAATCTGATGACATAACTTTCTCATTAATTTCCGAAGGAATCTGTCTATCCAAAAAAAGAAGGCAATTGGCTTTTGCTCCGTCAAAAACAGTGTCGTTGATTGCGATAAGATAATAAATATGGTTGCTACCGCTTTTCATATCTTTCAGATAACAAATCAAATTGTCTTCTGGTGACATTACAATCCATCCAGATAAACTGTCATCACGTTCAAGAGTAAATTTATAGCTTTTTCTATCGATCAACTTACCTTCTTTCAGATTGCCTTTTGTAAAAACTGTAGCAATCGCAACATGAGGATTTGATGAGCTATCAATTTTTAGGCTGATTTCTGAAAGCTTCTGATTTATCTCACAACCACAATAACTCCCCGTGTATTCGCCATATAAATTATCAGAATTTAAAGCCGGACATTCTGAGTTATTTTCAAATAGAAAGCCTTCGAGACAAGACGCCACTTTGGAATAATCATTAACTCCCCATAGTTTTTCAGTAGTTAACAACGACCAACGATTATCTTTTTCTGTTAGCCAAATATCTAAAGCGATTAATCTCTCTGGCTTCATTTCTTTGTGGTCACCTACACAAAATTTCCGAAAGTTATCGTGTTCCCCGAAATCAATGGTTTTTATATCTCTGTAAGGTGCCTCAATCGAATTGCGCTCCTCATCTGCCAGGTTCTCATATGCCTCCTCAATCCATGTAGCAAGAGTGCTCCAGGACACGTTACCTCCAAGTTCGCTTTTTGCTCTGTTATAAACAGCGAGAATTTCGGCGCGTAATAAAGCAATCTGGCGAGGGGTATAAGTATCTCTTTTCATTCGTTCTTTATCTCCTTTTCTTCAAGAACAACTCACTGAAAGCACTCATGCGAGGTTGTCACGAGGAGGGTGATTTTATCTGAAACCTATAATTTCCAGAGAATGAATTCACGCAAATCATTACGGAGAAACTAGAGAATGAATAACGCTGAAATATTTTTAGAGCCTGGACAAATTGCGCTGAATTTTCTGCTCAGTCTATTCGAGTATCAAATTGAAATGCTTGATCCGGCTCTGCATACAGTCCTGTCAGGCATGATCGCAACTGTCATTTGGTCATGGGCATTCAGAATTTGCTTTGAAATCACAAAAAGAGCCTTTGGTTTCGGTAGCAGTAGAGGTCATTACCGATGAGTTTTAGCGAGCTTTATGCTCTATATATATTGTATGCAATTGGCTTTCTAACGAATGAAGAAGCCATTTCTATTTTAATTTCTTATGTAGGATTTTGTTTAGTAGCGTTATTTGCTACTCGCACGGTTTTAATACTTTTCTCCAGGAAGATTGGTATCTACCATCCGGATTATTACCGTCTTTGGCCCAGACTTCCATGGCGGTCACTCATGATCATCTGGAATGACATTCGAATCTGGATCGAGCGTACCTTTCAGATGGGAAATCGGGCTACGGGCGGGTTTTCCAACGCACTCAATACGCTTACGCTTCTTTATAAACCCGGCCATATCCTGCTTGGCAGAGCCTTTGCTTGGGGATTTGGATTACTTCAGCCTGTTGGGATTGAAGTTGTACGGCACATTTTCATGTATGCCATGACCGCTGCTGGTAAGACAACGGCGCTTATAACGATACTTTCCACATGGTGCAATAGCGTTTTTGTCATAGACCCGAAGGCGCAAATCACCAACGCCCTTTTTGAACATGACTGGCGAACTTGGTATGTACTCGATCCATACGGTATTTCAAATGCAACCAGCAGCGCCTGCTTTAATACCATTGATTGCATTAAGACAGCAATGGAACGTGATGGCGACCAAGCTGCAGTTCTCTGGGCCATGCGCATTGCCCAGGCATTGGTCATCACGCCAAGCGGTTCCAGAACACCGTATTTTTCTGATACCGCACGCGGTTTTCTTGTCGGTGTCATTCTTCATGTAATCAGCTACCATCCGGATGAAGAGCACAACCTGCCTTACATACGAAGCTTACAGGTCAATGGTTATCGTGTTTTCGATCCAAAAACTGGAAAAGAAGAAACGACACCTGGAGAAGCTCAGCAGCTCCTGCTTCGCGCTATGCTTAATAACCCTGCTTTTGATGGTGC